>CBINOO010000055.1:0-25288 GCA_966252305.1 uncultured Acidimicrobiia bacterium
CCCAGATCGCTGACACGAGACGCCAGGCGCCACGCGCGTCGTCGACCAGATGAAGGACAGGCAGTTGGCGACAACGGCCGCCTACTCGGCCAGTGGCGGCCCGAAGGTCTTCAGGCCGTACCGACTGTCAATCTCCTGAAGCACATCGAACGGCGGCAGACCTCCGGCCGGGGGCGTGGCCGCCGAGAGCTCACCAAAAAACGCTTCGAAACTCGCGCCCGGCGTCACCGCAATCAACAACTCCGCATCGGCGGCATTGAAGTTCTGGTAGCGGTGCGGGATACCGCGAGGCAGGAACACCACGCCACCGGCGCCGACCGTCGAGCGACCGCCATCGATCTCGAAGACCAGCTCACCCGTGAGCACGTAGAACGTCTCGTCCTCCCGTGAGTGCACGTGCAGCGGCGGGCCGCTCAGTCGCGGCGCAACAAGATGGAACAGCGCCATGGCGCCGCCGGTATCCCTCGCCGAGACTTTCACCAACGTCGGCTCACCCACCACGTTCAGGGGGGCCTCCGCACGATGACCGTCATGACCAAGAATGAAAGCGCCGGTCGTCACGTTACTCGTCATCTGTCTCATCTCCATCAGTGGTGGTGCGTGCCGCGCGAGCGTCGGCCGCATCAAGCAGGGCCTGCATGGCCGTCGCCGCCGCGCGTTCGGCCTCGCGCTGCGTCAGGCGGCCGCGATCCCGCAGCATCTGCCAGTAGGGAGCGCTGTAGATCGCGAGACAGTTGCCAATCAGGGCCTGTCCCTCCGACGGTGACAGCCGCTCCAGCAGATCCTCCAGGCATCGTCCAAACGCGTCGCGGCCTTCGGCTGACCCGTGCACCGTGTACTGGGTCGTGGACCCCGCCGCCACGGCTGCGCGTGTGAGGGGTTCAAGGTCCCCGAACTGCCGAAACGTCCGGCGCAACGCCGGGATCACCTGTCGGCGCGTGCTCGGCCACCGTGTGCCGTGGGCGTCGCGCAGGCGGGTCCAGAGTGCCGCTGTCAGGTCGCCGCGCGTTGGGAAGTGGCGATACACGGTGCGTGGGGCGATCCCGGCACGTGCCGCGACGGATTCATGTGAAAACGGCGCAGTCGGCGTCTCCTGAACCTGGGCAAGGGCCGCATCGAGAATTGCGGCGCGGGTCGCGGTGCGCTGGCGGTCGAACGTGTGGGGCGCCCGGGGCGGCATGACAGTAAACTGTCAGAATGACAGTGCACTGTCAATCTGAACACGCCACACTGGTGCCCTCGCTACCACCCCCTTGGTTGCCGCCGCGCTGCCACACCTGACCCGACAAGTACCTAGTCTCGCCAACGCCGACCACACGTCTCCACCCGCCGTGTCCGCCGGACCTGGCCCCGCGTTTGCAACGTTGGCCCCCAAACACGGTTCTGCGGCCCCGCGAGGACCGCATGGAGGTTCAGATATGTCACGACTCACGTCATCCCTGCTCGGGGCCCTTGCCCTGACTGCACTCGTCGGTGCATCGACTCAGGCTCTTGCGCAGACGCCCGCGAAGTACACACTTGAGGACCGGATTGAATTCCGCCTCCAGACCAACGACCCGGTCAAGAAGTACGACATCGACGTCGATGTTGACGACAAGGGTGTGGCGACGCTGTCTGGCGATGTCGCGACCGCCGCGCAGAAGGCCCAGGCCGAGACACTCGCCAAGATTGATGGCGTCACCCGTGTGGTGAACAACATCGAGGTCGACCCGGACGAAGACAAGACACTCGCGGAGCGAGCGAAAAATGGTCTCAATCGCGCGGGCGAGAAGATCAGCGACGGCTGGATCACCACCAAGGTGCACTGGTTCTTCATGGGTGAGGATCTGCTCGAGGGCAGCGACATCAACGCGGACACCAAGGACGGCGTGGTGACGCTCAAGGGTACCGTGAAGACCGACGCCGGCCGGAAGCGCGCCATCGCGTTGACGTCCGATGTCGACGGCGTCAAGCGCGTCGTCGATCAGCTGAAGATCGGCAGCTAGCGATCGGACTTTTCGAATCTGGCGATCGGGTGATGGGCGCATCACCCGATCGCGTCGGTCGGAGACAGGGCCCGCGCGCGCCGCCAACGCAGGGAAACACGCTACGATGCGGCCAGCATCGGAGGTATGTCGTGAAGCGTGCCCTCGTCACCATCGGGCTTCTGACCGTTGCGGCTGCGCTCGGGATCGGCTATGCCTGGCGCGGCGGACAGTTCCCCGCGGAGGTCATCGCCGTCCCCGCTCCCCCACCAGCGTCATGGTCGGTGGAGGTGACCTACATCGCCAACGAAGGCGTGCTCCTCAGATCGGGCGACACCCAGATCCTCATCGACGGGTTGTTTCGCGAATATTCGTCGTACCCATTCCTCCCGCAGCCGTACCAGGAGCAACTCGAAGCCGCAGTGCCGCCCTTCGACGCGGTGGATCTGATTCTGGTGTCACACCGGCACGGCGATCACTTTCACCCCGCAGCCGTGTCGCGCTATCTGCAGCACAACCAGACAACGAGACTCGTCACGTCCGCGCAGGTGGCCGGTGAACTTCAGGCCCAGGCGTCCAGCTACGCCGCCATCGCCTCGCGGATCACGACGGTGACGCCACCGGTGGGACAGAAACAGCAGCTGACCGTGGCAGACGTGCCGGTTGAGATCCTTGGCCTTGGCCACGGCTCCCGCCATGCTGACATTCAGAATCTCGGACACGTTGTCACGATCGGTGGGCAGAAGGTGTTGCACGTGGGCGATGCCGACCCGTCCGCCGGGGTCTTCGAAACGTTCAACCTTGATGAACGTGGTATCGACATCGCGCTTCTCCCGGTCTGGTTCCTCACGGATTTCGCACACGTCGTCAGAGAGCACATCAGGCCCAGACACATCATTGCCGTGCATATGGCGCGCGGAGCGGCCGGGCTTGATCCGCGCGCCGTTCGCGAGTTTCCGCACGCGGTGCCGTTCGTCCGCCTGCTGGAGAAGCGGTACTACTGACACCCGACACTCGCTTCTGCACGCTGGATGCGGCTGAGGCAGGCGATTCGACTCGACATGAGGCAAGTGCTTCGCCTCCGCGGCAAGGCCACCCTCGTTGGCTGCTCCCGGGCACTTGACAAGTGCCATTAGACTATAAATGCTACTCAAATCATACATCTGGAGAGAGTGAATGTCCCGCACCGCGCTTGGCGACGTTGAACACTTCGTGCTGATTGCCCTGCTGCACCTGGATGGCGAGAGCTATTCGGTGCCGATCATGGGCGAGATCCAGGCGCGCACGGGTCGTGGTGTGGCCAAGGCGGCGATCTACATCGCGCTGCGACGTCTGGAGGAGAAGGGCCTGGTGGCATCGCGCGTGGGCGAGGCGACGGCCGAGCGAGGCGGCCGCGCGAAGCGACTCTTCAAGCTGACACCGGCCGGCCGCAAGCAACTACGCGAGGCACGCGAAGCGTTTGAGCAGATGTGGGCCGGCGCGGAGGCACTGGTCACACCGGGTCGCCGATGACACCCGCACGCGTCCCAGTGCCCGCGACTCCCCAGTGGCTGCTGGCCCGGCGCCTGGCACCGGCCGATCGCCCGATGGTGTTGGGCGATCTCGACGAGCAGTATCAGCAGCAGGTGATCGATCGCGGCCGTCTCCACGCGCGGCTCTGGTACTGGCGCGAGGCGGTCGCATTAGCCTGGGGCCTGTGGTGGTGGGAACCCAGGCCGGCCAGGACAACGTGGCCAAGGGGACGCATCATGGCGATGGACGACGTGAAATACGCAGGACGACGACTGTGGAAGCAGCCGCTGGCGACAACCGCGTCCATTGCGACGCTGGCGTGCGCGATCGGCGCAGCGGCGGCGACGTGGTCGCTGATTTCGGTCCTCCTGCTTCATCCCCTGCGAATCAAGGATCCAGAGTCGCTGTTCGAGATTGGATACAACTCCCAGTTCCGCGACGAGATCAGACGCAGCAACGGCTTCACGTATCCAGTTGCACAACGCCTGCGCGATGCAGGGTTGATGGACTTCGCGCTGTGGGGCAAGATTGGCGCCCGCAGTCCACTGCTGGTAAAAACAACCGGGGAAGCACGGGCGCGCAGCATCTACTTTGCGTCTCCAGAACTCCTCAGCGTGGTGGGAGTCAGCCCTGCCAGAGGCCGCTTCTTTTCGCCCGACGAAGACGTACCCGGCGGTCCAATGATTGCGGTGCTGTCCGACCGATTCTGGCGGAGTGAGTTCGGTGCCGATCCCTCGGTCATCGGCTCAACCATCCTCGTCCGTGACCAACCCACCACCATCGTCGGCGTCCTGCCTCGCACGTTTCGGAGTCTCGAAGTGGGCAGGACACCGGACCTGTATATGCCGATTCACACCATCGACCGAGTCCACACCTGGGATGGGCTGTTCGGTGAACGCCCTCCGCTGCACTGGGTGCAACTGGTCGGTCGATTGCCGGCGGGTAACACTGCCGAGCAGATGGCCGACCGGTTCAAGCACCTCGGACTCCAGAGAGCCGATGGCCCTTATGACTTCCACCTGGTCGACGTCGAGACCGCGTCGTTGACCGATGGCGATCGTGCCGACCTCGGAAAGTTTTCCACTCTTCTGGGTGGGACGGTCGGTCTCATCCTGGCGATCGGCAGCCTGACCGTGGGCATGCTCCTGTTGATGCGCACCGAAGCGCGTGGAGCGGAGTTCGCGATGTGCCTGGCGCTTGGCGCCTCACGCGCGAGACTGGCGACGGGTGTGATCATCGAAGCCGTCCTGCTGGCCGTCACGGGCGCGGTGCTGGCAGTGCCGGTCAGTCGTCTGGCGTTCGTGGGGATGGGACAGTTCCGATTGCCCGGAGGCTTTCGCGTCGAGTTGCTCGACCTGACGGTCGACCGCACCGTCCTGCTCGGCACAATCGCGTCGGCAGTGATCTGTGTGCTGGTGATTGCCGGTGTAGCCAGCCTCTTCGCGCTACGTCGCAACCATGGCGACGTCCTGCGCGCGCAGGCCGGGGCTACTCCGCGCGTGACCCGTCGTCGATCGCGCGCGGCCCTCGTCACGGCTCAGGTGGCCGTCACGCTGGTGCTGGTCTCTGGCGCGGGACTGTTCGCCAGCAGTGTGATCCGCGCGCTGTCGCTCAACCCCGGTATCGACACCGATCGGCTCCTGTGGGGCGAGGTGGATCCCATCGCAGCTGGATACGATGTGCCTCGTGCACAGGCGTTCATTGCTGAGCTCACGCAACGCTTGCAACAGCACCCGGCAGTGCAGGCCATCGCGATTCACAAAGCCAATACCTCGGCGCCACTGAGCGTGAGTGGATCCGAGCCTCGAAAGCTCGACGGCGGCATCCAGCTCAACTCCGTCGGACTGAATTACGTCGAGACCATGGGCCTGAGGATCATTCAGGGGCGGGATTTCAGTTCGACAGACCGCGCCGGCGCACCGGCCGTTGGCATCGTGACTGCCTCACTGGCGCGCAAGATTGCCGGGACAGGGAGCCCCATCGGACAGCATCTGCTGGGCGATCCCCGCATCGCGCCGATTGACGTTGAAATCGTGGGCGTCGTGCAGGATGTGCGGGCGCCAGGGGGGCTTGAACCGATTTCATTGTTCATGCCCGACACCCAGTTTCAGGCCCGCATCTACCCTGGCTCTGGCGGCACCGGCCTCCTCGTCCGTCCTTCCGGCAGTCTGCAGGCAGCCATCGCGGCCGTGAACGAAACCGTGAAGTCGCTCGACCCTTCGATTCGTCCGCAACCGATGACCACGCTCGACGAACGCATCATGGACACCATGGCGCCGCAGCGTTTCGGTATGACCGTCATGGGCGCGTTGGGCAGTGTGGCCCTGCTGTTGAGCGTGCTGGGCACTTATGTGATCGCCGAATCCATGGCCGTGCTGCGTCGCCGGGAAATGGGCATTCGGGCCGCACTCGGCGCGCGTGGCAGTCAGCTGGGTGCCATCCTGTTGAGCGACACTGTTCGCTTGGTGGGAGCCGGCCTCGTGCTGGGTCTCGGCCTGTCGTGGCTGGGTGCCGAAACGATCCGGGCCTTCCTGTTTCAGGTCGAGCCCTTCGATCCCATCGTCACCATTTCCGTGGCGGTGGCCATCTTGACCCTTGCGCTGGCCGTCAGCCTGCGTCCGGCTCTGACCGCTGCACGGCTCGACCTGGCCAAGATCCTGCGCGACGAGTAATCCGCCAAGTGCACGACAAGGCGGGCCTGAAGGCCCGCCCCACAGTCACCCGGCACCAAGGTCCATCGCTTCAACCGGTGACAGAGGGTTGACTCCTCCAGGGCCAGGCCGTGTCGTGTTCTTGCTTTTTCTCTGCACTGGCCAGCCCACCCAGGGGATTCGGCACTGGTGTCGATGTAGGCTGCGAAACATGACACGTGTTGGTATTTCACTCGCAGTCGTTTTCGGAATGGGCCTGTCGTATCCGCCGGCGCAATCCACACAGGATCCGGTGCGACATGTCGCCGCCCGCGCCGACGAACTGGCCGCCACAGAGGGTTTTACAGGCGCGATGCTGGTCGCGCATCGCGGCACCGTGCTGCTGCGCAAGGCGTATGGCCTCGCAGACCGCGAACGGGGCATCGCCATCACACCCGAGACACGGTTCAGGATCGGGTCGATGGACAAGATGTTCACCGCGGTCGCCGTGATGCAATTGGTCGAAGCCGGCAAACTCTCGCTCGACGATCCGATCGGCACGGTGCTCACCGACTACCCGAATCGGGACGCGGCGGCGAAAGTCACGATCACACATCTGTTGACGCACACTGGCGGCACCGGCGACATCTTTCCCGAATACGTCGACAAGAAGGACCAGCTGCGCACGCACGGGGATTTCCTCAAGCTGTTTGGCGCCCGGCCGCTCCTGTTCGAGCCTGGAAGTACCCAACGGTATTCGAACTACGGGTTCATCCTGCTGGGCAACATCATCGAGCGGCTGTCGGGCATGTCCTACTACGAGTACGTCACCACCCGGGTGTTCGCGCCCGCAGGGATGCGGCGCACGGATTCGCCCGTCGGTGTGCCGCGAGAAGACGATCGGGCCATTGGGTACCTCCGCGAGGGCACGACGTGGACGCCCAACACCGACACGCTGCCGTGGCGCGGGACATCGGCCGGCGGCGGGTACTCCACGGTCGACGACCTGCTGCTGTTCGCCACGGCATTGCAGGACGGCACGCTGGTGTCATCGCGGACGTTTGCGTTGATGAGCACGCCTCACCGCACGGGTTCGCCGCAGGGGCTCGGATTTCTCATCGCCGGCAACGCAGCGACACCGGCGGTTGGTCACTCCGGCGGGGCGCCAGGCATGAACGGCGAGCTCCGGATGTTTCCGGCCAGCGGACACGTGTTTGCCGCATTGTCGAATCAGGGCGAGCCCGGGTACGCCAGCATGCTGGCGCGCGACTTCCGGCAGGCGCTCAATCCACCCAAGGGCATCCACTGATCAGCCAGCCCTGGTGCCGTCAGGCATCGGACGTTCAAGGAGTACGAGCGCCGGCAACTGGCCATCGGCGTACCCGACGTCGAGCAGCATGCCCTCGGAGCGTTCGCCTGCCATGGTCTTCGGCTCGAGGTTGACGACAAACAGGGTCTGGACGCCCACCAGCGCCTGGACGTCCGCACGCTCCTGCATCAGTCCCGCCAGGATCTGCCGCTCATGATCACCAAACGTCACGCGCAGCTTCGCGAGTTTGGTCGAGTTGGCGACCGGAGATACCGAGAGAATGGTGCCGACGCGGATGTCGAGCGCGGACCACTGGGCAAACGAAATCGCGGGAAGGACGGGTGCGGACGGCATCGCGCGAGTGTAAAACGAGCGCACGGCGCGCGCAGGCGGATGCGACGGAAATTACGCAAGGATTCGGACATGATCGCTTTCTTGCTATTTACGGCTTGGGGGGCAGGCCTGTGTCGTGCGACGACACGCTCTGGCGTAAGCTGACTCTGCTGTGACATCCCGGGCAGCCATGGCGTCGCGTTCCACAGACCGTGTGTTATTCACCGGCGAGGTCGTCTCGCTCGGCCAGGTCCGCTGCGGGGTGCACGATCCGGCCTTTGCGCGTCCCTCGCAGGTGTCCGGGTACCGCATCGTGTTTCCCAGACACGCCGTATGGATCCGGACGTCTCGGGCCTCCCGCTTCCGCTCCGACGCCACCGTCGTCGAGTTCCACAATGACGGTGACGAGTTTTGCCGGGCACCCCTCGATCCCCGCGGCGACAGCACCGAGTGGTTTGAATTGAGCCGGCCTCTGGTCGTGGACCTCGTCGAACGGCACGATCCCCGGGCATTGGAGGGGCGGTATCCATTCAGGCTCGCGTGTGCGGCCACCGATACGCACGCCTATGCCGCGCAACGCGCGCTGTTCCGCGCCGTCAACGACGGAGTGGCGGACGAGTTGGCTCTGGAGGAGGCCGTGATCACGATCGTGGAGCGGGTGCTCGGCACCACATCCGAACGGTCCCGGCGCGCTTCGTACATTTCCCGGCACGAACGCGAAGTGGCCGAGCGAACCCAGCGTGTGCTCGACCGGATCGGCGTTCAACGGGCCTCGCTCGTCCAGATCTCGCGCGAGGTCGGGGTGTCGGTGTTTCATCTCTGCCGCATCTTCCACAAGGTGACCGGGATGACGCTGGCGCGTCACCACCTGCGGCGTCGCCTGCTTGCCAGTCTCGACGCGCTCGAAGATGCAGGCCGCAGTATTCCCGAGGTGGCCTTGACGCATGGCTTTCGCGGTCGTGCGCACTTCGGGCAGGCGTTTCAGCGGGTCTTCGGAACGTCGCCGGCCGAATGGCGCCGATCCCGGCGGGGCCGGGTCTCAGTATTGCCGTTTCCGGACGTACGTCTGGCGAGCGGTGGTGGAGCCTTCCGCCTCGTTGTTGGTGGCGACCAGTGACAACGTGTTCGTATCGGTCAGGACAAATGCTTCACGCACGTTGCAACCGACTTCCTTTCCATCGGCCGTCCAACGCAGCTGATGGTCGACCACGAGACCAGCGCCTTCCCAACGTGATCGCGAGGTGCCCTTCACTATGCCGTTGGTGTTCACAGTCTCACTGCCATCGAGGTTCAGAATGTCTTTGAGGGCGCCCGAACCGAGCGAGCCGCTGTATCGGCGCTCGATGGAGATCTGTGTCGCGTTCTGATTGATCTTCAGTTCGCCTTCCACGTTTCCGATCGACTGGAGTTGGTCGTCGCCGGGACTCTCGTAGACGCCCGCCGCCGACATCTTCTCGCCGGGGAGTTCACAGATCGAACGGAAGTTCCTGAAGCCGAGCGGGCCACGCCCCATGAATCCGTCCAGGGTCCAGACGCCTGTGAAATCTGGTCGTGGCGGCGCCGCGGCTGGGGGTTGCCCGGCGATCAGCGCGACTGCAAGAACAAGAGACAGGATGCTCATATTGATAGCAAAACCTACCATTACTCACCGGCTGAATGCGGACATGGACGCACGCTTTACAAACTGACTACGGTTCGTCGCCGCTCTGACCATTGATGTGCAGCGGCTCTTCCTTGCGTACGAGAGCGCGTTTCCCCGAGAGTGGCATGTTGGTGTTGTATGCGGGCGGGCGTTCCGCGGCCGTAAAAAAGGCGGGCCCGAAGGCCCGCCTACATTCACCCGGCAACGCGGCGGGCCTGAAGGCCCGCCCCACCCCTACCCCATCTTCTGCATGGCCGACAGGAACTCGTTGTTCGACTTGGTCTTGCCCAGCTTGTCGATGAGCAGTTCCATCGCTTCGACCGGCGACAGCGGGTTGAGCACCTTGCGCAGCACCCAGATGCGGTTGAGGTCGTCCTTGGTGTGCAGCAGCTCTTCCTTGCGCGTGCCGCTCTTGATGATGTCGATCGCCGGGAACACACGCTTGTCCACCAGCTTGCGGTCGAGGTGGATTTCCATGTTGCCGGTGCCCTTGAACTCTTCAAAGATCACATCGTCCATGCGCGAGCCGGTGTCGACCAGCGCGGTGGCCATGATGGTGATCGAGCCGCCCTCTTCGATGTTGCGGGCGGCGCCGAAGAAACGCTTGGGCTTCTGGAGCGCGTTGGAGTCGAGACCACCCGAGAGCACCTTGCCCGACGGCGGCGCGACGGTGTTGTAAGCGCGTGCCAGACGCGTAATCGAGTCGAGCAGAATGACGACGTCCTTCTTGTGCTCGACGAGACGCTTCGCCTTTTCGATGACCATCTCGGCCACCTGCACGTGACGCTGCGCGGGCTCGTCAAACGTGGAGGAGATGACTTCCCCACGCACCGACCGCTGCATGTCGGTGACTTCTTCCGGCCGCTCGTCGATGAGCAGGACGATCAGATACACCTCAGGGTGATTGGTCGTGATCGACTGCGCAATGTTCTGCAGCAGCATCGTCTTACCGGTGCGCGGAGGCGCGACGATGAGGCCGCGCTGACCTTTGCCGATGGGCGTCATCAAGTCCATGACACGGGCGGAGACGTTGTCGGCCCCGGTCTCGAGCTTGAGGCGCTCCTGCGGATAGAGCGGCGTCAGGTTTTCAAAGAAGAGTTTGTTGCGCGCCTGGTCGGGCGCTTCGAAGTTGACGGCCTCGACCTTGATGAGCGCGAAGTACCGCTCGCCGTCCTTGGGCGGCCGCACCTGACCCGAGACGGTGTCACCGGTCTGCAGGTCGAACTTGCGAATCTGTGAGGGCGAGACGTAGATGTCGTCCGGGCCGGGCAGGTAGTTGTAGTCGGGCGCGCGGAGGAATCCGAATCCATCCGGCAGCACTTCGAGCACACCTTCCGAGAAGAGGAATCCACTCTGCTCGGTCTGCGCCTTGAGAATCTGGAAAATCAGGTCCTGCTTGCGCATGCCGGTCGCGCCGGCCACGTTGAGGTCCTTGGCGACCTGGGTGAGCTTCTGGATGCTCATGTCCTTCAGGTCATTGATGTTCAGGAGGGGCGCCCGCTGGGGCTGGGGGGCGTCGGGATTGGCTGCGGCTTCCGCTTCGAGTTTGGCCTGTTCGGCTGCGTATTCGAGGGCCGGATCGGCCACGGGAAGGTCCTGGTGCTGCTGTCGGCGTCCGCCGCCGCGCTTGTGGTGATGTGCCATGGGAGTGCTTCGTACCTGGATTGGGACTATGAAGTTGGACGAGGGGAAACGTGCCCGGGGAAGAACCGAAGGGGATTCTAGCATGAACCTGGGGGAACCCTGAACCAGGGGCAAGAGCAGTAGAGGTTCAGGGTGCTGGGTTCTGGGTTCCTGGTGCCCGGGTGCGACGGGTTCCGGGTTCGAGGGTTCAGGCGTTCGGGTCGGCCCGCGCAGCGGGGCGAACCCAGAACCCTTAGCACCCCGAACCCGTAGAACCCAAGCACCCAGAACCCAGGACCCAGCACGTAGAACCGTTCGACCTCAGTACCGTATCGGCGTGTCGCCTATCCCCAGAATTGAACAGGCCACACGCGGGTTGAGGCCAAGCGTCCGGGCTCGGGCGACGACCTGCGGTTCATCGGCACCCGGGTTCAGCCACACGATCGGAATCTGTTTCTTCGCCAGGTCGTCCATCACGGGCAGGCCCGCATCAGCCGGCAGATACACGGACGCCTCGTCAATGGCCTCCGGATAGTCGAGCACGGTCTTGTAGGCCTTCTCCCCTTCCACTTCTTCAGCGGACGGATGAATCGGCACCACGGTGTAGCCCTGCGCTCGGAACGCGCGGAGGGCTTTGTTTCCAAACTTGCGGCGGTCGGTCGACGCGCCGACGATAGCTACGACAGGCATACAGGCAGTGTATCGAAGTGCCGAAGTGCCGGAGTGCCGGAGTGCCGGAGTGCCGGAGTTGCAGTATATGCTCACGCTGATTATACTTTTGATGAGCACTGCATGCTGACGCCAATTACCTTCCAGATCCTCCTGTCGCTTGGCGAGGCCGAGCAGCACGGGTACGCCATCACTGCCGACATCGCCACCAGAACGAACGGGCGCATGCAGATTCAACCAGGGACCCTGTACCGCCGCCTGCGCACGCTGCTGGATGAAGGTCTCGTCGAAGAGTCGACCCGGCGCCCGGCGCCGGAGGCCGACGATGAGCGGCGACGGTATTACCGCATCACCACCGCCGGCCGGCGTGAGGCCGCGGCAGAGCTTGCGCGGCTTGAAGAACAGGTGCGCGAAGCGCGAGGCATGAGTTGGCTCAAGCGCCGGAGCTAGTGGTGCGGGTGTACCGTCTCCTGCTCCACCTGTTTCCCCGCGCGTTCCGCGCGCGGTTCGAGACCGACATGGCCGAAGTGTTCGCGGATCGCTGGCGCGCAGCACGGCGACGCGGCGTCGCCGCGGCACTGTCTCTCCTCACCCGCACCGTCGCGGATCTCCTGGTTCACGCCTTCGCCGAACGGCGGTCCGCTCGGCGACGCGGGCGCGCACCCCATTTCGGAGGACGTCACATGGAACAGCTGATTCACGACGTCAGGTTTGCCGCGCGATCGTGTGCCCGGCGACCCGGATTCACCGTGGCCGCCGTCTTGACCGTCGCACTCGGCATCGGAGCCAATACGGCGATTTTTTCGGTAGTGCGACCACTGCTCCTTGAACCGCCACCATTTCCCAACGCGGACCGCATCGTCCGCATCTACGAGGCCCCGAAGAAGCAGCCGGACGCGTTGAGCGTGACCAACCCCTCCAACTTTGACGGCTGGGAACAGCACACCGACATCTTCGAAGCCCTCGGCGGCTACAGCGGGACGTCCACAACACTGACCGGCGCCGGAGACCCCGAACGGTTGCTGCTGGCGACGGTCACGCCAGGTTATTTCTCGGTCTTTGGCGTGCAGCCTGCCCTCGGGCGCGCGTTTACCGATGACGAGGCGACATCCACTTCGCGGGTCTTCGTACTGAGTCACGCGTTCTGGCAGCGGAAGTTCGGCGGCGATCCCAGTATTGTCGGACGCGACATCACGCTGAACGGCGCGCCGTGGCGCGTCATCGGTGTGATGCCGGCCGACTTCCTGCCCGGCACTCGATACGGATGGGTGCCGCTGCATCTGACGCCCGAGCTTCGACGCAATCGGAATACACGATTTCTCGGGGTTGTCGGACGTCTGCGGCCCGGCACCAGCATTGAACGCGCCAACGCCGTCACCGACGCGGTCATGGCATCACTGGGCTCCGCCCATCCCGGCTTCAACCGCAACATGTTGAGCCGGGTCGTCACCTGGCGCGACGATACTGCCCGCCCGGTGAGGCGAGGCTTGTGGATGCTGCAGGCGGCGGCCCTGACCGTTCTGCTCATTGCCGGCGCCAATCTGTCGAATCTGCTCCTGGCGCAGGCGGCGGGTCGCGCCAGGGAGTTCTCCGTCCGAATGGCGCTCGGCGCCGGTCGCCGACGTGTGATGCAACAGTTGGTGACCGAAGGCGTCCTTGTGACAAGTGCGGGAGGCATGGCCGGCGTAATTCTCGCCGTCTGGGTCGTGCCGTCGATTGCCGCGCTCGCACCCACGTGGTTGCCGCACGCGGATCGCCTGGCAGTCG
Source organism: uncultured Acidimicrobiia bacterium (assembly GCA_966252305.1). Lineage (GTDB taxonomy): Bacteria > Acidobacteriota > Vicinamibacteria > Vicinamibacterales > SCN-69-37 > SYFT01. The sequence goes on from CBINOO010000055.1 coordinate 13,450, forward strand.
GCGCGCGCGACGTCGCGGCCGGTCTGGTCTTGTCGACGGTGACGGGCGTGCTGTTCAGCCTGTTGCCTGCCGCACTCGTGACACGCGGCGGTTCCTCCACGCAGGCGTTGTCGTCGCGCGGAGCGAGCAGCAGCCGCAAGCAGCACCACGCGCGGTCGTGGCTGATCGGCGCTCAAGTCGGCCTTGCCTTGCTGCTGCTCTCAGGCGCGGGCCTGCTTGTCCGCAGTTTCGATCGTCTGACCGCGCAACCGATCGGCTTCGATCCCTCGCAGGTCCTCACCGCCGAGTTGTCGCTGCCGTCGGCCTCGTACGACACCGACGACACACGTCGCGTTCTGATGCGCCGGCTGATCGACGGATTAAACGCCCACCCGGCTGTGGTGTCGGCATCGGCATCCACGGCGCTGCCATTCACTTGGTGGGAGTGGATGGACGGCTTCGACGTGCTCGGACGTCCCGACCAGACACGCATCAACACCGCCTACCGAATCGTGACGGCTCGGTATTTCGAGACGCTCCGGATTCCTCTGGCACGCGGTCGGGGGTTCGAGCCTCAGGATGTCGCCGGTGGCCCCCTGGTCGCGGTCGTCAACGAGGAGTTCGTACGTCGTCACGCTGGACTCGGCGATCCGTTTTCACTGGCGCTGGCACGCGAGGGCGACACGACGCCCATCACGATCGTCGGGGTCGTCGGCGATACACGGCATCGGTCGTTTGAGGCGCCGGCGCAGGCGGAGTTGTATCTGGCGGCCTCGCAATGGGCTCCTGAGTCGGTCACGCTGGCAGTCCGGACACAGGGAGATCCCAGTCACGCAGAGACGGTGGTTCGCCAGACGCTGGCCGCGCTCGATCCGAACCTCCCGATTGCCGAAGTGAAGCCACTCGATTCGTGGGTGGCGGCCGCCGTCGCGGAGCGCCGGTTCTACATGGTGTTGCTGTCGCTGTTTTCCGGGCTCGCCGCCTCACTGGCGATGCTGGGCATCTACGGCGTCATGGCGTATGTCGTTCGCCTGCGCACGCGTGAGATCGGCATTCGCCTGGCGCTCGGGGCGACGGCCACCGGCGTCACGCGACTGGTGATTCGACAGGGCATGCTGCCGATCGTGGCCGGCATTGCCGCAGGTGCCGCCGCGACGTGGTTCGCCACGGCGTTGCTGAGCGACCAGCTGTTTCAGATTGACGCGCGTGACCCCGGCACGCTCATCGGTATCGCTGCGGGTGTGCTTCTAACTGGCGTGGCCGCGTGCTGGATGCCCTCTCGTCGCACCAGCCGAGTGGATCCCGCGACGGTGCTGCAGAGTGAGTGAGCGGGATCTGCGACTCTGACGTTTGTCTACTGCTGCCGCAGCACCACTGCCGGATCGACACGGCTCGCGCGACGCGCGGGGATCCAGGCGGCGAGGATGGCCGTCAGCAGCAGGAGGGCTGCGACGCCGGTGAGGGTGCCCGGATCCCGGGCGTCCACTTGATGCAGAAACGACTGCAGGAACTTCCCTGCCCACCAGGCCAGCAGCACTCCGGCCGCGGCGCCCACGAGCACCGGCGTCAACGAGGAGCGCACGACGTGCCGCTGCAGGCGTCGAGCGGTTGCACCCAGCGCCAATCGGATCCCCATTTCGACCCGACGTTGCGCCACCTCAAATGCGGTGACGGCGTAGAGCCCCACACACGCGAGAGTCAATCCCAACAGCGCGAACAACCCGAAGAGCACTGCACGGAAGCGATCCTCGGACAACATCCGCTCCACGCGCTGGTTGACCGGATCACTGGTCAGCACCACCGGATTCCCTTGCGCGTTCAGCCGGCGTTGCGCCTCGGCAATAGGGTTGGCGCTCCCATGCTGGAACCGGACAATGAACCTGAGGACTCTGAACCTCTCTCGGGCAACGGGACGATAGAGGGAGGTGACCGGCACGCCGCGACCATCACCTCGCACGTCAGCGACCACGCCCACCACAGTCGCACCCGGGATGCCCTCGACGTTCAGCACTCGTCCCACTGCGTCCTCGACACGCGTTCCCGGCCACAACCGCTCAACCGCAGAACGGCTGAGCACGCCGACCGGCGCGGACGTCCGCACTTCATCCACGGTGAACGTCCGGCCCGCCAGCATCGGCATCCCCATCGTCTCGAAGTAGTCGTCAGTGACCTGCCACGTAGACGACTGGGTACCGGGCCCGAGAAACCTGTTGCCCGTAGCACCGATGATGGGGAGGACGTCCGCAGCAGCCACGCGTTGAATGCCAGGGGTGTTACGCAGCGCCTCGAGCACCTCGTGAAACTGCTGGAAGCGCAGCGATTCGTCAGTTGGATACGGAGTGTAGGTTGCGCCCAGGAAGTGCAGGCCTTCGGCGGCAAAGCCGAGATCTGCGCGGGCCAACTGCACCAGATTGCGCACCGTAACTGCCGCGCCTGCCACGAGCAGCACGGCCACGAGTGCCTCACCGCCCAGGAGTAACGCTCCGGCCCGTCGACGGCCGTCGGCCAGGCGCGAGCTCCCCTGCTGCAAGGCGGTCACGAGTGACCGAGACTGGGAGAGTGCGGGCGGCAACGCGGCAAGTACGGCACACAGTGTCGTGGCCAGCAACGCAAACGCGAGCACGCGACCGTCGGTCGGGGCGAGGCCATACACACGAAACACGGCCGGGACAAAGGCGCGCAGCGCCCCATGCGTGGCATTCACGACGACCAACGCCACCGCAGCGCCTGCGGATGCCAGGACCAGGCTTTCAATGAGGACGCCGCGAAAGATGCGCCCTCGGGATGCCCCAAGGGCAAATTGCAGAGCCGTCTGGTGCCGGCGCGCACGCGCCCGCAGCATCAGCAGGCTGCTCAGATTCGCGCAACACAGCAGGAGGATCAGTGCTCCAGCCAGGATCACCACCCATGTGGCCGGTGCTTCTCGACCGAACATCGATGTTCTGACGGGCGTCAACCGGTACTGCGACGCCCCCGGTGTGTTTCCTGCAACGTTGAGCACCGCGTCCACCTCGGCCTGCGCGGCTTGGACGCTGACTCCCTGGCGAAGGCGAATGTACGGCAAGGTCGCGAGCGCATTCGGCGGCAGGTTCGCGGACTCACTCTCGGGATCGAGCCCGATCCCATCCGCGCGCCCTACCCAATAACTTGGCGGAACGAAGAAGTCTTCCGGCAAGACACCGAGGATCGCGACCGGCTCGCCATCGCGATACACGGACTGCGTCAGGATGTCGGGCCGTCCGCCGAAACGCTGTCGCCACGCCTCGAACGTAATCAGGACCGCCCTGCGGCCTTCGCGTGCATCGTCGGCGGTGAAGGGCCGGCCGATCACAGGCTGAACGGCGAGTGTCTGGAGCACCGAGGACGAGGCTTCTGGGATGTTCAGGTCCTCCGGCGTTCCTGGAGCTGTCTGATAGCCCACAGTCGCCCCGATGACCGCTGCCGACTCGACGGAGGTCAGCCGAGTCCTGACCGCGGCCACGTCCGAGACACGCACCGTTCCATACGGCACATTCGCGCCGGGCTCGAAGATCCCGAGCACCACGAGTCGCTCCGCGTTGCCGTAGGGCAAGGGCCGGAGCATCATGCGGTCGACCATGGTGAACACGGCCACGTTGGCGCCAATGCCGATGGCAAACGTCGCCATCGCGCCGAACGCAAACGCAGGCGTGCGCGCGAGCGCTCGACCGGCATACCGCAGGTCGGTCCACACCGTATCCACCAACATCGTTGGGTGCAGCCGCAGACTGACGCGCAGCACCTGAGCGAAGGCCCAGAGCGCACTCCGTCCTGAGATACGCCGTTCGGCGTCAATATCTGCCGCCACAGTCTCGCGCCACGACCTCGGCACCAGCCACAGGACCCACCTCATGCGCGTGCCTCCATCGCCGGCCTCGTCGCCCGCTCAGCCCTTGCGCGCCTTGGCCAGCACCGTGCCGGCGGCGAGCCGGTCGACCGCCGACCTCGCGGCCTCGAGCGCCTTCATGCCGGCCGGCTTGAGTTGGAAGTAGCGCCGCGCCTTGCCTCCGCGCACGGCTTGCGGCTCCGAAAAGATCGACGTGAGGTAGCCCTTGCCCTCCAGCCGCTCAAGGGCGACATACACGGTGCCGCGCGACAGATCCACGCCGGCATCGTCGAGGATGACCTGTCGGATGGGCACGGCGTAGGCGTCATCCCCCAGCTTGAGAACAGCGAGGAGGACGAGCATCTCCACCTCGCCAAGAAGAGTGGTTGCAGGACTACGTTTCAGGAGTGCGGCCATAATGCTGCTTTGAGCGGCATTATGGAGACGACCGACCGGCCTGTCAAGCCGGCCGGTATCCGAGCGAGGCAATCACGGCAAACAGCTCAATGGGTTCGATGGGTTTCGGCACGTGATTGTTGAAGCCGGCATACAACGCGCGGGCACGGTCTTCCACCCGCGCGTGCGCCGTGAGCGCGACGGCCGGCGTCTTGCCCCCGGCGTCCGGCGACAACGCGCGCAGGCTTTCGATGAAGCTGTAGCCGTCGACCTCCGGCATGCCGATGTCCGAGACGATGACATCGGGCCTGAAGCGGGGAACCAAGGTGAGCGCTTCACGCGCCGAGGCCGTTGCCTGGACGACAGCGCCGCACTCATTGAGCAGTACGCGCAACATCTCCCGTGCATCCGTGTCGTCCTCGAGCACGAGGATGCGCATGCCGCGGAGCTCATCCGGACAATCGAGCTGCCGCCCCTGCCGAGGCCCCGCAGGGGGTGGGGTGACTTCACGGCGCACAGCCGCCAGGGGCAACCGCGCCACAAACGTCGCCCCGCGATTGATCCCCTCGCTGCTGGCGCTGACCGAGCCGCCGTGCAACTCCACGATGTGGCGGACGATCGAGAGCCCGAGGCCCAGGCCCGCGCTGCCTCTTCCCGCCCCCGCGTCCCCTTGTCTGAAACGCTCGAAGACATGCGGGAGCAGTTCCGGCGCGATGCCTTGACCGGTGTCGGTCACGGTGACATCGACCGAGGAATCCCGGCGTTCCACAAAGACCTGCACGCGGCCTTCTTTCGGCGTGAACTTGATCGCATTCGACAACAAGTTGCCGATGACCTGTTGCAGCCGATCCGCATCCCCGAGGATGACCGACGTCGAATCGAGCGCCGACTGCAGTCGAATGCGTTTGGCCTCCGCCGCCGGCCGCTGCGCCTCGAGCGCCCGCTCCACGATGCTCCCCAATTCAACCGGCTTGACGGCAATCGTGAGCTTGCCGGTGACGATGCGGCTGACGTCGAGCAGGTCATCAATCAACTGGCTCTGCGCGCGCGCGTTCCGATCGATCGTTTCAATCGCGCGCGCCTTGCGCGCGTCGTCCAGTTCCCCGCCCTTGAGCAGGTGCAGCCACCCCACCATGGCGTTGAGCGGCGTGCGCAGTTCGTGTCCCACGGTGGCCAGAAACTCATCTTTCACGCGATCGGCAGCCGCCAATTGTTCGTTCATCACGCGCAGTTGATCGGCGCGCAGACGCACGCTGCCCAACAACATCCGGCGAAGATTCGACGCCGCCTCGATCTGCCACGGCTCCCACGGCAACGAGCGGCCCTTCACAATCTCGCGCCACAACGCAAACGATCCGCGCGGACACAGGCGCGGGGTCCCGTCCGTGGCGGTCACTTCCACCTTGCGGGGGTCGCCCGCCCAGTCGACCGTGCGATCGGTAGCGGGCCGGAACCAGCACACGTACTCGTCGAGCTCACGCGAGATGTACACGACCATCGCGCCGGCAGCCACGTCCTCCCACGGCGCCGCCTCAGGCAGGTGAACCGCCACCTGGTCCGTCACCGCCGGTGACTCGTCGCCATGAGCAGGACGCAGGGCCGCGGCGATCTGGCGGACCTGCGCCTCGGCGGGCGTCGTGCCGACCAGATACATCTTCCCCTCGTAGAAGAGTGCGGCACCCTCGGCCCCGGTCAACGCAAGCAGGTCAGGAGTGCACAGCCCTTCAGGGATGGAACGGGCCGTGGAGATCGCCGCCATGAGGGTCGACTCCGTGCGCTGCACCGCGAGCGCGCGTTCAGCGACCTGGCGACCTTCGAGTGTGGCCACCTGCCACGACAGCACCTGCCCGAGGAACTCGACTGACTCACGATGAGCGAACGAGACCTCATGAGGGCCGGCGTAGTGATGGCAGGCAATCAGGCCAATCAGCCGGCCATCGCGCACCAGGGACACCGACATCGACGCGCGCACCCCCATGTTTCTGAGGTACTCGATGTGAATGGGCGAGACGCTCCGGAGTACGGCGTGACTCAGGTCCAACGGGCCACCGCTCACGGGATTGGGCGTCGGCACCAGGACCGCCGGAACATAGTGCACGTCCGGAATGAACCGCAACCAGTTCAGCGTATACAGGCGACGCGCCTGCGCGGGGATATCTGCTGCCGGGTAGTGGAGCCCAAGGAACGGCTCCAGATCGCCGCGCTTCGCCTCGGCGACCACCGTGCCATTCCACTGCTCGTCAAAGCGATACACCATCACCCGATCGAAGCCCGTCAGCGCTCGCACTTCGTCAGCGGCCTGCGTACACAGCGCGTCGAGCGCGTGTGGACTCTGCAGCCGGCGCAGGCTTGCGCGCAGCTGCGGCAGGAACCCCTCGACGCCCCCACGCCACGGCTCGAGTTCAACCACCGTGATGCCCGATGTCGGACTCTGATGACAGATGGCTTCCCATCGATTGCCATCCGGAGTCTCGACTGTCGTCGGGTTCAGTTCACTGGGCGCCCCGGCTGCGATGACGGGTCGCAGGCGGGCCCAGGAGTCGGCGGTCAGCACCCGCGCGAGTGGCTGCTCGAGCACTGCGTCGATCGACACGCCACACGCGGCCTCCACGTTGTCACTGACCTGCGCCACACGCAGGTCGGCACCGTGACACGCGAACAGCACGCCGTGCGGCTGCACCGCCCTGGGTAGATGAATCGGCTCCCGATCGCAGTTCGACAGGTCGACGACGTCCTCTGGATTCATCGCAGCCCTGCCGACGTCAGCGCGTCGTCAAACGCACGGAATGTGTCCTGCGCGGCCTGAGCGGCCTGCAGCCGATCCTGCGCTGTCGCGTGCGCATCAAAGGACACGACCGTGTCGAGGAAGTGCTTCCATGACACGCCGGCACGCTCGCGCGGCGCGAGATAGGTGAGGCTGTGTTCAGGGATGCTCAGCCACTTGCGCAGCTCGCGCGCGACCACCGGCGCCCCGAGCGTGGAGCCGATGAACACATACGCGGCACCCAGCGCTGCGGCGGGTGACTCGATCGAGGGCAGATCGACTCGGGGCATTGCTGCGCCGTCCTGCCCCAATGTCTGAAGGTCGCGCTCGATGCTGGCGGCTTGCGGCAGCGCAACGCTCACGCCGGCTGCACGAAGACGCGCGCGCAGTGGTGCTTCAAGCGGTCCGAGGACCGCCAGTGTCGCTCGCAGAAACGACACGTAGTCCTCCTTCCTCCACCGTTCGCCCAGATTCAAACGGTTGTCCAGCGCGTCGTGCATGGGCCGTGTCTGCTGACGAAGCAGCTCAAGCAGCGGCGTACTGCTACCGCTTGTCGGAACTCGGTTGCCTGTTGTTGGCACTGGGTCGTGTCGTGGTGCTGCCGGTCTTCGTGTCACGCACGTGCATCATGCAGAGTCGATGCCGGAATTGAGGCGCGCGCGAAGGCTGGCACATTTCCTGCTCCCTTGAGGGCTGCAAAGGGAGGTTTGCTCATGATTCGACGACCGCTACCACTCACCGCCGCGCTGGCCCTGACCGCACTCCTGGCCGTGCCGCACACCATGTTTGCCGCTCAGGCACAGAACGCCGCTCGAGCGCAGCAGAACATCGCGTCCGAAACCGTCCGCACGCGCGCGCTGGCGTCACACGCCGACAAACAGCAGCAGACTCGCGCGGCGGTCACCACGCTCATGAGCCAGCCGGAGGTGCAGAAAGTGGCCAAACGCCTCGGCCTGTCTGTGACCAATGTCGAGTCTGCCGTGGCAAGCCTGACGCCTCAGGAACTCGACCGACTGGCTGAGCCTGTCGCGCAGGCGAACCAGGAGCTGGCGGGCGGCTCAACGCTCGTCATCTCGACCACCACGCTCCTGCTGATCATCATCATCGTCATTCTCGTCGCCGACTAGCGCCGAGCGAGCCCGTCCTCAGTCGGGCCAGATGACACTCCAGCCCGCGGAGGCGGCAAGTCCGCCTCCGCGGAGCCCGTGCGCCAGGTCGAGCCGGATGACCCCTGTTCCCACCGGCACGCGCAGGCCGATTCCCGCATCAATGAGCCACTCAGACGCCCCCATCTTCGACGGGAGGCGCCGCCACGCCCGCGCGGTGTCAACAAATCCCGCGAGGCTCACCTGCCACCCCGGGACAAACGGCAGAGGCTGAGTACGCTCGACCGTGGCTTGAACCACCGTCCGGCCAAACACTTCTCCCGCCAACACATCACCATCGAGCAATGGATGGGCACGCAGCATGGCCCTGCGTGAAGGCCCGGTGCCGGCGCCGGGCCACAACGCCAGCGGCGCATTGTGACTCGCAGCGCTCACCGTGAACTGGGCTGACGTGGCTGCCGCGCCACGGATCGCCGTGCTTCGCCAGGCGACCGCGCCAGCAGCCAGGTCGAACCGCGTGTCATCTCTCGCCCACCACCGATGCAGGTCGACGGCGATCGCCACGCGGTCGTGGAAGAGCCGCTGATCTGCCCCCACGCCGAAGCTGAAGGAGCCGGTGTCGTCAAATCGATCGTTACCCACTGACACGCGAGCGCGAGTGTTGGCTGTCAGCCAATGCGACCAGCCCGCCTCAACGCGTCTGCGCCGCGCCCGAACCATGCCGGAACCCGCGCCGTAGGCCTGCCGATCCCATGAGACCAGGGCATCAAAAACTCCGGGCACACCTTCCGGAGCCGGCACGGCGACCGCCGCGCGAACCAGCGGACGCTCATCCGACCAGCGGCCGCGCAGCTGCAGATGTTCGCCTTCCCCAAGCAGGCCGGACACCGGCACGTCCACACTCTCGCTGATGACGGCGCGCCCGAGTGCCACGAGCACCGGCAGCGGCGCCGCCGGCAGGGGCTCACGCTCGACCACGGTGATGTCCACACGTGCCTGCCCAGCCGCTGTCGGCGTGTATGTCACTTGTGATGACGCCAGCGACGGAACCGCGCGAATCCGGCGTCGAGCCAGCTCAAGATCCGCCGAGGCCAGTTGCTGCCCGGCAGCCAATCCAGAGGCGTTCACCAGAACCGGGTGGCGGATGTGTTCCGCGCCGATCACCGTTACGGCATCAATAACCGGCTCGCCCAGAGGCGCCCACGCCTCGAGCGCGCGCGCGGCCTCACCGGACAGGTAGAGACTGGTGCCGAGGATGTCCCGCGCATTGCGATCGTCGGGGTCAATCGTCAGGGCCTCGTCCGCCAGCACGATCGCATCGCTCCAGCGTGACTGGACGAAGCGCAGGCCCGCCAGTTCGCGAACGGGCGCGGCATCAAGCGGGCACATCGCCCGGGCCGCCCGCAGCCCGCGCTCCGCCTCCTCCAGCGCGCCCGCCCCTGCCTGTTCCACACTGCGCTGCACCAGCGCCTCACACGGCGACATGGGCTGGTCCGCCGAGTCTGCAGCTTCCGGAACGGCGGCGCCTGTTCGTGGGCTTGCCGACGGAATCACCAGCAACATCCAGCGTCCTGCCAGCCGCCACACACGATCGAACTCGTTCCACGACTCAGCGCGAAAGGGCTTGCGCGCCGGATCGTGAAACACCACGACGTCATCGGTGGCTCCGACGATCACGACGTAGTGATAGGTGTTGGCGGCCACCTCAATCAGGGCGATCAGCGGACGGCCGCGGCCAAGTTCTTCGCGAATCCTGGCGCGTGGATCCTCAGACACGTCGTCAACGACGAGGCTCGTCCACCCTCGCGAACTCGCGGCTTGAGCCAGTTCTCCCGTGTGAATGCCGCGTCCCGGCTCGACCAACGGGGAGAAGTCCGCCGCCCGGACCGACGTCTCCCCCCAGTAACGAAACACCATCTCCAGCGCAGCGCCGCCGCACAGGTCACGCGTCTGCGTGATGTAGGGCACATCGAGCAACCGCCCCGCTGCTTGAGCAGGCGCAGGCTGTGCCTCTGCGTGGTGCGGCGTCAACAGGACGATCGCGGCCACGACGAGCGCAGACACTCGACGAACTCCGGGTCGAAAGACCATCTGACCTATACTCACACCTTACATGCCATTCAGACGACTGCTCGCGCTGGCGGGGGTTCTGGTCGTCGGTGGAGTGCTGACCGCGCAGCAGCCGGTTTTCCGCTCGGCTACCCACTATGTGCGCCTCGACGTGGTCGTCACCGACTCCGATGAACGTCCGATCCGCGGCTTGACCAGGGACGACTTCGAGATCATCGAGCGCGACCGTCCCCAGGAGATCGCCGACTTCGAGGCGGTTGAGATTCCCGTTGAGTCTCGACCGATCGATCTGACATCGCCGCCAGACGCGCCATCAGACATCGCGACCAACGGCGCCGCGCCCACCACCGGCCGCGCCATCGTCATCGTCGTTGACGACACCGTGCTGGACACCGCCGATATCGTGTACATCAAGCGCACGCTCTCCGCGATGCTGGCGACGTTTTCGGCGAACGACTATGTGGCGTTCACCTATGTGCGGCGGTCGGATCTCGGCCGCGACTTCACGAATGATCCCGTCCAGCACGTGCGCGCCGTGAACGAGCTCACCAATGCGATGGGACTGCCCGCCGTGTCGAGGCTCAATCCCGCCCGCGACCTCCTGGTGACGCTCGAGAACGTCGCAAAGACGTTGGCAGCCTCACGGCATCCGCGCCGGGCCATCGTCCTGATTGGCACGCGCGGGTGCACACCGCGATGTCCCGACATCATCTGCAGCATCTGCGAAGGCGTCATTACTGCTGCGCGGATCGCCGGCACCCCGATTTATCCGATCGATCCCACCGGGACGCTGGGCAACAACCTTCTTGATGACCCACTGCAGGTGCTGGCTGCCGCCACCGGCGGCATTCGCTACCGTGAGTCGCAGCCGTGGCTCTCGCCTGCGCGCCTGATGGCCGACAACGGGACGTTTTATCTGCTCGGGTACTATCCTCGACCGCTGCGCACGGACGGCAAGTTTCAGGAGGTCCAGGTGCGCGTGAAGCGGCCCGGCACGTACGTGCGCGCGCGTCGCGGCTACACCGCTCCGTGGTGGAACAACCGGCCCGTGCCAGCCCAGCGCGCGATGACGGCGTCCCTCGGTGAGGGTCTGCCAATTCCCGACCTGCCCATTCGCGCGTCGATCGTACCTCTGCCTCCCGGTGGGGGCCGGACCAAGGCGGTGGTTACCATCGAGGTGGCTCACCCCAGGCCCGAGCGCGGCTTCACTGGGCCGTTTGCAGACGAGTGGCGTGTCGGTGTGCTGTCAGTCGATCCGGATGGCAGGACACGAACCTCGTTTCAGCGCCCCGTCACGTTCTCAGGAACATGGCGCCCAAACGCCACTGGGCGGATCATCCTCAACGAAGTCGTAGACCTCGAAGCTCGCCAACAAACGGTACGCATCGGCGTAACCAGCGAAGCGCTGGGCAAGACGGGCACGGCGCACCTCGCGCTCACGGTACCCAACTTCTCAGATGAGGACTTGCAGTTGGGAGGCGTCATCATCGGCACGGACGGCGACGTCGTGGACGCGGTTATCGGAATCGATCGGCTCAAAGGCGTCACACCAGTGCAACCGACGACACGACGCACGTTTTCGCCGAATGAAACCCTTCGTGTGTTCACGCGTGCCAGTTGGGGCTCGGCCACACCAGAGGTCGTCTTCGAGCTGGGACTGGTGGGCCAGACGGCGCCGCG
>CBINOO010000056.1:0-25143 GCA_966252305.1 uncultured Acidimicrobiia bacterium
CGGCCGCCGCGGTGCCACCGGACGAACCTGCCGTCACTCGACTCGTGTCGTACGGATTACGCGTGTAACCGGGGTGGACCGAGCTCACCGTTTCGTACGGACTGAACGCCCACTCGGCCATGTTGGATTTCGCGAGCACGATGGCGCCGGCGGCCTTGATGCGCGCCACCTGAAACGCATCGCGGTCCGAGACGAAACCCTGAAGCGCGAGCGACCCGGCGGCGCTTTGGAGCCCAATCGTCTCGAAGTTGTCCTTGACGATCGTCGGCACGCAGTGGAGCGGGCCGACCGGGCCTGATGCGCGCCATTGCTGGTCGAGGCGATCCGCCTCGGCGCGGGCGTGTGAATTGATCTGGACGATGGCGTTGAGCTTGGCGCCGTGTTGATCGTGCGCCTCGATTCGAGCCAGATAGGCGTCCACCAATCCGCGGCAGGTGAGCGTGCCGGCCCGCATCCGTTCGTGAATCTGACGAATCGACAGTTCCACGACGTCGGGGGCCTGCGACTGCGCATGCAGCCCGGGGAGCGCAACGAGTGCCACTGCCAAAGGCAGGAAGGCGCGTATGGTCATGTGCAGATTATGGCGTCCCCACGGGGACCTTTGGTTAGTAGTCCCATTCGCTGGCGGCACACCGCACGCGTTTGCGCGCAACGGCAAGCAGGCGTAGACTCGGCCCATGGGGGATAACCTCTATCGAACGTTCGCCCTACTGATCGGGCAAGTGCTGCCTGGAATGCTGCTGGTGTTTGCGTTCGCACCCCACGTGCCTGCTCTTCAGATCTGGCTGGGCGCCGCTGCTGAGGCGGACGTGACAGTTGGAAGCATGGTCTTAGTCCTCTTCGCATCCATAGGCACCGGCCTCGTGTTGAGCGGGGCGCGATTCCTCGTGTTCGAGCGGTGGTATCGGATTGAGCGGCAGTGCGATCCGACAGGGCCGGAACAAGTGTCTCGTGTGCTGCCGAGGGATGCCGAGGGCCGAGAGGAGACACTGCACGTGCAGCACTACGCCTACTACCAGTTCTACGGATCGATGGCAATCGCCTTACCGATAGCCACGGCCCTCACCTGGTGGGTGCCGCTGGCGATGCCAGTCAAGTTGGTAGTGGGCTACTTTGATTTTCTGACTGCATAAACGCGCTGGCCTTGGCGCGGCCCGTTACGATGCGGCCGTGGAGAATGCGCGGCTGTCGGTCTGGCTGAGGGAATACGCGGGGCGCTCGGGATGGGGGCCGCTTGGTCCTCTTGAATACGGGGTCATGTCGGCGCTCTGGACTGATGGCCCCGCGACCGTGCGTCAAATCCGCCAGCACTTCCCACGCGCCGCGTACACCACCCTCATGACCACCCTGGACCGCATGTCCAAGAAGGGGCTACTGAGCCGGGAGAGGCGGGGGAGAGCCTTTATCTACAGGGCTGCACTCAGCCGCCAAGCCCTGCGGACGGCCATCGTTGAGAGTTTCTTGGGTGATGGACTTGGGTGATGGAATCGATAAATCCGAATGTACGGATTTTTGAGCTTGATCCCGCGAGGATCAAAGTCTAGGATTGGGAAACAAAAAGCGCGGCTAGGGCGTCGTAAGGGTACCCCGGCCGCGCTGGCAACATGATTCAGTTGACGCCCGTGTTAGACTGCCGGCCGTCATTGACAACTTGAGAAAAGGAAACGGCCGAGAGGACTTGATGGTCCCCCCGGCCGCTCCAACCGAACTCCCGAACTCTACCGGATGAACCGGATGCTCGGGCGACGAACCACGCGAACGTGGACGGTGCGGACATACCGCACGGTGCGCAAGATACGCATACGCTTTCCTTCTCCTTCCTCCCGGCTACGTAACGGCCGCGATGAAGCGGAAAGCCTTGGTCCTGGTGGGGGTCCAAGGCGTCTTCACCTACGGGGGATGACGTCGGGCCTCATCCCGGCGGGGGGCCGTGTTATCACCACGGCTTCCCCGCAAAATCTCAATATCGGCTATCCACAGAGGCGCATTAACGCCGTCATGGGAATACCGAGCACCGGGTCCGCACTCGTGTGGAAGTGAAAGCACTGGCACCGCGAACAACAGATCGGGGAATTGAGCCTTTGCCACACGCAAGCACGTCACCTACTTCTTCTTGATGGCTTTCTTCTTCGGAAGTGGCTTTGCCTTGAGGAGCTTCTTGACGGCCTCCTCAAACGTCATGTCGATCCGCAGCGGGACGTCAAGCTTGCGAACACGCTTCGCCATGCGAACTAGTGTATCGCCCATGCCTAGTGGCGTTTGGTGTGAGAAGGGCCGTTCCGCCAGCGCCGCCCCTTCAGTTGCTCGCGGTTATACCGCGCCTGTTCCTGGGGCCTGCCGGTAGGTGAGGCGCTTGCCCTCCGCGAAGCGCACCAGCGCAGCGGCCCGTTCCCCGTCGCTGAACCCGAGGGCCGTCCGGAAGTTGTAGCGGAAGGCAAACTCATCGCAGTAGCGGTGCAGGTGGCCGCGTGAGACGTGATGGAACGTGCCCACGATGCCGCGCTTCAGGATGGCGAAGAATCCCTCTACCGTGTTCGTGTGGACCGCGCCCCGCACGTACTGGCCGTCCGAGTGCTTGATGGTGTGATGCGTGAAACCGTTCACCAGTCCGCCGTAGGCGTGCAGTTCGTCCGTCATCATGGTCGAACTGGCCTCGACGTTCTTGCGGATGGCGGCGGTCGCCATCCGTTCATTGCAGGCCTGCTGAAAGAACTGCCGGCCGAAGGCGCAGACTGGAGCACCGAGGACCGCGGGAAGTGGCTGCAAGCAGCCGCGATGATTTTCGATTTGATCTACAAGAACACTGAAGGTGGGAAGGTTCTTAAGATCGACGTCTCTGCTAAATGAAGAAGCACCCGCTAGCAGAACGGGTGCTTCAGAAAGGAGGCCCCATGTGCACAGGACCGTAGTGATCGCCTACTCGGCCACGAAGATCACCATCACGATTTCCCTCGGCGATGTAACCCTCGTGGTCGAAATCCCAATATCGCCTGACCGACTACCTGCTACCTTCATCGTCTGAGGTTGCACCCTCAGCGAGCTTCGCTAACCGAGCCTTCGCCCAACGTGCCTGCGCAGCATGTTGGGCGATTGTCTTTCTCGCCTCCGGCGAGAGTCGCTCCGCCCGAATCCTACCACCCTTCGACCCGCCCAGCTTACCAAGCGCGACCGCAGCTGGGTTCTTTGCGCGTTGAGGTTCAGGGAACACGACGACCCTGCTTAGGCGCTTACGCACGATGCGAGTATCGCACAATTCCCGTACGGGTGTAGATTCTGGTCCCATGACACCAGACCATTCCAATGACCTCCTAGAACTGGCTAAGGCCGAGTTCAACTCGAATCGCGAATCTTTTCGGGGTCTCAGTGAAGACGAAATCGCCACGAAGCTGATGGCCGACATCCGGAGTCGACTTCAGGCACAACTCTCAATCCTTGATTCAACGACTTTCAAGACCCAACTCGACCAATCCGCCAGGTTCTATCGGCAATCCTTCACCTGATCGGCGGTTGGACGCTGCGTGTGGCAAAGGCTCAATTCCCACAGATCGAGAACGCCTCAATCCCGGTCGACCAGGCAGACGCCGCCCGGCAGACGGGGCAGGGCTGCGCCCGCCACCTGGTCGCCGTCAATGCATCGACGGTCGCCGGCGTGATCGGGCGCTCACGTGGAAAGATCCAATCGTCGAACCGTTCAGGAAACTCCATCGCGAGCGTCTGCCTCAGCGTCACGAGCGAGGCTCAATCCACCACGCGAACAACGGAACGTCCGACTAGTTTGAGCATCCGAGCGCCGTCGTCGGCCTCCTTCTTGGTGATACTGGTCCACGCGCGGTCGCCGATCTTCATAAAGAACTTTCCACCAGGGCACTCTTCAAACCAAATTGCGTCAGGAAACAACGCCGCCGTTGGTTCGGGCGCGAATCTGAGAGTAGAGACCGACGGTCCGCCGCAATTGCCAGACTTGGTGTAGGTGGTGCTCTTAGGCTCACCTGAGCATGCCGCGGCAAAAAACATCGCCGTCAACGTGACAATCCGATAGAACTGAATGTTGTCCGAAGCGCTCATTTTAGATCTCGCTTTCCTGTGTAGCCTACTCGGGTTTCCGGGCCGGAGAACCTTGAGCGGCCCTCAGCTGCGCCAGCATCGCCTTGTGGTGGTCGCTGGCTTGGTTGATCCTCGCAAGCACGGCGAGCAGAACCGCGAAGGCCACAATGGAAGAACCAATTGATACCTGAGAAGTGAGTAACAGCCCGACGGCGGCAAACAAGAGTGCGAGCACAACGAGCACGACCATTGCCATTCCCCCCCCCCCTGCCCTAATCGCCAGCTATTTGACGGTTTGACTCGGCCCACTCTGCGGCGGCCTGCGGGAACTCTCGCCTGAGCCGGCGCAACTGCTCGCTAACGAGCAGCGCGACCGCGTCGACGGTGGCCGGCCTGAGTTCCTGCATCTCCTCGAGATCTCTGAGCAGCTTCAATATCTTCCCGGACGACTTCGAAGGCCCGCATTGCGATATCGACGAGAGCTGCTCGTAGTTCGCTACCCGCCGTCCCGCTGATACCACCAATCTCGGCCAGTTCATTGTCATCGATTCCCTCCGTCGGTTGTTCGTGAGGAATCGAAGCTCCCGTACCTGTGTGACGGGGTAGGTCACTCAGTAAGGCTGTAGCCCCAGGAAACTCAAGCGCAGTAACCAGTCGGCTGAGCATCACTTCGACCGGAACGCGATACACCGCACTCAACGCCAACAACAGGGGCCAGCTGGGAACCCGGCCCTGCTCCAGTTTTGTGAGCATCGAATTGGGAATTGCCAAGCCGAGCGGCTTGAGTCGACTCCGCAATTGAATCGCCACCTGCTCAAGGGATCTTGACCCTCGCTGAGCCGCGAGCCATTTACCGAAGGCTGGAACCCTAACTACTGGAGATTGAGGCACTTGCGCCCCGCAGATTAACGCCTGTCCTGCAACTTTTCGCATCCCGCTGTGGCAATGCGTAACGTTTTGTGTTGACACAGTGGGAGAAATGACCGTAGAGTCTCTCCCACTGTGGGAAATGCCACCTCTCGTTTCGATTACGACACCAGCCGGATGGCCGAGGACATGGTCCTCAAGGGCTGGAGCGAGGCTGCATTGGCTCGGGCGGCGAACCTGCCGCGCGTGCGTATCGGGCGGTTCTTCAACGGCGCGCATCAAACACCTGCCACCGCAAAAGCCATCGCTGATGCGCTCGAGCAGCCTCTTGAACGCTACCTCCTTCGTGTCGCTCGACCTGATGAGGCGGTGTCGGCATGAGCGCCGGGGCAGTGGCGACGCCGCTGAGCGGACTGCGCGTGGCCGTGACCGGTGAGTTCACGCAGACGCGCGAGCAGCTGCAGGCGTCGATCGAACGCCTGGGCGGCACGGTCGTCGATCGTGTGCTCGGTCGGGGCGGCGCCCAGGTGCTCATTGTGGGCCGGGCCCCAGGCAGCAAGGTCGAGGCGGCGCTGTTCACCGGCGTGCGACTGATCGGGGAAGGCGGCCTCAACGCGATTCTCGCTGACGCCGAGGCTGCGCGATGAGTGCGCCGCGCCGCCTCTTCGAGGGCGGGCCCGACGTCGCGCAAGCGGTGTTTGACCGCGCGGTGACCGCGTTCGCCGGCGCACTCGCGGAATACCTCGACACGGCGGATACGCCCCAGGGGGCGGCCTGGCGCACGGCGCGATACGCCGGCGCGACGACCCCCACACCCAGTCCGTCTGTCGCGCGGCGGCAGACCACGCCGTGCGCGCCGGCGCCGGCACGACCCGAGGGCGGCGGCTCATCACGAGCAGCACGGGTCGCCGTCGCCGGCGCCACATCACCAGGCATGACGCAGGAGGCGCGCTAGATGGCCCTGCGCTTCACACACCGAGGAGGACCAATGGGACGACTCCGACGAGTTGTAGCGCGGACGTTGTCGTGGCCGGGGTTGCGGTTGCGACGACTGGCAGCGCGGATGGGGTCGTGGCCGGGGCGGCGGCGCTGGCTGGGCACCGGGGCGGGGCCCGGCGGGAAGTGCGCGTGGTGTCGGCTGCCGGAAGGCTGGCATCGCAACGAGCGGGGGCAGGTGCGCGGCTGTCGTCATGCGCGCAGTCTGGCACGCGTCACCATCCTCGGGCCACGCGGCATCCATCACGCGCGCCGACGCGAAACGTCGGGCGAAACGGCGGTGGCGCGATGAGGTCGATGGAGCCCCATGAGGTGGAGCAGGCACTCGCGGAACTGGCGGAGAAGGCCCGTGTCGCCTCAATGCCAGCCGCGGTTATCCATGAGGCGAACCAGCAGCTGCGCGATCGGGTGCGCGCAGCAGTCGAGGAATGGAGCCGTGCGGTCGGCTCGGCCCCATCACGCGTCGACGTCGTGATGGTGCAGACAGTGGAGAGAGCGAAATGTGGCTCCCTCACGCGGCAATACCACTGCGTCGACGTGCGCACAACCTTGGAGATCTGAGATGGCCCCCCGACTCACGGAGGGCTCAGCCCTCACACGTCAATTGAAATCGTTGCTCGCGCGCGTCGAGCGCGACCTCGCGCACAAGCGTGAAGCCGCGAAGCGCCTGCAGGAGGAGATCGGGCAGCACGAGCGGCTGATGCGGAACCTCCGCGGGCAGCTGGGCGCGACAGCGCCGCCGACGAAGGCGGCGATCTTGCGGGTGAAGCCAGGGTCGATCGAAGACCGCGTGCTCAGCATTGCCCGCGAGTCGGATGCGCCCGTGCATATGCAGGCCCTCATCGAGGGCACGAAGGCGAGCGACTACCACACGCGGAAGGCCGTCAACGCGCTGATCGAAGCCGGACTCCTGCTTGTCGTCGGCGCCGGCGTGACCCGCCGCTATACCGCGGCGCTCTCTCCGAAGAAAGGTGCGAAGTCATGACGCGCGGCCGGAAGGCCTGCCGCGGCGGCCACCCGTGTGAGCCGCGGACGTTCGCAGAAGCCCTGTATTGCCTGGTGCAGCACTCGGACATCGAGCCGGAGCAGCTGGCGGCCAGGCTGGGCAAGCGCGTCGGCTACATCCTCGACGCCAGCAACCCGGACCGAGACGAAACAAAGTTCCAGGCGGAACTGATCGTGCCGGCGATGCTCGCGACGAACAACCTCGCGCCGCTGCACTTCCTCTGCAGCGCGTTCAACGGCGTGTTCCAGCCCCTGCCGCCGACCGATTGCACTCAGGACCAAATCCTGACGGCGTTCGCCCGCGCCGTGTCTGAGGTAGGGCAGACGGGTGACGCAATCCTGCGCGGCTTCGATGACGCCCGATTCACGCCGGACGACGCTCGGAAGGCCGTCAAGGAGCTGGACGAGTCCATGCAGGCGTTTGCCAACGTGCGGGCGCTGCTGGTCTCTCGCTACGGAGGCGGGCAGTGACCTACGTCGACTCGCATCCGCTCGCCCAGGCCGCGCTCGAGTTCCATCACGGCGCCGACGGGGCGTGCAACTGTCCCGGCATTACATGCCCCACGGTGCAGCGCCTAATCGCCTTCGGCGAAGTCTGCGTCATGAAGTGGCCGCAGCGGCGCCGCGTCGAGGCCTCGAAGCTGCTGGCGCTCACCGTGTGCCAGCCCTACGCGCATCTCATCAGCACCGGGGCCAAACCCATCGAAAACCGGGAATGGCCCACAGCCTACCGCGGGCTGCTGTTGATTCACGCAGGGAAGTCCACGTCCTGGCTGAGCCAGGGCGAGGACCCGGCCCGCTACGTCTTCGGCGCGATCGAGTCTGTCGTCACGCTGCGGGCCTGCATCAAGCGCATCGGCGATCCGGAGACTGTAAGCAACGCGTGCGTGCAGGCCTCGGAGCAGCTCTCCAGCTGGGGCAAGTGGGCGCACCTTTACGACCACGAACACGCCCACGGGCCCTACTGCTGGATCCTCGAGGACGTGCATCGCCTGCCGGAGCCGGTGCCGTGCGCCGGCCATCAGAAGCTCTGGCGGCCTGACCGGTCAGTCGTCGAGGCTGTCGCCACACAGCTGGGGTGGGAGCTGTGGTGATCAATATCCGACGCCGGCGGGACTTCCGGCGCTGGCAGCATCGCATCCAGCACGTCTACCTCAACGGCGTCGACGTGACGCACGACTGCTGGAAGGTGGACACCCGCCGCGGCCGGGTGTGGCTGTTCGTGCGTGGCGCCGACGGCACGGTCGAGGCTGAGCCTCGAGGCATCGTGTATCGCCGTAACCGTCGGACAGGCGAGATGGAGAAGCACGTGCGACCTATGCGGCCGCGCACGGAGGTCCGCCTGGGCCACGTGCAGGTGATCGCGCGCCCACAGTGGTCCGCCGCCGATGTCCGCCGGTGGTTCCGGCTCCCGATGATCGGGTGGGGTAAGCGAGGTCGCCGCGCTGCGCATGCGTTCGAGCGCCGGCTGCTGTCGAAGCGTATCTCTGTCCGCATTCAGGCCGACGACCAGTTCTCCGCGGCGCTGCGCCGAATCATCGAGCGCCTTGACGGCCAATCGCGTCGGGCCGACGCGCTGAATCTTTCATCTGCAACGAAGGAAGTGCAGTCATGACGCAGCAGGAGATGGTGGCGTGGTTGCGAGAGTGTGCGACGAATTGCCGTGAAGGGGCTGAAGCCTACACGCGAGACGGGCGCATTCGCATGTTGGAAAACGCCGGGCGTTACGACGCGATTGCCGACAGATTGGAGGCGCAGCATACGCCAGTCCTGGCAGAGGTTGTCGCTGAGCGCCGCCGCCAGGACGAGAAACATGGCGGACCTGCGCACGACGACACACACACGTTGCCCAAGTGGTGGGGCCTCATGATGCAGCGAATGGTGGGCCGCGCCTACCCCGGCGGCCGTGCGGATGAACGCAAGGATCTGGTCCAGATCGCAGCGCTGGCCGTTGCCGCCGTCGAGTCGATTGACCGTAAGACCGCTCTGCCCAAGGAGTCTGCGGCGCTAACGAAAAAGGCACTGAGAGGTTGGGCCGACGGTCGGATCGTTACGCCGATGTCCACGCTGCAACGTGTCTGGTGCATTCAAGAGATTCGTCACTGCGGGGACGCAACGCACCAGCCCGACGACTTCAGTGGCTATTCAGACATGTCACTTGCGTCCGCGGTGCTGTCGGCGTGGCGAGACTTCGCCAGAGATAAGGGGGCAATGTGAAGGTCGTCAAGACAGCACCGTGTCCGCGCTGCCGGTCGCACCGGACTGAGGCGACGATTCATCACGGAGAGGTGGTGCTGCGCGCCTGCCTCGATTGCACCTGGACCTGGGACGCATGTGACGGTGAGCCCGCCGGGTTCGCCGGTGGGCGTAGAGAGGCACGCGCATGATCGCCGCCCTCTGTTTCGCCCTGGCGCGGCTGTTCTTCCTGCTGCTGCTCTTCTCGGTCGCCTGTCTTGGGTTCGGGTTCCAGATGCACGCGCAGGGCAACACGGGCCTCGCCCTGTGGCTTTTCCATCGCTGTCATGACGTGTGGTGGGTGGCGGTCGCCGACGGCACGGCGTGGCTGTTCCTATCCGGCGCCACGCGCCGCTGGAGGCTCCCATGAAGGTGCTCGGGTTGCTCGCCGTCTGCCGGCGTTGCCGCTGGGCCTACGCGGTCCACGCGGGCCTGTGCCACTACTGCGGAGGTGCGCATGTCTCAAACCGCTGAGCGTGCCAGGAAACCACGTCGCCGCGAACTGAGGGCTGGCGACGAAGTCCGACGCTTTAACGGCGAGCGCGCCGTTGTGCTCGACCGGAGCTCATCCGAGCTGATTCTCCGTGATGACCACCCATCGCGCAGGGGTGATGAATGGGTGGTTGTCGTGTTCATCAGCGGCACCGGGAGCGGGCTGGCCCTCCCATGCAAGCGAGACGAGTTCAAAGTCGTCAGGAGACCGCGATGACCGCTGGTAGCGAGTGGCTGCAGGGTCTCGCCGACGTGCCCTGGTCGGGCCTCGCGGCCGGGTTCATCTTCGCGCTCTATCTGGGCGTTCGCCTGGCCGTTGTCATCCTGCGGTGGAGCGACCGCCGGAGGCAGCGCGGCGACCTGGCGCGGATGCGGGCTGCCGCGACGCGCGGGGAGCGGGAGCGATGACCGGCAGCCTCACACGACAGGCGCGGCCACGTGCCCAGCGTCGACCTGTGGGCCCGCGTTCGCGCGCGCCGCTCCCGGAACGTATCGCCAGGCGCGTGGGGCTGCCACAGTTGCCGCCCCTGGTGTGGTCGGTGTCGCCCCTAACCGGTGTGCGGTGGCCGTTTCCGACGGATGTGTGCTGGCCGTGGGTGGGCGCGTATTCGCAGAAGCGCCGGGGGCGGCGCCCGGCAATCCAAGTGGGCGGCCGCGGCACCTCCGTTGTCGCGGTGCTGCGCGTGACGCTCTGGCTCCATGCCGGCGGGCAGCTCGAGGACTACGACGCCCTTGAGGCGTGTCACGGCCCCTGCGAGAACCTGGCCTGCGTCAACCCGTGGCACGCGTATTGGGGCACGCCTGATGAGAACCGCGAGGATCGGGTGGCGCGCACGGGTAGCTACTTCGGCCGGAAAGCTGCGGACTTGCAGCTGGGAGACGGCCGATGACGCGCAATACAACCCTGGTCCGCGTGCTGCAGCTGATGGAGCTGCTGCTCCGGCAGCCAATGACGATCGCGGATATCGCACGGGAGTTCGACGTCTGCCGGCGCACGGTGATTCGTGACCTTGCCGCCATCAATCGGGCCGGCGCCCTGGTGACCCTGCGGCGCACGCTGGTCGAAGGAGACCGTGGCGGGCCCGCATTCAGCTATCGGGCGCATCTCACGGTCGGCACGCCCGCCTGGACGTCACGACCGCGGCGGACGCCATGGCCTGCGGCCGGCCAGCAGCCACGAGCCGCGCAGCCGGCCACACACAACCTCGAGGTAGGACGATGAGGCCAAGTCGGTCAGTAGAAGCGCCTGGGGAATCCCAGGGACGCTACCGGAAGGTGCGCCCGCGGTGGTGGGCGGACGTCAGCACGCAACGCCTGACGACGGCGCAGAAGCTCGTGGCCCTGTATTGCCTCACGGGCCCGCAGAGCAACGGGATCGGGCTGTATCGGTTGTCGCCAGCCCAGGCCGCCGAAGACTTGGGCGAAGACTTTGCCGAAGGCTTTACCGAAGCCTTCACCGAAGCATGTCGCATACACGGCTGGCGCTTCGATCGGGTGGCCCGTGTCTTGTGGATTCCGTCGTGGGTGACGGAGAACCCACCGCAATCACCCAACGTGGTGAAGAGCTGGCATGGGCAGCTCGACCAGGTGCCGGACTGCTCCCTGAAACATGAGGCGATTCAAGCACTTGCGGAGACGTTGAAAGGCTTCGGTCAAGCCTTCGCCCAAGCCTTCGGTAAAGCCTTCACCGAAGACCCGCCGAAGGTATTACCGAATCAGGAGCAGGAACAGGATCAGGAACAGGAAAGATCAAAACACACGTCCAGCCGCACGAACGGGCACCATGCGAACGGGCACGCGCTCGCCGCATCCGACGCTGCGCGTGTGTCGCTCCCGCTCAAGGCCAGGCCACAGAAAACCGAGGCCGTGGTCAGCGAACCGATCGCCGGCCCGCCAGACGACGGCTTCGCCGCGTTCTGGGCGCGCTACCCCCGCAAGGTCGCACAGGCCGCCGCCCGGAAGAGCTGGGGCGCGCTGAAGCCGTCACCCGCACTGGCCGCGCGCATCCTGGCCGGCCTCGAGGCGTGGTGTCAGTCGCGCACGTGGCTCGACGCCATGCAGGACCCGGAGCGCCGGCACATTCCACACGCGGCCACCTGGCTCAATCAACGCCGCTGGGAAGAAGGCCCAGTCGCAGCAGATCCCCACTCGATGACCCGAAAGGACGAACCCGTGATGCAGAAGGAACTCATCCGCCTACTCGACGCCGCCGGCGTCAACCGCCAGCACCGAGCGATCTACTTCCATGGCGCCAGCGTCACGAGCGACACCACAACGGGCGTCGCCACGCTGATCGTCCCAAACGAGAAGACCCGGGCCTCGATCGAACGCTCGTTCAGCGAAGTGCTCGAGGCCGCCGTGGTCGCCCAGGGCGGCCGCACCCTCCGGATCGTTGGGAGCGCCGCGGCGTGAAGGCCTGGTCGTTCGCCATCGCCGGGGAAACCTGCGGCCGGTGCGGAGCGACCATCGGCCAGGGCGAGGTGTATCTCGCCATCGCCCCGGACGGTCTGGCGAAGAAGCTGAAGCGCTGCGAAACGTGCGCGGAGCAAGCCTACGGGCTCACGCCGCCTGACAGCCTCGAGCCGCCCCCGCCACCGGTGCAGCGCGCACCCGACCCGGTGCATCCGGAGAACCTGCGCCGCGCCGCCGCGGCCTCGACGAACTGGCGACTGCGCAACGCGGTGCGCCAATCCGCCAAGCCCAAGTTCCGACCGTCGCGAGGGCCGCGCCCTCAGTCCGCGGTGGAAACGTTCGACCCCAAGATGGCCGCCGCCGGCCGCGATGAATAACCCCGTGCCCGTCAACCCTGAAAGGAGCTCTCCCATGTCCCGTCGTCCGAAAGCCTCACCCGTCCCTGATGCCGCACTCGAAGCCGCAGAAACTCCAGCTGCACCGCCGCCCACGCCGCCGGCGCCCGCCGTGCCGATTGACGAGGTGTCGATGGCACGCCGTATCGCCACATTGCCGATTGACGAGGTCGGCCCGTCGCCCCTACAGCCTCGCCAGCACATCGTGGAAGGCGCCCGTGACGAGCTGCTGCAGTCCATCAAGGTGCACGGCATCATCGAACCGCTCGTGGTGCGCGAACGCCCGGCCGACCAGCTGGCCGCCGGGAAATACACATCCCCCTACGAGCTGGTAGCCGGCGAGCAGCGCTGGACGACGGCGAAACGTGCGGGCGTCGAAGAAGTCGACGTGGTCATTCGGGAACTGACCGACGCCCAGGTGATCGAGTTCGGTCTCGTGGAGAACCTGCGCCGCACGGACCTGCACCCGATGGATGAGGCCGCCGCCTACGAGCGGCTGATGGCCATGAACCCGTCCTACACGGACGAGACCCTGGCAGAGCGCGTCGGGAAGGACGTGTCCACCATTCGGAAGCGGCGGAAGCTGCTGCGCCTCATCCCCAACGCGCGCGCCGCATTCCTGCACAACGCCATCACGGTCAAGCATGCCGAGAAGCTGTCGACCGTGCCGGCAGAGCAGCAGCCGGCCGCGCTCGAGCGCTGCTTCAGCGACCTGCTGATGTTCGAAGAGGATGACGAACTGAACAAGTCGCTGCTCGCGGCGCCAGAGGAGATCCAGGAGCGGGGAACAATCGCGCAGCTGATCTGGGCCCAGTGCTGGGACAAACTGGCCGTGGCACTCAGTTCCGTCGGCGACCTCGACGCCTGGCTCAACGATCATGTGCGCGCTGACCTGAAGGACAAGGACGTGCAGGCGCAGCTCGGCCTGGAGCTGCCGCCGACACCCGAATGGATGGACCCTGCCACCGTTCAGGAAGCCGAAGACGAGGTGCTGTCGACCCTCCTGCAGCTCAGCGACTCGACGTCATGGGAGTTCGGGAAGTCTCAGGCGAAGCAGGCCGGCGTCATTCATCGGGACGCCTGGAAGGAGCTGAAGGAAAAGGAGGAGTGCCCGTTCATGAAGCGTGGCGCCGTCGTGCACGGCGGCCAACTCCGTATCGTCGATCGGGTTTGCGCCTCGAAGAAATGCGAGAAGCACTGGCCGAAGCCGAAGCGTGAGGCATCCAGCGGCACCGCCGCGGCCGGCAAGTCGAACCAGCGCGAGCAGTGGGAAGCCGAGCAGCGCCGTGAGCAGGAGAAACGAGACGCCTGGGACAAGGCGAAGCCACACGCACAGCGCGCCTTCGGCAAACACGTGGCTGGTATGAAGGTCACAGCGCAGCTGATCGAGGCGGCGTTTGATCCTCACACGGTCAGGAAAATACGAGAGGACTTCGGCGTAGCGCTGACCGCCGCAACGATCGGGCAGTTCCTTGCTTGCACCATCGTGGAGTCGTGGAACCGCGAAGTCTTCATCAAGTCGGCCAAGGCGTTCGGTTTCGACCTGGCGAAGGCTGAGGCCAAGCTGGTCCCGAAAGAGCCGGCGACGAAGCCGGCATCGAAGACCGTGAAGAAGAAGGCCACGCCGCCGAAGAAGACCAGCAAGGCGGCCAGCAAACCGAAGGCAGCCAAGGGCGCGGCCCCGAAGAAGAAGGGAGCGCGCAAGTGACGACGGCCGTGCGGACGATCCGTGTCTGGGATGACACGGTTCAGCCGATGTATTCGCTCTGTCGCGCCTGCCAGGCTCGGATCTGGTGGGCGCGGACAGTCGCGAACAACAAACCCGTGTGTTTCGACTCGGTGCCCATCACCGTGAAGGAGGAACGGGTCACCGTCGAAGCCGAGTGGCCACGGTCCAATAAGCGGACGATTCGGTTTGTTGCCGCTGATCGGGTCCATTGGGGGAAGTGTTTCTCACAGAGGGAAAGGAACAAAGCAACATGAAGGCAAAGGTTAGTGTGAAGATGACGCTCGAGGTTGACCTAACGCTCCAACGGTTCAGCCCTCGAACTCAGCTCAACGAGGTGCGCGATCGGGCAATCTCTCTCGTGCGTTCTCGTGTTCGTGAAGCCGTCGCGGCAGATAAAAACATCAAGATCATGGTGCATGCGAGCATGGGCGACGAGCAGCCGAGGGACGACTTCAATGTTGTCGTCAACGAGTTGTTCATCAACCCGTCTGTCGAGCTGCTCTGAGCAAGCGATGTCGAGACGAGGCGGCGGAACATCGTGGGCGCGGTTCATAGCCAAGCGCGGCACCAAATACAACGCGCGGCGCGTGTATCGCTGGGGCCGATGGTTCGATTCGGAGCGAGAAGCCAATCGCTACGACGAGCTTCAGTTGCTTGAGGCTGCCGGCGAGATTCGCGATCTCCAGTGCCAGGTGTCGTTTCCGTGTGTGCTGAACGAGGTCAAAGTCTGCAACTACATTGCGGACTTCGTCTACTACGACTGTCGCTCGGATGAGCAGGTGGTTGAAGACGTGAAGGGCATGAAGACGCCCATCTACAAGCTGAAGAAGCGAATCATGCGCGCGTTCCACGGCATCGAGATTCTGGAGACGTAGGTGGTTGACATACTTGAAAGCCCAGACGATTTTTCCGCGCTTGGCCTGGCAGTGCTATGGCGTGTGCTAGATCAGTTCTGCTCTCTAGGTTGGGATTTTCATGTGGTGGTGGTCGACAGGAGAATCGCTATCCACCTGGGATACTCCGGAAAGAAGCCAAAGCCAGGCGCCGAGCAGATCCCAGTGCTGGAGATCATATCGGCCTGTTTGGCGCCAAAGACTGGTGGCTCCTACACGTTCCACGATGTCTACCTCCGGGCGCACGACGGCAGCGGAAGGACCGCAGTCACCAACCAGTTCTGGTCTTTGCAGACAGGGTTCCGTTAGCATGAGGGCCCCACTGAGGCCGTGCCCAGCGCCACGCTGTCCCAACTTGGTGAGATCGGGGCGCTGCCCTGACCACCAGGTTGACACGTCGCTCGGCTGGCGAGGCGATACCCAGCGTATCCGCGGCCGGAGGTTACAGCGTCTCCGGCGTGAACTGTTCGAGCGTGAGCCGTTGTGCCGTCCGTGCAGGAAGGCGGGCCGGACGGTTCTGGCCACCATTCGAGACCACATCATTCCGCTGGCTGAGGGCGGCACTGACGACGACACCAACATCCAGCCTGTGTGTCAGGACTGCAGCGACGTGAAGACCAGGGAGGAAGCAATGCGCGGACGCCGATAGATCCGGGCAAGTCCGCCGATTCCCGCGCGAGGCGCGGGAACGGGCAAAGTCGGTGCCAATGCGATGGCATGGAGGGGGGTGTCCAAATCTCTAGAAGTGGACACCCCCGGAAACCGCGTCGGCCTCAACTTCGCGTGTGGACGAAATCAAAAAGGCGCGTGGATCGGGATCGTGTGCCAACTGGGATCGCGGTTTTTCAGAGAGAAGGCGAGGGCGCGGCCCTCACGGCAACGGACTTCGGAGAAATCAAAAAACGTGGCCGAAACGGGTGTGAGAAATCAAAAGCTGCCGGGTCTGCGGCGGTTTTCGTGGGAGCACGATGGGCGGTAAGGGGAGCGGCGGATCGCGTGTATCTGCCGGACGCAAACCGAAGAACGCAGCGCTGGCCGCGCTGCACAACAGCCGCGATCGGGGCACGCGTCCCGCGGCTGACTCGTCGACGGCGCCGGCAGCGGTTCCTTCTGTCCAGCCGAAATCAAAACCGCTTCCACCACCGCGCTACCTCAGCGACGAAGAAAAGGAGCTCTGGAAGACGCTGGCTCCGCATGCCCATGCGCTCGGGACGCTGACGCCAGAGACAGCAATGGCGTTCGCTGACCTGGTCGAAGCGATCCTCATTCGCCGTCGGATGGCAAAGCAGATTCAGGACGACGGCCTGATGTTGGCGGTCTACGACGTCGACGAGGAGTCGGGCCAGAAGATTGCGACTGGGGAATCCAGAGCTCATCCGCTCATTACGCGCCATCAAACTCAGCTGGTGCGCGTGAACGACCTTCGAGCACGGTTCCGACTCGTCCCTGATGGGAAAGAGCGGGTGCCGCCAGGCGCAAACGAACCGAAACCTGAAAGCGCACTCGAGCGCCTGCAGCGTCAGGCCGCGGAGATGCGCCGTCCGGTGGGCGTATGAAGACAAAGCAGCTCACGCACCGGGTGGACCTCTACGCGATCGCCGTCCACGAAGGCGATATCGTGGCCGGGCCCTACGTCCGGCTGTTGTGCGCGCGACACCTCGAGAACCGTCTGGCGTCGCTCCGGAAGGCTGGGCATCCGAAAGGGATCTACTTTTCCGGCGACGCGGCCAATCACATCATCGACTACTTCGAGCTCATCCTTCGGTTGCCCGACACGCTCGATGAGAACGACGACCCGGCGCCGTTCCTGTTGACGCCGGCCAACACGTTCATCGTCGGCTCAATCTTCGGCTGGAAGCAGGCATCGGGGTGGCGCCTAATTCGTGAGGCCTACGCTGAGATGGGTAAGGGCAACGCGAAGACGCCAATGGCGGCCGGCGTCGGCCTCTACTGCATGCACATGGACGGGGAGCGGGCAGCCGAAGTCTACAGCGCCGCGACCGGCGAGGAGCAGGCCAAGATTCTCTGGAACGACGCTGACCGCATGGTGACGCACTCACCCGAGCTCCAGGGCGTCATCTATCAGAGCGTGAAGAATCTGGCGCACGTGCCGTCGATGTCTTTCTTCCGGCCGGTCAGCAAAGAGAAGCGCGGCAAGTCAGGGCCGCGCCCACACTGCGTGTTGATTGACGAGCTCCACGAACATCCCGATGCCGTTGTGGTGAATAAGTATCGCGCCGGCGCCAAGCGGCGAAAGCAACCGTTGTTCTTCGAGATCACCAATTCAGGCTTCGATCGGTCGTCGGTCTGCTGGCAGCACCACGAACACTCGCGCAAGATCCTCGAGGGTCGCGTGGAAGACCTGCAGTGGTTCGGCTACGTCTGCGCGCTCGACAAGGATGATGATCCTCTGAAGGACCCGGCCTGCCATATCAAAGCCAACCCGAACCTCGGCATCGTCATCCAGCCTGACTACCTCGCGCGCCAAGTGCAGAACGCCGTCAACATCCCAGCGGAAACCAACACGGTGCTGCGGTTGAACTTCTGCCGGTGGACGCAGGCCCACGCGGCGTTCTTCGATCGGATCAAGTGGGATGCGTGTCGAACCTACTCTGATGAGGAGCTGGTCGGCCGACCGTGTTACGGCGGGATCGACCTCGGCCAGTCGGATGACTTCACCGCGTGGGCAATCGTCTGGGAACTCGAGGACGGCCGAGTGGCCGTGCGTATGCGGTTCTGGTTGCCCAGAGCCGCGCTCTTGAAGTATCCAGACCGGCCCTATGACCAGTGGGAGGCCGCTGCTGTCATCGAAATCACCGAAGGCGAGACCGTCGACTACGGTGTCGTGGAGGACGCCATCAAGGCCGATTGTCAAGAGTTCGGTGTGCGTGAGGTTGCTTATGACCGGCGCTTCGCTGAGCAGATGGCGCAGAACCTTCAGGGCGCCGACATCGTGATGGTAAACACGCCACAGGGGTTTGGCCTGAACGAGGCCATTCGCGACGTGTCAGACCTGGTGAAGAACGGCAAGCTCGCGCACAACGGCAACCTGGTGCTTGCGTGGATGGCGGACAACGCTGTGGTGAAGACCGGCCGCCTCCAGGAACTTCGGATTGATAAGCAGGAATCCAAAGAGAAGATCGACGGCATTTCTGCTCTCACGATGGCAGATTCTCGCCGCATCGTTGATCGGACGACTGTCGAAGAACCGGAGCTGATTACCGCATGACGACCCCTGACACCCTCGTGCTGACCGTCCCGAAGCAGGAGCAGCTGCTCACGGTGAAGGAGTTCGCCACGCTGACCGGGATGCCTCCCAACAGCATCTACAAACGCATCCGCGCCGGCCGGCAGCCAGGTGTCATCAGCATGGGCACGGACTACCGGATAAACGTCACCGTGGCGCTCGAAGATGGCCGAAAAAACCGCTGAGGTGTGTCTAAGGGATAGTAGGGGATAGTCAGGGATACTGTACAAACAGCCGACCTGCGCCCACACTCGATTGCGGTGTGGGTTTTCTCTTTCTGGCGGCCGCCCTTCTTACTGCGGTCGGTGATCGTGAACCTCAAGAGCGGGGAATCGCTCTCCGGCCTGATGTGGCAGTCACGCGGCCGGTGGCTGATTCTGCGCAAAGCCTCGCTGCTTGTCCCGAACAACCCGCCGACGCCGATCGACGGGGAAGTGGTGCTCGAGCGCGCGAACGTCGCGTTCCTGCAGGTGCCGTAGTGGCGGTCATCCAGTCGTTCGGCCAGCTGCAGTCGATGGGGCAGAGCCCGCGTGGACTGCGTGTCAGCTCGGGCGGCGTCTCGAACCTCGACCTCTACGGCCTGAGTCAGACCTACTTTCAGATTTACAAGTCGCAGCCGAACGTGCGCATCTGCGTGGACTTCCTCGCGCGAAACGTGGCGCAGCTCGGGATCCACGCGTTTCGACGTGTGTCGGACACCGATCGCGTCCGGCTGTTCGACCATGACGTGACGCAGTGGCTCAAGCGTCCGAACCCCTCAACGACGCAATACCGCCTGGTCGAGGACATGATGATCGACCTCGGCATCTACTTCCGCTCCTACTGGGCAAAGGTGCGATACACGCGCGTTGATGGGCGACCGGCGCTCGGATTCGTCCGGCTGCCTCCGGAGCAGGTGACGGTTGAGGGCGGCCTGCTGCCCGAGAAGTTCATCTGGGAGGACGGCGCCGGA
This sequence comes from uncultured Acidimicrobiia bacterium, assembly GCA_966252305.1. GTDB lineage: Bacteria > Acidobacteriota > Vicinamibacteria > Vicinamibacterales > SCN-69-37 > SYFT01. Next base: position 19,268 of record CBINOO010000056.1, read on the forward strand.
GGCAAGAAAGAGTTTCCGCTCTCTGAGATCGTGCACTTCAGCGGCTATCGCCTCGGTATCTCGCCGCTGGAAACGCTGCGCCGCATCCTGGCGGAGGAAGCCGCGGCCGGTGCCTACCGTGAGTCGCTGTGGCTCCACGGTGCCAAGCACGAGGGCATCTGGGAGCGAGAGAAGGAGTCTCCGAACTACACGCCGGAGCAAATTGCTGATTGGCGTGCGAACTGGCAGGAGTTCGCCAGCAGCTCGAAGGCTGGCCAGACCGCCGTCGGCCTGCGCGGGTGGAAATACGTCACCACTTCGTTTAGCTCGCGAGACTCGGAGTTCACCCAGGGCGGCAAGCTGCGGCGCGAGGTGTGTGCGGCGGCGTATCACATCCCACTGCCGCTGGTCGGCATCCTCGAGCACGCCACGTTCTCGAACGTCAAAGAGCAGCACAAGCACCTGTATCAGGACTGTTTGGGACCTTGGAACGAGATGATCGTTCAGGAGCTCGAGCGCCAGGTGCTGCCGGAGTGCGAGGACCAGGACCGCGTCTATGTCGAATTCAACATCGACGCGAAAATGGCCGGCAGCTTCGAGGAGCAGGCCAATTCCCTGCGCACTCTTGTCGGTCGGCCGATGATGACGGCCAACGAGGGCCGCGCCCGCTTGAACCTGCCGAAAGACCCAGATCCAGGCTCAGACAAGGTCGCGCTTCAGCAGGGCGGCCCATCCCAGGACGCGCAGCCGTCAGACAACCCCTACGCCTCGCTGGTTGTCAGCCAGCATCAGCGCCAGTGGACGCAGCAGCTCGCGGCCGCCGACCAATCAGAGCGTCTGCAGTTGTTTTTCGAGAAGAGAACTCCATGGATGCGCGCGCTCTTTGCTGACCTGGATGGATTCCTACCGCAAGACGAGGCGTGGCAGCTCGCGCGCGGCACGCTGATCGTGACACTCAACCAACTGACTGCAGAGGAGGCCGTCCATGCATAAGGACGCGCACGTGCTGTTGTGGTGCATGACGCACCCGTGGGCCATCATGCCGGAAGTTGGCGAGGTTATCGCGTCTGTTCTTGCGCGTCATGTCGCCGGCATCGAGACGCCCCAGGCCACGATTGACGCGGCGATGGCCACACGGTCTGAGCCGACTCAACCGCGAGTGGGAAGCGTCGCCGTGCTGCCTGTGTATGGCGTCATCGCGCCACGCATGAACATGCTCTCTGAGATCTCTGGAGGCACGACCTACGACCAGCTGGCAAAGCAGCTGCGCGGGCTCGTGGCCAACCGGGATGTGCAGGCGATCGTCCTGGACGTCAACAGCCCAGGCGGGTCCGTCGCCGGTAATGCCGAGTTTGCGGCCGAGATCATGGAGGCGAAGGCCGTCAAGCCCATCATCGCCCAAGCGCAGTTCACGATGGGATCGGCCGCGTATCAGATTGGCGCCGCCGCGACAGAGATTGTGGCCGCGCCATCGGCGCGTGTCGGGTCGATCGGCACCTACGTCATTCACGACGACATCAGCAAAGCGCTCGAGCAGCGCGGCATCAAGCGGACGTTTATCAGCGCCGGTGAGGGCAAGGTCGACGGCAATGAGGCTGAACCGTTGTCGCCGTCCGCGCGCGCGCGCCTCGAGGCCTGGGCGAACGAGGCCTACGAGCAGTTCGTCGGCAACGTGGTCGCTGGACGCGGCCGCAGCCTCACGGCCGCCAAAGTGAAGGACGAGTGGAAGGCGTTGACCTACGGTGCGCCGGAGGCGCTGCGCATCGGCATGATTGACCGCGTCGCCACCCTCGACCAGACCATCGCCTCACTGCTGTCTTCCTCGAAGGACCCCGCCGACCGACGGCTGGCGGGTCAGCTTGTAGCCACCGCTCCGCAGGTGACGGCCACCCGCGCGACGCCGGCGTTTGATCCCGCCGCACTCGAACTGCAGCGCAAAGCGTTTGCGTTGCAGCTGACCACTCACTCCTGAGGACTCTCATGACGAAACCGTTCTTCGGCCTTTCTGTGTTGGTGGCTCTGATCGTCGGCTTGCAGCCCACGGTCGGCTTCCATGTTGCCTACAAGGCGAACCGGCATGGCGCCGGCATTGCCAAGCTCGCCCACTGGCTGCGCCGGGCGAGTATTTCAGCCGTCGGCGCGGTTGCCTCCTTCATGGAGCGGCTGTCGCAGCTGTTTGTCTCGCGCCGCTACGCGCTCCTGTCCGCGTCAGTGCTCCTGGTGCTGATGCTGGCTGCGCCCGATGACAGTCACGCATCATTGTCCGTCGCGGCCGTCGCGGCCGTTGCTGGCTCTGTCAACGTCGCGCAGCTGGAGCGTGACTTGATGAAGAAGAGCGGCGAGGCGGCCTCGTTGCTCGAGAAGACGATGAAGGAATGCCAGGCCTTCGAGGAGAAGGACAAGGATGGCAAGGTCATTGCGACTGGTCGCTTGATGACCGACGACGAGAAGAAGGCCATCCAGGCGCTGATCGATGAGGGTAACGCCCTTAAGGCGCGCATCGATAGCGCGAAGGGCGACTCGTCCATGCGCGACGCCATCTCGAAGCTCACGGCCAACATGCAGACCACGCCTGATGGCCACAACACGACCGTGGAGCGCCGATCGCTCGGTGCGCAGTATGTCGCGAGTCCTGATTACAAGTTCGCCCAGGAGCGAGCCAAGCTGGCCGCAACGGGTTGGAGCAGCCCAGGTGTCGAGCTGGTGGCAACGACCTTGGATGAGTCCAGCGGCTCGGGCGGCCAGCTGATCGTCCCGCAGTATCGACCGGGAATCCTGCCGCTGCTGTTCAAGCGGCTGACGATTGCCGACCTGTTGGCCCCAGGCACGACCGAGAGCACGTCGATTACCTACATGAAGGAAACGGCCTTCACGAATGCGGCGGCGGCGGTCGCTGAGGGTGGACAGAAGCCTGAGTCCACGCTGGTCTTCGAGCAGGTGAGCGACCTCGTCAAGAAGATCGCGCACTGGCTGCCGGTCACCGACGAGATGCTCGAAGACGTCGCGCAGACCCGCAGCTACATCGACGCGCGCCTGATGCTCGGGCTTGACCTGACGGAAGAAGACCAGCTGCTGAACGGCAATGGCAGCGGTCAGAACATTCAGGGGTTGACCAACCGCAGTGGATTGACCAGCACGGTCACGCGGTCTGGTTCCGTCAGCAACGCGGACGCCATCTTCATGCAGATCATGGCCATCTTCAATGCGTCGTTCGTGATGCCGACCGGCACCGTGATCAACCCGACCAACTGGCAGACCATCCAGCTCTCCAAGGATGGGGAAGGCCGCTACTACGGCAGCGGTCCCTTCAGCGGGCCGCAGGTTCCGACGCTGTGGGGCCTGCCCGCCGTTGTCACACCGTCGATCGCGGCCGGCACGGCCCTGCCTGGCGCGTTCAGCTCGGCGGCGCAGGTCTTCCGCAAGGGCGGCGTCCGCATCGAGGCGTCCAACTCGCACAACGATTTCTTCGTGCGCAACCTCACGGCCATCCGCGCAGAGAAGCGGCTGGCGCTGGCGGTCTATCGGCCGGCGGCATTCGGCAAGGTCGACGGACTCAACTAACGCATTGCGTTGGGGGCCTGGTGGCTTAGCAAGGGCACGTCCCTGGCCACCAGGCTTGACTTACCGAGAGAGGGCATATGAGCGGAGAACTTCCTCGCGTCTACAAGACGGACAACGGCAACAAGCTGGTCGTCGCGTCCGGTGGCACGCTTCAGCTGGACGCCGGCGCAACGGTCACCGGTCGGCCGCTGCGTCAGTCAAAGCGTTCAGTCTGGTTCAACCTGGATAACGGCAACGGCACAACGATTGACGACGTGCTGATGAAGCCGACCACGGCTATCACCATCACCGCGGCGCGCATCATCTACGTCGACGCGACGACGGGCACGGTGGCCGCCGGCAGCGCCAAGATCGGCACGACGCTCGGCGGCGCCGAGATCGTTGCGGCCACGAACTACGAGAACACGAAGGCCGTCGGGACCAGCACGGAGATGACCATCGTCGATGGTGCCGTGGCCGCCGGTGAATCCGTGTTCGTGCGCCATACCGGCGTCGCCTCGACGCAGGCCGGTCAGGCTGTGGTTGAGATCGAGTTCACGGTCGACGGATAGGCCATGTATCTCGAGCGCCTCGCTCTCACGCTGACAACGAACGCGTCTGGAGACGCGGTGGTCTACAGCGACAAGGATGTCGCCGGCCGCGTGCTCCAGATGCGGTATGTGCCAGACGGCTCAGCGCCGCTGGCGACGGGCGCCGACCTGACCATCACCGGTGAGACGACTGGCGTGGCGATCGCCACGCTCGCTGACATCGGGACGTCAGCGTTTACACGCCTTCCGCGCCAGGCCACTCACGCGGCTGACGGAACCGCGGCCGTGTTTGCCGACGCCGGCGAACCCGTCCTCGAGCCGGTCTACATCGCCGGCGAACGCATCAAGGTTGTCGTCGCCCAGGGCGGCGACACCAAGACAGGCACGCTTCACCTCGTCATCGGGTAACAGGAGACACGCATCATGGCAGTGACACAGACCCCCTACCTCCTCAACAAGCGCCTGCGCGCCACCATCGCCGAGGTGAACGCCGGCGTCGAGCTGCTGCCGGCCCTGCCCGGCTACAAGTATCGAATGGTCGATGTGCAGGCCATCTCCGTCGGCGGCGCCGCGGCCGCGGTGACCACCGTCGACGTGCTCGGCACGCAGTCGGCCTCCGGCGTCAAGCTGGCCGCCTTCGCGCAGGCGCAGCTCACGCAGAACACGGTGCTCCGTCCTGGCATCACCGGTTGTGCGGTGCTGGCGGGCGGCGCCTCGTTCGTGGCGTGCGATGCCAACACGGCCGTGACGATCGGCAAAACCGGCGACCCGGTCACGACGGCGACGCACATCGACGTGCAGTTCAGCTACGTCCTCGAGGCGGCGTAAGACCCATGCACTATCGGGAATCGCCTGGTGAATGCCCCGTCTGTGGGGCGGAGCACAGCGCGTGCACGAGGGAGACAGGGCCGATTACGTCGGTCATGTTGCCCAATCGTGACGCGGCTCGACCCGCCGTGCCCACAGTCTCAGAGCAGATCCAGGCGACCCTCCCGAAAGGGCTGGTCACCACGGCCACGTATCGCGGGCAGAAGGGCAAGCGGTGAGCGGCTTCGTGGAGGCCCCGTTCTGGGGGCGCCGGCGTTCGGCTCTCCAGCCGCTGCATGCGGTCTCCGTGGTCGTCACGGAGCCCGCCGTCGAGCCGCTGAGCTTGGCCGAGGTCAAGCATCGGCTCCGCGTGTCGTCGTCGGCGGACGACAACGATCTGAAGACCCTCATCATCGCGGCCCGTCGTCAGGTTGAAAAGGATCTGACGATGGCCTGTCTGGTGCCAACGGTGATCGATCAGTGGATGGACCGGCCGCCGACGACCGAGGTGATGACGCTGACACGGTGGCCGCTCCAGTCGGTCGCCTCCATCAAGTCCTACGACTCGAGCAACGTCGAAACGACGTTCGACGCGTCGAACTACATCGTTGACACCTCGAGTCGCCCAGGCCGCGTGATTCTCAATACGGGCGTCGTGTGGCCGCAGGCGCTTCGCTCGCATCGCGCGCTGGTGGTGCGCCATACGTCCGGGTTCTCTGGCACCGCGAAAACCGTCAACAGCATCACGCGGTCAGGCACGACGGCGACCGTGACGCTGGCCGCAGCGCACGGGTGGACGACGGGCCGACGCATTACCATCGCCGGCGCCGACCAGGACGACTACAACGGCACGTTCGAAATCACCGTCACGGGGGCCGCGACCTTCACGTTCACCGTCGACAATTCGCCAGCCACGCCAGCGACCGGAGTGCCGACGGCGACCGACCTTGGCATCCCAGAACTCTACACGATGGCCGTGATGGCGCTCGTGACCCACTG
>CBINOO010000057.1:0-24945 GCA_966252305.1 uncultured Acidimicrobiia bacterium
GGCTTCCGTGACTGGGGCTACGACCTGGTCAAGCGCGAGTTCGGCGCCGTCGAGTTCGACGGCGGGCCGTGGTGCAAACTGCCCAACGGGCTGGTGATCAAGGACGCGATTGCCGACGCGTTCCTGCAGCAGATTCTCACGCGGCCGGCCGAATACGACGTGATTGCGACGTTGAACCTCAACGGCGACTACATCTCGGACGCGCTGGCGGCGCAGGTCGGCGGCATCGGCATCGCGCCTGGCGGCAACATCAATTACGTCACCGGGCACGCGGTGTTTGAAGCCACACACGGCACGGCGCCGAAGTATGCCGACCTCGACAAGGTGAATCCTGGCTCGGTCATCCTCTCGGGGGAGATGATGTTCCGGTACATGGGCTGGACGGAAGCGGCCGACCTGATCAACAAGGGGCTCGAGGCGGCCATCGGCGACAAACAGGTCACGTACGACCTGGCGCGGCTGATCCCGGGATCCACGGAGTTGAAGACGTCGGAATTTGCCGACGCGGTGATCGCACGGCTTTAACAGGAGACACGGAGGTACGGAGGAAATCCTGGACTTGCTCCGCGTCTCCGCGCCTCCTGTGAATGACAGGAGACAGACACATGAATCGCAAGGTAACAGTCGTAGGCGGCGCCGGGAACGTGGGCGCGACGGTGGCGCGGGCCATCGCGGTGAAGGAACTGGCCGATGTCGTGATCGTCGACATCGCGGCCGAGAAGGCAGCGGGCATTGCGCTCGACATCTATGAAGCGTGCCCGATTGACGGCTCGGACTCGCGGTTGATTGGCACGACCGACTACTCGCTCACGGCTGATTCGGACGTCGTGGTCATTACCTCCGGTGTGCCGCGCAAACCGGGCATGAGCCGCGACGACCTGCTCAACGTGAACTACAAGATCATGCAGGCGGTCGTCGAGCAGGTGGTGAAGTACTCGCCCAATTGCATCATCGTGCCGGTGGCCAATCCGCTCGACGCGATGTGCCAGGCGGTCTACCGCCTGTCGGGCTTCCCGCGCGAACGCGTCGTGGGCATGGCCGGTGTGCTCGACTCGGCGCGCATGCGCACGTTCCTCGCGATGGAATTGAACGTGTCGGTCGAGAACATCCATGCCTTCGTCCTCGGTGGGCATGGTGACACGATGGTGCCGCTGCCGCGTTTCTCCACGGTTGCGGGCATTCCGCTCACCGAGATGGTGGCGATGGGCAAGTTGTCGCAGGCCAAACTCGACGAAATCTGCACCCGCACGGCCAACGGTGGCGCGGAAATCACCAAACTCGTCGGCACCTCCGCCTGGTACGCGCCAGGTGCGGCTGCGGCCGAGATGGTCGAAGCCATCCTCAAGGACAAGAAGGTGATTCACCCGTGCTCGGTGTTCCTGCAGGGTGAATACGGCGTCAACGACCTGTTCGTCGGCGTGCCGGTCAAACTCGGCAAGGGCGGCGCGGAGGAGATCATCGAGATCCGCTTGACCGACGATGAGAAGGCGGCGTTTGCCAAGTCAGCCAACGCCGTCCGCGAACTGACCACGGTCATCGGGGTCTAGACGAGGTGCCGAAGTCCCGAGGTGCCGGGGTTCCGAGGTGCAGCACTGCACTCCGGTACTTCGGCGCCTCGGTGCTTCTGTCTGCCGCCGCCTGCGGCGGCAGTGACGATGTGCCCGGGCGGGTGACGTACACCGAACATGTCGCGCCCATCCTCTACGAGAACTGCGCCTCGTGCCATCGACCTGGGCAAATCGCGCCGTTTTCACTGCTGACCTATGCGGACGCCCGTGAGCAGGCCACGGAAATTGGCCGCGCCACGCTGAGCCGCCAGATGCCGCCATGGCTGCCGGCGCCTGGCGAGTTTCCGATTCAGCGCACCCGTGGCCTCACCGACATCGAAATCGAAACCCTCCAGCGCTGGATCAAGCAGGGGATGGCGGAAGGGGAGCCCGCGCTGGCGCCGCCCGCGCCGGTGTTTGCGAAGGACTGGGAGTCCGGCACGCCGGATCTGGTGGTCCAGCCCGACGAGCCGTACGTGCTGCGACCGCAGGCCGGTGACGTCTATCGCAACATCATCGTGCGTGTGCCGGTGACAGAGACACGGTTCGTGCGTGCCGTTGAGTTCAAGACCAACGGTGCGCCGATTCATCATGCCGTCATCCGGCTCGATCGCAGCTCAGCGTCACGCCGACGCGCCGGACGGGATGGCCAGGTGGGATTTGCCGGGATGGCGGTCAATGCGAGCGATCCCGACGGCCAGTTCATCGGCTGGGCGCCAGGCCGTGGGCCCATTGAATCACCGCCGCAGATGGCGTGGCGCCTCGAGCCAGGCACCGACTTCGTTGTCGAGATGCACATGCTGCCCAGCGAGACCGACGTGGCTGTGTCGCCGACGATCGGATTGTTTTTTACGGACGTCGCGCCGACGCGCACGCCTGTGACCGTGAAACTGGGCAGCAAGGTTATCGACATCCCTCCGGGGAAGGCCGACTACCTGGTGACCGATTCCTACGTCCTGCCCGTTGCGGTGCAGGTGTTGAGCGTGTATCCACATGCGCACTACCTCGGTCGCGACATGCTGGCGACGCTCACGTTTCCTGATGGGACGTCGCGGACGCTGCTGCACATTCCGCAGTGGGACTTCCACTGGCAGCAGGACTACAGGTTCGAAACGCCGATTGCGCTGCCTGCGGGCACACGCATCACCATGCGGTATACGTACGACAATTCAGCGGCAAATCCGTTCAACCCCCATACGCCGCCGGTGCGGGTGCTGGCCGGTCCGATGTCGACCGACGAGATGGCCGAGTTTGCGCTCCAGGTGTTGACCGAGACGCCCGCACAAGCCGCGCAGTTGCAGGCCGAAGCCGTCGAGAAGGAACGTCGCGCTGATATCGCGCTCGGTGAAAGTCGCGTTCGCGACGAGCCGGGCAATGCCGAGTACCGCGCGTTTCTCGGCGGCGCGTACGTGCAGGTGGGTCGATTTGCCGAGGCGCTGCCGCACCTGGAGGAAGCCGTGCGACTCGGCGACCGCACCGCAGCGACCCAGGCCGATCTCGGCGCGGCCCGGATGGGCATGGGCGACGCCTCAGCCGCGTTACCGCATTTTCAGCGTGCGGTCGCACTGGCCGCTGACGATGAGGTGCTGCAGTACAACCTGGGCACGACGCTGGCGGCACTCTCGAGGCACAACGAGGCCGAGGCGGCGTTTCGACGCGCGCTGGCGCTGAATCCAGACTTCGTTGATGCGCACGTCAATCTCGGTGTGGCGCAACTCGGAAGGCGCCGGTACACGGAAGCGATCGACCATTTTGCCCGTGCGGCCGAACTCCAGCCCGAGTCCGCGAGCCTGCACAGCAACCTGGCCAGCGCGTTGCTGGCTGCCGGGCGATTGTCAGACGCGGCCGCGGCTGCGCGACGGGCGCTCGCGCTGGACCCGAACATGGCCGCGGCCAGAGCCGTGCTCGACCGGGTGCAGCGTCAGGGGATTCGCTGAGACGGGCCAGGCGTCACCGAGAGGTCGGCGCCGAGCCAGATCGCATGTTCGGTGATGGTTGGTGGGACGGCGGTCACCTGCACGAGCAGGGCACGGCCATCAACCGTGACGCTCGGCGACAGCCCGACCGGCAGTGACACCGACCCGATGCGATTGGTCGGAAGACGCACGTTGAATCCACGGCGGAGCACGTTGTTGATGGCGCCCGCAATGTCGACGCGGTCGAGCACAAAGCCGCAAACACCGCCCTTGGAGTCCAGGATCTGCTGGACGGCCGCCCACGATGCCTGCGACGGTGACACCTGCACACGAATGCGCTGCGGGGGAAAGGCAGGCCGGGCCACGATGTTGTCGCCGGTCCCCGACAAGTGCACGGCGCCGCGAACCACATAGCGCGCCGGGGCCACCGTGCCCGTCACCTTCTCCTTCACCTGCATGTCGCCGCAGACGGCGCCGCTGATACCACGGCCGTCCCACGCGAAGTCGATCACGGCTTCGCCGGCACCGGAGAGCACGCGGACGGGGACGCTGAAATTGATGCGATTGCCTCCGAACGTGATCGTCGGCGTGTCGGCCTTCAATCGCGCCGTGACGCGTGTGAGCAACACGTTGAGGTGATAGTCGCCGAGGGAAATGACACGACGGATTTCTCCCGAGCGCCGTACCCGAAGGCCGCCAAGTTCCAGCGTGACGCGGTCGGCGACCGACGTGACCAGCGAGGCGGTGACGCTCCGCAGCAGTGATGTCGGGATGCCGACGCGCAGAGGCTGCGACGGCATTCCGGCCAGGCGAGGATCGGTCGTCAGGCCGGCGTCCAACCTGGCCCGCAGACGATCGCGTTCGGCTTCAAGGCCATTCACCTCCTGCCGGAGCGCTTCCGCCTGCTGGCGGCGCTGCCGAGCCGAGCAGCCCGCGACGGTGGTGACAAGCAGGACGACGGCCAGCCACGGCATCAGGCGACGGGTCATGAGCCGGCCGACTCCGCAGAAATCGTCAGGTGGATACCAATCCACAGGCGGCCCTCGGTAGCGAAGACACGCGAAACGCGCGCGCCGATCGGCAGGCGATGGCCTTCAAGCCGCACCGCCCCGTCGGTGAGTGGGGGGATGCTGAACTCCTGCTGCACACGAACCGGCAGTTCAAGCCGCGGCAGTTGCTCCACGGCCGCGAGCCGCAGGCGCTCGGCCACGTCCTCGAGGGTGGAACCACTCACCAGGGATTCAATGCCCGCCGCGCGTTCGATGTCGAGCAGATCGATCGCCATCCGGGCCCGCAGGGTCGACGTCGCGGCATCGACTTCGATGTCGACCAGCGCGCCGTGCAGCGTGGCCGCGCCCTCGAGCGTCAGTAACCCTTCGCGCGCCACCCGGCCCGTGAGCCGGATGGTCGGCGCGCCGAGAAAGCCCACGTCCACCGTGTCCACCGTCAGCGTGTACGGCGCGATGGTCGTAGTGACGGGCAGACGCGCGGCGATCAACCGCTGGACCAGCGTCTGGTCCACACCAATCGCGATGTCGTCGTCAGGGAATATCGACTTGCCGGCGTCAAGCAGGGCGACGGATTCGCGCAGTCCATCCAGTTCGCGCTCCAGGCGGACCTTCTGTGCCTGAAGAGGAGTGAGGTCCACCTCAGGCTCGCCGGCACCGCACGCCACCGCGCTCAGGAGCAGCCCGAGTGTGATCAGGATTCGGGGGGCGAACGCAGGCACCATCAACAAGCGTAAACGGAGCTGACGTGCGAATGTAATAGGCGACTGGAGGATACCGTGGACGCAGCGACCGCAACGATGATTCGCAATCTCGAGGAAAAGTCGGGCAAGACCCTGGCGCGGTGGATCGCGCTCGTCAAGGGCATGGGGCCGAAGAAACACGGTGAGGTCGTGGCCGCGCTCAAGGGCACACACGGCCTTGGGCACGGCTACGCCAATCTGGTCGCGCATGCGGCCAAGGGCGCGGTGGGGGACGAAGCGCCGCCGGCCGACGACCTGGTGGCCGCGCAATATGCCGGCGACAAGGCGGCATTGCGCCCTCTTTACGACCAGTTGATTGCGGCGGTTCAGGGATTCGGCGCGGACGTGGAGGTGGCGCCGAAGAAGACCTATGTCTCGTTGCGACGCTCCAAGCAGTTTGCGTTGTTGCAGCCCTCAACGAAGGCGCGGCTCGACGTGGGCCTGAACCTCAAGGGAGAGCCACCCAGCGGCCGGCTCGAGGCCTCAGGGTCGTTTAACTCGATGTGTACGCATCGCGTGCGCGTCGAGTCCGAAGCAGACATCGACACGGCGTTGCTTGCCTGGATCAGGGCTGCCTACGACCGGGCGTGAGCCGGCGACTGGGGCAACCACACACGCGCCTCGGTACCGGTGCCGGGGAAGCTCTTGATCTCGAGCGTGCCGCCCATGCGGGTCACCAGTCCATGGGCCACCGAGAGACCGAGCCCCATCCCGTCGAAGTGGCGGTCGGCGCCCGATTGGCCCTGCGTAAATGCCTCGAGCAGTTGCGGGACGCGTGACGGCGAGAACCCGATACCGGTGTCGCGGACGATGAAGCGCACGCCGGCGCCATCGGACTCGACGCGCAGGTCCACGCTGCCACGGCCGGTGAACTTCAGCGCATTTGACACCAGGTGCATGAGCACCTGACGGACACGCGCCTGATCGCCCACCATTGGGGCGGGAGGCCTTGCGGGGGGCAGCAGGGTCAGCGAGAGGCGCCTCGTGCGGGCGACGCCCGCAAACAACTCCGAGACATGACCCATGAGCACGACCGGGTCAAACGTCGCCTGTGCCAGTTCGATGCGATCCTGGCCCAGGTCAGCCACGGTGAGGACGTCTTCGAGCACGGTCATCAAACTGCGCGCGGAACGATCGGCGAGGTCGAGCAGTTCACGGTCGTCCGCGTCCGGCAGGCGATCGGCGAGCAGCGAGGTCACTCCGAGGATCCCGTGCAGGGGCGTCCGCAACTCGTGATGCATCATCAGCAGGAAGTCACGTTTGGTCCTGACGGCCGCTTCGGCGCGGTCGCGCGCCTCGGCCAGTTCCTGCCGCAGCCTCGCGGCCGCGATCTGGGTCGAGGCCAGCGCGGCGATGGCGGCAAACACCTCCTCGTGCGATGGCGTGAAGAACGTCGGCCGGCTGTGCTCGCTGTCGAGCACGCCGATGACCTGCCCGTGGTGGACGATCGGGACGGCCAACTCCGATGCCCGCGAGGCGTCGTCGATGATGTAGCGCGGATCGGCGCGGGTATCGTCGACGCGCACGGCCCGTGCCGTCGCCGCCACCGCACCGACGATGCCCTGGCCGACGCGGATTTCAATGGGGTGCAGGATGTCGAATCCCTGCGGGTTCTTCGGTCCGTAGGCTGCGCGCTGCACGCACAGACCCCGATGCTGGTCGACCAGATAGACGACACAGTCTTCCAGCTGCAGTGTGCCGATGGCTTCATGGGCGACGGCCCAGAGCACCGCGTCCAGGTCTTCGGCGCGTGCCAGTGCGAGCGCCAGCCGTGTCAGGGCGTCGGCGGTGTGCGGAGGCAGGGTCATCAGAGTCGTCCGGCCGATTGCCACTCACGAATGCCGTCGATGGGCCACACCAGCATGATGATGTTCAGCGTCAGGTTGTCGCGAATCAGGAGCAGCATCAACAACTCACTCGCCAGCACGAAGGCGATGCTCCACCACACGCGAAGCCGCCATGCCGCCAGGAACCCCAGCGCGCACATCACGATGTCGCAGATGGAGTTCAGGATGCTGTCGCCCACGTACCCTTGCGCGATGGTGACGGCGCGATAGCGATCGATGATGATGGGGGAGTTCTCGAGCACCTCCCACGCGGCCTCGAGCGCGACGGCCAGCACCAGGCGGGTGGTCACCGGCGCGCGGCCGGCGGCCAGCGTCAACAGCGCATAAAACAGGAAGCCATGGACGATGTGGCTGACCGAATACGGATCGAGCACGCGCTGGGACTGGTGCGCGCTCCAGATGTCGGGCTCCCACCACCCGAAGGTCCCGTCGGGCCCGAGCGGCAGGCGTCCCATCCACCATTCGGCCACGGCCGCGGCCACGACAAGGGCGAGGATCCAGATCCAGTGCCGGCCGGTGAGTCGCATGCGCCGCTAGCGTAGCCGATTCGGTCCGGTCGCGAACCACTCGCGCAGCAGGCCCTCGGCTTCGCGGACAGGCCGGCCATCAAGCGCGGATTCCCACGGTGCCGCGACGCGGTCCTCATTGATCGGCAGAAGGCTCCGGGCGTCGGCATGCCAGACCCCACTGCCAGGGGACGTCTCGTTGAGGATGGCGAGGTAGTCGCGTCCCACGGTGGCATCGCCGGAGTCGGGCCTGACGAAGAGCCGCACCTCCCTGGCCTGCGAGTCGACCTTCCCGGCGACGACGTGGACGGATTCGGCGGCAAAATCACGCCAGCGACTCGGGCAGTCAGGTTCGGTGACCCAGTTCACCTCGCCGTCGCTGCGTGTGATGCGGAGGCGGATGATGGCGGCTGCCATCCGCGCCGCCGCCTTTGCGTCCAGTTGCACACGCTGGACTTGGGCCAGGCATCCGATGCGAAGCGACCACTCGACGTACGCGCGCGAGTTCAGCTGGGCGAGGCGCACCCGACCTGAACGCGTCACGAAACCGGAAAGCTCGGCGGTCACGTCGTACATCCCTGGCTCCAGGCCGGTGAGCGCAAAGCGACCGCCGGCGTCGGTGACCGTTGTGTGCCGGGCATTGCCGAGGACCGCCGTGATCGTCACGCCGGGAAGGGCGCCTCGCTCGGCGTCGAACATCCGGCCGGACAAATGGCCCGTCGCCTGCCGTCCGGCCACGATCGAGTCGGAGGCCAGTAGGAGCCCCAGGACGGCCATTACTGCGCGAATCCGTGACGCGACCATGGCTCAGTCTACCGTCAGATCCAGCGCCGCACTCGTCGCGTGTAGGCGCGGTAGTGCTCACCGAACTTCGCGGTGAGCGCTGCCTCCTCCGGCTTGATCTGGAAGTGGGTGAGGTACGCCACAAAGAGGGCGGGGCCCCAAAACGCCCACACGCTCGCCAGGCGAAGCGCCCACGCGCACAGCAGAAGCGTCATCCCGAGATACATGGGATTGCGGGAAAAGAGGTAGATCCCCTGGGTGACCAGCCGGTCCGCTCGCTCCGGGTGCAGTGGACTGACGGTCGTCCCCGCACGCCGGAACTCGATGAGTGCAAGGGCGTCGATGGACAGGGCCGTGGCGATGACGAGGCCGATTACCCAGACGTCCAGGTGCGGCGGCCAGGTCCACCGACCTCCCAGGTGCGCCAGGGCCCATGCAATCAGTGCGGCGAACGCGGCGACGATGGGAGGCGGGATGCGTGTGTGCAGCACTGGAAGCATGCGGAGACGTCACAACTCGGCGGTCGCCTCGGCCCTTCGGCACCCCGGCACCTCGGCACCTCGGCACCTCGGCACCCCGGCACCCCGGAACTACGACATTACCGCCTTGATGTACTCCCGGTTCATCGTCGCGATGTTCTTGAGCGAGATGCCCTTCGGGCAGACCGCTTCGCATTCGCCTTCGTTCGAGCAGCCGCCGAAACCGTTTTCGTCCATGGCGTTGACCATGGCGACGACGCGCGTTTTGGCTTCGACCTGACCCTGCGGCAGCAGCGCGAGGTGCGTGATCTTGGCAGATGTGAAGAGCGCGGCCGAGGCGTTCTTGCACGACGCCACGCAGGCGCCGCATCCGATACACGTGGCCGACTCAAACGCTTCGTCAGCAACGGTTTTCGGAATGAGGATGGCGTTCGCGTCGACCGCGCCGCCGGTGTTGACCGACGTGTAGCCGCCGGCCTGGATGATCCGATCCAGCGCCGTTCGATCAACGACCAGGTCCTTGATGACGGGGAAGGCCTTGGCGCGCCACGGCTCGATGACGATGGTGTCGCCGTCCTTGTAGCGGCGCATGTGGAGCTGACAGACCGTCGTGCCGGCGTCGGGGCCGTGGGGGCGCCCGTTCACCAGGCAGCCGCACGTGCCGCAGATGCCTTCGCGGCAGTCGGAATCGAAGGCAATCGGCTCGTCGCCCTTGGCGATGAGCTGCTCGTTGACGGTGTCGAGCATCTCGAGAAAGGACATGTCCGGCGAGATGTTGTCCGCCGTGTAGTCCACCAGACGCCCTGGGGCGCCGGGCCCCGCCTGTCTCCAGACCTTCAGAAAGACCTTCATTACTTGTAGCTCCGTTGCGTCGGCTTCACGTTTTCGAAGACCAGCGGTTCTTTGTGGAGGGTGGGCATCGACCCGACACCGGTGAATTCCCAGGCCGCCGCGTACGAGAAGTTCTCGTCGTCGCGTTTGGCTTCACCGTCCGGCGTCTGGCTTTCTTCGCGGAAGTGGCCGCCGCACGATTCGGTGCGGTGCAGCGCGTCGAGCGCGAGCAGTTCGGCAAACTCGAGGTAGTCGGCCACGCGACCGGCGTATTCGAGGTTCTTGTTCAGATTGTTCGCGTCGCCGGGGACCGAGACGTTCTGCCAGAACTCCTCGCGCAGTTGCGGGATGCGCGCGAGCGCTTTCTTCAGACCCGCTTCGTTGCGCGCCATGCCGACTTCATCCCACAGCAGGCGGCCGAGTTCGCGGTGGAGCGCACGGGGCGTCTTCGAACCCTTGACGGCGAGCATGCGGTTGATGCGCTCCTGCACGGCGTGTTCGGCTTCCTTGAACGCGTCGTGGTCGGTGGTGATCGCTTCAATCGGCGTCGCGCCGATGTAGTGGGCAAGTGTGTAGGGGATGACGAAGTAGCCGTCGGCCAGGCCCTGCATCAGCGCCGAGGCGCCGAGGCGATTGGCGCCGTGGTCGGAGAAGTTGGCTTCGCCGAGCACATGCAGGCCGGGGATGTTCGACATCAGGTTGTAGTCCACCCAGAGTCCGCCCATCGTGTAGTGGATGGCCGGATACATCCGCATCGGTTCCTTGTACGGATTCTCGTCGGTGATCTTTTGATACATCTCGAAGAGGTTGCCGTAGCGGCCCGCCACGACCGATTCGCCGAGACGATTGATGGCATCGCGGAAGTCGAGGTAGACCGCGAGGCCCGAGTCGCCAACACCGCGACCCTCGTCACACACAGCCTTCGCGTTACGCGAGGCCACGTCACGCGGGACGAGGTTGCCGAAGCTCGGATACTTGCGCTCGAGGTAGTAGTCGCGATCCGACTCGGGGATGTCGTTCGGATGGCGCTTGTCGCCGGGGTTCTTCGGCACCCAGACACGTCCGTCGTTGCGGAGCGATTCGGACATCAGCGTCAGCTTCGACTGGTCGTCGCCATTGACCGGGATACACGTTGGATGGATCTGCGTGTAGCAGGGGTTCGCGAAGAAGGCGCCCCGCTTGTGTGCCCGCCATGCGGCCGTCACATTCGAGTTCACCGCGTTGGTCGACAGGTAGTACGCCGTGCCGTACCCGCCGGTGGCCAGGCACACGGCGTCGGCGACGTAGCGTTCCAGCTGCCCGGTGATCAGGTTGCGGACGATGATTCCGCGCGCCTTGCCGTTGACGATCACGACGTCGAGCATTTCGCGCTGGGCGAACATCTTCACCGTGCCGCGCTCGACCTGCCGCATCATCGCCTGATACGCGCCCAGGAGCAGCTGCTGGCCCGTCTGGCCTCTGGCGTAGAACGTGCGCGACACCTGCGCGCCGCCAAACGACCGGTTGTCGAGCTGGCCGCCGTATTCACGCGCAAACGGCACACCCTGCGCCACGCACTGGTCGATGATGTTCACCGACAGCTGGGCGAGGCGGTACACGTTGGCTTCGCGCGCGCGATAGTCGCCGCCCTTGACCGTGTCGTAAAACAGCCGGTAGATGCTGTCGCCGTCGTTCTGGTAGTTCTTCGCGGCGTTGATGCCGCCTTGAGCGGCAATCGAGTGCGCCCGGCGCGGGCTGTCGTGGATGCAGAAACTCAGCACGTTGTAGCCGAGTTCACCCAGCGAGGCCGCGGCCGATCCCCCCGCCAGCCCCGTGCCCACGACGATGACCGTGTGTTTGCGGCGGTTGGCCGGATTGACCAGCTTGCTCTCAAAACGATGCCGATCCCACTTCTGCTGAATCGGCCCTGACGGAATCTTGGAGTCGAGAGTCATAGGAACAGGTACACCCAGACCGGGATAAGGGCGAAGCCGCCGCCGATGATGAGCGCCAGCGTGAAGCCTGCGCCGAGCAGGCGGTTGGTCCAGCTGGTGGATTTCATCAGGCCCAGCGACTGGAACGCGCTCGAGATGCCATGCCGCAGGTGCAGACCGACGATGAACATCGCGATGACGTAGAAGATGACCATCGACGGATCTTTGAAGACCTCAACCGTCAGCCGGTAGATGTCGCGCACGCCTTCTTCGGCGGCCGGGTAGTACGGGCCGAACTTGAAGGTCAGCAGGTGCCCGATGATGAAGAGCAGCAGGAAGGTGCCCGAGATGGCCATCGTGGTGGAGGCCCACGACTTCCGGCTCGCGCCTCCCGCCCACACCTTCTTCTGGTACGCGACCGGCCGCGCACTGCGTCCGCGAATCACGTGGCTCATGGCCTTGATGATGTGCAGGATGAGCAGGGCGAGCAGTCCCAGTTCCGCCGGGATGATCAGGGGGTTCTTGATCAGCGAGTCGGAGTAGGCGTTGAACTTTTCTGGGCCGAGAAGGATAAGGAGATTACCGGCCAGGTGAATGACAAGGAAACCGACCAGCGACAGGCCCGTCAGCGCTACGAGAATCTTGGTGCCGACGGTTGTGCTGAAGGCGCGCAGCACGTTCATGCGGAGATTGTATTACCTGATACACTCGTTGGCCGCATGAAGATTCACGAGTACCAAGGGAAGTCCGTCCTCGCGAAGACCGGCGTGCCAGTGCCGCGAGGGTATGTTGCCTACACCGCCGACGAGGCGCGTGCCCATGCCCAGACCCTGGGTGGCGGCACGGTGGTCGTCAAGGCGCAGATTCACGCGGGGGGCCGAGGCAAGGGCGGTGGCGTCAAGGTCGTCAAGGGGCCCGACGCGGCGTTTGACGCCGCCAAGGCCATGCTCGGCATGGACCTGGTCACCTACCAGACCGGGCCGAACGGCCAGAAAGTCTCCCGCCTGCTGGTGGAGGAAGGCCTGGACATCGCCCGTGAGCTGTATCTGGGCATGGTGCTCGACCGCTCCTCGCAGACCATCGTGCTGATGGTCAGCCAGGAGGGCGGCGTCGAGATCGAGAAGGTCGCCCACGAGACTCCCGAGAAAATCTTCAAGGCCTTTGTGCACCCGGCGATTGGGCTGCAGCCGTTCCAGGCGCGCCAGCTGGCGTTCAAGCTCGGCCTGGAAGGGGACCAGGTCAAGAAGGCCGTGGCGATGATGAAGGCCGTGTATGAGGCTTTTGTCCAGAGCGACGCCTCACTGCTCGAAATCAACCCCCTGATCGTGACCGGCGGCGGCGACCTCATCGCGCTGGACGCGAAGATGAACTTCGACGACAACGCCCTGTACCGGCACCCGGACATCAAGGAATTCCGCGACCTGGCCGAGGAAGACCCCCTCGAAATCGAGGCGTCCAAGTTCTCGCTCAACTACATCAAGCTGGACGGCACCATCGGCTGCATGGTCAACGGCGCCGGCCTGGCCATGGCGACGATGGACATCATCAAGCTGGCGGGTGGCGAGCCGGCCAACTTCCTGGACGTCGGCGGCGGTGCCAACGCGGAGCAGATCAAGAACGCGTTCCGCATCCTGATGTCGGACAAGGCCGTCAAGGCCGTGTTCATCAATATTTTCGGCGGCATCCTCCGCTGTGACGTGCTCGCGCAGGGCGTCATCGCCGCGGTCAAGGACCTCGGCGTACCTGTGCCCATCGTGATTCGGATGGAAGGCACCAACGTCGAGCTCGGCAAGCAGATGCTCAAGGACAGCGGGCTGAACTTCACGACGGCCGACACCATGGACGAAGGTGCGGCCCGGGTCGTCGCGCTCGCGCGCGGGTAGATGAGGAAATGTGGAAATGCGGAAATGGGGAAATGAGGAAACAGAGTAATGGCCGTTCTCATCGATAAGTCCACGCGCCTCCTTGTTCAGGGCATCACGGGCCGGGAGGGCACATTCCACGCAAAGCAGGCGCAGGCCTATGGCACCAACGTCGTTGGTGGCGTGACGCCGGGCAAGGGCGGCACGACCCACGAGGGCTGGCCGGTGTTCAACACCGTCGCTGAGGCCGTCGAGGCGACGGGCGCCAACGCGTCAGTCATCTTCGTTCCGCCTCCAGGAGGCGCAGACGCCGTGATGGAAGCGGCCGATGCGGGCCTCGACTTGGCCGTGTGCATCACCGAAGGCATTCCGGTGCTCGACATGATGCGGGCGCTCGAGTTCATGCGCGGACGGACGAAGAAGATGCGGCTCATCGGGCCGAACTGCCCGGGGCTGATCTCGGCAGGCAAGGCCAAGGCGGGCATCATCCCCGGGCATATCTGTCAGGAAGGCCGGGTCGGTATCGTGTCGAAGTCAGGCACGCTGACCTATGAGGCCATCCACCAGCTGACGCGCCTCGGACTGGGCCAGACCACCTGCATCGGCATCGGCGGCGACCCGCTCATCGGGACGTCGTTCATCGACGCCCTTGAACTGTTTGCTGGAGACGCCGAGACGGAAGCGGTCGTCATGATTGGCGAAATCGGCGGCTCGGCGGAAGAAGAAGCCGCCGCCTGGATCAAAGCCAACTTCAAGAAGCCGGTCGTTGGCTTCATTGCCGGCCAGACGGCGCCTCCCGGACGCCGCATGGGCCACGCCGGCGCCATCATCTCGGGCGGCCAGGGCACGGCCTCCGAAAAGATGGCCGCACTGACCGCCGCAGGCGTGCACGTCGTCAAGAGCCCGGCCGACATCGGCCAGGCGATGGTCAAGGCGCTCGGCTAAACGAATCCTCGAATGGGGGAATGAGGAAATGAGGAAATGGGGAGCAATTCCCCATTTCCCCAATTCCCCACTTATAATCGGCCCGATATGTCCTCGCCGTTCGCCACGGCCGATCAGGCCGCTTCTTCCTCCGGTTCTCACGTCGTCAACGATTTCAGCATTCAAGTCGCCACCGTCAACGGATCGGGCAGCCAGACCGCCAATCTCGTGTTGCTGCGCGCCATCTTTCAGATGGGCGTGCCGGTGTCGGGCAAGAACCTGTTTCCCTCGAACATCGCCGGCCTGCCGACGTGGTACACGATTCGAGCCAATAAGCGCGGATACATCGCCCGCAAGAAGGAAATCGACTTCCTGGTCGCGATGAACCCGGAGACGGCGAAGGAAGACGTGATGTCGCTGGATCCGGGACGCGCGGTGGTCTACGACGCGCCGCTCAAGCTCAACGAGCTGCGCGACGATCTGACGTTTTACCCGGTGCCGTTCGACAAGATCGTCGCCGAGGTCTGTCCGGACGCGAAGCTGCGGCGCCTGGTCAAGAACATGATCTACGACGGGGTGCTGTCGCACCTGCTGTCAGTCGAACTCGACGAGATGATCAAGGCCCTGGGCAAGCAGCTGGGGAAGAAGCCGAAGGCCATGCAGCTCAACCAGGGCGCCCTTGAAGCGGGCGCGGCGTGGGCGCGCGAAAACTTCCCGGAAGTGGTGCACCCCTACCGGGTGCAGCGGATGAACGAGACGGCCGGCCAGATCCTCATTGAGGGCAACGCGGCCGGCGCGATGGGCTCGATGTTTGCCGGCGTGACGGTGGTGCCGTGGTATCCGATCACCCCGTCCTCGTCGCTGCCGGAAACGCTCATCTCGTACATGCGGAAGTACCGCATGGACAAGCAGACCGGCAAGGCCACGTTTGCCATCGTGCAGGCCGAAGACGAAATCGCGGCCGTGGGCATGGTCATTGGGGCGAGCTGGGCGGGGGCGAGAGCCATGACCTCCACGTCGGGCCCCGGTGTCTCGTTGATGTCCGAGTTCGCCGGGCTGTCGTATTACGCCGAAGTGCCGGCCGTCGTGTGGGACATTCAGCGTGTGGGACCGTCCACGGGCCTGCCGACACGCACCGCGCAGGGCGACCTGCTCTCGACGGCCGTGAATTCCCACGGCGACACCAAACACGTGATGTTGCTGCCCGCGTCGATGTCCGAGTGCTTCGACATGGCTGGTGATGCGTTTGACCTCGCCGAGCGTCTGCAGACGATCGTGTATGTGATGAGCGATCTCGACCTGGGCATGAACACCTGGATGTCGCCTCCCTTCACGTATCCCGAGAAGCCGCTCGACCGCGGCAAGGTGCTCGATGAAGCGAAGGTGCGGGAGCTGGGCGCGTCGTGGGGCCGCTACATGGACCTCGACAAGGACGGCATCCCGTGGCGCACGTTGCCTGACACCAACACGCCGGCGTACTTCACGCGCGGCTCCGGGCACAACGCGATGGCGCAGTACACGGAACGCGCTGACGACTACGTGAACAATCTGGATCGGCTGGCGAGGAAGTTCGAGACGGCCAGGAGCCTCGTCCCGGCGCCGGTGGAGACCGGAGACGCCGATGCGAAGGTCGGCATCATTGCGTTCGGCTCGAGCCACTGGGCGATTGTCGAGACGCGTGACCAGCTGCGTGAGGAAGCGGGGCTCTCGACGTCCTACCTGCGCCTGCGGGCCTACCCGTTCAACGCAGCCGTCGAAGAGTTCATCCGTCGTCACGACCGCGTGTATGTGGTGGAGCAGAACCGCGACGCGCAGATGATGAGCCTGCTCAAGATGGATTTGCCGGTGGAACTGCTGACGCGGTTGCGCAGTGTGCTGCACTACAACGGATTGCCCATCGATGCGCGGTCGGTGACCGCGAGTATCGTGGCCCAGGAAGCGGGGAAGTGAGATGAGCGAAACTACAGCGGCCCCCGGGCCGGCGAAAAAGACGAATCGAATCGGCCTGGAACTGTCGGCTTACCGCGGCAGCAAGACCACCTTGTGCGCGGGCTGCGGCCACAACGCCATCACGGAGCGCATCATCGATGCCTGCTACGAGATGGGCGTCGACGCCAAGAAGGTCATCAAGTTGTCGGGTATCGGATGCTCGAGCAAGAGCCCGGCCTACTTCCTGAACCAGTCACACGGCTTCAACTCGGTGCACGGCCGCATGCCGTCGGTGGCAACGGGCGCGATGCTCGCCAACGCCACCATGACCGCCATCGGCGTGAGTGGTGATGGCGACACCGGCGCGATCGGGATCGGGCAGTTCGTGCACCTCATGCGCCGTAATCTTCCGATTGTCTACATCATCGAAGACAACGGCTGCTACGGCCTGACCAAGGGGCAGTTTTCGCCGACCGCGGATCTCGGCTCGAAAGCCAAGAACGGTGTGGTCAACGACCTGCCGCCGATTGACACCTGCGCTCTGGCCATCGAACTTGGGGCGTCGTTCGTCGCGCGCTCGTTCTCGGGCGACAAGAAGCAGCTCTCGGCCATCCTCAAGGCCGCGCTGTCGCACCGGGGCACCTGCATGATCGACGTCATCTCCCCGTGTGTCACGTTCAACGACCACGAGGGGTCGACCAAGAGCTACGCGTACGTGAAGGAACACGACGAGGTGCTGGGCGAAGTCACGTTTGTGCCGTTCTTCGAGGACATCGCGGTCGACTACGAGCCTGGTTCGACGACCCAGGTCCGCATGCACGACGGATCGCACCTGTACCTGAAGAAGATTGCCGAGGACTACGACCCCACCAACAAGCAGGCGGCCATGCAGCTGATGCATGAGACGCTGCGGCGAGGGGAATTCCCGACCGGCATTCTCTATCTCGAGCCGGACAAGGAAGACTTCATCGACGTGATGAACATGGTCGAGACCCCGCTGGCGTTTCTGCCGACCGAGGTGACGCGTCCACCCAAGTCCGTGCTCGACGATTTGATGAAGGCGCTGATGTAAGATCGTCCGGCTTATGACTGAACGTACGTTTGCCATCATCAAACCCGACGCGGTGAAGGCCGGCAAGGCCGGCCAGATCCTCGCCCGCATTGAGGCTGCCGGATTCACCGTCCGCGCCATGCGTTTGCAGCACCTCTCGAAGCGCGAAGCCGAGGGGTTCTACGCTGTCCACAAGGAACGCCCCTTTTTCGGTGAGCTGACCGATTTCATGTCATCCGGACCCTGCGTCCTGATGTGCCTGGAAGCAGACGGCGCGATCCTGAAGTGGCGCGACACCATGGGCGCGACCGACCCGGCCAAGGCGGCCGAAGGCACCCTTCGACGCGACTTCGGCACGTCAATCGGCAACAACGCGACCCACGGCTCCGACGCCCCCGAAACAGCCGCCTTCGAACTCGGCTATTTCTTCAGGGGCATGGAGATTTGAGATTCGATTTGAGATTCGATTTGAAATCTGAAATCTGAAATCTGTTGATTTCAAATCTTTAATCGGGGGACCTTCACGATCTGAACCGGTAATCGAGCGAACCGCAAACTTTACCCGATTAGAGATTCAGATCGAAGATTCCCCGATCCCCCGATTTCAGATCAACAGATTGCAAATTTCAGATTCCAGATTTCAGATCCGAGAGAGGCTCCACATGTCGATAAAGTCTGATCGCTGGATTCGGCAGATGGCTCGTGAACACGGCATGATCGAGCCGTTTGTGGACGAGCAGATTCGTGCGGGTGTGGTCTCGTACGGGTTGTCGTCGTACGGTTACGACATCCGCGTTGCAGATGAGTTCAAGGTCTTTACGAACATCAACAACACGGTCATTGACCCGAAGAACTTCGATCCGCGTTCGTTTGTCGATATCAAGTCGGACATGTGCATCGTGCCGCCCAACTCGTTTGCGTTGGCGCGGACGATTGAGTATTTCCGGATTCCACGCGACGTCCTGACGATTTGCCTCGGCAAGTCGACCTACGCCCGGTGCGGGATCATCGTGAACGTGACCCCGTTTGAGCCGGAGTGGGAGGGGTTCGTCACCCTTGAAATCTCCAACACGACGCCGCTGCCCGCGCGTATCTATGCCAATGAGGGCATTGCTCAGGTGCTGTTCTTCCAGAGCGATGAATCGTGTGAGCGCTCGTACGCCGACAAGAAGGGCAAATACCTCAAGCAGCAGGGCGTGACGCTGCCCAAGATTTAGGCGGGCACGGGTGAGCCCGGCCGAACTCGATCAGGTCAACCGCGAGCGCGTGGTCGCACGTGTCCTTTCGGCAGCCGTGCACGACGCCAGGAACGCCCTGCAGGGCATTTCCGGGACGGCGGAACTGCTGACGATGGGGTTGCCGGCGGCGCGTGCGGACGAACGAGCCAGGGGAATCCTGCGTCAGGCGGCCTGGCTTGGCGAACGGCTGGAACATCTGCTGGCCCTCAATGCCGACCTGCCGGTCGGCGGCGAGCGGCTGGATCTTGCCCGTGTCTGCGCGCGCGCGCTCGAACTGCGCCAGGCCAGTTGGGGACGGATGGCCATCACGTCCGCAGTCAACGTCCCGGCCGGCATGCAGGTCCATGCCGACGCGAATCGGACAGTTCGGATCCTGACCAACCTCCTGCTCAACAGCGAACGGGCGCTCGCTCCCGCCGGCGGGGGCACCATCACGTTCACGGCCAGCCCTGTGGGGGAGTGTGTCGATCTGGTCGTCGAAGACTCCGGGGATGGAGTGGCCGGCGAGGTCGAACCTCATTTGTTCGCCGTCACCGGCCCGCACGGCCGCCTCACCACCGGCCTGGCGGCGTCTCAGGCGCTGGCCGCCGCGATGGGCGGTGCACTGCGGTGGCTTGGACCCGGCCGGCGCGCGGGTTTCGTGCTCAGGCTGCCGACGTCCCGTCCAGCCCCAGGCGCTGCAGCTTGTCAATGAGCGTGGTGCGGCTCATGTTGAGCAGCAACGCCGCCTGACGCCGATTCCCGCCGGTGCGTTCGAGGCACTGCAGGATCAGGTCACGTTCGATCTGTGTCATCACCGACGAGAAGGAGATGCCGCCATCAGGAATGGTGATCGCCGGCACCACGCGGTCCGGATCCTGCGCCTGGAATTCTTCGGGCAGCATCGCCGGGAGGATCTCCTCCGACAGACCGCTCATGGCCACGGCGTGTTCGATCGCGTTTTCCAGCTGACGGATGTTGCCCGGCCACGGATGCTGCATGAGCAGCCGCATGGCGGACTGGCTGATCGGGCGGATCGGTACCTGATTGTGTGAACACGATTCGCGAAGGAAGTGCTGCGCCAGCACCGGGATGTCTTCGAGCCGCTGTCGCAGGGGCGGCAACTGCACCTTCACGACGTTGAGCCGGTAGTACAGGTCTTCGCGGAACTGGCCCTCGCGCACCAGCTTGAGCAGGTCGACATTGGTGGCGGCCAGCACCCGCGCGTTGATCTTCATCGGGCGTGAGGTGCCGACCCGTTCCACTTCGCGTTCCTGCAGGGCGCGCAGCAGTTTCGCCTGCAGCGGCAGCGGCATGGACGCGACTTCGTCGATGAACAGCGTGCCCTTGTCGGCCAGTTCAAAGCGTCCGACGCGGGCATTGATGGCGCCGGTGACTGCGCCCTTGGTGTGTCCGAACAACTCGGCTTCCGCCAGGCCCTCGGGGATGGCCGCCGCGTTGAAGGCCACAAACGGATGGTCGCGCCGCGGGCTGTTGTAGTGAATCGTCCTGGCAACCAGTTCCTTGCCCGTACCGGTTTCACCGTGGATGAGCACCGTGCTCTGCATCGGCGCGACGAGCCGGAGAGTGTCAAACAGTTTCGCCATGGCGGGGCCGGCGCCGACCATGCGATCGAAGCGGAATCTTTCGTTCAGCTGGGCCTTGAGCAGGGAATTCTCCCGGCGCAGCTGACGCTCTGCCAGGGCTCGCTGGAGCACCTGGACCATCTGCGTGAGCTGAAATGGCTTGAGCAGGAAGTCGTGTGCGCCCTTCTTGATTGCCGTGACAGCCTCATCCACGCCCGCGACGCCGCTGATGACGATGGCGAGCAGCTCCGAATATCGTTGCAGGCCGTCCTCAAGCACCCGCATCCCGTCGCCGTCGGGCAGTCGAAGGTCGACGATGAGCCCGTCAAAGGCATACACCTTCAGTCGGGCGCAGGCCTCTTCGACCGTCCCGGTCTGTTCGACGGTAAATCCATGGGCCTCAAGCGATTCTGCAATTGTTGACCGTATCGATGCATCGTCTTCGACGACGAGCACCGATGGGGATTCCTGGATGTCCTCAGCCACGCACACCTACTCCTTCGGTCGAACAACCATACCTGACCGATGCGACGGGGCGGGCTGGGGGACCGCACTAAACAATGAACCGCGCGCGCCGATTATTCAGATGATGGCACCCTCGCGTCAAGCAAGCGCCGTACCCGCCCGTCCTTCCGGCCCCGTTTCGATGGCCGGCATCCAGGTGCTTGTCGTTGATGACGCGGCTCCGGTTCGTGACCTGCTCGTGAATTACTTCATCCGGCAGAAGCTGGCGGTGACCGCGGTGGGTGATGGGTGGTCGGCCATCCAGACACTCGAGCGCAACCCCGGCCGGTTCGGTCTGGTGGTCACCGACCTGAACATGCCCGGGGCGGACGGCTTTGCCGTGTTGATGGAAGCGAAACGCTCCAATCCCGAGTGTGCGGTGGTCATCGTGACCGGGTATGCGACGCTGGACTCGGCGATTCAGGCCGTACGTGTTGGCGCGTATGACTTCCTCCCCAAGCCGTTCAATCTGTCCGAAGTCGATCGCCTCCTGAAGCGGATTGCCACCGATCGTGCGTGGCGCGACGATCGTGTAATGGACCAGCCGTCCGAACCCACCGTCGAGTCGTTGCAGGCCCGCGTCCGCGAACTGGAGGCACGCCTGGCTTCTCTCGGCGTGGCCGCGCCGGATGATGCCGATGCGCCTGACCGGGACGGTCGGCCGACGGTCTACTGACGGCCGGCCGACAGTGCGCGAGTCTTCGCGCGACGCCTCTCCCTGATGAACTGACGCGTGCGGTCCGGCGTGTCGCTGGTACCGAACTTGCCTTGTAGCGGGCCGGCAGGTGTATCGCCTGCCGGGAGGCAAGAGTGCCGGATTCGATCCTGAATGATTCTGCGTTGATGGCCGCACTGGGCCGCGAGATGACACGAGCGGTCCAGCGTCAGGCTGTGGCGGCAGGCAACCTCGCCAATGCGGACACGCCCGGGTATCGCGCTCAGGAAGTGCATTTTGCGGAGATGCTCGCCGACCAGTTGAAAGGGCAGCCGTCCTCACTGCAGGCCAACGCCACGCATGAGCGGCACCTGGGCGCCACGGGCGATCAGGGTGTGTTGCGCGACCTCGAGGGGGCGCCGTCCCGACGGGATGGCAACACCGTCCAGACCGAACGGGAGCTGCTCGCGCTCAGTCGCGCGGGAACCGACTTCGCCTCGGCGCAGACCGTGCTCGCCGCGAAGTTCCGGCTCGTGCGTTACGCCATCAACGAGGGTCGCTGATCATGCCATCACTACGCACCGCCATGGATGCCGCGTCGTCGGCGCTGGATGCCCAGCGCGCTCGTATCGAAGTGGCCGTGTCCAACCTCGCCAACGCGGAATCGACGAAGTTCAAGGACGGCCTGCCGTACCGGCGCCGGGAAGTCATCCTCGAGGCCGTGCAGCAGGGCGACGGGGCGCAGCAAAGCAGCTTCGGCGTGAAGGTCGCCGAAATTGCGGAAGACCAGTCCCCGTTTGTCGAACGGTTTGAACCCAACAATGCCGACGCCGATGAAAACGGTTTCGTGAAGATGCCCAACGTGGACGTGCCCATGGAAATGGTCGACATGCTTGGCGCGGCGCGCGCCTATCAGGCGAATCTCGCCGCGATTACGTTGATTCGCGACACCGTCCAGAAGGCGCTGGAGATCGGGAGAGGCTGATGGCGATTGAAGGGATTCAGGCGCTTGGGCAGGCCGCTGCCGCAGCGGCGCCCACCACCAAGACGGCGGCCGGCGGTTTCGGCGCGTCGCTCGAGTCAATGCTCAAGGCAGTGGACGCCTCCGGCGCGGAAGCCAACGACGCAGTTGGCAAGATGCTCGCGGGACAGGGGGACATTCACTCCGCGCTCATTGCGCTGCAGCATGCCGACACCACGTTTCAGCTGACGGTCCAGGTCCGCAACAAGCTCGTGCAGGCCTATCAGGACGTCATGCGGATGCCCATCTAGTTCATTCAGGTGATTTGTGGCGGACTCCGGTCTTGATCAGATGACGCAGCAGATGCGCGCGATGGTTGGCTCTCTCGGGCAGCGTCGCATCATCGGCTTCACGTTGGTCTTCCTGGCGATCGTGGCCGGCATCGGCGGCGCGGCGTACTGGGTGACGCAGCCCACGTGGGCGCTCCTGGCCACCGACGTCGAGCCTGACTCGATGAACAGCGTCGTGGCGCGCCTCAAGGCCCTGAAGGTTGCCTATCAGCTCGATCCGGGTGGTCGCGCCATCCGCGTGGATGCGACGCGGGTGGATGAACTGCGCATGCAGATGGCCGCCGAGGGCCTGCCCGACTCGGGCCGCATCGGCTTCGAGTTGTTCGACCAGACGACGTTTGGCGCCACCGAGATGACCGAGCAGGTCAACTTCCAGCGGGCGCTGGAAGGTGAATTGACGCGCACGATTCGCGCGCTGGGGGCAGTGTCCAACGCGCGCGTGCACCTGGTGTTGCCGCGATCATCGCTGTTTGCCACCGAGAGTGAACCCGCCAAGGCCGGTATCACCTTGCGTCTCAAACCGGGGCGCTCGCTGGCCGCGGCTGAAGTGGACGGGATCGTCGCGCTCGTGGCCTCCAGCGTCGAGGGGCTCGGACCTGAAGGGGTCACGGTGCTGGACACGACAGGCCGGCAGCTGTCGCGAGCGCTGGACCGGGCGGAGACGGGCGCCGATCGCGTGCGGTTTGAACGACAGCAGCAGCTCGAGCGCGACATGGCCGCGCGGGTCGTGGCCATGCTTGAGCCGGTTGTTGGCGCCGGCCGTGTACGCGCCAACGTGTCGGCGCACCTCAAGGCCGACTCGGAAGACGAACTCGAGGAACTCTGGGATCCCACATCGGTCGTGCGCAGCCGGCAGCAAACGGTTGAAAACGACGGCCGGGCGGTCGCGTCCGGCGCCGCGGGCGCCCGTGCGAATCTCCCACCGGCCAACGACCCGAACGCGCCACCCGAGCGGCCTGCGGCGCCGCCGACGGTGTCGACCAACAACCGGCAGTCGGAGGTGACCAACTACGAGGTCTCGAAGGTGACCCGTCACAAGGTCAGCCCGGCTGGGCAGCTGGCGCGCCTGTCGGTGGCTGTACTCGTCGACGACATCCGCAAGGTCGTGCGTGCAGACGATGGGACGGAGACGGTGGAGACGACTCCCCGGACACCGGAAGAACTCCAGCGCCTGCATGCGCTCGTGGCCTCGGCCGTCGGACTGGTGCCCGATCGCGGCGATCAGCTCACGGTCGAGAACATCGGCTTCGATCTCCCGGATCCCGGACCCGCCCTCGAATATGGACCGCCCGTGTCGACCTGGCAGGTGATGTGGGAGCAGGCACAGCGCAACTGGAAGGTCGTGGTCGGCGTGTTTGGCGGCCTCGTCGCCCTCATTGCCCTGCTGGTCGGGATCCGCAGCTTCCGCAAGCGCAAGCACACGAAGCCAGCATCGTTGCCGGCCACGGTGCCCGCGATGGCCGGGCCTCGGCTCGCGACGGCCGGGGGCGCGCCGATGGCTGCTGCAGCGACTGCATCCGCCGCAGCGTCGGTGGCCGGTGACCAGGACGACGACATGAATCCGGCCCTGCCACCGAGCCCGGCGCGGCAGCTGGCGCGGTTGGCCCAGACCGAACCCGAGCAACTGGCGCGTATCGTGCGCGGCTGGTTGGCGGAAGAAGAGCGATAGGCAAGAAGCGGCGAGGGGCGGCAGGTGGCGGCAGGTAGCGGCAGGTAGCTTATGAGTGCAGCAGCGGGACAGACACAGCAGCGGTTGAGCGGGCCGAAGAAGGCAGCCATTGTCATGATGGCCCTCGATGAGAAGGCATCGTCTTCCGTGCTGCGGTGTTTTCAGGACACCGAGATTGAAAAGATCGCGCGCGAGATTGCGTTGCTGGAGACGGTCACGATCGAGACCAACGACGCCGTGTTGCGCGAGGCCCACGCGCTGGCCGAGTCACAACGCGGCATGGCGGCGGGCGGGCTCGACTATGCCCGGCGGATGTTGTCGAAGTCGCTTGACCCGGAACAGTCCCGTCGCATCCTCGACCGTGTGTTGCACGCGTTTCCGACGATCTCCGGATTCGCTTCGCTCGAGCGGGTGAGCCCGCAGCAGTTGTCCAAGTTCATCCTCGGTGAGCACCCGCAGACCGTGGCGCTCATCCTGGCGCACCTGAACCCGGGGAATGCCGCGCAGCTCATCAGTCAGCTTCCCGACGAGATGCGCGCCGATGTGCTGATGCGCATGGCGACGCTCGAAGACATTCCCCCGGAAGTCATCAACCGCGTCTCGAACGTGATCGAACAGCGTCTCAAGGCGTTTGGTGGACCAAGTCACGAACAACGCGGGGGTGT
>CBINOO010000058.1:0-24722 GCA_966252305.1 uncultured Acidimicrobiia bacterium
GGCCCTGGTCAGATCAATCACCTCGTCAACCTTGTCCGAGGCGCAGCCCGCGTACACCGAGAGCAGGCCGGCATCCGAATAGGCCGAGAGTGACGAAAATACCGAATACGCCAGGCCGCGATCTTCCCGGATGTGCTGAAACAACCGGGAGCTGAGCGATCCCCCGAGCACCGTGTTGAGCAGCAACGCCGCATGCCGGTCAGGGTGTGTCTGGTGCAGCGACGCCACACCAAGGCACACATGACTCTGCTCGATGTCCTTGCGCCTGACGACCTGCCCCGCGTGTCCCACCGGAGCCGACGCCACCGACGACGAGGTCGTTGTCGGCACTGACGAGAAGGCCTCACCGACGAGATCGCGGACGGCGTCGTGCTCGAGGTGTCCCGCGGCCGTGACGATCAGATTCGAGGCCACGTAGGTCCGCGAGAAATACTCGCGCAGGCGGGTCGCCGTAAACGACGCCACCGTATCCGCGGTGCCGAGGATCGGACGGCCCAGGGGATGCTGACTCCAGAAATGCTGCGTGAACAACTCGTGCACGAGATCGTCTGGTGTGTCTTCCACCATCTTGATCTCCTCGAGCACCACCCCTTGTTCACGCGCGATTTCTTCCTCGGCAAACGCCGGACGCAGCACGAGATCGCTGAGCAGATCAACGGCGATGGGCAGGTGGCTGTCGAGCACCTTGATGTAGTACCCGGCGTATTCCTTCGACGTGAACGCGTCGACCTGACCGCCGATCGAATCGATGGCTTGCGCAAGGTCGCGTGCCGAGCGCGACTCCGTGCCCTTGAACAACATGTGCTCGACGAAGTGCGCGATGCCGGCGTCGGCGTCCGACTCGTGGCGGGAACCGCGCAGCAGCCACACGCCGATGGCCGCCGAGCGCACATGCGGCATCGACTCGGTAATCAGGCGCAGACCAGAGGGCAGCGTTTCAGCCGTCACCACGGCCGACTGCCACACAATTCTGCTAAGTTGTTCATAGGCTTGAAGTTACAGGTACGCTTCAAGCCGTAGATGTTACCATGATCAGCAGCGTGGAACAAGGCTCAGCGCCGGCGGCAGTGGAGGATTTTTCAGAGCTGGAGCGCTCTCAGCTCGAGGCCGCCCTTGTGGCCCGAGGTCTGCCGGCATTTCGAGGCCGGCAGGTTTTCCAGTGGATTCACCAGCGGGACGTCAGCCGGTTTGCCGACATGACCGATCTGCCGGCGGCCCTTCGTAAGACCCTGTCCGCCACAGCCGTCGTGAATGAGCCGCGCCTGGAATTGCGGCAGACGTCCACAGACGGCACCACGAAGTTCCTGCTTCGGCTCACCGACGGTCGGTTGATCGAAGCCGTGTACATCCCCGACACCCCGAACCAGACATTCTGCATCTCCACCCAGGTGGGATGCGCGATGGCGTGCGGCTTCTGCCTGACGGGAAAAATGGGATTGCTGCGCCACCTGTCGGCCGGTGAAATCGCCGGTCAAGTCAGGGTGCTGGCCCGCGAAACCGGTCTGCGGGGCCAGCCCTTCAACATCGTGCTGATGGGCATGGGCGAACCCCTGCACAACTACGACGCCACGATGCGCGCGCTGCGGATGGTGGCCGACGAGCAGGGCCTGGCTGTCGCTCCCCGGCGTGTCACGTTGTCCACTGTCGGTCTTGTCCCGGCCATTCGACGACTTGCCGACGAGCCGGTGATGCCCAACCTCGCGATCTCGCTGCACGCAACGACGGATGAACAGCGGGACGCGCTGGTGCCGATCAATCGCAAGTATCCGCTCAGTGAACTGATGGAAGCCTGCCGGACGTTCCCCCTGCGACGCAGAAGCCGCATCACGTTTGAATACGTCCTGCTCGACGGCGTGAACGACACGCCCGCTGACGCGCGGCGACTGGTTCGACTGCTGGAAGGTGTGCCCGGCAAGGTGAACCTGCTGCCGCTGAATGCCGCCGAGGGCATCCCGTTCACGCGGCCCGACGAGGCGCGCGTGAATGCGTTCGCGCGGATTCTCTCTGAGGCCGGCGTCACGGTGTCGGTGCGCAAGAGCCGGGGACGCGACATCCGCGCCGCCTGTGGTCAACTGCTGGTCGAACGAGAGGCGGCTACCTGAGCGCCTTCGCGCCGATATCAGAGCGGTAGAACATTCCCTCAAACGTGATGCGGGGCACAGCGGCATACGCTCGTCGCATCGCCTCGGCGTGTGTCGGTGCGGTGGCAACAACGGTCAGGACACGGCCGCCGGCAACAACGAGGTCGGCGCCCTGACGCTTCGTTCCCGCATGGAACACGGTCACATCCGGACCCAACGTGGCGCCCGCTCCAACGATGGTCTGGCCCGTCAGCGGCGCCGCCGGGTACCCCGGCGCGGCGAGCACAACACCGACGCAGGCGCGAGGCGAGAGGGTCACACCGTGCGCCCCCAACTGACCCAGGGCGGCATCGCGCAGCGTCGCAGCCAACGGCCCTTCAAGCAGCGGCCACAACACCTGGGTCTCCGGATCGCCAAAACGGACGTTGAATTCAATGACCTTCGGGCCGCTGTCGGTCAGCATCAGGCTGACATAGAGAAAGCCCCGATACCCGCCGTCTGCGGCCAGCCCCTTGAGCACCGGAGTCACGACGGCGCGCATCACGTCGTCCTGCAGTTGCGGCGTCCAGAGCGGACTGGGCGCAAAGGCGCCCATCCCTCCGGTATTTGGCCCCCGGTCGCCATCAAACGCCCGTTTGTGATCCTGCGCGGTGCCGAGGGGAATGGCCTGGCGACCGTCACACAGGACAAAGAACGAGACCTCGGGCCCGACCAGACACTCCTCGATCACCAGCGTCTGCCCCGCCGCGCCAAACTGTCCGTCGACCATCGCGGCACGGACGGCGGCTTCGGCTTCGTCGCGGTCTGCGGCGATCACGACCCCCTTGCCGCCTGCCAGGCCATCCGCCTTCACGACAACGGGAAACCCGAAGGTCGGACCAGCGACGGCGTCGAGCGCGGACTCGAGGTCCGTGCACGTGACGAATCTGGCGGTCGGTATCGCGTGTTCCGCCATGAACTGCTTGGAAAACGCCTTTGACGTCTCGAGTGCCGCCGCCTCCCGGCGGGGGCCGACGACGGCGTGTCCTGCATCGCGAAGGCGATCGGCGACCCCGGCATCCAGCGCGGCTTCCGGTCCGATGACGGTCAGGTCAATCCTCTCGCGGTCCACCAACGCGGCAATCGCTGAAGGGTCAGTGACGGAGACCTGGATGCACCGACCGATTTCGGACATGCCCGGATTCCCCGGGGCTGCCAGCACCTCGCTCACCTGAGGATCACGTGCCAGCCGCCACGCGATCGCATGTTCCCGCCCCCCACTGCCAATGACCAGTACGCGCATGAATCGCCGATTGTAGACCGTCCCCCCGTGATAGGCTGTGTTTTTCCCCCGGTCACCTGAACGCCGGTGATGGGGAGACCACAGAGGAAGGGGGTGTTGAACCGTGGCCGAAGTGCGAATTCAGGAAGGCGAGTCGATTGAGAGTGCCCTGCGCCGTTTCAAACGGAAGGTCCAGCAGGAAGACATCATCAAGGACATCAAGAAACACTCCTTCTACCTCAAGCCCGGGGACAAGCGTCGCGTCAAGCAGGCGCTGGCCCGCAAGCGCTCCCGCAAGAAGCAGCGCCGGGACGTCGAGTAAGCCATTCGGGGGGACCGGTCCTTATTTCTGGACCGGAACCCCCTGACCCACTACACTACTGCTGGCGATTTTCTTCAGGTGCGCCGACGGCCCATCCCGGTCGAGGTGCGCCCCGAGGCGGTTACAGGCTGCCCGGATTGACTGAGGAGTAGGCATGCAGATCGAGGAACGACAGGTTGGCGAGGTGATGGTGCTCGACCTGAAGGGCAAAATCACGCTCGGCGAAGGTGATGAGGTCCTCAAGGACAAAATCAACTCCCTCATCCTCCAGAACCAGAAGCGTATTCTCCTGAATCTGGCCGATGTCCCATACATCGACTCGGCAGGTCTGGGCGAGATCGTGCGGACGTACACGACGGTCAGCCGGCAGGGTGGCCAGTTGAAACTCGTGAACCTGACCAAGCGCATCACGGATCTGCTGATGATCACCAAACTGCTCACGGTATTCGAGACGTTCGAATCAGAGCAGGACGCGCTCAAGAGTTTCTCGTAAGCGAACGGACCTGGGGTGACGGACGGGGCCGTGGTCCCGCTCCCCATTCTGCTCTGCATGACCGCCTCCACCCGTTCGCCGGGTGTGGCCCTGCTCGTGTCACTGCGTCCCGCGCAGTGGACGAAGAACCTGATTGTTTTTGCAGGGCTCATCTTCGGCGGCAAACTGCTTGACCCGACGTCAGCGCTCGCAGCGACGCTGGCGTTTGTGGTGTTCTGCGCGCTCTCGGGGGTCGTCTATCTCGTCAACGACGTTCGGGACGTCACGGCCGACAGGGCGCATCCCACGAAGTCCCGCCGGCCCATTGCTGCGGGAGACCTCTCTCCTTCCGCGGCACTGACCGCCGCCCTCCTCCTGACGGCTGTCGCCTTGACGATGGCCTGGCTGCTCGAACCGAGGTTCTTCGGCGTCGCGCTCGCGTACGTGACGCTGTTGACGCTGTACTCAACCGCCCTGAAACATCACGCCATCATCGATGTGCTGACGATTGCTGCGGGGTTTGTGCTCCGCGCCGTGGCGGGCACGGTGGTGGTCCACGTTGCGGTCTCGCATTGGCTGCTGGTCCTGACGTTGCTGGGCGCGTTGTTTCTCGCGCTTGGAAAACGGCGGGGCGAGATGGTGACCCTGGCCGGTGGCGGCGCGGGACATCGTCGCAGCCTGGCGGACTACAGCCCGCAACTGCTCGATCAACTCATCACGATCGTTGCCGGCGCGACGCTGCTGGCGTACGCGCTGTACACCATCAGCCCGGAGACGGTCGCGAAGTTCGGGACCGACAGGCTGATCTTCACATTGCCGTTCCCGCTGTACGGCATCTTCCGCTACCTCTATCTCATCCACCAGCGTGACGGCGGAGCCAACCCGTCAGAAACGCTCTACCAGGATCGGCCCATTCTCGCCTCCGTCGTGCTGGCGGCCGTGACGGCGATCCTGCTCATCTACGGGCCGTGGCGATGACGCGCGGCGCTGCAAGCAAGGTGTGTATTCATGAGTGATTTCCAGGTCAGAGCCGACGCCATTGACGTCGAGGCGATCATGCGCCAGATTCGCGCGCGTGTGCGTGAGAAGCGAGGCGTCGACTACACCGACGCCGAAGTCCAGGAACTTGCGAAGGTCAAACTGGAGCAGTTCCTCGATCCCAGGGGCGTGCGGTCGGATCTCGTCGCGCAGTTCCGCAAACATCGGACGGTCAGCCCGGCGCCGGCCAACTACGCGTTCGAAGACAGCACGATCTACGAAACACATCGCGGGATCATTCGCACGCTGCGGCGGCTGCTCAATCCGCTGCTGAAGTTGTTCTTCAACCCGCAGCCGATCGCCGACGCCCTGCACCTGCAGGCGAAGATCAACAACGACTTCCACCAGCGGTTCCGGCAACGGGAAGACATGGACCCGCTGTATTACGAGCTGGTCCATAACCTCGTCCTGGAAGTGACCCGGCTGGGCATCGAAGTTCACAATCTCAAGATGCGCGCCGAGTCGTTGTCGAGTCGCATGGACTTCGACGAACGCCGCGCCCGCGCGCTTGAGACGGTCGTGCAATACCGTCCGCCGCGTCAGCAGCCACAGCGTCAGGCAGCCGCCGCCCCCCAGAGCGACACCGCGGCCGAGGCGCCCGCCTCGCAGGCGCCCGGCGCGGCGGCCGATGCCGTCGCGGGCGACTCGGAGCGTCGGCGCCGCCGGCGCCGCCGGCGACGCCGCCCCGGCCAGACACTTGCTGATGGAGCCGGCGTGAACGAGTCCGGCGACGGCGATGGTGGTGACGACGGTTCAGCCGACCAGGGCGACAACCAGGCCGAGACACGCCACGACGGGGGCGAGGAGTCCAACGGCCAGTGAAGATTGCCATCGTTGTTCAGCGGTACGGCGCCGAGATCAATGGCGGCGCCGAGCTGCACGCGCGATACATCGCCGAACGCCTCAGTCGTCATGCCACGGTTGAGGTGCTCACGACGTGTGCGAAGGACTACATCACATGGGCCAACGAGTGGCCGGCGGGCGCGGACACGGTTGGCCCCGTCACCGTGCGGCGGTTTCCCGTCCGTCGCCCCCGCAACACGGAGGACTTCGGACGCCGTTCACAGTTCGTGTTCGAGCGCACCCACTCGCTGCAGGACGAACTCGCCTGGCTCTCCAGCGAAGGCCCCAACAGTCCCTCGCTGATCGCACACATCCGCCGGGTGCGTGACGAGTTCGACTGGTTCCTGTTCTTCAGCGCGCGCTACTACCACGCCGTGCACGGCACGATGACCGTGCCTGACAAGGCCATCCTCGTTCCGACGGCGGAGCGCGATCCGGCCGTCGGGCTTGCCCTGATCGGCCGGACGTGCCGGCAGGCCCGCGCCGTGATGTACAACACATTCGAAGAGCGCGCGTTGTTGCAGGCCGTCAGCGGCAACCACGCCGTCCCCGGTGTGGTCGTCGGCGTGGGGTCCGAGATTCCTGCGCGCACGCAGCCCTGGCGGTTCAAGAAGAAGTTCGGCATCAAGCGGCCGTTTGCCGTGTACATCGGTCGCATCGACGAGAACAAGGGTTGCGCCGAATTGTTCGACTACTTCGAGCGGTACACCCGCGAGTATCCGCGGGGTCTCGACCTGGTGCTGATGGGCAAGGCCGTGTTGCCGGTGCCGAATCATCCACGCATCAAGTCGCTGGGATTCGTCACCGACGAAGACAAGTTCGACGGCCTGGCGGCGGCCGACCTCCTCATCATGCCCTCGCCGTACGAAAGCCTGTCCATGGTGGCGCTCGAGGCGTGGGCGCTCGGGCGTCCGGTCCTGGTGAACGGCCACTGCGATGTGCTGCGCGGGCAGGTGGCCCGCAGCAATGGTGGGCTGTACTACGAGCGGTACGAAGAATTCGCCGAGGCGATGTTCGCCCTGGAAGCGAGTGGACCGATCGGCGCGGCTCTTGGACGCCAGGGCCGCGAGTTCTTCCGCCGCCACTACTCGTGGCCGGTGATTGAACGGAAGTACCTCGAGACCTTCGAGCGCCTTGCCCGCGACCAGAAGTCACAGGCGCATGTCGACCCCCTGCCCGGCTGGTGGGCGCGCCGCGCCCGGACGCTGCCGCCCGCACGTCAGGTGCTGGAACAGGCGCCCCGCGGTCCGGTCCTGAAGTAGCCGTCATGCGACCCAGAGTCCACCAGGTGCTTGCCACGCTCGGCTACGGGGATGCCATCGGGAACGAGGTCCTCGGCATTCGCAGAGCGCTGCGCGCGGCCGGCTTCGACTCGGAGATCATCGTCGAGACGGCGGACCCTCGGCTCGAGGACGAGACGATCGACTATCGAGAAATCGTTGGCCACGTGTCGGCCGACGACGTGCTGATCCACCACTTCTCGATCGGGTCACGCGCGTCGAGGACGGCGTACGCGTTGCCGGCCCGCATGGTGCTGATTTACCACAACATCACGCCGCCGGAATATTTTCTCGGGGTCCATGATCAGCTCGTGCGTCAGTGTTACCACGGGCGTCGCGAACTGACCGCCTACCGGCAGCGGTGCGAGATTGCCCTGGGCGATTCCGAGTTCAACCGCGACGAGCTCGACGCGCTCGGATTCCCGAACACCGGTGTCCTGCATGTGGTCCCCGGCTTCACGCACTTGGCGGTCCCTCCGGATCGCCGGGTGCTCGACGCGTTCGACGATGCGTACACCAACATCCTGTTCGTCGGCCGTGTCATCCCCAACAAACGCCCCGATGACATCATCAGGGCCTTTCATGCGTATCGCACGCTCTACAACCCGAAGGCGCGGCTGATCATCGCCGGGTCGTACGGCGGATTCGAGCGCTACCTGACGCAGTTGCAGACGCTCATTGCGCGACTGCAGGTGCCGGATGTCCACATCCTTGGCCAGGTCACCAACGAGGAGCTGACGGCCCTGTATGACGTGGCGGACCTTTTCCTCTGCGCCAGTGAACACGAGGGATTCTGCGTCCCGCTGATTGAGGCGTTCTACAAACAGGTGCCGGTGCTGGCGTACGCGGCGACGGCAGTGCCTGCGACGATGGACGGCGGCGGCGTGTTGTACTCGGACAAGACTCCCGCACACGTGGCCGCGCTGATGCACGCTGTCCTGTCGGACGCCGGCATGGAGGACCGCATCGTTGCGGCGCAAGACGCTGCGCTGGCGCGGCTGCTCGCCCGAGATTTCGACGGCACGCTGCTGCGTTATGTGGATGCCGCGCGAACGGCTCCAGCGCGCACGATGCCTGCTGTGTCGTATGACTTCTGGCGGCAGTTCGCCCTGGCGGAGCAACTTGAAGAGATCCGGCAGTATCGCCCGGCAGCCTTTCAGGCGCTTCCCCTGGAAGAGGACACGGGTCCGGTCGCCGACCTGGGGCATCGCGCGTGATCATCCACCAGTGGGTGCCGGCCGCACATCACGGCGATGCCGTGGGCGACAACGCCCGTTTGATGCGCGACCTCCTGCGTCAATGGGGGCACACCTCCGACATCTTTGCGCTGACCATCGACGACGCGCTCAGGGAAGAAATCCGTCCATGGGGTGATGCGGCGTCGCGGGGCGCGGACGTGACGATCTATCACTACGCCGTCCCGTCGCCGATGACACCGGTATTCGGCACCCTTCCGGGCGCGAGGGTCCTGCACTACCACAACGTGACTCCGGCACACTTCTTCGCCAGGTACGACGCCGGCATCACCCACATGGCCTCGGAAGGCCGACGCCAGCTCTCGTCGCTGGCGGATCGCACGGATCTCGCGCTGGGCGTCTCGGAGTACAACCGCGAGGAACTCGAGGACCTCGGTTTCGCGCACACGGACGTCCTCCCGATCGTCGTCAATACCGAACGCCTGCGCCGGGCCGCGCCGGTACAACCGCTGGCGCACCTGCTGCAGGATGGCCTGACCAACATCCTCTTCGTCGGCCGGATTGCGCCGAACAAGTGCATTGAAGACCACATCCGTCTTGCGGAACATTACAAGCGTTACGTCGATATCTACTATCGGTTCATCTTCGTCGGCAACTATCAGGCTGTCCCCAGATACACCGCGACGATCCGCGCGCTGATCAACGAGTACCGCATGCTCCCGGATCGCTTCTGGTTCACGGGGCCCGTCCCGGACGCCGAGCTGGCCACCTACTACCGGCACGCGCACGCGTATCTCTCGCTGAGTGAACACGAGGGCTTCTGCGTGCCGCTGGTCGAAGCGATGGGCATGGACGTTCCTGTCCTGGCCTACGGTGCGGCAGCTGTCCCGGAAACACTTGGTGGGGCCGGCGTGTGCTTCAATCCCAAGGATCTCGAACAGGCCGCCGAGTGGCTCGGGGCCCTCATTTATGACCAGCCGCTGCGCGATGCGATCATCGCGGGACAGCGGCGACGGCTGGAGGCGTTTTCGCGCCCCAGACTGGAATCGCGCCTGCGGAACGTCCTGGCCGCGGTGACGGAGATGTCGTGAAGATTGCTTTCATCGTTCAGCGTTACGGAACCGAGATTCTCGGCGGTTCCGAGTATCACTGCCGGCTGGTCGCGGAGCGGCTCGCCGAACGCCATGCGGTCGACGTGCTCACCACGTGCGCACGTGACTACACGACATGGGCCAATGAGTACCCGGAGGGGACGGATCGGGTCAGGGGCGTCACGGTGCGTCGGTTCGCCACCAGTCGCACCCGGGTGCTTGCCGAATTCAACGGACAGTCCGACTGGATCTTCCACAATCGCCACACGCGTCAGGATGAGCTCGACTGGCTGCAGGCCCAGGGACCGTGGTCGCCCGGCCTGCAGGACTACCTCGAGCGCCATCACCAGCAGTACGACATCCTCATCTTCTTCACCTACCTGTACGCGCCCACCGTCCTCGGCCTCAAGGTCGCGCCGTCGAAAAGCCTGCTCGTGCCGACGGCACATGACGAGCCGGCGATCCGCCTCGGCATCTACGAGGACGTCTTTGCCAGCGCTGCGGGGATCGTGTGGAACACCGACGCTGAACGGCGCTTTGTGACCGAGCGATTTGCGCTTCGCGCGATCGTTGAAGATGTCGTTGGGTGCGGCGTTGACATTCCGGAGGCGCGTTACTCCGGCGCTGACGATCAACCGACGATGGCCCCGACCCTGCCGAACGGACGCGAGCCACTGGCCGCGCACCTGGATGGCTCGGCCAACGCGTTCCGGCGTCGGCATCGACTGCATGACCCGTTCATCCTGTACGGCGGCCGCATTGACCCGGGCAAGGGCTGCGAGGAGTTGCTCGAGTACTACCAGGCCTATCGTCAGGAAGGCGGCGACGCCGACCTCGTCCTGATGGGGGTCAAGTTGATGCCGCTGCCCGACGATCCTCATGTCCGATTCGCCGGCACCCTGCCTGACGAGGAGCGGATCCATGCCCTGGACGCCGCGACAGTCGTCGTCGTGCCCTCTCCGCACGAGTCACTGTCACTGCTGGCGCTCGAAGCGTTCGCCGTCGGCACACCCGTCCTGGCCAACGGGCGATCTGAAGTGCTCGTTGACCATTGCCGCCGCAGCAACGCCGGCCTCTACTACGAAGACCGATGGGAGTTCGTCGACGCACTCAAACTGCTCACGCGGGATGCGGGACTCCGCGCAGGCCTGGGTCGCAACGGCCGCCACTACGTCAATGCGAACTATCGCTGGGACGTCATCATGCACAAGTACGAGCGCATGATGGCCCGGCTGCGGATGCCGGCGCTCGCGCGGGAACCGCAGGAGGGCGAGCGGGAGAAGGAACGCGAGCGGGAGCGTGAGCGCGACCGACGACCACCCCGGCCCCAGGCTCGCGACCG
The DNA here is from genome assembly GCA_966252305.1 of uncultured Acidimicrobiia bacterium. Lineage (GTDB taxonomy): Bacteria > Acidobacteriota > Vicinamibacteria > Vicinamibacterales > SCN-69-37 > SYFT01. The sequence continues at coordinate 10,927 of CBINOO010000058.1, forward strand.
CCGGAGCCCTGGTGGCCGGCCCGACCGTCGGCCACGGCGCTGACCAGGGTTACTCGTCCTGCGAATCGTCGTCGGGCTCGCCTCGGCGACGTCGAGGCCGGATGTCGTAACGCTTGATCATTTCGTTCAGCGTCGTCGGCTTGATGAACAGCAGTTCCGCGGCCTTCTTCTGCACGCCACCTGCAGCTTCCAGGGCTGATTCAATCCATCGACGTTCGGCATTCGAGAGGACTTCCTTGAGGGGGATGCCCTCCGGCGGGACGATGAAGTCCTGATCGTGGAACTCCCGATTAAAACGCACCTGCTCGGGAATCAGGTCGACGCCGATTTCCCGGCTCGGCGCCAGTACGACGGCGCGTTCGATGACGTTCTCCAGTTCGCGAACGTTGCCGGGCCAATCGTAGGCCATGAGGATGTCGAGGGCCTCCGGCGTGACGAACCAGCCGGACTTCCGGCTCTCTTCTCCATGTTTGTCGAGGAAGTGCTGCACAAGCAGCGGAATGTCTTCCTTGCGTTCGCGCAGCGGCGGCAGCTGGATGGGGATGACATTGAGGCGATAAAACAGGTCTTCACGAAACCGACCCTCTGCGACAGCGCGTCGCAGATCCACATTGGTGGCCGCGATGATCCGCACGTCCACCTTGATGGTGTCGACACCGCCGAGCCGCATGAACTCACGCTCCTGGATGACCCGCAGCAACTTGGCCTGCGTATCGAGCGGCACGTTGCCAATCTCGTCAAAGAAGATCGTTCCGCGGTCGGCGAGTTCGAACAGTCCCTTCTTGGCCGCCACAGCTCCCGTGAAGGCGCCCTTGACGTGCCCGAACAGGTTGGACTCGAGCAAGTCCGGAGGCAGATTTCCCGAGTTGACGGTGACAAACGCCTTGTCGGACCGGGCGGATCGCCGGTGGCATGCCTGCGCCACCAGTTCCTTGCCGGTGCCGCTCTCGCCCTGCACGAGCACGGTCGTTCGACTCGGCGCCGCGCGCGCGACCAGATCGAAGATGGCGCGCATCCGGACGCTCCCGCCGATGATCTGATCGAACCGATGACTCCCCGACTTGAGCCGGTTGCGCAGTTCGAGGTTTTCCCGTTCGAGTCGCCGGCGTTCAATCGCATTCCGCACGACGACGAGCACGTCATCGTTCTTGAACGGCTTGGTGAAGTAGTGAAAAGCGCCCTGCTTGGTGGCACGGACGGCCGTGTCAATGGTCCCGAACGCCGTCACCATGACCACGGGCAGCTTGTCGTCCATTCGCCGGATGTCGTCGAGCACATCGAGGCCGCTGCGGTCGGGCAGCATCAGATCGAGCAGCACGACGTCGACATCTTCATCGGCCAGACGGGCCAGGCCCTCGGCCGCGTTTGCGGCGGTCCGCACGACGCAGCCATCACGGGTCAGCAGCGCATCGAGCGCCTCCCGAATGATCTCCTCGTCGTCGATGACCAGGACGTGCGCGGGCGTCGTCGACATCAGTTGGCCCTCACGACGTGTTCACCCGCGGCCGCAATCGGCAGCGTGAGTGTGAATCGCGTGCCCTGGCCGATCGCGCTTTCACACGCAAGCGCGCCGCCGTGTTCCTGGACGATGCCATAGGTCACCGAAAGCCCAAGGCCCGTGCCGGCGCCGTCGGCCTTGGTAGTGAAGAAAGGATCGTAGATGCGTGCCATGTGTTCGCTGGGGATGCCTGAGCCTGTATCGCCGACCTCGACGACGACGCTGTCGGAGGTCGACCGCGTCGACACCGATAACCATCCGCCCTTCGGCATGGCATCGCGCGCGTTGAGAAACAGGTTGAGAAAGACCTGCTGGAGTTTGTATTCAAATCCCTGAATCACGTGCGTCGCTGCAAGATCACGACGCACCTGAATCCGGCTGCCCTTGAACTGATGGTCGAGCAGCGACAACACGTCGGTCACGACGACATTGATGTCCACGGGCGCCGCGTCACCACCTGACGGCCTCGCCAAGTTGAGCAGGCTGTTGACGATCTTCGCCGCACGGAAGGTCTGACGTTCGATCTTCTCGAGCAGCTGTGTTCTGGGGTCGCCGGGATCCGCCTGGTCGAGCAGCATCTGCGTGAAACTCGAGATGCCGGTGAGCGGCGTATTGACCTCGTGCGCCACACCGGCAGCGAGCAAGCCGACGGCGGCCATTTTCTCGGACAGCCGCAACTGTTCCTCGAGATTGGCGCGTTCGGTCACGTCTTCGAGCACGACAATCCAGCCGGCCTTCACGCCATCCGCCGTCTGGAAGGGCGCGATGCCCGCGTTCACCAGCAGCGGCTGTGCCAGGTCGGTGGGTCCCGCAGTCAGCGGAACACGATGCAGCGTGGCGCCATCTGGATGGGCGCGGCGCGCGTCCACGATCGCCGCCACGAAGGACTCGGGGAACAACGCCGAGAGGCGCCGTCCGATCGCGCGGTTCCGATCGCAATGGAACAGCACCTCGAGCTTGCGATTCCAGCGCAGGACCCGGTCGTCGAGATCGAGCACCAGCAACCCGTCGGTCAACGATTCGACGACACTGTCGGAGAACTGCCTCAGCCGCTCGATTTCGTCGGCTTTCACACGAAGCTGGCCATACAGTCTGGCGTTTTCCAGCGCCGTCGCCGCCTGGCCCGCGACGGCACTGAGCAGCGTCATGTCTTCGCTGCTGAGCGGCTCGTATCTACCGCGACGACCGACGGCCAGCGCCCCGATCGTCACTTCCTTGCTGACGCAGGGGATAAACGCCTGCCAGCCGGCGTCCCTCCAGGCCGCACTCTCATCACCAGCGAGCCGCCGCAGCGGCACCGGATCGTCGAGGCTCACCACCTGCCCGGCCATCAACCGCGCAGCCAGTGCCGAGTCACTCGGGATCTTGAGGGCGCGAGGGTCATCAACCCCTCCGCTGGCGACGGGTGCGAAGTCCGAACCCGGGCCGTCGGAGGCGGGTAACATCAGCGCGATCCGGTCAACCGCCAACGTCTCCCGCACACGATCGACCAGTCGTGTACTGAGGCGTTCGAGGTCGAGGTCGCTGTTCAGTTCACGCGCAAACGTGACCAGCGCGCGGCGATAGTCATACCGATCCCGATAGTAGAGACGGTCAAGCCCACCCTGGATGGCGTTGCGCAGCGACGGCGCCACCAGCACCACCACAAGCGTCGCAAACAGTGCCCAGAATTCGTTCGTCTCCTGGTGCCCGGACAGCAGCCCGACGATACCCAGGGTGCCCTGATAGATGACGACCAGACCCAGACCCACCGCGGAAATCACCAGCGCGCGCTTGATGATCACCTCGATGTCCATCAGGCGGTACCGCACGATAGCCGAGGCGAAGGCCAGCGGAATGCAGCCAAGCAGCACGGCGGTGTACTGCGCATACGGCACGGTCACGCCCATGAGAAACGGGATGACATATGCGGCGACGAACGGAACGGCGCCCAGTCCTGAGCCCCAGACGATCCACCGCAGCTGGCGCCTGGCGGTGACCGAGCGCAGCCGTCCCAGCGCCCGCATCATCAGCGCAAGACCACCCAGCAGACAGGCGGCGAGATACACGTACTCGAGGCTCTCGATCTGCACGAGCCGTCGCACCATCTCGTCATTCAGCAGCCCGCGCATGGCCGACAGCCGCGCCAACACGAAGAGCAGCGCCGGCGCGTACAGTAGGGGCAACACGGCCCGGCCCGTGGACGTGGCGACCCAGGGATTGGGCCGCTCCGGGAACACCAAGGCGAAGTGCACGAACAGCGGCGGCAACATGACAAACGCCACCACGTCCGCCCAGTAGAAGAAATAGTCGGTCCGGGTGAACTCGCCTGTGTACGTCAGCGCGAAGACCCCAAAAAATGCGGCCGTCAGCCAGAAGAACAACAGCGTGGCGGGATCGGCCGGACGTCGAAGCCGGACCGACGTCCCCACCAGCAGCGCGAAGATGCCGACGGCGGCAAGGAGGTAATACAACCCCGACTCGGGGCCGGGCGCGCGCTGCAATTGAATCGTGACCAGTTCGTCGGCCGAATCACGCGTGAGCGTGTAGGTGACAATCGCCTCCGGCATCGTCTGCGCCAGGACTGCGGCCACCTCCTGCGGCGTCGTCACGGGAATGCCGTCGATCGCCAGGAGGAAGTCTCCGCGCTTGAGCCCGGCTTGTGCCGCCGTGGACTCTGCGCTGACCTCCAGGGCGCTGAGGTCCGGCCCCCACAGCACCCCATCGTCGACCGTGGCGGTCCGCTGCCATCGCCCAACGACAACCAGATTGATCAAGGCGACCGTCACCAGGATGGTGGCGACGGCCACCGGCACCGCAACGCGGAAGACCGGATTCCATCTGCGCAGTGGGCTGGTCATGGCAGCAGGGTTACAGGCAAGGGATGTACCGGACCGCCTACAGACGGACCCGTCCTAACTCCAACAAAACACAGCAATTAGGAAACGGTCGTCCGAGTCGAATCCAACAGGTTGGATCGTATCAGAAGCGGACCTGAACTCCACCGAGCACACGTCGGGGGCTTCGGACGGTGAGCAACTCGTCGTAGAACGCGCCAACGATGCTGCCGTTGGGATCGCGGAGGAGGTTGTTGATGGCAAACATCACTTCGAGGCGCCCGCCATCAATCGGCTGGAACGGCAATGCCTGGCGCAGTTGCACATCAAAGCGGCCGTCTGCGAGGGCGGACAGGGACGAGCGCTGCGGTGACATCAGTGCGGAGTTGAACCGGTAGGCGAGTTGGACGTGGGTATCCGACTCCGGAATACGCGCATCGATCGCGCCGGTGACGTCGTGCAGCCGCTCGCGCAGGGGGCGAAGGACTGAAGGGTCGACGGCCGCCATGACGGTGCCATGCAGGGAACGCGTCCACTCGGTGTGGACCAGGGAGTAGTCGACCGACATCCGCACACGCGAGGTGAACCAGCCGGACGCGTGGAGCGTCCAGCCTTGCACGACGACGTCTCCGGCTGATGCCACGTAGTAGTGGCCCAGCCCTCGGGCGCGGCCGTCTCCAAAGATCGTCGTCAGTTGATCACGGGTGTCTTCGCGGAACCAGCGAAGGCCGATCTCCCGCGTCTGTCCGATCGGCCCGAACTCACGCGACATGCCGAGCGTGACGCGCCGGAGGCGTTCCGGAACGAGGACCTCGCCACCGAACAACGGAGAGAAGGACCGCTCGGGCGGCAGCCAGGGGCCTGAGGAAGGCGGAGGCGTGAACTCGTCAATGCCGGGAGCCAGCACCGCGCTTGAGACGCGCGCCGACACGAACGTGCGGGGCAGCACCATCGCGCGAACCCCGAGCTGGGGGCTGATGAAGTTGCGGCCTGCCACATAGTCGTAGCGGTCCACGCGTGCGCCGTAGTTCAATTCAAGCCCGGGTTGAAGGCGCCAGCGATCAAACCCGTAGAGCGACGCCACCGAGCGCCCGCGTGCATCGGCGCCAACGATGGACATCTTCTGCGTGTCGGCCACACGCTGCGCGCCGTACGACATGCCCACACGGAAGGCATGGGGCTGGACATCACGCGCTTCGTACTCTGCCAGCGCGACCCAGGAGGCGAGGCCCGCGGTCGACATGGCGCCCCGCATGCGCAGGTCTCCATGGGTACCGATCGCGGCGCCGACGGAGAGATACGCCACGCCGCGGGGCATCGCGTTCTCGCCACCAGCCACCGCGCTCAGGGCGGAGCTGGTCAGCATGTTGAACTGGCCGGTGAAATCCGTTTCGGAGAAGAAGGCGCTCGTCGCCCGCGCTGATTCGGCGACCGCCCAATCCAGGAAACCGGGCAGGTATTTGAAGTCGGTGCGGCGTTCATCACCCTGCGTCGGGCCGCCGCCATCGCGCAGCACGGTGCGGGGAAGATGGCGCAGGTACCAGGCCTGCTGGCTGTCGCTCTTGATGGGTCGCACGATCGATTCGACGGGCAGTTGGGTCGGGTCGCCGATGCGAGGACCGATTCCTGCGCGAATCACCGGCCGTTCGGTCAGTTCAGTCTGCCGGGTGATTGTGATGGTTCGTTCCAGCTGGCTGGCCGCGCGAATGCGGACGGACTCCCGGTACGGAGAGACATACCCCTCACGCGAGGCGCGAAGAATGTAGTCGCCGGGAACCAGCGCCAGACGGAAGCGCCCGTCGGCGTCGGTGCGCGCCTGGGCATGCGTCGTTCCAATGGCGGTTACGGCAACGCCGACGACTCCCGCACCTGCATCGTCCTTGACGATCCCCACAACATGGCCCGCCTTCATTGACGCTTCGATGCGAACGGCGGCAGGCCGGCGCGGCGCCACACCCTGAGCCCAGGCTGCGCCCACACCGGTCGTGAGTGACAACGCGGCAACCGAGACGACGACTCGCGTGGCGGAACCGGGCATGCGGCCTCCCAAGTTCAGGGGACGAACAGCGGGCTTGCTGGCGGAAACGTGCAGTCCCGATGGTAGGCCACCCCACCGGGCAAGTCAACGTAGACGGACCGCCGTTTTGGAGTAATTTCTTGGGGTGCGCATCGCCACTGTTTTCGCCCGCCAAATCCTCGATTCACGCGGCAATCCCACCCTTGAAGTTGATGTCACGCTCGACAGCGGCGCACGCGGACGCGCAGCTGTGCCATCGGGCGCCTCAACCGGCACCCGAGAAGCGCTCGAACTTCGCGACGGGGATGCCGGTCGTTACCTGGGCAAGGGGGTGCTCAAGGCGGTCAGTCACGTCAACACCGTGATTGCCCCGGCCCTGCAGGGCCGGTCGCCGGACCAGCGCGCCATCGACGATGTCATGCTGGCTCTGGACGGCACTCCCAACAAGGCCAAATTGGGTGCCAACGCCTTGCTCGGCGTGTCGATGGCCGTCGCGCACGCCGCGGCAGCGGGACGCAGCCTGCCGCTCTATCGCGCACTGGTCGACCTTGTCGCACCGCCGGTGCCCAACGCCGGCGTGCTGCTGCCCGTGCCGATGATGAACATCCTGAACGGCGGCGCCCACGCCGACACCAACGTGGACTTCCAGGAGTTCATGGTGATGCCGGTGGGCCTGCCCACATTCAGCGAGGGTTTGCGTGCAGGCACGGAGACGTTTCACGCCCTCCGCGCCTTGCTCAAGGCTCGGGGACTCTCGACCGGCGTCGGCGATGAAGGTGGGTTTGCTCCGAGCCTGAAGTCCAACCGCGAAGCCGTGGAACTAGTCCTGGAAGCCGTGCATCGGGCCGGCTACACGCCGGGGCGCGACATCGTGCTGGCGCTCGACGTGGCCTCGTCGGAATTCTGGGACGCCGCAGCCGGCGCCTATGACCTGCGCAAGTCAGGCGAGGGGCGCAAATCGTCTGACGACATGATCGCGTTGTACGACGACTGGTGCCGCCAATATCCGATCGCCTCCATCGAGGACGGACTGGCGGAAGCCGACTGGCCGGGATGGGCCCGGCTCACGTCGCAACTGGGGGCTCGCGTGCAACTGGTGGGTGACGACGTGTTCGTCACGAACCCCTCCATTCTCCGCAAGGGCATCGATGAACACATCGGCAATGCGCTCCTGGTGAAACTCAATCAGATTGGCACGGTGTCCGAGACCCTCGACGCCGTCGCCATGGCGCGTGCCGCAGGCTACGCGTCGGTCATCTCGCATCGCTCCGGCGAAACCGAAGACGCGACGATCGCGGACCTGGCGGTGGCCACGGCGGCAGGTCAGATCAAGACCGGGTCCGCGAGCCGCGCGGACCGGACGGCCAAATACAACCAACTGCTGCGCATCGAAGAGGCCCTCGGGACCGACGCGCGTTATGCCGGGCGCGAAGCGCTGGCGCAGACCCGACAGTCATGACCCACTCAGTTGTCCTGCTCAGACACGGCCAGAGCACCTGGAATCTCGAGAACCGCTTCACGGGATGGACCGACGTGGACTTGACGCCGGCCGGCCACACGGAGGCCCGGGAAGCCGCGCGCCTGCTGCGAGAAGCGAACTACACGTTCGACGTCGCGTACACATCCGTGCTGAAGCGCGCGATCCGGACGTGCTGGATCGTGCAGGACGAACTGGACCTGCTCTGGATTCCTGTCGAGCGGTCGTGGCGGCTCAACGAGCGGCACTATGGCGCGCTGCAGGGGCTGAACAAGGCGGAGACCACCGCGAAACACGGCGAGCAGCAGACGCATATCTGGCGCCGCAGTTACGACACGCCGCCTCCGCCGCTTGACCGCGCGGATCCCAGGCACCCGTCGCACGACCCGAGATACAAGACCCTTTCACCGGATGAATGTCCAGCCACCGAATCGCTCAAGGACACGGTGGCGCGCTTCCTGCCCTACTGGACTGGCGTCATCGCCCCGTCGATCCTGGCGGGCCGCCGCGTGCTGATCACCGCGCACGGCAACAGCCTGCGGGCCCTGGTGAAGTATCTCGATGGAATTTCAGACGACGCCATCGCCGGCCTGAACATTCCAACAGGCATTCCGCTGGTCTACGAACTTGACGAGAGGCTCGCCCCGGTCCGGAACTACTATCTCGGTGATCCGGATGCCGCCGCGCGCGCGGCCGAGGCGGTGGCGCGACAGTCGTCGCGCGTCTGATTCAGTCGATGATCTCGTCGGCGGGTTCGTCGGCCGCAATGCGCAAGGACTTCAGGAAGCGGCGGTCCGTCGCGGTCATCTCGAGAATGGGCCTGGCGGGAGCGCCCGCGGTCGCGCCGGTCACGGGCACCAGCGCATCGTTGTCCGCCCCACCGGAGGGCTGCAGCGGCACGAACGTGACGGCGGCATCAAGCGAGACCCGCAGATCGAATCCGGCACCCCGCGCCTTCTCGCGCAGCGCTGCTACGCGCGCATCTTCGGCGACCACCGTCGAAATCAGGTCGGCCAGTTCGCGGGCGAGTTGATTCATCACTGGATCCATGCCACCTCCGGGCTCGCGGGGGATTGTAGCAGAGGGCGATAGAATCTCTCCGATGACACAAGCCGAGTTTCCGGGCGTGTTCCCCTACACCCGCGGCGTGCAACCAACCATGTATCGTGGGCGGCTCTGGACGATGCGGCAATACGCCGGCTTTGGCACCGCCGCGGAGTCCAATGCCCGATACCGGTACCTGCTCGCCCAGGGCGTCAACGGTCTCAGCGTAGCCTTCGATTTGCCGACGCAGATGGGCTACGACTCCGACCATCCCATGGCTGCAGGGGAGGTCGGCCGCGTGGGGGTCGCGATCGACTCGCTCGACGACATGGCGACCCTGTTCGACGGGATTCCCCTCGGTCAGGTCTCGACGTCGATGACCATCAACGCGACGGCCATCATCCTGCTTGCACTCTACGTCGCGGTGGCCCGCCGCCAGGGTGTTCCCCTCGCGCAGCTCTCCGGAACGATTCAGAACGACATCCTCAAGGAATACGTCGCGCGCGGCACGTACATCTATCCGCCACGGCACTCCATGCGCATCATCACCGACATCTTCGCGTGGTGCGAGCGGGAACTGCCGAACTGGAACACGATCTCGATCAGCGGGTACCACATCCGCGAAGCCGGCTCCACCGCCGTGCAGGAGATTGCCTTTACACTCGCCAATGCCGTCGCCTACGTCGAAGCCGCCCAGCGGGCCGGACTCGACGTCAATCGCCTCGGACAACGGCTCTCGTTCTTCTTCGCGTCGCACAACGACTTTCTCGAGGAGATCGCCAAGTTCAGGGCGGCGAGACGCCTGTGGGCCCGCCTGATGCGCGACAGATTCGGCGCGACCGATCCTCGTGCGATGCAACTGCGCTTTCACACGCAGACCGGCGGATCCACGCTCACCGCGCAGCAGCCGGACAACAACATCGTGCGTGTCACCCTGCAGGCGCTCGCCGCGATCCTCGGCGGCACGCAGTCGCTCCACTGCAACGGTCGCGACGAGGCGCTCGCCCTCCCCACCGAAGAAGCGGCCCGCCTCGCGCTGCGTACGCAACAGATCATCGCGGCCGAAAGCGGCGTCGCCAACACCATCGACCCCGTCGGAGGCGCGTGGGCCATCGAAGAACGCACGGACGCGCTTGAGGCGGAAGCCCGGGCCCTGCTCGACGCCATCGACAAGGCGGGCGGCACCCTCGCAGCCATTGAGCGCGGCATGATCCAGAAGCAGATCCAGGACGCCGCCTACGACGCACAGACTCGCATCGACCGCGGCGACGCGGTGGTCGTCGGAGTGAATCGATTCACCACCGACGATCGCTCGACGATTGCCGTGATGCAGCTGGACCCCGGCCTCGAGCCCCGGCAGATTGCCGCCGTCAGGCAACTGCGGACTGAACGCGACGCCGCGTTGACCAGCGCGTCACTCGACGCCCTCGAGAGGGGCGCCAGGGGCCATGACAATCTGGTCCCGCTGGTGCTGCAGGCTGTCGAGTCGAGGGCGACGCTCGGTGAGATCGCCGACCGCCTCCGGGCGGCCTTCGGTGAACATCGCGACCAGCTGGCCTGAACCACATGCTGCTCTCCGTCGACCACCTCCGCACTGAATTCCCGCTGTCGGGCGGTGGCACCGCAGCCGCAGTGCGGGATGTGTCGTTTGACCTCGATGCGGGCCGTACGCTGGGGCTGGTTGGCGAATCAGGATCCGGAAAGTCCATCACGGCACTCTCGCTGATCAACCTCGTCCCTCGCCCGGGACGCATCACACACGGCCGCATCCTGTTCGAGAACGTCGATCTGCTCACGCTGCCCGAGGCGCGCCTCCAGTCCATCCGCGGGCGACGCATCGGATTCATCTTTCAGGAACCCATGGTGGCCCTGAACCCTGTGTACACGATCGGCCAGCAGATTGCGGAGACACTGCACGTGCATGGTCTCGCCAACGGCCGGGCCGCTCGGCAACGGGCAATCGAGTGGCTCGACGCCGTCAGCATCCCGGATGCGCCCCAGCGTGTCGACGCCTATCCCCACCAGCTGTCCGGTGGACTGAGGCAGCGGGCCATGATTGCGCTGGCTCTCTGCGCCGAACCGGCCCTCGTCATCGCCGACGAACCCACCACAGCTCTCGACGTCACGGTCCAGGCCGAGATCCTCGACCTGCTGCGGGACCTGCGCGCCAGGCTCGGCATTGCGCTCCTGCTGATCACGCACGACCTGGGCGTTGTGGCCGAGGTCGCGGATGACGTGGCCGTCATGTACGGCGGACGCATCGTCGAACACGGTCCGGTGTCCGACGTGTTTGCTCATCCCGCCCACCCGTACACCGCAGGCCTGCTCGCGTGCCTGCCCGGCCGGGGACGGCCGGGCGAGCTCCTGCGGGCGATTCCCGGCACTGTACCGACTCTGGGCAACTTCCCTCCCGGCTGTGGATTCGCCTCGCGGTGTGAATTGCGCCTCGCCCACTGCGCCGATGCAGTACCCGCCTCGAGCCTCGTTGGCCCTTCCCATCACGCGTGGTGCCACCTCTTGCAGGAACCAAGAACATGACGCCCCTGCTTCAGGTCCGACATCTCGTAAAGGACTTCAAGGCGCCATCGTGGTTCGGCGCAGGCACGATTCGCCGCGCGGTGGACGATGTCTCCTTCGACATCACGCAGGGTGAGACGTTCGGCCTTGTTGGCGAATCGGGGTGCGGCAAAACCACGACGGGACGCTGCATCCTCCGGCTCATCGAGCCCACATCAGGTCAGGTCCTCTTCAAGGACCGGGACCTCGCCGCACTGTCGCCCGGCGATCTCAGGCGCGCCAGGCGAGACCTGCAGATCGTCTTTCAGGATCCGTATTCGTCACTCAACCCGCGTATGCAGGCGGGGGCAATCGTCGAGGAGCCGCTGACGATCTTCCGCGAGGGCACGCCGCGGGAGCGTCGCCGGCGTGTTGAAGAGCTCTTTGCACTGGTGGGCCTCGATCCCGCGCAGACCACCAGATACCCGCATGAGTTCAGCGGCGGTCAGCGCCAGCGGATCGGCCTCGCTCGTGCCCTGGCCCTCAATCCGTCGCTCGTCATCGCGGACGAACCCGTCTCGGCGCTTGACGTGTCGGTACAGGCGCAGGTCGTGAACCTGTTGATGGAGCTGCAGTCGCGACTGGGCCTGACCTACCTCTTCATCGCCCACGACCTCCGACTCGTCGCCCAGATCTGCAACCGTGTGGCGGTGATGCTTCAGGGCCGCCTCGTTGAAGTCGGCACGGCTGATGACGTTTTTCACCACACCGCGCATCCCTACACGTCGGCGTTGCTCTCAGCCGTCCCCACATTGGAGCCTGGCCGACGGATCCCGAGGCACAAATACGAAGGGGCGCCCGGTGACGGGCGCCCCTTGAGAGAAGTCCGCCCCGGTCATTGGGCGGCCGTCTGACGGATTAATCCTGGAGCCTCAGCGGCTCCAGCTCGCGACCAGGTCCCAGAGCCACTCCCAGGCATCGTGTCCACGGTCTTGGTCGCGGCCGCCGCGGCCCCGCTCGTCATCTCCTCCGCGGCGATCATCGTCGTCGCGGTCACGGCCCCAGCGGTCGCCACCACGGTCATCATCGCGATCCCGGCCCCAGCGGCCGTCGCGGTCGCGATCACCGTCGCGATGGTGACTGTCGTCATGGCAGTCGTCATCGTCGTGATCGTGGTCCCAGGGCTCGTCAGGCTGATTCACCGAGCAGCGCGTGAATTCAAGCTTCGCGACCTTGAACGCATCGTCGGTCTGCGCGGTGTTTGCTGCGATGACGACCACGTTGCCGGTGCGCTCCTGACCGTTGAAGGCGACCCAACGCGTGCCGGAACCGCCAGACGACGATTCCGGGCTGCCGAGGGAGGCCAGGACGGCGTCGCTGAGCGAGACCGATGAATAGGCGTTGTTGATCGTGCCCACCCAGACCATGGCATCACTGTCGTCGTAGACGTATCCGAGGAACGCCTTGGTGACAATGACCGGCTCGTCGAACGCAAAGACCATGTAGTTGTTGCGCCCGCTGTTGTCGACCGTGTGGGTCGCACCGCTGCCGCTCTCGCTGCTGTCGGTGACACCCATGCCGTAGCTGCCGAAGGCGCCGAGGTAGGCCGTTGACCACTTGTTCTTGTTCTTGTCGCGGCTGAAGGCCGACACCTTGACCGACACGCCGTTGGCGGAGAACGTGCGCACGTTTCCGGCCGAGCCATTGCTGCTCGAGCTCTGGCTGAACGTCAGCGTCGACACCTGGCAGACCGGCTCAGGCGCCGTCACCGTGATGGTCACCGTGGCCGTGTCCTCGCAGCCGGACTCGTTGCGCACGCGATACGTGAAGCTCGTCGTGCCGGTGAATCCGGCGTTGCTGGTGAAGGTGAACGTGTTACCCGACAGCGTGACCGTGCCGTTGGCCGGCTGCGTGAACCCGCCGGGCACGATGGTCAGGTCTTCACCGTTGGGATCGGTGTCATTGCTGAGCACCTGCATCATCAGCGGCGTGGCGGAAATGGCCGACCGGCTGTCGTTGCCGGCGACCGGCGGCACACACGGCGGCGGCGGAGGCGTCGCGCACGAGGTTTCAAGCTTCGCCACCTTGAACTTGTCGTTCGACGACGACGTGGACGCGGCGATGACGATGACATTGCCCGCTTTCGCGCTGCCGTTGAACGTCATCCAACGAGCGGAGGAACCGCCGCTCGAGGACTCGGGCGATCCGAAGCCGGAGAGGACGGCATCATTCAGCGTCACGCCTGCATTGAAGGCGCCGTTGATGGTGCCAATCCAGACCTGCGCGTCGCTGTCTCCCGAGACGTAACCGAGGTACGCCTTGGTGGCGACCACCGGCCGGTCGAACACGAAGACCATGTAGTTGTCGCGGCCGCTGTTGTCGATCGTGTGCGTGTCACCGCTTCCGCTCTCGCTGGTATCGGTCACGCCCATGCCGTAGCTGCCGAAG
>CBINOO010000059.1:0-24468 GCA_966252305.1 uncultured Acidimicrobiia bacterium
CGTTGATGACACCGAGCAGGTGATCGCCGCTGTTTCGAATCACCTGGAGTTTGCGCGCCTGCTCCGGCAGCAGCGGATCACGCAGCAGCAGCTGGGTGTATCCCAGGATGGCATTCATCGGCGTCCGGATTTCGTGGCTCATGTGGGCGAGAAACGCGGACTTCGCCTTGTTGGCCACTTCTGCCTGATTCTTGGCCGCAACCAGTTCAACGGTCCGGGCCTCCACCAACGTCTCCAGGTGATGCTGGTACCGCATGAGTTCGAGATGTCCGGTCAGGATCTCCGCCAGCGATTCAAGCACGGCCGCTTCTTCGGGCAGAAACGGGGTGACGTTGGCCGGCGGCGCGTCTCGATACGCGACCATGATCCGCCCGCTGGCGACGGTGGTGCAAAACTCCACCTGCTGCACCCACGCCGACTCGACCCATCCGCGGGTCTGAACACTCACGTGGTCGTAGGCGATCCGGGCTTCACACAGGTGGGGAAACTGCCACGCCGAGGGCACCAGTTGCACGACTGACCGCAGCAGCGCCTCGACCGAGCCCTCGTGTCGCTGCATCAGCCGCGCGGCCTGATGCAGCAACTGGAGTTCCTTGAGTCGCTCCTGCTGTGCGATGAGGAGACGCTCGCGTTCAGCCTCCACCACTCGTCGGGCCGTGACGTCGACGTTGACACCGACGACCCGGCGATCGGCGCTCTCACGCCCTTCGATGACTGCCGCGGCGCCAAACACGTGACGCGTGGTGCCATCGGGCAACACTGCGCGAAACTCGGCCTGCACGCTTCCGCTGGCCCCGGCCAGCAAAGCGCTCATCCGGCCGCTCACCGATGATCGATCGTCCGGATGTACACGTTGCATCCAGTCGTCGTAGGGCACGGTACCGTCGGGCAATGGCGTGAGGTCGTACAGCGCAAACAGCCGCGCATCGCCCGACAGCAGCCTCGAGACCGGATCCAGTTCCCAACTGCTGATGCTGGCGGCGTCCATCGCGAGCCTGAGGCGCCCCTCCGTCCTGCGCCGCTCTGCCAGTTCGCCTTCAGCGCGAAACAAGCTCCGTTGCAGCGTACGCGCGACCATCCCCTGCACGGCCACGGCCATCGCCGTGCATCCCAGGGCCACCAGGTAGGTCGTAATCGGATTAAAGGCCCGTCGACCTTCGATCAGTCCCCAGGCTTCTGCGCCGGCCAGTACACCGCCGCCAATTGAAGCGGCCACGGCGGTCATGATCGCGCCACGTCGGCCCAGCAGGACGCCTCCGATCATGACGAAGACGAGGAAGAGCGGCGCGACGGGCCCCTGGATGCCGCCGGTATTCCACGCGCGCTGCGTGCTGATCGCGACGAGTCCCAGCACGAGCATCCAGCTGGCGGCTGTCGTATACCCTCGCCGATTGGCGACGTGCAGCGGAACGATGAGCGCGGCAAACGCGACGAAGGACGCCACGCGGCGCAGCCACAGGTCTGGCTGAGCCAGGGTCAGCAGCACCAGCGCCGCCGTGATGATTGCGAAAGTGGACCACGAGAGTTGCCAGAAGACGCGCGCGCGCTCAGTGTGCTCAGGATCGGCAAACACCGGCGGCGACAGCCACTCGGCAACGGGGCTGGCCGAGCCCGGGCGACGCGTTGGGGAGGACACCGTGCGCTGGATTATACCCAGCACGCTTCGAGCCGTTCAGCGCGCCCACCGGCGTCAGTGCACCTTGAACAGGAACAGACCCGCAGCGGGCACCCAGGAGGGATCACAAATACCCTGCCGTCCGGCAAGGACACGTCCCAGTGCGGGACCATCCACGACAACCGCCTCAGGAGACCATGTCAGTCCATCGTCATTGGACACGTGACTCGAAATGCCGCCCTGACACGTGTAGATGCGAGGACGACCGTCGGAGGTGAGGCCCAGTTCCACCACGCCGAGAAACGCCGGCTGCTGGGAGTACTCCATGAAGGAGAGGCCCGTCGCCGACCGGAGCAATCGCACGGTGTTGTCGTCCCGAATCGCCATCAGCCATGTGCCGTTCGGCAGTTGCACCATCGTCGGATCGGTCTGCTGCGGCTGCAGTCCGACGTCGAAGGCTTTGGCCAACGTCGTGAACGTGAGACCGTCGCTCGACTCTGCCAGGCAGATCGCCCGGTGTTGATTGCCAGGAGCTCCGAAGCCATTGAGGTACGCGAGTCGGACCTTCCCGTTCACGAGCGTGGCATCCGGATCCACCACCCCCTGCGGCCGCACGACACCATCCAGCGTGATCGCAGACACGGGCACGAGCGCGCTGCCCTGAAGCCGCGCCAGCCAGACGCCGCCGGTCGCGCCGTTCACGTAATACACGCCGACGGACCCGTCGGGCAGCCGCACACCGTCGGGCACCGACGCCTGGGCCAACACCTCACTCAAACCCGTCGCCGTCACACCGTCGTGACTGAACGCCAACGCCACATGGTGCGAGGACGGCCCACCGACAACGGGGCTGCCGTCGGTGGACGCGGTCACCTCACACCCCGCAGGCGTGCTGCCGGTCGCGCCCGGTGTCGAAGCGGGCGTGGGTGCAGTGGCGGCCGACGCCTGGCCGCAGGCGACGCCGAACGTGGACAGCGCGATCAGGAGAACGGGGGCGGCGGCACGGTGCAGAATCGTGGTCACACAGCCTTGGACCCGGACTGGCACGCACCTGTTACATGGGCGTGGGTCGCTGTCGCGCACCGTCAGGCGACGTCGCGGCGATGGAAGTGCCTGGCACCAACAACCCCAACCAGACACGCACCCGCGAGACTCACCCACATCGGATCAACCGCGCCGGGTCTCGGGCGGATGGCGTGCAGCGGCAGCGACCACGGATACCAGGGGCCGAACGACGGGGAATTCGCGGCGATGAACGCGACGACCATGACGGCCATGCCGAACCCAATCGCCACGGAGAACGAGGGAAAGCGTACGCTCACCCAGTGCTGAATGGTGAGTCCCAACAGCAGCGCGGCGCTGACCTTGCCCAGCGATTCAACCAGGGGCCACACCGGCAGACTGGTAAGCCCGAGGTCGGGTGACAACGCGCGAAGCGTCACGCCGCTGATGACCGTTCCCACGCCAAGCACCAGGTGCGCGGTCCAGACCATGCCGATGACAACAACCAGCTTGGCGACGTACACCATCCATCTCGGCATGGGCATCGTCAGCACGAACTTCCAGTTGCGTTCGGTGTGCTCGAGTCCGGCAAGCAGGGACGTCTCCAGGGTGATGAACATCGGCAACATGAGCAGGGTCCACAACGTGACCGAGTTCTGGATGATGGATGGCCAGACGCCCCCCGCACTGCCGCGCACCAGCGGGCCTGGCGACGCCAGCCCCACGAAGAAATACAGAATGACGATGGTGAAAGGCGCAAGGAAGACCATGCCCAGCGCCGGCGTGCGGCGGAGTTTCCGCACTTCGCTGAGCAGCACCTGACCAGACAGCGGGAGACTCATGCGGCCGCTCCCTTCGTCAGTGAGAAGAACACGTCTTCGAGCGAGTCAGCCTCACGCGTCAGGGTGTGCACGTCGTGGCCATGTTCGATCAGCGTACGGTTGAGTTGGGCCGCCGGAGCATCGGGCGCCGCGATCAACGTGTCGCCGTCGCGTGTGACGGGCCAGCCACGTGCGTCGAGCACCGCCGCGGCCTCCGAGGGTCGGTCCACGCCGATGCGCAGGCGCGCCCGACGCCGGTCGGCCAGGAGCGCGGACGTGCCTTGAAACGCCAGCGTGCCATCTGAGAGCACGCCGATATGCGTCGCCAGCTGGTCCACCTCGCTGAGCAGGTGACTCGAGAGAAAGACGGTCACACCGTGGGTGGTGGCCAGCGACCGCATCAGCTCGCGCATCTCCTGAATCCCGGCAGGGTCCAGTCCGTTGGCCGGTTCATCGAGGATGAGCAGTTCCGGTTCAGCCAGCAACGCCTGCGCCAGCGCCAGCCGCTGCTTCATGCCGAGCGAGAAGTGTTTGACGCGTTTGGCTCCCGCATCAGCCAGACCGACGACTGTCAACACGCGCGCAATGTCCTGAGATCCACGACCGCGGAGCGAGGCATACAGACCCAGATTCTCCGCGCCGGTCAGGTGCGAATACAGCGACGGCGATTCCACCAGCGATCCGATCCGCGGCAACAGCGCCAGCCGCCGAGATTCAAACGGTTCCCCCAGCAGTGCCACCGTTCCGGTATCGGGCCGCAGCAGTCCGAGCAGCATGCGGATGGTCGTGCTCTTGCCCGCGCCGTTCGGCCCTAGAAATGCGTAGATGGCCCCACGCGGCACCTGCAGATCGACGGCGCGCACCGCCGGCCGCCCCCCGAAGGCTTTGGTCAGCTGATGCGTTTCAATGACGCTCGACATCTCCGGTCGTTGGACGGAGATCGATGAGTGGAGTTCGACCCGTCGCGCGTTCTGGGTCGAATTGACTCGGCGCCGGGGCGAACGCCGACGGGAGGCGTGCTGACGTTACGTCAGCACGCTGAGGATCACATAGATGACCAGGGCTCCGACGATGCCGAAGCCGAGGAGTTTGGCGATGGCGTACGAACCGATGAGTTTCAACATGCACTTCGCGATTGCAACGCATATGCCAGCCCCCGCTTCCGGGGAGTCGCCTCCGGTCCGCAACAGAGTCGGTATGAAAGGTGCAGATTCCGGTGCGTGCCGCGATTGGAAACGTCTCAGTCCGTCCTGAACGCCACCGTGCGCGATTCACTGTGCGCGTGGTATGCCACAAATAGGACGCGGTCTTCCGCATTGTTCGATCTCGTGTCCGACGCCGCGTACTACACAAGACCGATAGAGCTGCGCCACCCGCTGGTGTTCTACGAGGGACACCTGCCGGCCTTTAGTTTCAACACGCTCGTCAAGAAGGGCCTGGGCGGCGCCAGCATCGATGCTCGACTCGAGAACCTGTTTGCGCGCGGCATCGACCCGCACGAATCGAATGCGGATCGCGGGGGTGGCGTCGCCGGCTGGCCATCACGGGCAGAGGTCCGCGCCTTCGCGGCCGAAGCCGACCGACAAGTCATGGCGGCGCTGAGGGCTGGCCCCATCGAACAGCCGGAACATCCCCTGCTGCAACGCGCCGAAGCTGCCTACGCCATTCTCGAGCACGAGGCGATGCATCACGAAACGCTCGCCTACATGTGGCACCGGTTGCCCTTGGAGCAGAAACACCGACCGAGGGGATACACCCCTGAGCCGGGTGGTGCACCTCCCTCCCAGACCTGGATTTCGATACCTGCCGGCCGGGCGATCCTGGGCGTGGACCAGAAGGACGAGAAGTTCACCTGGGACAACGAACGCGGCGCGTTCGCGGTGAACGTCGAGCCGTTTGACATCGAACAACACGACACCACCAACGCGGCGTTCATGGAGTTTGTGGACGCCGGCGGGTATCAATCAGCGGAGTGGTGGCGAGCCGAAGACTGGGCGTGGATTCAGGAACGCGGCATGACGCACCCGTTGTTCTGGGAACACGATGAGCGCGGATGGTGGTGGCGCGGCATGTTCGATCGCGTTCCCCTGCCTGCCGCCTGGCCGGTCTATGTCAGTCATGCCGAGGCGCTTGCGTTCGCACGCTGGCGCACGCTCCGGCTTCCGACCGAAGCCGAGTTTCAGCGGGCCGCGTACGGCACGCCCGACCGCGACACCACCGACGAGCGCCGTTATCCCTGGGGCAACGAGACGCCTTCAGACTCGCACGGCACCTTCGACTTCACGTCATGGGATCCGAGGCCGGCCGGCAGCCGACCCGCGGGACGTTCTGCCTGGGGCGTGGACGACCTGGTTGGCAACGGCTGGGAGTGGACCTCGTCCCTGTTTGCGCCGTTTCCGAACTTCACGCCTCTTCCCTCTTACCCTGAGTATTCCGCCGACTTCTTCGACAACGACCACCACGTGATCAAGGGCGCATCACCCGCCACGGCGGTCAGCTTGATTCGTCCGACGTTCCGCAACTGGTTTCGGCCCCGGTATCCCTATGTCTATGCGACGTTCCGCTGCGTTCGCGACGCCTGACGCGCGATCGGCGTTTGCCGTCGACGTGGCTGCCAGCCTCATGGAGTCACCGCGCCGGGTGCCGTCGCAGTATCTGTACGACGCGTTGGGATCGGCGTTGTTTGAAGCCATCTGCGAGCTGCCGTGGTACCGCGTGACACGCGCGGAGCTGGGACTGCTCGCTCGGCACGGCGCCGAGATGTTGTCGGCGTCCGGCCCACTCGGGCGCGTGGTGGAATTGGGCTCCGGCAGCGGCGCCAAGTTGTGTACGCTGCTGCGGCAACGCGCACATACCGGCGCGCCGAGGGTCAGCCTCATCGATGTCTCGGCATCGGCCCTCGCGTCGGCCAGCCGCGCGCTGAGCCGGATTCGCGGCCTTGGCCCTCTGACCCTGCACGAGCGGTCCTACGAGTCGGGCCTGCGCGCCGTGGCCCGGGAACCTGTCGTGTCTGGCCCCACCCTGTTCATGCTCCTGGGATCGAACATCGGCAACTTCAGCCCGGAGGACGGGCATGATCTGCTGTGCGCGATCCGTGAGACCGCTCACGACGGTGATCGGTTCTTGATCGGCACGGATCTCGTCAAGCCCGAACGCACGCTCCAGCTGGCGTACGACGATCCGCTCGGCGTCACCGCTGCCTTCAACCTCAACGTCTGCGTACGGATGAACCGGGAACTGGGTGCGAACTTCGATCTGCGAGCGCTCCGGCACGTGGCCGTCTGGAACAGCGGCGCGTCGCGTATCGAAATGCACCTCGAGAGCACGGCGCGGCAGCAGGTCCACATTCCCGCTGCCGGTGTTCGGTTCACGCTGGAACCGCTCGAACGCATCTGGACCGAGAGCTCCCACAAATACACGGCCGCACGGGTCGTCTCGATGCTGGCGTCCGCCGGCTTTGTGCAGACGCGGCAGTGGATCGATGACGACGCCGGCTTTGCACTGACATTGGCATCGGTCCGGCGACGCTGACAAAACAGGGCACGACGCCCCTGAGCTCTCGTGACATTCGTGCCACGAATGCGTAAAATCTGTGTTTACAACGTGTAACAAGCGTGTAACGCGATTGGAGGTGGCTGATGGGTCACGCAGCGCGCTGTTTCGTCATCGCCGTGGCGGCTTTCCTGATTCCGCAGACACCTGTCTCCGGACAGGGCTACGCGCCCGTGCACGCCGACAATCCGACGTTCCAGGCGAGCCTTGATCGTATTGCCCGTGGCAGCGCGCTCTGGCGCGCCGATCTCGACGCCATCCGCCGAACCGGCCGCCAGGCCGTTGTCCTGACCCCGGACGCCGTCGTGGTCGTCGACGATACGGCGTCCGGCGCGCCGCAACGGTTTGACACCACCGTGCTTGCCGAGATCTCACTTGTCCGCCGCACCCCGACGAAGGTGGATGCAGTCCTGGCGGTGGTCAACCTCCCCCTGCTCAAGACAGCCCATGATCGTCGTGGTTCATCGGACGCGGACCGCGACGCGGACCTGGATCGCATCCTGATTCATGAACTCTACGGCCACGCATTTCCCTACCTGGTGGCCGGCGATGTGTCGGGCCGGTGCCCTGATCCCGAGCCGGGTCAACGCGCAGACGCGGCGTGCGCGATTGTGCGCGAGAACGCCGTTCGTGCCGAATTGAACCTGGGGCGGCGGACCGACTACAGCCTCGACAGTCTGTCGCTGGCGCGGCCGAGCTACTGGCTGAGCCGGCCTGGTGAACGGCGCTGACGAGCCGCCCCCGTCTGCCATCCGACCATCGCGTCAATCAGGGCGTTCTGCAGATTACGCGGACGCACATCTCGCGCAGGATCAAACGGGAACACGTTCCAGGCGTTGGCCACCGCCACCATGTCGAGTGACGGCGGCGTTCACATAGGACTCCGGCACCACCTGGCGTCCATTCCAGCGCCCGCCCTGCAGCATCAACCGGCCGATCTTCGCGAGGTCGGCGCCCTCAAGGTACAGGCCGCCCTCGGTGTCGGGATGCCCTGTTGGTGTGGGTTTCCAATGGACGTCGGTGATTGCCAGCGGGCTGAACAGGTGCTCGCGCGCGTAGTCATCAATGAAGCGACCCGTTGCGGCCTTGATGATGCCTGAGAGCAGCATGCTGCCCCCGCTGTTGTAGGCCCACTTCTGCCGGGGCGCGGCGTCCATGGGCTGCGCGAGCGTGAACGCAATCCAGTCGCGGCTCTTTTCCAGCTGGACCGTCGTGTTGGTGTCGTCGAGCGGACGGTCCCCCTCGTGCCATTCGATGCCCGTGCGCATCGTCAGGACGTCCTCGACCGTGGCGGTCCGCAGTCTCGGATCCATCGATGAGAGATCGCGGTCTTTGAAGTAGTCCAGGAACGGCTGATCGAGCGCGTGAATCTCACCTCGGCCAAGCGCGATCCCCACCACCAGGGCGGTGATGGATTTGGTGACGGATTGGAGCGAGTGCACCGGGCGGCCTTCGTAGAAGGGATGCCATCGCGGATGAAAGTAGTTGTACGGATGCATCCACGCGCTGTCATCGCACTCGGCGCCGCAGCCGATGGCGCTTCGGCGGCCTCGACTGATCGCCGCATAGTCCCGGGGATAGCGATGGTCGGCAACCGTCCGCCCGCCCTTCAGGACAACCAGATGATCGACGTGACCGTAGAGGCCCGCGCGAACGTCACGGTCCAGCGCCTCAAGGGTGACGGGCGCTGCCTGTGACGCCGGGATGTTCGTCGTCGCACCGAAACGTGGGCTATCGGCCCGGACGGCTCCTGAAATACGCGCGCCCCCGCGGCGACAGGCGGTAGCCGACCTCAAGGCTTTCGGTGAGCCCGAGTTCCTTGAGCTTGCGGACGTTCTGCTTGAAGCGATCACGGTCTTGCCCCACCCGGCGAGCGAGGGTCGCAGCGAGAACTCCCGGATGCTGGCCGATCACATCGAGTGTCGCCCGTGTCCATGCGCCCGTCGCCGACCGCGCATCGAAGCCGGCGAGCTTCACCGAGATCGTGGCGACATCGTCATCGGTCAGCACGTCGTCCTGGCGAAGCGCGATTCGCGAATCGGGCCGGACGTCACCAAACGCGATCCGATACACGGTGCCCGCGC
Organism: uncultured Acidimicrobiia bacterium; assembly: GCA_966252305.1. GTDB lineage: Bacteria > Acidobacteriota > Vicinamibacteria > Vicinamibacterales > SCN-69-37 > SYFT01. The sequence goes on from CBINOO010000059.1 coordinate 9,075, forward strand.
GAGCAGCGAGAAACGCCAACAGCGCTTCCATCGAATCGAAGCCTGCGGCACGCGCATCGTCCGGAGTGAGCGAGTCCAGCGTACAGACGGTGACGGAGGCGATCTGCACTTCACCGATGGCGGTCCGCAGGCGGCCGCCGGTCTTGACCGTTGGTCTCGTCCAGGCCCGGAACGCCAGCGTGATGCGCCCGTCCTTGATGCCGTCGAGTCCTGCTGCCGTCAGAAGCATGGGTCTCCATTCTGACCTGTGCGGCTCTGACCTGTGCGGCCTCTGCCGACGCTACCGGTGCGGAGGAGCATCCCGATGGCTGTGCATCAGTTGCCGGGCGTGTCCGCCAGGCAACGATCGACCACATGTGAAGGGTCACGGCGCTGAACTTGCAGAGCAGAATTGGTGCCACGATGGACACGCCCATGCGCTTTGCCAATCGTCGTCACGCCGGCGTTCTGCTGGCAGATGCCCTGCGGAATTTTGCAGAACGGTCGGATGTCACCGTCCTGGCCTTGCCGCGCGGCGGCGTGCCTGTCGCCAGGCCTGTCGCCGACGCGCTGCACGCGCCGCTGGATGTGTTTGTCGTTCGCAAGCTCGGTGCGCCCGCCCAGGAGGAGTTTGCGCTGGGCGCCATTGCCGAGGGTGGCGTGCAGATCAGGGATTCGGCGCTGATGCGAGACCTTGGGGTGTCCGCGTCGACCATGGACGACATCGCTGCACGAGAACAGCGGGAACTGGAGCGCCGCGTCCAGGCGTACCGTCGCGGCGCACCGCTCACGGCGGTCACGGGCCGCGTGGTCATCCTTGTCGATGATGGTCTGGCCACGGGTGCGACGATGACAGCGGCTATTGCCGGAGTTCGAGCCCTGACTCCCGCACAAATTGTTGTGGCAATCCCGGTCGGCGCACCTGACGCTTGCAGGCGGATTGCGACTTCAGCAGACAAGGTGGTGTGTCTTGTCTGTCCTGCCGATCTTGTCGCGATTGGTTACTGGTACGAAGACTTCAGTCAGACAAGTAACGAAGAAGTAATCGCCCTGCTCCACACCGATAGCGCGGAATAGTCCACACGGCGCTGCTGAAGATCCCGCAGCAGTGCAGAGGCACGCCGCGCATTCCAGACCCGTCGGATCAACTCCAGTCGTGGCATTGACGTTGCGTGTCACTCCAGCGGGAGGTGGCCGTGACCATCAAAGAACTAATGACCAGGCCAGCGGTAACTTGTCCGAACACTTCCACAACCGAGCATGCCGCGTGGCTGATGTGGGAATCTGACTGCGGGTTCGTCCCGGTCGTGGATGATCAAGGGCGGGCGGTCGGCGTGGTGACTGACCGTGACATCTGCATGGCGGCGTACACGCAGGGCCTGGCTCTGCGCGACATTCCGGTCACCACGGCAATGGCCCACCACGTGATCGCGATTCACGCGGACGAGTCCATCGACACCGCCGAGCATCTCATGGCCGACAACCAAATCAGGCGGCTTCCGGTCATCGACGCTGATGGCACTGTCGTCGGTGTGGTTGCACTCAACGACCTCGCGCGGCTCGCGGGAGAGGTCAGACGCATGGGGCTCGATCGCGAACTCGTCACTACCGTGGCAGCCGTCTGTCGTCCACGCGCACAGACGCCGGCCGAGGCCCCTGACCACCTCGTCCCACTGCCGCATGCAGCAGGAGTTCCGGGCTGAGTTCAGAAGGCGGTGTGCTGTCGCGGATTCCTCGGAGGCGCATGTGAAAACCACCAAGCGGTACACCAACACAACGTTTACCCATCGTGTCGATCATGACGGTGGGCGGCGCCGGGGCCCGCACGCCATGGCGGGCACACGCGTGTGTTCGGAATGTGGTGCGCTCTACCGGAACCGGCGTTGGACGATCGGTGGCGGCGTAACGACGCTGCTAAGCCGCCCGCCCTCCGATCGTCCGGCACCCGTCGTGTGCCCTGCCTGCAAAATGAAGGCGGCGGGGCGGTTCGGCGGCGAGCTGCGCATCTCGGGCGCCTTCGTAACCGCGCATCACGACGAGATCCTGGCGCTGCTGCGCGCCGAAGGTGACCGTGCAGCCGAAGACAACCCTCTTGGAAGAGTCGTCGATCTGCAGGCCCCCTCTCGCGATCACATCGTCGTGAGGACGTCAACGGAACATCTGGCGCAGCGACTGGGTCAAGCACTCCACAAAGCGTTTGACGGCGTTGTGCATTATGGCTTCTCGCACGAGAACAAGTTCGCCCATGTGACGTGGTCGCGCGACTGACATCTGGCGGACCGGTTACTGGTAGATGACCACCGATGGCACGGGCGCGAAGGCCAGCGCCTCTTGCGGCGTCAGCAAGTCACGGTCCTGCTCATAGAACAGTTTTAATCCGGCGTATGCCAGCGGCTCGCGCATGACCGCGCGATAACTCGCGCGTTTGAGCGCCGGCGGTCCAAAGCCATCCATGTCGAGCACGACATCCACGAGCGGACTCTGACGGATCCGGGACTTGTCCGGCAGCATGTCAAGCCGGAACTGGTGGACGATGAGGACTTTGGGGGGCAAGGGACCATTCCGGATCAGGGATTCGAGTGTCTCGATCGCGCCATTGATGTCGGCAGCCGACATCCGGCCAATCTGTCTGCCGGGCGTTTCGCCTGGCGCCATGTCGAACTCAGGATCGAGCGCAAGGTGTACGTCGGGCTGGCGCAGCCACGGCAGGAGCGCGGCCACCTCCTGCCCGACGGTGGAGTGTCCTGGCTGGATGTCGAGCACCAGGTGATAGCCGTGCTCCCGCGCTTCTGTGAGCAGCGCGTCGATCTCGTCTGCAGTTTCGCGGCGTCGCCACTGCCGATCCGCACCGCACGAATTCTGCGCGACGACTGCCACCAGGTGATACGCGGGCAGGATGCGCTTGGCCGTGAGCGGCGCATACCCTTCAGCCTGACGCCGCAGCGCCTGGGCTCGCGCTCTTCCCTTGTCGCGGCCGAGGACGCCCATCGCCGCGCAGCGGGGATTGCCATACCACGTCACCATGAGGTTGGCGTCGAGCAACCGGGGAGCGGCCGCGTGGCTCGACTCATCCGAGATCGTCAGCGCGATCGCAAGGCAGATCACGAGCAGGCGCGCAACCATACAGTGTCAGCCTGCAAGCAGTATGCCCGGTCTTGACCATGGATGGGCCGGCGCGTGTTGACCACACGCCGGCGGTATGGCCGTCGGAAGCACGGGTGCCAATGTGACCTGTCTGTGGCACGCTGAGGCATGGACACAACCACGCTCGCGCCTGCACTGGCCGGCCTGTTTGCCGAACTGACTGACGGCGCCCCGCGCGGCGGCGGCGCGTTCATCCTCAATTCCGGCGACGCCGGCTTCGTACGGTCACTTGAGACGTTGTCGGCTGGCGACGCCTCGCACGGCCTGAACGGCGGCGCCACCGTCGCCGCCCACGTGAAACATGTGGCCTACGGCCTGTCGCTGATGAACCGGTGGGCCCGTGAGGGCGGAAACCCATTTGCCGACGCCACCTGGGATGCCGGGTGGAAGACGTCGCGCGTGTCTGACGACGAGTGGTCCGACATTCGGGCGGACCTGCGCAATCAGACGATCGAATGGCGGCAGCATCTCGCGGAACCGCGCCAAGTCATGGACATTGAACTACGAGGCCTCATCGCAAGCGTGGCTCACCTTGCGTATCACCTGGGCGCCCTTCGGCAGATTGCAGCCGCGGCACGTGGCCCCCGCGAGGGGACGTTCAGCTCGTGAGCCGGGCTCGTTTCCACGAAGGGTCGATCTCGGAGCATACTGTGGCCATGCGAGTGTCTCTGGCGTTGGCGGCCCTGATGGCTCTGCTGAGCGGGGCGTGTTCCACATCAGCAACGGCGCCCACTCCCACGCCACCTGCTCCTGTCCCCGCCGCACCAGTCGCCGCTTTCACTATTGGCACCGGTGGCCCTGAGGCCCTGGCCGTCGGTGGCTTCACGACCTTGACGGTGGACGCTTCGGCGTCCACCGGTGACGGTCTTGAATTCGAGGTCGATTTCGGCGACGGCGCCACAGCCACCACGGCCGTCTCTTCTCATGTGGCCGCCCCTGCCACCAGAGTTGAAGGGGAACGACGCACCGCCCGAGTCACCGTGACCGACCGGCTTGGCCGCAGCCACTCGACGACGAAAGACTATTTCGTCGTCAACCTCGGGACGGACCTCCCATGGTTCACGGTGCCGTCCGCGCACTCGCTCAAGCTGACCCTCAGTGGGCAAGGCATGACGGGCTGGCACACGTCGCCTGAGAATGGCTTCATCGGTGACCTCCGTCGCAGCCGACGGCTCGTTGGACGAGTGACGGGCAGCCACGGGCTGGACGTATCAACCGACGACGGGGCGTTCTCATTTGTCGGGTCGGTCGTGTGGCGGACACCGCCCTCGGCCGAGGCATGGGCCGGCGGCATGTACCAGGAAAACGTCTACCTCCGTCTTACCGTCCGCGGTGGCATCCACGATGGAAAGACGTTCGACTTTCGCTACAGCGATCCTTATTAGACGCGGCCTGGCAGACCGGCCCCGCGGACGGCGCGCACAACAAAGTCCACAACTTCAGGCACTTCGCGGTCCAGGAAGTGCCCTCGGTCGGAGTACTCGCGATACGAGGCGCGCAAGCGCGCCGCGACATGACGTGCCTCGGCCACAGGGATATGTGGATCATCGGTGGAGTGAAACACGCCGATGAACTGTTGGTTCGAGGTGATCGTGTCCCAGGGCCACGCCGTGTCGTAATAGCCGCTCTGCCGTTCGAAGGCATCACCCAGATCCGTATGACAGACGCCGACCAACACGGAACCGAGGATGGGATGCCGCTCCGCATATCGCATGGCCGCAAGGGCCCCTGACGAGTGGCCGATGAGGATGGTGCTGGCGTCTGCGCCAAGCTCTTCCAGGAACGGAAGCCAATAACGCGCTCGCGCCCTGACGGCATCGGGAAACGGCTCGTTGATCACGTGGAGCCCGGCGTCGGTCAGCTCACGCTCGACCCACGGGTACCAGGCATCGCCAGGCGTGCAGCCGCCGTTGCCAGGGATGATGATGACGGTCGGCGAAGACACCACACCAGCATATCGGGCGGCCAGTCAGTACCGCAGCAACGCCACGACGCCGTCTTCCTGCGCCAGTTCCTCCGACGGGTCCGCAAACTCGACGTAGGCGGCCGACAGTTCGGCCAACCGGACAAACTCGTTCACCAGGTCGACGGTGAACACATCGGCAGAGCCGCATTGCTGACAGGTGTCAGGAGTGCCGTGGACCAGGTGTGCACAGGCGCGGCACCGCGTGCCCTTGACCGCGCTGTCTCGACTGACCAGCACCGTGTCGACTCTCCCCTGCTGCAGCGCCGCCAGCACCTCGGTGGCTCCCAGGGCTGCGAGGTCCTGTCCAAAGGCCTCCTCGCGGATCTGGTCCCACAACTTCTGCTCACCCTCCCGCTCAGCGGCAAACCACGCAGCCCACGCGGCTTCCATCACATCACTCTCGTCGGCGCTCGCGCTCACGCCATCGCGGCGGTACACGCGCTCGCGCATGCCTGCGGGGATGGCCGCTTCAATTTCCTGCAGGCTCTCGGCGGATCCGACCAGAATGATGCGGTCGATGGCGTGTTCCTTGTCCAGCGTTTCGAGACGTGCCACGACGTCGGTCGCGTACCGTTCGAGTTGTTTGTCCCGTCGTCTGGCGTAACGCTTCTGCGACCAGCCGCCCTTCTTGACCGCGTTCTTGACGTCGCCCCGCACGCGCCCACCAGTCGTCGTGTGATCAACCGTGGCGAGGTGGATCGTCGCGGCGCGATTATCGGCGGCGACCACGGCGAGTGTGCCGTATTCGTCCTTCAACTCTGCCAACGGACGCAGGTATGGGGCTGCGCCGACGCGAAGTGTATCCGGCACGGGCACGGGCAGTCGCCAGCCCTGGACAAGGTCCAGTGCCCCGCAAGTGAAAACCGCGACGGTGCCGTCGCCGGGGGGATTATTGGCAAGCCACTGCTCAAGGAGGGCCCGGCTTGCCTCGAAGTGATCCAGCTCGGCCGGCGTCTTCGTCAGCAGCCGGCGCACGCGTGTGACGCGGTTCTTCAGTGACTCGGCGCCCGTATCACCCGTGAGGTAACAGGACAAGAATGCGCGCTCTGATGCGTCCATCTCAGCGAGCGGACGCAGATCGATCTCGGCCAAGGGTGTTGACGTGGTGTCGGTCATGGCCCCTACGGGAAGCAAGCCTCGCGCCACATCTGCCGTGCCGCAGCCTGAAATCGCCGACCTCGGAGCACGCCGATGAACGCCATGGCAGAATGAATTAACTGAGATGACACTGCGACACTGCCTCGCCGTCGTGCTGATGAGCACCGCCTGCGCGGCGCCACCAGTCCCGACCTCTCCGGTCGAGACGACGCAACCGCCGACGACGGTGTCGTGTCAGCCGGCGCTGTCGCTCGACAAGACACGTTTCATTGCCGATGGTGACAACGGCACCGCCCAGGTGACCACGATCGTGGATCGGTGCGCCTGGACCGTGTCTGCTCCCGCATGGGTAACGGTGACGCCGTCAGGCGGCATCGGGAGTCAGGCGCTCACGCTCAAGGTGGCGGCGTCGACCGGTGATGCGCGCAGTGGAGACGTGACGATCGGGGCCGCCGCAGTGCCAGTCACCCAGGACGCCTGGAGCCCCATGTTTCAGTCGGCCCGATGTCGGGTCGCTTCGGCGGGGCCGAACGTGGGCGTATGCACGGTGGTGACCCGGTCCGGCGCCGCGAGCCGTGACCGCGGTGGGGTGACGGCTGATCTCCGCCCCATCGGAGGCCCTGCCAGCTGGGACTTCGTGTACATCACGGGTGGTGCGTGGGACGTGGACCTGCGGATTCCCGAAGGCTTCCCCGCCGGTGTGGTCAGCCTCACCTTCAGTGCCCGCGACCGGGACGGCATCGTCCACACGATTGCCGCGCCGCTCGAAATCCGATAGCGGGCGCGTGTCGGGTTCCCTGCGTCGCTGCGCGGAGGCCGTCTCCAACCGCCCCGGTGTCTTCGTCTCCGGCGTGACGCTCGCCGTCGTGGCGTTGGGGCTGGTCAACGTGCTGACGGCCGCGCGACAGGCCAGTGCCGACCCGGAGTTGGCGGACCTCCGCATCCTTGTCGACTGGCTCCAGTCCGCGGAACCGTATGCCCGCTTCGAAGATACCTCGCTGCAGGTCGACTATCCCCCGCACGCGCGTCTGGTCTTGTTTCCGCTCACGGTCGTGCCGTGGGACACGTTGCGTTTGCTGTGGCCGTGGTTGTCCGTCGCGTGTTTGGTCGTCGCCGGCTGGGTCCTGTGGCGCGACCATCGCCGGCTCCTCTTGATGACGGCGTTGCTGGTCGTGGCAGCGACGGCGGGGGCCGCTTGGCACTTCCACACATCTCCGTGGGCCGCGGTGGTCGGGCAGGTCTGGGGCGCACACGTCGCGTCTCGGCTGGTAGCTGTGACCGCGATCGCAGCGGGCGGGGTCGCGGTGAGCCTGGCGTGGCGTCGTCCGCGCCAGCCGATCGCCGGCATCATCACGACGTGGACCGCGGGTCTGTTGTGGTTGCCTCATGGCCCGTACCAGCTCGGTCTGTGCTTGCCCGTCGCGTGGCTGGTGGCCTTTGCCCCGGACGCGGTGGGACTCACGCCCTGGCGTGCCCGCGTGCTGGCCGGTCTCCTCGTCTGGCTCCTGGTGTCCAACCTTCCCGCCGGGTGGGAGTCGCCGTTGTGGCCGCTCCCGTTGGAAAAGGCGTTAAGCGACGTGCCGATCCACTCCCTGGCGGATGAATGCATCCGTGTGCCGATCCTCGCGTGTCATGTCCTGGCCGTTCGGCGCCTCTGGCGGCCTGCGTCGACGTCGTCGTAGCGCTGGCGCCTACCGCGCTGTCAGGCGGTCGGCGAGCCAGAACGGCAACTCGGCCGCATCGTCGCCCCGCACGCGCTGACGGGCGTCAATAGCCTCGGCCAACCGCGAATACTGCGCGACCGCCTCCGCCTCGCGACCGAGGTCGCGCAACACGTCGGCGCGCCACAGTTGCAGCACCAACGCGTCCGGCGCGCTGCTGAGCGCCGCCTCGATGCGCGCCAGCGCGGCGTCGGTCTGACCGCGCCAGGCGAGCAGCTGAATCGCGGCCGCTTCGTCGGCATCGGCGTCAGCGGCATCAGCGACGGTCACGCCGGCTGCATCCACCAGGACCCGTGCCACTTCCGGATCGGCCGCTTCCGCCACCCCCGACACGCCGACCTCAAGTCGACCGACCGGCAGCGGGGACGTCGCGATCCACCGCACGCCGATGCTCGTTCCGGCCTCGATCGACGCGGGCACTGCCCCCACTCGCTCCCATTCGATCGGGATTGGTGCGCCGTCCTCCCCGCGGACCTCGGGCGCCAACGCCGACAGTTGCATCAGCAGCGCACGCTCGGTGGGATTGGTCAGCACACATTCCACAAACACCGGCGTCGCGCGACCAAGTCTGGCGTCGCGGGTGTCGTTTACCAGGACCACACCGCCAACCTTGGGCGCCACCACAACCCGGCGGTCCGGCAACAGATCGGCGCTGCCCGGTGGCATCGTCGGTCGTGGCGACGCCCAGAACCAGACGACGACACCCACCAGTCCGATGGCGACAAGCCCGAGTCCCAGCCGCTTCACCATGTCAGTAGCTCCGCACGCGCACCTGCGCCGTGCAGTTGCCGACAGTCGCGTCACCGGCCCACGCGCCGCCCGCGTTTGTGCCCGTTCCCGCAGGCGACGTACACAATGCTGTGACCGTCCGCGTCCGCAGTGGATAGTCGTCGTACGACAGGCTGTTGTATGGCAGCAGCACCGGCGTCTTGCAGAACAGCCGGGCTGCTTCGTATTTCATGATGCAGTTGAAGTCGCCGCTGTGCTGGCCACCCTTGATCGCCACGGCCTGCCGCCCCGCCGGGATGCCGCTGGCAGTCGGTTCGTCGAGCACGATGGTCCCGTCGGTATCGCCGTGGTGCGCCACCGCCATCAAGTGGCCGAGTTCATGTCCGATCACCACCCACGGGCTGGAAGCCCTGGTCTCGATCCGATATTGGAGCGCCATCGCGTTCAGGCCCTGCTGCGGCGGACCAATATGCGACGCTATCCCGGCAAACGTCAGCCAGTCATTCGCAAAGGACCGCCAGCCGACATCAGCCGGCCGCGCGGGGTTCTCGATCAGCACGGTGATGTACTGCTCTCCTCGTCGACCGTCGGTCGCCTGGTAGTTGATGACATCCTCGTGAAACTCCGTGCCGTCGACGGCGAAGACTTCCAGCCCCTTCGGCGCGTAGAAATCACGTACCTGGAACACCTCGGGCAACCGGCGACCCGTGTAGTCGTGGACGAAGATGGTCTTCTGCTCGGGATCAGTACGGCGAAACTGACCCAATGCATAGATGCCGCGATATTCCTCGAAGGCGGTCAACCCGTCACCGAGGTGGACGCCGCCGGGCATGTTGTCGGCATCACCAGCCGCGTCATAGGCCGCATGCCGTCGCTCCCAGACATCGGCAATGCCGTCGTCATCGGCATCAAGGGGCAATTGCAGCTCGGTGCCCAACGGATCCGCCGTCGGACCAATCGCCCTGACCGGATACCACTGACCACCAATCTGGACTTCGGCAATCAGGGATGCCGACGCCGCGGAGTCCTTGACCATGACCGTCACGACGTACGAGTCTTCGGTCGCATCCTCGAGTTCGATGACCTGGCTGATCGGCTGCGACAGCCCCTCGGTCACCGGATCGACTAGCCTGAAAGCGGGATTGTCGATCTCCACAAAGAACAGATCTGGGAGATGGTCGATCGGGCACTCGTTCAACCCGTTGTACCGGCGGGTCACCGGCAGCCCGTGAAAATCGTGACTGACGGCATGGACCTGCCGTGCGACCCCGCGGGTGCAGTAGGCGCAGCTTGGCGCCTGCTGGCTGTGATGACCGGCATTGGTGGCGATGCCGGGGTGTGTGGACGTGCCAACCAGCGAGACGCGAATGCCGTCGATGGCGTCCGGCCCCGGGTCGGTCAACGTGATCCGGTAGTCCCGCATCTGGTTGTACTCCGGCATCCACTCGTTTTCGTCGGGTCTGACCGGTTCGATGGTGGCGTCGACACGCTGCTGAACGCCGACATCCCAGGTGACTTCAAACGTGAACGATTCGTCGGTGTCGAGGTAGGAACACTTCGGATTGCCGCCGTCGGTCGTCGTGGTCACGCGGCCGACAAGTCGCGCCGACAGCGGGTCGAAGTCGGCGCCGAGCGGGACAGGGCCGCCCGGTTCAAACCAGAAGTTGGCGTGCGGCATGCCGTTGCCTGTGTAGCCAATCTCCGCTTTTGGCGCCAGCGCCGGCTGATCATTGAGATGGACCAGGTACGAGAGACTGCCGACACCGGAAGCGGTCGTCTCGACATCTCCTGGCGCGTCGTAGTCAGTGAAGGTGGCCCTCAGGGGAATCGCGGGATCCACCGGCGGCGCGGTGAACTGGAAGCGGCTCAGTCCGATGCTGCCGCCCGCCGATCGCCTGTCGCTGATCATGAACCCCTGCGGCAGGACAAACCCGGCCGGAGGCGGCGCATGCTGGACCAGCACCGCCTCCAGTTCCAGCTGGGACGGCGCCGTCGTCGACCAGCGGCTGTTGACAGTGTGCGCGCTGGTCCAGCAGTCGGTGCGCGAGCCGGGCCGCTCAAAGGAGGTGCTCTGCGAAAACGCGCCTTCCACCGTCACATCGGTCCGCATCGGGAGCAAGGTGTAGGTATCAGCGAGCGTCGACGCGCCCGGCAGGCGACCGCCCATCGCCGACAGGACTGGCGCGGACCACAGGTAAAAGCCGTGAAAGTTGTACCGGATGACGAGCCGCCCGCCCGCATCTCCAGTCGCCGTCCACTGCAGCCACCCTGCGTGTTCGGGCAGCGCGGTGATCGAGGAAGCCGCAGGGCGCGATTGGGCGCGGGCCAGGATCCCGGCAAGCGCGATCGCGCCGGCGATCAGCAGGCACACACCAGCACGCAGTGATCGGGACATATGTCGTCAGACCGCGGGAGACCGGTCGGCGTCACATCCGCGGCAGCCGAAGCAGCATACATCGGCGCCGACAGGAACGCGTCGCACGCGGACAAACGGCCACCCGGAGCGGCGTGGCTGGCGTATCATCCTGCCGACTGGAGCCCTGCCATGAAACGACTGCCGCTCATCGCCCTTGTCCTGTTGTCCGCGTGTGCATCCGCGCCGGAGTCGGCCGAGCTGGCGGCGTGGAAGACGCGCGCCGCCGGTGTCACCATCGTGCGCGATGACTGGGGCGTGCCGCACATCACCGGCAAGACCGATGCCGACGCGATCTTCGGACTCATGTACGCGCAGGCCGAGGACGACTTCCACCGTGTGGAAACCAACTTCATCAACGCCATGGGACGGCTCGCGGAAGCTGAGGGTGAGGGAGAAATCTACCGCGACCTGCGGATGAAGTTGTTCATCGATCCCGAGACACTCAAGGCGCAGTACGGGCAGGCTCCCGCGTGGCTCAAGTCGCTGATGGACGCGTGGGCGGATGGCCTCAACTACTACCTGGCCACACATCCTGAGGTGACGCCTCGCGTCATCACCCGCTTCGAGCCGTGGATGGCGCTCAGTTTCAGTGAGGGCTCGATAGGAGGAGACATCGAGAGTGTCTCGCTGGCACAGCTGGAAGCGTTGTACGGCCCGAACCCCGCGGCGCAGGCGCGCGTGGAACCTGATCCGGTGTACAGCGCGGCCCCACCCGAACCCACGGGCTCCAATGGATTCGCCCTCGCACCGCGCCTGACCGCCGACGGCAAGGCGTTGCTCGTCATCAACCCGCACACATCCTTCTTCTTCCGGGAAGAAGCCCAGGTCACCAGCGAAGAAGGACTCAATGCCTACGGCGCATTGACCTGGGGTCAGTTCTTCGTGTATCAGGGCTTCAACGATCGCGTCGGATGGATGCACACCTCGAGCGGCGTCGACAACATCGACGAGTTCCTGCTGACGACCGAACAGAGGGGCGGCCAGCTGGTCTACCGGTTCGGCAACGAAGAGCGCCCGCTGCAGACCCGCACGATCACGGTGCCTTACAAGACAGCCACGGGAATGGCCTCCCGCACGTTCACCGTCTATCGCAGTCACCATGGCCCCGTCGTCCGCCGGCAGGACGGCCGCATGGTGGCGGTGCGGTTGATGGAAGAGCCCCTCAAGGCGCTGATCCAGTCGTTCAGCCGCACCAAGGCCCGCACGCTGGCGGAGTACAAACGGGTAATGGAGGCGCACACGAACTCGTCGAACAACACGCTGTATGCCGACGCAGACGGCAACATCGCCTACTTCCACTCGAACTTCGTTCCCAGGCGCGATACTCGCTACGACTACTCGAAACCCGTCGAGGGAAGCCTGCCGGCAACCGACTGGCAAGGCGTGCATTCGTATGCCGAGTCGCCCAACGTCGAAAATCCATCAACGGGTTGGGTCTACAACACGAACAACTGGCCCTACACCGCCGCCGGCGCCGACAGTCCGGTGGCCAGTCGGTATCCGGCGTACTTCGATCGCGCGGGTGAGAATCCCCGAGGGGTGCACGCGATTCGACTCATGCAGTCGGCCTCCAAGGTAACCCTCGACGGACTCGTGCAGATGATCTTCGACCCGCAGCAGCCCGAGTTCGAGATGCAGGTGCCGCAGTTGATTGACGCGTGGGATCGAGCGGCCGCCGCACATCCGCTCAAGGCGCGGCTGAAGGCGCCGGTGGATGCACTGCGTGGATGGGACGCTCGCTGGGCGGTGACGTCGGTCCCCCAGACGCTGGCCTACTTCTGGGCCGAGGCCCTCTGGGCGTCAACGGCAGAGGCCGCCCGGGCCGCCGGTGTGACGGTCTACGAGTTCATGCGGACCAGGGCGACTCCGGCTCAGCGTCTTGAGGCGTTGGCCACCGTCGTCGACCGGCTGACGGCCGACTTCGGCACATGGAATGTGCCGTGGGGCGACATCAACCGCTTCCAGCGCATCTCTCCGGCACTGGTGCATCCGTTTGACGATGCGCAACCGAGCATCCCGGTGGGATTCGCGTCGGCACGGTGGGGATCACTGGCCTCGTTTGGCGCCCGGCGCTTCAACGGCAGCAAGAAGATCTATGGCACCAGCGGAAACAGCTTCGTCGCCGTTGTCGAGTTCGGTAAGGACGGGGTTCGGGCTCGAGCGGTGACTGCTGGGGGACTGAGCAGCGACGTCACGTCGAAACACTTCAACGATCAGGCGACGCGCTATGCCACCGGCGATCTGCGCGAGGTGTATTTTTATCCGTCGCAGCTGAACGGGCATACCGAGCGGCGGTATTCACCGGGACGCTGAGGGCACTCGAGGCTTCGGGATCCCAGGCTTCGGTTGCGCGTCGAACCGCGCCCGCGCCTTCTCGACGGTGCGCGCGTGTTTTTCGGCCCAATGCCAGACGTCGCAGAACGCCTCGGCCAACTCGAGCCCGACCCTGGTCAGCGTGTAGTCCACGTGCGGCGGAATGACGGGGTGCACCGTGCGTTGCACGAGGCCCTCGCGTTCCATCTCTCGCAGCGTCTGCGTGAGCATCTTCTTGCTGATACCCGGTATCCGCCTGGAGAGGTCCGAAAACCGTTGCGTGCCCGACTCCTCAAGGACATCGAGCACTTCCATGGTCCAGCGATCGGCCACCCGGGTGATGGCCTCACGGACCAGCGCATCGATGGCCGGCGACTTGACGGTTCCCATCAGGTGACTATGGCACAAAGAAGTGCCTACTTCCCCATACGACGCCGCACTGGCACGCTGAGGCCATGACTGCCCCCTCTTCGAACATCGCCCTCATCACCGGCGGGTCGCGTGGCCTCGGACGCAATACCGCTATCAGCCTGGCGCGTCGCGGCGTCGGCGTGGTTCTCACCTACCACACCCAGGCCGTGGAGGCCGCGAGCGCCGTGTCGGAGATCGAGGCGCTTGGCGGGCGTGCGGTGGCGTTGCGGCTGGACGCATCCGACGTCAGCTCGTTCGACGGCTTCGTGGCGCAACTGCGCGACACACTCTCGCAGACGTGGAAACGCGACTCAATCGACTATCTCGTCAACAACGCCGGCACGGGGGCGTACGCGCTGATCGCGGACACGACCGAGGCGCAGTTTGACGCCATGATGAACCTCCATCTCAAAGGCGTCTTCTTTCTGACTCAGCGCCTGCTGCCCGTAATTGCCGATGGCGGCCGCATCGTCAACGTCTCGACCGGCTTGACGCGATTCTCCATGCCCGGATATGCCGCATACGCCGCGATGAAGGGAGCGATTGAAGTCCTGACCCGGTATCTGGCCGCGGAACTGGGCGGGCGCGGCATCGCCGTGAATACCGTGGCCCCTGGCGCGATCGCGACGGATTTCGGTGGCGGCGTGGTGCGAGACAACGCCGACTTGAACGCGATGATTGCGTCACTCACCGCGCTTGGCCGCGTGGGCGTCGCCGAGGACATCGGCCCAATGATCGCGTCGCTGCTGGCGGACGACAATCGCTGGGTCAACGCCCAGCGCATTGAAGTGTCCGGCGGCATCCACATCTGAGATCTGTGTTACAACTCACCCACCATGGCTGACGCTCGAGGTACCGGACTGCAGACGATCTTCGGGTTTTTCCTCGGCTTGATGGTGACGGCTTTTGTCGGCGTCGGTGTGTACACCTTCTACCCACCGCCCGATCGCGCTTCCCGAGACCAGCAGGTCTCACTCCAGCGGCAGCAGCAGGAGATCCGCAATACCAAGGCGCCCTCCGACCTCACACCTGACGATCGCGAGCGGATTCAACAGCTCCAGCGCGAGCTGGACGCCATTCAGGATCACACCCGCGCCGCCGGCGAGACGTGGGGCCGACGCACGAGCATCATCCTGATTGCCCTGGCGACGCTGGCGATGGCGGTCTCGGTGTTGCGCTCCGTGCAGCTGCCGGTCATCAGCAATGGACTGCTGCTGGGCGGCGTGTTCACGATGGTGTATGGCGTGGGCTGGATCATCGCCACCGATTCCTCCACAGCCAGATTCTTCGTGATGACAGCGGCCCTTGCGATCACGCTGGGCCTGGGCTACATACGCTTCGTTCGCCAGAAAGGCGTCACGACGGAACAGACGAGCACGCCGGTCACCGCTCTGAGCGCGCCTGCAGGAGACCTCGAACGCCGCGTCAGTGCCCTGGAAGAGCGCATGAACAGGGCCGCTTCCGCACTCGGTTCAGGGTCAGACCCAGATCGCTGACACGAGACGCCAGGCGCCAAGCGCGTCGTCGACCAGATGAAGTATAGGCAGTTGGCGACAACGGCCGCCTACTCTGCCAGTGGCGGCCCGAAGGTCTTCAGTCCGTACCGACTGTCAATCT
>CBINOO010000060.1:0-24271 GCA_966252305.1 uncultured Acidimicrobiia bacterium
AATGACAGGTAGGGTGCGGTCGACAGCAGGAATCGGGCGCCCGGCGCCATGACCCGGCGGCACTCGCGCAGATACAGGGGCGCGTCGGCAACGTGTTCGATGACCGCGTGTGACAGGACGAGATCGAATGACTTCTCGGCAAACGGCAGATACATGCCGTCCGCCTGCAGGAAGTGCAGGTGCGACAGGCCTTTTTCGCGCGCGAGACGCATCCCCGCATCGCCGAACCGGTTGACGGGGTCGATGCCGACGACGAAGTCCGCATGTTCGGCCAGTGACAGCGGCATCCCGCCACCGCCACAACCAGCGTCAAGGACGCGACCGCCGACCTGGACGCCCGATCGGTCAAGGAAGGCGAGCACCTTCGCCGAACGGTAGTACTCGAAGAGGGCGTAGTCGTACTCCGAACGGAAACGGCGATCGGCGTGCTGCTTGATCAGGGATTCACTTATCTCGCGCACGTGGGTCAGGTCCGTCCGGAAATTTGTCGATGAGCGCAGCGCGATCGCGGCCCGGCGTTTCCTGAACGTCGAATTCGAGCACGATCTGCCGCCGCGGGTACTGCGCGAGGACGTCGAGGATGACGTCGCCCTCGTAACCGGCGTCCGGTTTCCCGTCCTCTTCGGTATACGAAAGTATATAGCGGGCATCATCTCGCGACAGGCGATCCGCGTAGTTGCCGAAGCCCCGGCCCACAAAGAGCGGCCGGATCTGATTCTCGAGCGCCAGCCCGTTCGCCAGCTTGCCGTGGACGAGTGTGCCCGGTGGCAGGACGTCGCCAAGCCGGCGCGAGGCCTCCACGTTGTAATAGGTGCGGGTGGTGGCCCATCGGCCGTACAGCGTGAGGTCGGTGCCCACGGTCACGACGATCGCTGCGGCCATCAGAGCAGTCGACGGACGCCAGGCCGCAAGCCATTCAGACAAGCGGTCGCGGAACCGCCAGGCCGCGAGACCGGCGCCAACCGCCAGGGCGGCCGACACGCGGACGGTGTGACTCAAGCTCCCCGACAGCACGTCGTCGAGCCAGACCAGCCGCAGGAGGCTGCCGGCGACGAGGTAGGTGAGCGGCACCACCGCCGCCGCGACCAGCAATTGAGCTCGGAGGTGAGTTTTCCGGCGTTCGATTTCGAAACTCACCTCCGAGCTCAAGGCCAGAGCAATGAGAGCCGGAACGAACATCACATACCGGCGTTCGTTGCCGGCATCGTGGACGACCAACTCGAGCAGCCCGATGACCAGCCACAAGACGGCGAGTCGAGCGGCGGGCGACGACTCCGGCCACCGCCGAATGATCGCCAGTGTCCCAACAGCCGCCATCACCAGCACCAGCCACATGCGCGAGAACACGCCGTGCACCAGCGGCAGCCACGTGGCCCGTTCGATGAAGTCCTTCACGCCGTAGCTCGGCTTGCGGGTGACCGTCATCTCCCAGTTGTAGAACTGGAACTCCGCCCAGTGCGGCCAGATGAACAGGACCAGCACGGCGAGTCCCCCCAGCGCCAGACCCGCCAGGGGCCAGACGGCGTCGGTGGGCTGGTGGGCCGGTGGGTTGGTGGGCTGGTGGCGGAGCTGGATGAACTGCAGGACCAGTTCGGCCACCAGTGCCGCGATGAAAAACGCCGCCGCGGCCTTGGTGAAGAACGCGGCGACGGCAAACAGGCCGGCGACCACGCCGAGCCACCGGCGCTGCGCCGACACCGCATACGCCGCCCAGCTCATCGTCATGAACGCGGTCATGGTGGATTCCATCAGCGCGGCGCGGTTCCACATGACGAAGGTGAACGAGGTGGTGAGCAGCAGCCCCCCGACGAGCGCAGCCCGGCGGCCCGCCGTGGCCTGCAGGCCGAGCATGAGCGCGACGACGGCAAGCAGGCCGGACGCCACCGGTACGAGGCGCGCCTGCCACGTGCCGACGCCGGCAACTTCAAACGCGGCATATTCGAGGGCCGTGAATACCGGCGCGATGAACAGCGGGTTCCAGCCGTCGGTGCGCCAGGTGTCCCACAGCGCCTTGTTGCGTGCGTTGTGCGTCCACGCGCCTTCGTCGTGCCAGACGATGCCCGCCTGATCGGTGGTCGGGGGATCGGCGGTGAGCCAGACGCCGCGCAGCGTGAGTGCGAGCAGCACGATGGCCGCGGGAATCACAAGGCGTCGGAAGGCGTTGGCGGAGGGCATCAGGCGGAAGACGAGGGTTTCGGGATTATAGTGCTGGGGTGTCCACGCCTCCGGCACCGCAGCTGACGATGGTGGTGCCTACCTACAATGAACGAGAACGACTCGAAGAACTGGTGACGGCTGTCTGCGAGGCAGCGCAGGCGGCTGGTCTCCTGATGCAGATGGTCATCGTGGATGACAATTCCCCGGATGGCACCGGAGACGTCGCCGACTCGCTTGCTGCGCGTTTTCCCCTGAAGGTGGTGCATCGTTCCGGCAAGCTCGGGCTCGGCACGGCGGTGGTGGCCGGATTTGCTGTTGCGGACGCCCCGGTTGTTGGTGTGATGGATGCCGACTTCAGCCATCCCCCGTCCCTGGTCCCGCGGCTGTTTGAGGCGATGCGTTCAACCGGCGCGGATGTGGTGGTCGGCAGTCGTTATGTGCCAGGCGGATCCACGCCGAATTGGCCGTGGAAGCGGCGGGTGTTGTCCAGGGTGGCCTGTCTGCTGGCGCGGGGCCTCTCGCCGATTCGGGACGCGGCGTCGGGCTTCTTCCTGATTCGCCGGGACATCGCCCAGGGCACCACGATCAAGGCGGGCGGGTTCAAGATCTGCCTTGAGCTCATTGTGCGAAGTGGGGCGGCGAGCCTGGTCGAGGTGCCCTATCGTTTTGATGATCGCGAGGCGGGCGACAGCAAGATGAGCATGCGCGAGGCGGCCGGCTACGCCTTTCAACTACGCGATCTGTATTGGCTGCGTCTCTCAGGCCGCGCTCCGCAACGGGCGACAAGCTATCGGCAGTTGCCCCGCGTCTGACTTGATGATGAAGGCCTTCGTCGCGTCGTCACTGTTGTTGTGCGTGTGGGTGGGGGTGGCGCAGGGGCAGACACCGCCCGCGCCCCAACTCCCCGCGTCGGCGTTGTCGGTGGAAGAATCCACGCTCCTGACTCAGGGATGGGCATTTCTGGCGCAGGGCGACCTGGTGCGGGCTGTCGAGAAGGCTTCTGCGGCGATGGCGATCTCGCCGCGGAGCCAGGCCGCGCTCGCCCTGGCGGTCGAGGTTGAAATCGCGCGCGGCGGGCATGCCACGGCGCTTCGGTTCTATGACCAGTGGTTGCGCGGTCGCGCCCTGGAAGAGCCGGCCATCCTGCGGCGCATTGCTCGCGCGCTGCTGCAGGAGATCGGGGCGGACGCTCAAAACCCAACTGCACGGTTGACTGCCTTGCAGGCCTTGGCGGAAGACGGCGATAGCTGGGGCCTTTCAGTGCTTCGGAAGCTCTCGCTGGACAATGTTGCTGCCACACGAGTGCTTGCGGAGACCGGTGATATTGACGCCGTAATCGAACTCAGCCGCCTCGTGACGGAGTCGTCTGGCGGAGGGGGCGGTAGGCTTCTGGGCATCCGAGCGATCGGGCAATCAGGACGACCGGAAGCCGAAGCGGCTCTTCTCAAGCTCCTCGGCGACGTTCGGCCGGAGGTTCGCGCGGAGGCGGCTGCAGCTCTTGCAGATCTGAGCGCAATAGGATCAATCTCTGCACTGCGTCCCTTGGTCGCTGACCCGAGCGCACACGTCCGCAACTACGTTGCTGCCGCGCTTTATTCGCTCGGCGACGATAGCGGACTCGATCTGCTTCTACAGCACGCCAGTTCCGAGTTCCCAGGCGTTAGGCTCGGTGCGGCAGAGGCGCTTCTAGTGCGACCGGGCACCCGAGGGATCGAATTGGCCCGAGAATTGACAACCAACCCTGACCCGGCCATTCGGCTCGCAGCGGCTCATCTTCTGGTGAGGGTGGACCCGGATCTGGTCCGAGGCGTGATCTCCGGGCCGGTTCCCGACAATCCGGCTCTTGCGCTCGAACGAAGGCGGTTGGCGCTCCTGGCAATTACAGACCTCGGGCAGTTGCGGGCCTGGATAACAGACCCGGAGCGTCCAATTCGGATCCTGGCCGCCACGCGGATTCTGTCAATGACGCGCTAGCAAGAAAACCCTCGCGACACCGTCAACAAGCACTACAGTTAGGGGCGGGCATTGCCGATAGAATCTCTCGGAGCTCGGCGAGGATCCAGAAGTCGACTGTCGCGCAGGGGAATACATGAAGAACTACACTCAGGGCAGGTCCGTCCGCACGATTTATTTCGCAGCTGTCTTCGTGCTCAGTTTCTTGGTCCTGGAGGCTCCGACGGTCTTCGCCCAATTGAGCCGCGTGGGTGGCACCACCAGCCTGACGTCCTCTTCCGCCTTTGGGAACATCATCCGAGGCAGCGATGTCGCCTTCGACCCGCGCAACGGCGTTTACCTTGTCGTCGCCGGACACGGCGGGGTTGTCGGTGTGTTTACCGACTCGGCCGGGAACGCCCTAACCGGCGTCTTGTCCCTGAAGGGTGGCTCTGGCCATGGGGCATTTCCGCGGGCCGTTTACTCACCAGATATCAACGGAGGGCTCGGCGGATTCCTGGTGGCTTGGGCGTACGAGCCTTACTCTGGAGCAACGACCGAGGTCCGGACTCGCATCGTGACCTATCCCGGCGGGGCCGTCGGCTCAGAGAATGTCATTTCAGACGCTGGTTCCACCACGACCTTGGAAGCTGGTCCGGCTTTGGCGTACTCGGAAGAAAGCAAGCGGTTCTTGGTCGCGTGGCAAACCGGTGCACCCACGACTCGGGTCAAGGGGCGCTTGGTTGATACATCCGGTGCAGGAGTGGCCGCGCCGTTCGGAATCGGAGACAACGTCTGGTCTCGCGACCCGGCGGCAGTCTGGAACCCCAACCGGAACGAATTCGGGGTGTCCTACTCTTACGAAGATCAAAACAATGCAGTCTTCTACTCCGTATTCGAGCGCCTGAGTCCCGTCGACGGTTCCGAATTGTCCAGGGACACATTCAACCAGCGAACGGCGATGACCGCGATCACGGATCTCGATTTCAATACCACGACTCGGCGTTACGTGATGGCATGGGACCAAATCCCCCTTCAGGCCAACACCGCTGAGTTCGACGAGGACGGGAGGAGGCTGGGTTTCGGGCCAGTGACCTCCGCGATTGGTTCATATGATTCTCTGTCCTTGAGCTACAGCTCTGCCTCTGGCACGTTCCTGTTGGTGGGCGAACATCTCGCTACTGCGGAACTCGGCGGCATTGAGCTCAATTCGCGCGGTATCGCGAATTCAGGGCCGGTTCAGTTGTCTGTCGGACTTCAGACGTCGTGCGCGACGCCACCATGCGGCATCAATTACCCCAGGGTGGGAGCTCACGGCTCGCGGCCGGAGTGGTTCTCGGTTACGGCCGGGCGACTCTTCTCGCTGCTTGGAGCGCAGGTCGTAGCCACAACGTCTTCGGGTGGTGGGGCGAGCGGCGACCATTCGAGCGGCTCCGGTTCCGGGGGTTCTGGTTCAGGCTCCAGCGGCAGTGGTTCGGCCTGCGCCGGGAGTGCGCCGGTCTCGAGTTGGGTCTGCGTTGGCACTTCCTGGTTGCCGGCCGATCATCCGCTCGCGGCGGGAGCGACGCCGACACCCACGCCGACACCGACGCCCACGCCGACACCCACACCGACACCCACGCCGTCTCCGACGCCGACACCGGCAGCGTGTGCCGGCAGCGCGCCCGTCTCCGGTTGGGTGTGTGTAGGCACAAACTGGTTGCCATCAGATCATCCGCTGGCGGTTGGTGCCGGGTCTGACGGTAGTTCTGGTGGCTCCGGCAACGGCTCTGGTGGCTCAGGCAGCGGCTCGGGTGGCAGCGGTTCGGGCGGTGGCGGCAGCGCTCCTGCCAACTGTACCGGCAGCGCTCCAGTGACGGGCTGGGTCTGCGTGGGTTCCGACTGGGTTCCTTCCGATCATCCGCTTGCCGTGAACGCGCCGACACCGACGCCGACGCCCACGCCGACACCGACCCCCACACCCGGCTCGCTGCCATTGTGCTCGGGCAGCGCACCGCCCGTGTCTGGTTGGGTGCGCCTGAGTAATGGCGACTGGGTCCCGCCGAGCCATCCGTTGGCCGCGCAGGCGGTTTGCCGGTCGCAGTAGCAGAGAACTCGCACTAGACTAGCGCGGTGGGTTTTCGCAAAGCCGTCGCGCTGATCGTCACTCTCGTGCCGGTGCTGTCCTTGGGCAGCACCGGCATTTCTCTTTCCGGGCAACAAGCGGCGCAGGCCCAGTCCGCCGACGGCGTCTGGCAGTTCGTGGCCGAGCGCCCGGCTGGGGCCATTCCACGCGCGGACCTCACGGGTTCCTACGCCATGGCGCGTTTTTCGAAGGCGTCGTTTGATGCGCTTGTGGACGCCGCGCCGCGCGATGCCGAGGGACGGTTTGCAGTAATGCTGCCGATGCCCGACGGCACGCTGGCGCGTTTTGCGGCGTGGTCGGATCGGATGTTGTCACCGGCGCTGGCAGCGGCGTTCCCGGAAATTCAGACATTTGCCGCGCAGGGCATCGACGATCCCAGTGCACACGCGCGCTTTGGCTGGACGACCGACGGCTTCCACGCCATCGTGCTCGGTGCGGGCGGCTCGACCTACGTCGATCCCTACGAACGCGGCAACGCGGAACATCACGTCATCTTCCGCAAGCAGGATCATCGCCACGAGGGCGATGCCATGCAGTGCCTGATGGGCATGGGGATGTCGCCGATGGTGACGGAGTCGCTGCGGTCCCAGAACGCGTTTCCGTTTTCACACGGCATCTCGCTGCGCACATTCAGGCTCGCCCTTGCCGCGACCGGCGAATACACCGCTGCTGCCGGCGGCACGGTGCAGGCTGCGCTCAATCGCATGACGGCAACCATCAATCGCGTCAACGCGGTTTACGAGCGGGACCTCTCCGTGCGGTTGGAACTGCACACGGGGCCCAACAGCACTGACCGTGCAACCGAACTCATCTACACGAATGGTTCGACGGACCCGTACACGAACGACAACGGTTTCACGATGCTGACGGAGAACCAGAACAACATAAACGCGGTCATGACGTCAGGCGCCTACGACATTGGTCACGTATTCAGCACCGGCGGTGGTGGCGTCGCGCAGTTGCAGTCCGTGTGCGTGAACAACTTCAAGGCTCGCGGTGTCACGGGTCTATCCAATCCCACGGGCGATGTGTTTGACATCGACTACGTCGCACACGAAATCGGGCACCAGTTCGGTGCGAATCACACGTTTAACTCGGTGTCGTCCTACTGCTCGGGGAATCGGTCTGGTTCCCATGCCTACGAAGTGGGCAGCGGATCAACGATTCTGAGTTATTCGGGCATCTGCGGCGTCGAGAACCTTCAACAGAACAGCAACGACTACTTTCACGTGGAGAGCCTCGACGAGATGACGGCGTTCCTGACGTCCGGGTCAGGCGCCTCGTGCGGCACAAACGTCGCCAACGGGAATACTGCGCCAGTGGTTTCGACCGGCAGCAGCTTCACGATCCCCGCCCAGACGCCATTCATGTTGACAGCTACCGCGTCTGACGCCAACGGCGACTCTCTCACTTATGCGTGGGAGCAGTTCGACCTCGGGCCGTCGACATCAAGCGTTTCCAGCGCCAGCACCGATAGCGGCTCCGGGCCGCTGTTCCGTTCGTATTCTCCATCCACGAGCGCGACGCGGTTCTTCCCCAGCCTGACGTACATCCTCAGCAACGCGAACATTCCGCCCACGACCTACAACTGCAGCGCCTTCACGTGCCTGACCGGTGAGGCCCTCCCCAACACCAACCGCACGATGAACTTCCAGGTGACGGTGCGCGACAATCGCGCGGGTGGTGGGGCCATCACCACCGCCTCGACAGCAGTGACAGTGACAACGGACGCCGGGCCATTTGCTGTGACGGCACCCAATACCGGAATCAGTGTGAGCGGCGGCTCCTCGCTGACGGTCACGTGGAATCGTGCCAGCACCCATCTGGCGCCGGTCAACGCCTCGCACGTCGAGATTGCGCTGTCGACCGACGGCGGTCAGACATTTCCGACAGTGCTCTCCGCGAATGAGCCGAACGACGATGCCGCAACGGTGACAGTGCCCAACACGCCGACCAACGCGGCGCGCATCCGCGTGAAGGCCGTGGGCAACATCTTCTTCGACGTGTCGAACGTGAACTTCGTGATCACGGCTGGAGTGACCCCAACTCCGTCGCCGACGCCGTCACCAACGGCCACGCCGACGCCCACCCCGACACCTTCGTCGTGCCCGGGGTCTGCGCCGGTGCCAGGGTGGCTGTGCGTGAACGGAGGCTGGCTGCCGCCGGATCACCCGCTGGCAGGCGCGACACCCACTCCGACGCCAACGGCCACACCAACGCCGACACCAACGGCCACGCCGACGCCTACACCCACGGCGACTCCAACGCCGTCGTCGTGTATCGGCAGCGCCCCGGTGTCCAACTGGATCTGCGTGAACGGCGGGTGGTTGCCACCGGACCACCCGCTGGCGACGTCCACGCCTACCCCGACCCCGACGCCGACCCCCACGCCGACGCCGACGCCAACCTCAACTCCCACGCCGACGCCGACGGCCACGCCCACGCCGTCTTCGTGTCCTGGCAGTGCGCCGGTGTCAAACTGGCTCTGCGTGAATGGAGGATGGCTGCCCCCGGACCACCCATTGGCCACGGCGTCGCCCACTCCAACACCCACGCCGACACCGACTCCAACGTCGACACCGACACCCACACCGACGCCATCATCATGCCCAGGCAGCGCGCCCGTGGCTGGATGGCTGTGTATCAACGGGGGCTGGGTGCCGCCCAACCATCCACTTGCCGGTGGTGGACGACAGCACTAGGTCCGTATCGTGATCACGTCGTCTGCACGCCGGTTGCTGCTGGTCATCGTCGCGCTCGGAGCGCTGACCCATCTGCCGGGCTTGAACTCACCCGCGCAGGTGGTCTTCGACGAAGTGCACTGGGGCAAGGCGGTTAATGCCTATTGCTGCACCGGCGAACGAATCTTCGACGTGCATCCCCCGCACGGCAAGTTGCTGTTGACCGCCGGCGCGGTGCTCGCCGGATACCGGGGCGGTATCTCGTTCGAGAACATCGGGAATCCCTACGCAGGCACATCGGCCGCTGCCTTTCGCTGGGTGCCGGCCCTGGCGGGCATCCTCATTCCCGCAGTCGCGTTTCTGCTGGTGCTGCGCCTCGGCGGCACCGAGCCGACCGCGTTTCTTGCCGGAGCGCTCCTCACTCTCGACAACGGACTGCTGCTCGAGACGCATGTGATGTTGTTCGACGGCATCCTTGTCGCATCGATCCTGGGCGCGCTAGTCGCGGTTCTGTCGGCGGACACCGTCGCGAAGCCCGGCGACGCGCGCGCGCTCCGTCTGCTCTCCGGAGCGTTGTGTGGGCTCGCCGTCGGCACGAAGTTCACCGGGTTGGTTGCGCCTGCGCTGGTGGCCGCCTGGATCTGCTGGACGCACCGCACACAGATGCGGCAGCTCGTCACGAGACTGGCCGAGGTGGCGGCAATGGCCGCGCTCGTGTATGTCGCCGGCTGGATGATCCACTTCTCCCTGCTCACGCAGCCTGGTCTGGCCGACGCCTTCCATCCGACCACGGGCCAGTTCATGACCGACTTCCAGGTCGTGCACTCGACGATGTTCGAGGCCAACTACAACATGCGCACCCCGCATCCGGACGGCAGCGGACCGCTGTCATGGCCATGGATGAAGGTGACGCCGTTTTTCTGGAGCGGCGGCGACCGGTCGCTGTATCTGGTCGGCAACCCCGTCGTCTGGTGGGGCAGCGCACTGCTGCTGTGGGGCATCGCCGTCGCCACGGGCCTGATGCGCGTCACGCGGCTCCGGCTGGAGCGTCAGACTGGCGACCGCATCCGGCTCTGGGTGCCGGTCATCGGCTTCATGCTCGCGTACCTGCCGTTTTTTGGGATCGAGCGCACGGTCTTCCTGTATCACTACCTGACAGCTCTGGTGTTTGCGGTTGTCGTCGTGTTGCTCTGGCTCGAACGCGCAGGCTGGATTCGGCCAGGCGGGCTGCGGACGCAGCGCCTGAGTTATGGCGTGGTGCTGACATGCGCGGCCGTGGCGTTTGTCGCCGTCAGCCCGGTGACGTACGGATTCTCAGCCGGCGGCTACGACGAGTGGCTGGTGGGCGTCCTGCGGTCCTGGCGCTGACGCGGCGAGGTCAATGATGGCGTGGCCCGATGTCGACGCGGTGCTTCGTCCGTTGGGATTCAAGAGACAAAAGGCCAGGTGGTATCGCCGTACGAGTTCTTCCATTGACGTTGTCGAGCTCCAAGTCAGCAAAGGTGGGGACTCAGTGACCGCGAACATCGGTGTTCTGGACGCTGAGATTTTTCGCCTGTGCTGGGGGCAGGATCCGCCGGGCGTGATCCAGGCGTGTCACTGCACTGTTGAGGCCAGGCTGGGGAACTTGGCCACGGGCCGAGACACGTGGTGGCCCTTGAGCAGTCCGGAGTTTGCGCCAGCGATCGCGACCCACGCACAGCTCTTTCTGGAGCAGGTTCACGCGCCAGGCGGGCTTGAAGAAGTTCTGGCGTCGTCGTTGGACCGGCGTGGCCTGCGCGGCGACCCGTCGCGGATCCTCTACCTCGCGCTACTACGGAACCGGAGGGGTGACCACAGCGGGGCCTGCCAGTTACTCGCAGACCTTCGGTCAAGACCTTCTGACGGGTGGAAGTCCCGCGTGTCGACGGTTGCTGCAGCCATCGGCTGCGGTGACTAGCGGGACCTCAGCGCGCGTCCTGCACGCGTCCACCGAAGAGCGTGCGGGATGCAATTGTCCAGGCCACCGGCCACTTCGTGAGGGCCAGTTTCATCACGTCGCCCGCATGTGAGGCCAGATACGACGGGCGCAGGAAGAACCGGCGCTTGGCGCGGTTGACGGCGTCCATCACGACCTGTTCGTTGAGGCCGTTGCCCTCGAGCAGGTAGTAGGAATATTCCATCCGGGTCCAGTCTTCGCTCGCGAGCAGGCCGTCACGTTTGGCCTTGTTGTAGAGCTCGGTGCCCGGATAGGGCACGGCCGGATAGAAGTTGGCGAAGTCCGGGTTGAGTTCGATGGCGTAGTCGATCGTGCGATCGAGCGCCTTCACGTCTTCGCCCGGGTAGCCGAGGATGAAGAAGCCAAACGACTTGATGCCGGCCTGACGCATGTTGGTGAGGGCAATGCGAATCTTCTCGCCCTCGAGCCGCTTCATCATGTCCTTGCGCGTCTCGTCCGACTCCGTCTCGATACCAAGCGCCAGCATCCAGCACCCGGACTTGCGGAGCCGGGTGGTGAACGCCGGGTCCTGCAGGTTGTCGGCGCGCGCGTTGCCGAACCACTGCACGTCAAGGCCGCGCGAGATGATCTCCTCGCAGATCGCGCTGAACGATTTCACGTTCAGCGTCACGGTGTCGCCCCACAGGTAGAAGAACTTCACGCCATGCGTGCGGCGCATGTGCGCCACCTCATCCACGATGGCGGTCGCCGAGCGCTCCCGGAACTTGTGTCCCTGGTGGACCGGAGCGACGCAGAAGTCACACGTGTAGGGACAGCCTCGCGAGGTCTCGACGATCACGTAGGACTCGTCGACCAGCGGCAACGAATACTGCGACAGGTCGAGCAGATCCCACGCCGGCATCGGCGCGGTGAGGAAGCCCGTGAAACTGCCGTGGGCGCGATGCGGCACCACTTCAGAGCCGCGACGGAACGTCAGCGACGGGATGTCTTCGAGGCGGTCGAGCGACTCAAGGGCCGCGAGGGCCAACGCGCCATCTTCGGGTTCACCCACGAACATGCCGTCGACCTGGGGCGCGCGTGCCATCGACTCGGCGGGCGTTGTTGACGCATGCGGGCCGAAGCAGAACATCGGCGCGTTGAAATGTCGCTTGAGCTCGGCCATGGCCGCGACGTCGGCAGCCAGCGTTGGCGTCGTGCTCGGGAACAGGATGAGGGTCGGCGCAAAGCCCTCACGGTCGAGGTCGGCAACGAGGTCGGCGACCGACCGGCGGGACGCCGTGAGGTCAACCAGGCGCACGTCCTGCCCACGCTGACGGAGCATCGACGCCAGGAGCGCCAGGGTCAACGGCGGCTTCGTGGTGCCAAGCACCTCTTCGCGTTCCTGGCAGCGCCCCTGCCGCGTAAACGCGATGCCGCCCACCAGCGGCGGATTCACGAGCAGCGTCCGATCCCCAAGCATCACAGGTTTTCCTCAATTGGCTGGCCGTCCAGCTCCACCTTGCAGCATCGTCGGCACACAGGAAACAGCCGTTCATCCACGAGCTTCTTGCGCAATTCGCGGTATCGCTCACCGGTCCAGACTTCTTCGAGCGACTGTTGCGTGAGGTCGCCCACTTCGAGCCGGATGAACGGGCAGAAGTATGCCTTGCCCGAGAACGACACGCGCGCGTACAGAAACGGATACAGGCACCGGCCTGCCAGCGGCGTGCCAGGCGTGTAGTAGTCGTCGAGAATCGGCGACTTGACCTTGGGCCGCATGTCAAAGCGCACGCCGTTGGCGCGGCATTTCGCGATGAGCGCATCCACCTGCGTGCGCACCCGCGCCGCGTCGAGGCCCGGGTCTTCGGTGACGTAGGTCGAGATCACCTTGGGGTCATCGGTGCCCAGCAGCCGGATGGTCTCCTGGACTTCCGCCGGCGTGCTGAACATCAGATGGTTCAGCCCGATGGCATCAACACCCAGCTCCCCGGCGACGTTCACCATCTGGTCGAGGACCTCGAGTGTCTCGTGCGCGACCGTCGTGTTGATGCTCACACGCAGTGGAGCGTTCTTGCGACGCGCGGCTTCCTGCAGCCGCCGCAGCCCGGCTGACGTGCGTTCGAAGGTGCCTTTCACGCCACGGGCTTTGTCATGCATCTCGCCGGGCCCGTCAATCGACACGCTGATGTGTTTGAGGAACCCCTGGGAGGCGAGCGTCGCCAGCGCTTCGGCGCGTTCGTCGCTGATGATGGTGCCGTTGGTCGTCAGGTAGCCGCAGGTGTAACCCTTGTCGCGGAAGACATCCATCACGCTGAGGATGTCCTTGCGCATGAAGATCTCGCCGCCGGTGAGGCTGACCTGCAGGCCGTCGTGTTCGGGGAAGGCGCGCTGGAGCGTCTCGATCGGCAGTTCCTGCCGCCATTCGCCTTCGATGTTGAGCAGGTCTCCCACGTAGCAGAACTCACACGTGAGGTTGCAGCGCATCGTGGCCTCGTAAACCACGCCGGTGGGCAGGCGCCCGGCATCACCGGTTTTTTCGCGCTCGAAGCGTTCGATGTGCCGCGCGTACTTCCGCTTGCGGTACTTTGCCCACAGGCTGGTGATTGCCGGCACGCCACGCGCACGGCGGGCGACCGCTTCACGAAGTTGGGCTCGAATGGACATGCCGTGGATTAATCGATACGCCAGAGTTCGATGACCGGTCCCGGCCGCTCGAGTGCCGGATGCCGAAGGGCATCTTCGTTGTGCTCGAATGGCGCCACGGTGGTCCGGCCGTCGTGGCCGGATTCCGCGTAATAGGGCGAGAACATCGTGATCAGGCGCCCTTCACGCGCCAGCGCCCGGTCAAAGGACGCCAGCGACGGGTTGGGTTCATTGTACCGCTTCATCACGACCCATCGCACGCCAAGCGTGCGCAGGGGTTCCAGCGTCCCCGACGTGCCAATCGTGGACGGCGACACGTAGATCTTGTCCGCGTCCAGCCCGCCGTCGCCCAGGTAGATCAGGCGGTAGGCCGGCCCGTGGTCACCGGCAAACCGCAACTCCCTTGCGAAGCGCGGCGGCACGTCAGCCAGCGACCCGAGCGAGCGCTGCAGGGCTTCGCCAAGCGCGGCGCGTGTCCGGCTTAGCGGCACTGAGTAGGGCTGCACGAGCAGGGTGTCGCCGGGTTCGACATTGGCCTCGATCCACTGCTGCGCGAGCGTTCGTGTGTCGTCCTGCTGGAAGAACCGCCCGAGTTGATGACTCGCCCATCCCGCCGGCAGCACGAGCGCCAGCGTGAGCAGCACCGAGGCCCAGGAGCGGCCTTCGGCAGCCCGGCCGACCAGGGCGGCTGCAAACAGCGCGATCACGGGCAGCACGGGATTCAGATACCGCGTGGCGGGCACGGTGTTGGCAATGAACAGCAGGAAGGCCAGCTCAAACACCGCGAGCACCACGACGTGCCGCCACGGGATGCGCCCAGCCACCATGCCGACGACAGACAACACCATCGCGACGCGGGTGCCAAGCGCGGCGCCCCCGAACAACCAGCTCAGATAGGTGCCGAGATAACCAAACGCGCCGGCCGACGTCGTCGCGCGATCCATGACGACCGCGCGGTTCTGGGTTATGTCGACCCACGCCGATTGCCACTCCGGTATCAGGAACGGTGAACCCGCGAGGAACACCAGGAGCGCGATGCCGGCCGCCAGTAGGAGTCCACGCAGCCGCGCCGACCATGATTCCGGCGCGGTCAGCCGCTCCGCCATCACCATCAGCGCCGCCAGCGCCGCATAGTAGTGCGTCGATGTCGCCAGACCGACCGCTGCGCCGGCCCACCACAGTCGCCGTGATGACGATGAGAGGAGGGCGAGCGGGACCAGCATGATGAGCAACGTGACCGGCACGTCGTGTTTGACGTAGTGGGCATCCTGCACCGCAAATGGCGCGACCGCGAGCAACGCCGCGGCAATCACGCCGGTCGTCTCGTTTCGCAGGCGGGCTCCGATCCGATACACGACCACCAGCGTCGCTGCCCCGCACAACGCAGACAGCAGTCGGCCCGAGACAAACAGCGGCGTGGGATCCACGAAGAACTGCCGCTCGAAGCCCGCCAGGGAATCCCACCACCCGAGCACCACGCCAACCAGCGCGGTGAGGCCTTCCCACGCAAACAACGCGTAGAAGTAGAACGTCGGGTAGAGGAAGTTGCCGGGATTCAGTGTGCCCGTGGCAAACGTCAGCGCGCGATTCATGATCGCGACTTCGTCCATGTTGTAGACGGCCGGCAAGCCGTAGGCCAGACCCTGGATACGCAGCCAGAATCCGGCCACGACAATCGCTGCCAGGCACAGACGTCGTTGCGTTGGCGTCAGAACAGCCTCCCGAACACGCGGAACGGCACGACAAACCGGGTGAGCCACAGGTCGACGATGCCACGCGGATACGGAGCGATGTCGCGCCAGCCCTTCATGAATACCTGATATTGAAACAGCAGCAGGCCGTTGAGGCCAATCAGCGCGAGCACGATCCAGGTCCGCGCGCGGGACACCACTCCGTCCGCCGCGCACATCCATACCGCAAGGCCCATCGTCAACAACGGCGTCAGCGACAGGAAACGTCGTGCGCCAAACGCCTCGCCGGCCCACCAGTCAGCCACCGACGCATTCACATACCAGGCGCTGAGCAGTACGAAGCCGAGCGGGACGATGAGCGAGCGGTCGCGTTGGGCAAGACGCCCGAGGCCCAACAGCGCCGGGATGACGATTGGCGTCCACGAGATCCAGCCGTGATTGTCGGAGAACAACATCGCCACCAGGTTGGGTGACGTCCATTCCATGAACGCCGCGCCCTGCGGCACGGTGATGGCGGATCCGTAGAGCACATGCCAGACGTACATCTGCGGCGAGAACACCACAAGCCAGCCCGCCCCGGCGGCTGCGAGGGCGATGACGCGCCGATCCCACGTCGTGTTCCACTGCAGCGCCTGCCAGGCCGGCAGGGCCAGCCACAACGCGTCCTGCCACCGCATCAGCGCGGCGACACCGGCCAGCGCGCCGCTCACCGCGAACGCGCTGAGCGAGGGCGAGGCACGCCATCGCCACCACTGCGAAAAAAACAAGGCGCCGGCCAGCATGGACGGCGCGTGTGAATACGTGGGCGAAACGAGCGTGTAGTAGAGCGCGTGTGAGCCGAGCCAGAGCCCGGCGATGGCCCAGGCGCCTCCGTTGCGCCACTCGCTTGATGCCACCCATCGCCAGGTGAGCAGCGCCGCCACGGTCGAGGCCCAGACTCCGGTGATACCGCCGGTCAGTTGCAGCCACGACTCGAACCCGTCGGGCGCAGCCGCACCGGTCAGCGCGGACCAGAGCCAGGTGGCGGCGACCGCGACGATGTACAGGGGAGCCCAGAGCAGCGCCGGTCCCACGGGCATGTAGTTGCGCACATGCCCGGTCGACGTCAGCTCGGTGAAGACCCATTCGGTACCTTCAACCGGGCCATCGTGCAATCCGTACAGATGCACGTACTCGTTCTGGAAGTGGAGGTCGCGGTCAAACACCATCGAGCGCAATTGCACGAACTGGTGTGTCGCGTCACCGGTGACGACCCGGCCGCCCGGCTTCGGAAAGCCGAGGATGGCTGACGCATACAGCAGCGTGCACATGACGCCCGCCGCCAGAATGGCGCGCGTCATCGCTTGAGCACCTTCATCAGCAGCGCACGCTCTGTCGGGCGCAGAAAGCCACTCAAGGCGAGCCAGGTGCCGAAGATGGCCACCACGGTCGATCCTCTCGCGAGCAGTCCCATCCACGGCGGCATTTGCGGCAGCAGTAGTCCGATGGCCGCGGCCACGATGCCGGCCGCCACGACCTGCGCGAGGCGCGCCCACTCATAACCAATCGGAAAGTGCCTGCGGGAGAAGTGGCCGGCCACCAGGGCCATGGTCATGTAGGAGAGCACAAACGCCACTCCGGCGCCGATCAATTCGAACCTCGGCATGAGCAGGGCACCGCTGCCTAGTCCGACCGCGGCGGCCGCAAATGTCGCGACCGGGTAATACCTCGTCTGGCTGGTCAGGTTCAGGCCGATCGACGTGAGCAGATACACGCCCTGCCACGTCAATCCCACAGCAATAAGCGGGACGACAATTCGCGCCTGGGCGTAGGCGTCGGCGGCCCAGGGTTCCTTGTAGGTCAGGATGCGCACGAGGTCATCGGCGATGGCCGTGAGCCCCGCCGCCAGCAATACGAGCACCGCAATGCCGTACGTGGCGATCTTCCGGAAGACCTCCTGCGCATCGGGCTGACGTCCGGTGGCGTAGTAGAAGGGCGCCCAGCCTGTCTCGAACGCAGACAGAAACAACTTCACGCTCTGACCGATCGTGCCGCTGATCTGGTAGATGCCCATGCGGTCGAGGGGCACGTACTGGTTGAGCAGCAGCTTGTTGCCGCCATCAAGCGCCTGCTGCGCCAGGCCGTGCGGCAGGCGCGGCAACCCAAACCCCAGGCATCGTCGCAACAGGTCGGACGAGAAGGAGAAGCCGAATGCTCGCCGCATCCAGGGCCAGAGCATCGGCAGGACGACCACGGTCACGATGAGATCGGCCACGAACAGGCCGGTGACTCCCCACTGCAGAAACAGCACGAAGAGGATCCGCAGGAGCAGTGTGCTGACCGACCGTCCGAGCGTGAAGGCGCTGAACGTGACGGCCGCCTTCTGCATCCGCATCACGTGAAACGGGATGAACGTGAAGGTCAGCAGGAAGATGTTCAGCAGCACCAGCCGCAGCGGCAGCACGTAACGAGGCGCGTCATCACCAAACAGCCACCCGGCCACG
The DNA here is from genome assembly GCA_966252305.1 of uncultured Acidimicrobiia bacterium. Lineage (GTDB taxonomy): Bacteria > Acidobacteriota > Vicinamibacteria > Vicinamibacterales > SCN-69-37 > SYFT01. The sequence goes on from CBINOO010000060.1 coordinate 17,631, forward strand.
GGACCCGCCGCGGCCTGGCCCAGGAGCATCAATGCGCCGCTGGCGGCCGCGAGGAAGAGACACAGGGTGCCGCCCAGTTCCCGGCGCTGCTCCTCCGTTTCGCAGTCGAGGTAATAACGCATGAAGGCGCCGTCGAGACCGAAGCGAAACAGGATCTTCGAGACGGTCTCGACAACGAGCAGCATCGCGAGCGCGCCGTAGTCCGCGTGGGAGAGAACATCGAGGTAAAACGGCAGCAGCAGGTAGCTGACCGCGGTTACGGCGATGTCGCCGGCGCCATAGATGGCGACGTCTTTGGTCAGGGATCCGAGCGTTTTGCGCACGGCCGGCCGACTAGGGGCGCTCGAAGCGCATCAGATTCAGGAAACACCAGCCCGGCACGGGCAGCAGTCGCGTCAACATCCGATGCACCGGGCGCAACTTTGCGGGGTGTCGCCGGATGTACTTGGTGAGCACCGGGACGGTGGGGAAGATGCCGGAGCGATGCACCAGCCGGAATCCCGCGCGCCTCGCCATGTCGATGTAGTCGCCTGCCGGACGATCGCCGGGATGTTTCTCGAGGCTGGCGGTATGGATGAGGCGTCCGGTCAACACGAAGTGCACGCGTGACTGCAGGTGCGCCAGGTTCGGGATGGAGACGTAGAGTTGGCCGCCGGGACGAATGACTCTGAACAGCTCTGCGATGGCGCGCGGCTGCTCGTCGAAGGTCAGATGTTCCAGCACGTCGAGGCACGTCGCTGCATCAAACGACCCGTCGGCATACGGCAGCGGAACCAGGGATCCGCGCGTGACGAACTTCGACTCGTAATTGGGGTCGAGGCCTTCGATGGCCAGGCGGCCGTGAAATTCCTCGACGAGCACCCCCTCGCCGCATCCGGCATCCAGCACACGCGCGCCCGCGGGCAGCGAGGACAGGAACGCGCGCACACGTTCGAGTTTTGCCAGGTACGTCGGGTAGAACTCCCAGTCGGGGGAAGGGTCCCGGTGGTAGTCGCCGCGCAGCGCGTATTCACCGGTTGCGTCAGCGCTCATCAACCCGAAATTGTATCAGCGCAGCCACTGCAACCAGTGGTCGATACCCACCCATACCGTGGCGAGGCCAAGGGCGGCGGCGACGGCCGCGCCGCCGCGTCCGCGTCGTGACCACGCGCCGATGCCGAGGCCGGCAAGGACAACGATCGCAGGCGCGGTCGTGAAGATCACGCGGCTGATGAACTCCGCCGCATACCGCTGAAACGGCCGATCGACAGGTGTGAGGATGACACTGCCGATGCACAGCACGGCGGTGGCGGTCCATGCGAGCACGGCCAGATCGGTGCGATCGCGCCACGGCCGCCGGATGAACACGGTCGCTCCCGCCGCAGCCGCGAGCCACAGTGGCCATCCAATGTCCGACCACAGCAGGGCCACGGCCTCTGCGGCGCGGTCGCCGAGGCTCACCGGTTCGAGCCCCGTTGCCGCCGACGCGTTCCGCATGACGAGGGCCGAGCGGAACTCCTCGAGGAAATGGCTGTAGAACAGCGCCACCGCCACGGCAGCCGCGAGGGCGGCACCGGCCGCGACCACCCACCCGGCTCGTCGAACCCCGGCATCCCCCCGCCACCAATAGCCGATGCACAGGCATCCGAGCGTGACCGCCAGCAGCGACAACGTGCTGATGTGTGACAACAGCGCGGCAGAGGTCAGGAGGGTGAACAACAGGACAGGCGCGGGCCGCCGCCATTCAAGCCTGGGGATGACCGCGGCCGCGACCGCTGCGAGCGCGAGGGCCTGGGCAAACACGTTCGTCATGTTGGCGTTGCCGGTAATCACGAACGGCAGCGGCAGCAGGGGGAAGAGCAGCGCCGCCGCGACGGCCGCGCGCCGGTCATCCCATCCCCTGGCGACCATCACATAGATCAGGAGCGCGCCGGTCGCCTCCGCCGTCACGATGATGATCCGCAGCAGCGTCACGATGTCGTGGGTCAGGGCCGTGAACGGCGCGGCAAACACGTAGAGGCCGATGGCATACGGCATCTGCACGCCTGATGGCAGCGTCTGCGAGAAGAAGTACCGGCCCTCGAGGACCCACTGCACGCGATGCGCATGAAAAACCGCGTCGATCAGCGGTTTGTCCGGATGCAGCAGGACGAGCATCTTGAGCAGCGCCACGACAACCGTCCACGCCAGGGCCACCCGCGCCGTGGCGCTCCACTTTCGTCCGCGCAGGCGCCACAGGAGGCCCGCGACCGTCAGCGCTCCCGCGGCCGTCAGCGTGATCCACATGCTGCGCGCCAGCGTCGCCACAAAAGGACCACTGCCGACCGTCAGCGGCATGGCGTGCCCCAGGGCAAAGACCAGCACGCCGCCCAGCAGCGCCAGCCACGACGCGCCGAGGCAGGCGAACGCGATGCCGAATGCCGCGGCGCCGATGATGGCGACATTCCGGACGGCGCCCGGCAACGCCACGACGCCATCGGGCGTGCAACGCCAGGAATCAACCATCACGCCCAGGTCGCGCGCATCCTTCTCCGGTCGGAATGTGTTCGACAGGCTCAGGCCGACGACTGCGCCGGAGCCGTCGCGCACCGGCAAGGCGGTCGTGATGTCCTGGTATTCGTTGGTCGTGGCCTGTCGTGTGGTGATGATGCCGTCAACCGTCAGCGTGGCGTCCGGCAACGTGGCGGCGTCTGCCCGGCCGCCTTTCACGCGCACCGCACAGGACCACGGCACGCTGCGGTCCACGCCCGGCAACTGCAGGGCCGCCGCGCCGCTGCTCCACGCGTAGGTCTCGTCACCCACACGTTCCGAGCCATACATGCCGTCAAGCAGAGGCGAGCGCTCGCGATCGAACTCGATGGTCAGGGGAGCGGTGAACTGGTACTGGACCCACGCGGCGGCAGGGCCCAGAAGCGCACCGATAAGCGCGCCGGCGACGGCGCGTGTGAGCAGCGGGATCACACCGGACGGAGGGAGGGCCTAGCGGCCGCCGCCTCCGCCGCCACGACCGCCTGCGGGACGAGGCCCGGTGCCGCCAGGGCCGGCCGTGCCGCCACCTGCAGGGGGAGTGGGATTACCCGGGATGATGACGCCGGGAATCGTCGATGTCACGGCGCCGCCGGGCCCGGTGCGCAGATTCGGGTTGGTGGCCGTATTGCCGCCCGGTGTGCTCGGCGGCAACTCGCCGACCTGGCGCACGGGAGGAATCTCGGCGTCGACCGAACCCTGGATCGGTTGGGGAACCGGCTGAGGCTGCGGGGCCTGAACCTGCTGCACGGGCGGCGCGGCGGCCGACACGCCAGAGACGGCAACACTGCGAGTCGGCAACACGAACACCGCAGCGAACGACGAAGCGTTGGCGGCCGGCGCCACGCGGGGCGCAGCTCCGTAGCCCGGCACGTCGCGCAGCAGGCTTCGCAGGACCTTGGCTTCCGGTTCGTCGTGGAATTCGAGGAGGGGAATGACGGCGCCGCCAAGTTTGTCGACGTTCACCATGCGGCTGCCGCCCTTGCGGGCCCACTCCATGAGAATGTCGCGCACGGTGACGTTCTGCGCCACGATGCTGACCTTGCCGTCATTAAAGGTCACTTCCAGCTGCCGTGGACCCAGCGCCTGGGCCCCGAGCGACGCCGCACCGACGCCTGCCAGCAGCACGCCGACCGCAATCCCGAGTCTGAGTCGTGGCATGGTCATGACCTCCAAGGTAGGGCCTACAGGCAGTATACGCCCCTGCCGGTTCGCGCCGGCAGCCCCCTCTCAGTTGGACGCGGCCGCGACAGCGACGGCCGGGCTGTGGCCCATGTCCCGGACGAAGCGGAAATGGGACCGCAGGGCCGCGCCAAACGTGGGGTGTTCCGCCACCGGCACGTGGTGCTCGGCGCAGACCTCTTTCACGATGCGCGACAGGGCCGGATAGTGGATGTGGCAGACCTTCGGGAACAGATGATGCTCACGCTGGTAGTTGAGCCCGCCGAGCAGGAACGTGAGCAGACGGCTGTCCGGGGCGAAATTCGAGGTGGTCCGGATCTGATGCACCACCCACTCATGCGTGTCGAGGGGGTCGCCGGCCATGAGGTGATCGACATTGTCGACCGAGTGCGCCGACTGGAACACCAGCCCCGAAATCAGCCCGATCAAACCGACGACGAACAGGTAGCCGCCGATCACCTGCCCCGCCGAATGGAACTGGAAGGGAATGACAAACGCGCAGGTCAGGAAAAATGCCTTGCCTGCCAGCAGCGCGGCGATCTGTCTGGGCCGGGGATACGGGGCCGACAATCCGTCCGCCTTCCCGAACCACAGCCGCTGGAAGTCGCTGTAGAGATACCGGTAATGAATCGCGCAGTAGAGCGGCCACAGATACAGGTGCTGGTAGCGGTGGAACGGACGCCACTCGTGATCCGCGCTGAAGCGCACGAGAATGCCCGCCTGCAGATCGGCATCCTGGTCGGACACGTTGGTGAACACGTGGTGGTTGTGGTTGTGTTTGTCGGCCCAGAAGTACGAACTGGCGCCAAGCAAATCCAGCGTGAACCCCAGGGCGCCATTCACGGCGCGGGAGCGCGAGAAACTGCCGTGGTTGGCGTCGTGCTGGACATTAAAGCCCACGGCGGCGACCGACAGGGCCAGGGCCACACCGGCCAGCGCCGCTTCCGCCAGCGACTGCGACCAGAACACGAGCCAGGCATACGACACGGCGACCAGGCTCACGAAGAGCGCGGCCTTGGCGTACATCAGCGGGTGGTCGAATGTCCGCTTGTCGGCAAGATAGGCATGGACGCGCTGGTCGAGCACGCGCTTGAGGACGGGAGACGCAAACGTGGAGGATTGAGCCAAGGACACTCCGGCTTTCGGGTCCTCGACCGTGGTGGTCGACTCGTCCGAGTCAGCGTGCTAAGGCTACCACGCCCTCTCCCTCGTCAGCGAAGCCGGGTGATCCAGAGGGGGGAGTCCTTCTTCGGGAGGTCGCAGGACCGACAGATCTCCGGCCCGCCACTTTCCAGGTGCTGCCGCCGCACGTCCTGATACGCAGGCGAGTTCCACACCTGCGCGATGCTCTGGGTGCGCAGGTCGCCGAGGATGTGCCGACCATCGAAGTCCGCGCAACACAGCGAAACCCGCCCGTCCCACAACACGGTGAACGTCTGCCACATGCGGTAACAGGGGAACGTCACGTCCGACTGCGCGTTGAGTGTGCCGGCCCAGTTGTGCAGGTCGGTGATGTGGATCTTGTCGGCGACCGTGCGCCAGTGGTCGATGAACTGCTGTTCGTCCACGGAGTTGTTCTGCCGGACGAACGACAGGATCAGCTTCGGCCGCACCTTGCCCGCGGCGTTGCGCAGCTTCACCAGCGACTCGATGTTCCGAATCACATCGTCATAACTCAGGTGGATGCGCGTGCTCTCGAAGACTTCCTTGCCGGAGGCATCGACGCTGATGTTGATGGCGTCCAGGCCGGCGTCGATCATCCCCTGCGCAATTTCCTCGGTGATGAGCGAGCCGTTGCTGATCATGCCGACTTCGGCAATGCCGCGCTGCTTCGCGTATCGCACCTTCTCGACCAGCTGACGGTCGAGGAACGGCTCGCCGTAGTTGTGCACGCGGACGTGTGTGATGCCCAGCTCCACACATTCGTCGACGACCTTGGTGAACAGGTCCCACTCCATCACGCCCTGCCGCCGATGCATTTCATCGCGCGGACAGAACACGCACTTGGCGTTGCACAGGTTGGTGCTTTCGATCTGGACGATGTCGGGCCAGCGGGGCGAGCGCGTACGGCCGGTGGCGAGCATGGCCTTGCGAACCAGCCGGGCATTGCCGAGCAGGAGCCGTTCGGCCGACTTGCGGGCGCGGGTGCGAATTCCTGGCACGTTCTTATTATCGCCGGGCCGCGAGGCCCTGTTCGTGGGCAATGACCGTTCGGAGAATCTCATCGAGGCCGACGGTCGGTTGGTACCCCACGGCCGCGGCAATCTTGCCCAACGCGGGCACCCGCCGAGGCATGTCCTCAAAACCGGCTTCGTATGCCTGGTCGTAGGGGATGAGGACGATGTCCGATGAGGAACCGGTGAGCGCGCGCACCCGCTGGGCCAGTTCGAGCATGCTGACTTCCTCGTCGTTGCCGATGTTGAAGACCTCGCCGTGGGCCGCCGGGGTCTGCATGAGGGCGATCAGACCGCTCACCACGTCACCCACGTAGGTGAACGACCGTGTCTGGGTGCCGTCGCCAAACACCGTGATGGGTTCGCCGGCCAGTGCCTGCCGGACAAAATTCGGGATGACCATCCCGTATCGGCCGGTCTGGCGGGGACCCACCGTGTTGAACAGCCGCACAACAATGACCGGGTGCCCGAATTCCTTCCAGTAGGCCAGCGCCAGGAACTCGTCGAGTGCCTTGCTGCACGCATAGGCCCATCGGTGTTTGTGGGTCGGCCCCATGACCAGGTCGGTCGTCTCGGCAAACGGCACGGCGGTGCTCTTGCCGTAGACCTCGGACGTCGAAAACACGACGACCGGTGTGCGTGTTTTCACCGCCTGCTTGAGCACCACCTCGGTGCCGTGCACGTTGGTCTCGATCGTGCGGACGGGCGCCTCGACGATGAGTTTGACGCCGACCGCGGCCGCCAGGTGAAACACAAAATCCGCCTGCGCGACCAGCGGAG
>CBINOO010000061.1:0-23101 GCA_966252305.1 uncultured Acidimicrobiia bacterium
CAGCGGCAGCACGGCCGGACCCGACGAGAAGTTGTAGATGCGATGCACGGACGACATGAGCGGGCCTTCCCTTGCTGAAGGAATCAGATGCGATGGATCAGCAGGCCATCGCGAAGCTTGGGTTCGAACCAGGTTGACTTGGGCGGCATGATGTCGCCGGCATCGGAGACCGTCAGCAGGTCGTTCACCGAGACGGGATACATCGAGAAGGCGACCGCGGCGCGGCCGCTGTTCACTGCAGCCTCCAGCGCGCCGGTGCCGCGCGCCCCACCAACAAAATCGATGCGTTTGTCCGCGCGGATGTCGCCGATGCCAAGCAGCGGCGTCAGCACCTCGCGCTGCAGCACCGCGACAGCCAGGCTGTCGGCGTGTGACGTGCCCGCGGGAGACGCCGGCAGCGTGATCGCATGCCACCGACCGTCCACATACATGCAGACCTCGTCAGGCGCTCCGGGCGTCGGTCCCGCCTCACGCACAGGCATGCGCTTCGACAACAACGCGAGGAACGCCTCCGCTGACAGACCGTTCAAGTCCTTGACGATCCGGTGATAGGGTAGGATGTGGAGCTGCCGATCGGGAAACGCGACGCAGATGAAGACATCCGCGTCGGCTGAAGGACGGCCCTGCTCGCGCAGCGCGGCGCGTGCGCGCGCGGCACTGGCGGCGCGATGGTGGCCGTCGGCGATGTAAAGCGCGGGAATCCGAGCGAACAACTCAACGAGGGTCGCGACATCCCCGCTCGGCACGGTCCATACGGTATGGCGGATGCCATCTGGCGCCGCGAAGTCATACAACGGCTCGGCCGCACACACACGGGCAGCCACGGCATCCACGGCGTCAACCGCGCGATAGGTCAGAAAGACCACACCCGTCTGCGCGCGGGTCTCGACGATGTGTCGCGTGCGGTCATCTTCCTTGTCGCGCCGCGTCTTTTCGTGTTTCTTGATCAGGTCGCGTTCGTATTCGTCGACGCTGAAACAGCCGGCCAGCCCGGTCTGGATGTGATCACCCATCTGCTGGCGGTAGAAGTACAACGTGGGCGCGGCGTCCTCAACCAGCGGCGCGCCGGCCTCCAGCGCCTGGAGGTTGCGAGTCGCCTGCGCGTACACCGCATCGCTGTAGATGTCGGTGCCGTCGGGCAGGTCGATCTCGGACCGCGTCACGCGGAGAAAACTGAGCGGATTATCGGCGACGAGCGCACGGGCTTCGTCAGTCGAGACCACGTCGTAGGGCACCGAGGCCACGCGGGAAGCAGCCGACGCCGCCGGACGCAGCGCCCGGAAGGGAGCGAGCACAGCCATGACGTTCTATTGTCTCGAACTTGACGCCGTCGCGGCAGGGGCAGTTGCCGGAGCGGCCGAGGCGGACGCCAGCGTATTCAACATCGTGCCGAGCACCTTGTCGCGGGCGGCCTGGAACGCCGGAAGCTCGTCTGCGGGGATCGGCACACCGGGCGGCATGTTGCGATGCGCCGTCACGGGATTGATGTGCTGCCCGTCCTTCCTGAGCTCGTAGTGCAGGTGGGTGCCCGTGACTGTGCCGCTGTTGCCCACACGTCCAATCTGGGTGCCCTGCTCGACCTTGTCACCCACAGACAGCCCGGGGGCAAACGCCGACAGGTGGAAGTAGGCGCTCTCGTAGCCGCTGGCGTGGCGGATGACCACCCGACGTCCGGCGCCCCCGGCCCATCCGGCAGCGATGACCGTGCCTGGAGCCACCGAGCGCACAGGGGTGCCGTACGCGGCCCTATAGTCGACTCCACGATGCGCGCGAACGTAGCCGAGCACCGGATGCAGGCGGTTCAGGTTGAAGCGTGACGTCACCGTCGGCTCAAAGCCAAGCGGCGACTTGAGAAACTGGCGGCGGAGCGAGCGCCCCTCGGCGTCGTACCACGACATCTTGCCGTCCGGGCCCTGATACCGAATGGCCGTCAGCGTGCGCCCATCGTTGTGAAGCACCGCCGCCTGCACCGCGTCGTAACCTGAGAACTGACCATCACGCAGCACGCGATCGAACAACACCTGGAAGGAATCGCCGTCCTGCAGGTCCGAATTAAAGTCCACGTCGCCGGCGAACACTTCGGACAACATCATCGCGAGCTGGACGTTTTCGCCCTTCTCCTCAAGCGCGGCCCACAACGACGGACGCTCAGAGGTGATCCCGACCTCGACGACATCGGAGACGATTTCTTTCGGCACCGGCACGAGTTCGACATCAAACGCCGGGGCATCGGCCGGACTGTCGTCGCGCAGGGCCACACGCAGGAACCGGTCCGCGTCGAGTGTGTAGCGGAATTCGCGGAACAGTCCATCAAGCGTCGTCGTGACGCGATACGGCTGATTGGCGCGCAGCAGGCGCGGATTAAAGACGTCGCTGACCGCGGTGACGATCGAATCGGCAAACTGGGAAGACGCAGGATGGCTGAGCAGCAATCCCTGGAGCGTGGCGTTTCTGGGAACCTTGGCTTCCGTGATCTCCGTGTCTCGTGGGAGCACCACATCCTGGCGCTCGGCCTCACGTGCTCGATCACCGCTGCAGCCGGCCGCAATGACGGCCGCCATCAGCAGGCTTCCCAGACGCGCTTTATTCATCCGCACCACACTCCATGTTGTTGTCCGCCAATACCTTAACAAGAGGCGGCGGGGGTGGCAAGGTGGCGGTGGGTGGCGGCTAGTAGATGCCGACCCGTCCGGAAACGTTCGCAATGAGCCGGGCCGAGTCAAAACCGATGCCCTGCTTGAAGACCGTCTGCACCGCGCGTACGGCCGCCACATCGTCGAGGGGATTGCCCGTCAGCACGATGAGGTCAGCCTGCTTGCCGACAGCGAGCGATCCGATGTCCTTGGCGCGGCCCAGGTATTCGGCGCCGTTCAGCGTCACGATGCGAATCGCCTCTGGGACCGTGAATCCAGCCTCGACGAGGATCTCGATCGTTCGCTGATTGGAAAATCCAGGAATGACCCCACCGCCGCCAGTGGGATCCGTGCCCGCCACGAGACGCCCGCCTGCGCGGGCGAAGGCCCGGTCAAGCTCCAGCCCCTTCGGAAACAGTGCGGTGTAGACCGAGTTCGTGCTCTTGGCCGTGCGGGCCCAGTTCTGCTCGAACGACTCGCGCAAAGGGGCGACAAGCACCTCCAGCCCGGGTGGCAGAGGGCGACCGGGCGTGAACGTCTCGAACACGGTGGGCGTGGTGGTGAGCGTCACACCCTTGTCGACCAGGGTCTTCACCAACGCCAGGAACTTCGGGTCGTTCGGCGTGAGCGCGGCAATTGTCCGCTGTCCTGCCCCCTGGCCAGGACAAAGGTCCGGCTTCTTGTCTGCGACAAAGTCCGTCGAGGCCATGAAGCTGTGTTCAAGGTTGTCGATGCCCAGTTCGGCGGCCTCGGCATACGTCACCGAGCAGAGATGCCCGGTGACCTTGAGTCCGCGTTTGTGTGCTTCATCGATCGCCGCGCCAAGTTCCGCGCGTGTGATTGCCATGTAGGCCTTGAACGACGTGGCGCCTTCATCGGCCCAGTAGTTCACCTGTCGTCGGGCATCGTCCGGGCCCTGCAGCGTGCGCATCTGCTGAAAGGTATTGGGACCGTTCAGGTAGGGCGCGGTCGCGTCGATCCACGGGCCCGCCTTGGCGCCGCTGTCGATGAGCCGCTTCATGTTGATGTCCATGACGCCGTTGACGTTGCCTCCGGTCCGCATCGAGGTCACGCCTCCGGCCAGGTACAACTGCACGAAGCTTTCACCGAGTTGACCGTAGACGCCCGGGCCGGTCGGGTAGTAGAGGTGCTCGTGGAGCATGACCATCCCCGGGATCACGGTCTTTCCCGTGAGATCGACCACCGTGGCACCCTCCGGCGCCGGCGTGGTCGATGATGGCCCCATCGCGGAAATGCGGCCATCGGCGAGGATGAGCGTCTGGTCCAGTCTCGCCGGAGCACCCGTGCCATCGATGACACGGGCGTGCGTCAATGCCACGACTGGTGCATCCACCGTGACGAACCGCCGAATGGCGTTACCAATCGCCGGCCGCTGTGCCGAAAGCACCGTGGACGCCGCCAACACCGCAACTCCGCATCCCGTCAGCAGTCGTGTCATGGCGCGGATTCTAGCAGGATGCAACTAAACCCGACGTCAAAGGTCTTCGTATACTGACGGCATGGTGTTCAACCGACTGATTCACGCCCTCTCTGCTGCGACCCTGCTTACCGCCGCGCCGGCCGTCGCGCAGACGACGGGCACAAACACGCAGACGCCTCCCGCCACTGAACGCATCACGTTGCCTGAGGTTACGGTCACCGCGCAGAAGGAACCGGCCAAGGCGCAGGAGCTTCCCGTCAGCCTGACGGCAGTCACCCGCGACATGATCGCGCGGGCGGGGATTTCGTTCATCAGCGATGCGGCCCTCATGGCGCCCAATACGGTGTTCACCGAGTTCACGGCGCGCAAACTGAGCAATGCGCGTTTTCGGGGTATCGGATCAAGTCCGGCCAATCCCGCCATCACGACGTACATGGATGGCGTCCCTGTGCTGCACGCCAATGCCTCGAGCTTTGAACTCATCGACGTCGATCAGATCGAATTCGTGCGAGGGCCGCAGAGCGCGCTGTTTGGACGCAACACGCTCGGGGGCCTCGTCAACATCGCGTCCGCGCGTCCCAGCCTGACGCGGTGGACCGGACACCTGCAGGCGCCGCTGGGCGACAACGGCACACGCGAGGTTCGCGGCGCGATCTCGGGTCCGCTGTCGCAGACGGTCGCGCTGTCCGTCGCGGCGGGCCGCGCGGAGCGCGACGGTTTCACGACCAACGCGTTGACGGGCCACCTGCTGGATGGACGCGAGGGCACGTTCGGCAAGGCGCAGTTGATGTGGACGCCGAACGCCCAGTGGGAGTCCCGCCTCATCGTCTCTGGAGAGCGGTCGCGCGACGGCGACTACGCCCTCTCGGATCTGGCCGGACTCCGGCAGAGTCCCTTCACGACCATGCGTGACTACGAGGGTTATCAGAACCGCGACATCAGGTCGGCCACGTTCATCACGCGCTTTGAAGGCGACAAGGCCAGCGTCACCTCGACGACCGGCTACCTGCGCTGGGAGACTGTGGACGCCACCGACCTCGACTACACGCCGCTGGATCTGATCAGGCGCACGAACGACGAAGAAGCCACACAGTTCACGCAGGAAGTGCGTGTCGCCTCGACGCCTGGCTCGAACCTGACGCTGTCCCCCTCGGCGACGCTCTCGTGGCAGATCGGCGGCGTGATGTTCAGCCAGAACTACGACACCGACGCGGTCAACACCTTTGCGCCCTTCCTGCTCTCGCCGTTTCTTGGATTCCCGGTCACGCAGCACTCGCCGCAGGGCAGCATTGACGACCGGGGGTTCGGCGGGTTCGCGCAGGCCACGTTTGACTTCTCCAACCGCGTGCAGTTGTCCGTAGGCGCCCGTGCCGATCGCGAAACAAAGGAGGCCATGTTGAGCTCCTTCTACGATCCGGAGATTGCGCCGCCAACGCCGGTCAATCAGAAGGTCACGTACACCAACGTCTCGCCGAACGCGTCTGTGACCGTAAGAGCCACGTCCGGCTCGATCCTGTATGCAACGGCGGGTCGCGGCTACAAAGCGGGAGGCTTCAACCCGACGGCGCCTTCCGGAAGTGAGGCGTACGACGAGGAGCTGACATGGACGTTTGAAGCCGGCTCCAAGAACACGTTCGCGGCCGGCCGCCTGCAACTCAACGCGTCCCTGTTCTACATCGACTGGTCGGAACTGCAGCTCAACCTGCCGATCCCGCAGGCGCCCGGCGCGTTCTACATCGCCAACGTCGGCGGTGCCACCAGCCGCGGCGCCGAAGTCGAACTGCTGGCGCGCGCGGCCCCCGGCGTCGACGTGTTCGGCTCGCTCGGCCTGACGCGCGCGCGTTTTGGCGCGGGCTCGATGTCCAACGGCGCCGATGTCGAAGACAAGGATCTCCCGTTCACGCCGGACGTCACGGCGTCGGCCGGCGTGCAGTTCACACGCGCGATCAACTCGACCGTCTCGGCGTTTGGCCGAGCCGAAGTCGTGCGCCACGGCGCATTCTTTTATGACGATGCGAATACGGCGAGCCAGGAGGCGTACACCCTCGCGAACTTCCGCGCCGGTGTTGACGTGAAAGGCGTGACCATCGAAGGCTGGGTCCGCAACGCGTTCGACACGCGCTACATCCCGGTCGCCTTTGCCTATGGCAACTTCGCGCCGTCAGGGTTTGTGGGCGAAATGGGCCGCCCGCGCACGCTGGGCGTCACGCTGGGGATCGGCTTCTAGCGCAACGACACCATCACCATGGAGGCATGGAGAACGTGGAGAACTCCAAGAAATGGATTTCCCCATGACCTCCGTGTCTCCAAGGTGAACTTGCCTTATCGCCGCGGGAAGCGGCGCTCAACGAGACGGCGCAGTTCCTTGATGGGCTCCGTGTGATCGTCGACCTGCAGGCGCAGCACGACATCGTTGTTGAGCCACACGCCGCCATCTTCCTTCACGATCAACATCGCCGCTGACTGCATGCCGCGCTTATCGCCGCCGGCGGCCTGACCGGCTTCAAGGGCCGCAAGCAGGCGGAACGCCAGCCGGCCTTGCGTGGACTCAAACGCGGCAATCATCTGCTCCACGACTTCCGGTCCCGCGAGGATGTTCCCTTGCGCCGTGGCGTACTTCCCTTGTTTGTGCCCGGCCCAGGCGCTTGCTTCCGGCCCGGTGAACACGGCAGTCTCACCCTTTGGATTGATCACGGCAAATTGGCGCCCCGCCTTGGGCCAGGCGTTGCCGCGCAGACCGGGATCAGGGTCCCGCTCCCACACCTGCTTGATGATGTCGGCAGGCGCGACGCCTTTGCGAAGCAACTCGAGCGCTTGCGGCCCGTAGCTGACATCCACGATGGCCTGCGTCGCGACGGCGCCCACACCGGCCTCGGCCCACAACACGCCGTTGCCAACCGAGAACACGCGCGACTGGACGGCGCCGCCCAACTCCCCGGTTTCAGGGTCGTAGCCGAGAATCGAGAAGGTCGCGACAGGGTCGTCTCGAAGTTCCGAGGTGCCGGAGTGCCGGGGTGCCGAAGTGAGGACCGAGGCGGCGAGCAGGGTGACGAGCCAGATCTGTTTCATCTGAAAACCTCCGCGATGACGCGAGCGCGATAGTCGAAGATATGCGCCACCTGCCGGCGGACCAATGGCAAGGCGGCCTGACCAAATGGATACAGCGGCAGACGGTACTGTACGTGGTCGGTGAGCCGGGTACCGCCGGGCACCGACTCGAACGTATGCGTGTGGATCCACTCGCGATAGGGTCCACGCAGCTGTTCATCCACGAACATGACCGGCGGTTGCCAGGACGAGATCCTGGTGCGCCAGCCAAAAGGCACACCAAACAGCGAGAGCCTGTAGTCGATCAACGCCCCTTCCCGGAGGTCGATGGGCGCCGGCGTGAGCACGCGGAAGCGCAGCTCAGGCGGAGTGATGCGCTCGAGGTTGAGTGCATCCGCAAAAAATGCAAAGACCTCGTCGAGGCCATGCGGAACGACTTGTTCACGTCGCAGGTGACAGGCGCTCACCGTTTCACCGCCGGCGGCCGAAGCAGAAAGCCCACGACGGCGTCGATGAAGGCATCATGGGTGTCTTCGATGTGCGCGGCGTGATCGCCGCCAGGGAGCACGGTCCACTGCTTGCTGGCGGCACTGAGCGCCGCCATGAACTTGCCCGTCGCCGTGTCATCCATGCCCGGATCGCGGGAGCCCTGAATGACCAGCGTCGGCAGTGTGGCGCGATCGAGGCGGATGGCGTTGAACTCGTCCTGACGAATCCAGTCGACGCGGACAGGATCGCTGGCCATCGCCTGCCGCACAAACGCATCAATGACGGCTCGGGGCGTGACCTGCGGCGACACGAAGTCGGCTTCGGCATCGGCGCGCGTGGTTTTTTCCATTGGAGGCGCCGGGGCCTGGGGGGTCGGGGTCCAACGCGCGTCCGGGTCAATCGAGTAGCCGAACAACACGAGCGCCGACGCGGCGGTCTCCGGCTGCTGCGAGGCCAGTTGCACGACTGCCCCGCCCAGCGACCATCCCACCAGCGCCGGCGGTGGCAGCGATCGGTGGCGAGCCGCGATCCACTGTGTGACAGCGGCCACGTCCGCGGCGGCGCGTCGGGGTGTCAGATAGCCCGTACGGTCGCGTGGCGTCGCGCCGTAGCCGCGCAGGTCCACGGCATACACGGCGAACCCGCGGGCGGCCAGCGACTGCATGACGGACCGCTCGAGTCCTGGCACCTGCAGGTCCCAGTCGGGGCGGCTGCTCCACGTGCGGCCATGCACAAGCAGCACGGTGGCGGTCGGAGTGGAAGGTCCGCGATGCCAGACCGCCAGCGGATGTCCACCGGCCAGCACCGTGAATTGGGCGGGCGCCTGCGGCGTGGCCGATTGCGCCGCGGGCAGCGACGGGAAGGCACAGAGCAGAGCGCCGATGAGCAGCGTCCGCACCGCAGCCATGATCAGACGTTGAACTTGAAGAGCATCACGTCGCCGTCCTGCACCACGTATTCCTTGCCCTCCATGCGGTACAGGCCCTTCTCGCGCGCGGAGGCAATTGATCCACACGCAACCAGATCAGCGTAGGCGACCGTTTCCGCCTTGATGAAGCCGCGCTCGAAATCCGAGTGAATCACGCCGGCCGCTTTGGGTGCGGTATCCCCGGCGTGAATCGTCCACGCGCGCACTTCCTTCTCCCCGGCGGTGAAGTACGTGCGCAGTCCCAGCAGGTGGTAGGTCGCGCGAATGAGCGCGCCGAGGCCGCTCTCCGACACGCCCAGGTCCTTGAGGAACTCCTGCGCTTCGTCTTCGGCCAGGTCGATCAGTTCGCTTTCGATCTGCGCGCTGATGACGACGGCCTCACACGCCAGGTGCGCCTTGACGTAGTCGCGCACCTTCTGCACGTGGGGATTCTGATCGGCGGTCGCCAACTCCGTGTCCTTTACGTTGCAGGCGAAGATGGTCGGTTTGTTGCTGAGCAGGAACAACGGCTTTGCCAACGCCCGTTCATCCTCGTTGAGGTCGGCGAGCAGGGCTGGGGTGCCCGAGTCAAGCACGGGCTCGAGCTTCGCAAGCACCGCATCTTCGGCGGCCGCCTCTTTGTCACCGCGTTTGACGTCCTTGGCCAGGCGCTCACGCCGCTTCCGCACCGATTCGAGGTCGGCCAGGATCAACTCGGTGTTGATGATCTCGATGTCGCGCACCGGATCCACCGTCGACGCGACGTGGTGGACGTCTTCGTCCTCGAAGCAGCGCACGACCTGCACGATCGCATCGACCTCGCGGATGTGGGTCAGGAACTTGTTGCCGAGTCCCTCCCCCGTTGACGCGCCCTTGACCAGTCCCGCGATATCGACAAACTCGATGGCGGCGGGAATGACGACGGTCGTTTTGGCGATCTGCTGCAGCGCCTGCAGACGGGCGTCGGGCACGGTGACGATCCCGACGTTGGGATCAATCGTGCAAAAGGGATAGTTGGCGGCCTCGGCTTTTCGCGTGCGCGTGACCGCATTAAAGAGGGTGGACTTGCCGACGTTGGGCAATCCGACGATTCCAGCTCGTAACACAGCTCTTAAGGATACCGTGTCCGGGCCGCTACCAGGTCGTCGGCTTGTAATCCTTCAGGAACTGGCCCCAGACATGCTCGCCGGTGTTGAAGCCATCGATGATCGGGTCGACGATCCGGGCGGCGCCATCCACGATGTCGAGCGGGGGGTGGAAGTGATGTTCTGCCGTCTTGCGGGCGGCAATCTGCACGGGATCCTCGTCGGTCACCCACCCGGTGTCCACACTGTTCATGTGGATCCCGTCGACGTGATAGTCGGCGGCTGCCGTCCTGGTCATCATGTTCAGGGCGGCCTTGGCCATGTTGGTGTGGGGATGCCGGGTGGTCTTGAAGTTCCGATAGAACTGCCCTTCCACCGCGGACACATTGACGATGTGTTTGTCGCGGGTGGGGACCTTGACCATCAGCGGCTTGAGGCGCGCGTTGAGCACAAACGGCGCCACGGCATTGACCAGCTGGACCTCGAGCAGCTCGACCGTCGGCACCTCGGCCAGCAGCAGACGCCACGAGTTCCGATCGCGCAGGTCGATTTGCTGCAGGTCCTGGTCGAGGCGCCCCTGCGGGAACAGCGCCTGCTGCGCCTGCAGTTCCTCCGGCAGCAGCGCCACCTGTGACAGCTCGGCGGCATGGGTCAGCCCCGCGACATCGGAGAGCCTGCTGGCCAGGGCATCACGGCTGCCGGCCGCGTCGGCCTCCGGCAACAGGTGGTAGCCGCGCAGTCCCTCATAGTTGCCCACGAGCTGGCGGACATGTTCCGGCATGTCGTGCAGCGCGGACGTCTCGCCTTCCATCATGTGCGCGTAGAAGTCCGGCGGGCGCCGCACCGTCTGACAGGCGTTGTTGACGATGAAGTCGAGGCGGTCGCGGGCGCGGAGCATCTCGCGGCAGAAGGCTTCGACACTCGGCGTGTGGCGCAGGTCGAGACCAAAGATCTCGAGGCGGTGGCCCCACTGCTCGAAGTCGGGTTCAGCGGCATATCGCTGTGCCGAATCCCGAGGAAACCGCGTTGTCACGATCAGGTGGCAACCCGCGCGCAGGAGCTTCAGCCCCGCCTGGTAGCCAATCTTCACGCGTCCGCCCGTCAGCAGCGCGACGCGGCCCGACAGGTCTGCGGTTTCCGTGCGCTTGCGGAAGTTCAGCTCCGCGCAGGTCGGGCACAACTGGTCGTAGAAGTGGTGCACCTGCGTGAAGTGTTCCTTGCAGACGTAACAGTGCCGCTCGTCCTGGATCGGCGTTGCCTCGGGCTGCGCGCTCGCCGCCTCCGTTCCCTCCGGCAGAAAGTAGTTCGGTGTGGTGAACACCGGCTTGCGGCGCAGCTCGCGGATGCCCGTCTGGTGCAACACCGCGTGGTCGCGCTGCTGGCGCTCCGCGTTGCGTTTGCGCACGACGGCCTTGACCATGCGGCGACGTTCGGACGGATCGGGATTAAAGATGCGTCCGGCGGCCTGAATCAAGCGGACGCGCTCTTCTTCCGACAGGTCGGCCATCAGTCGGCGGTCGTTGGCGACCTGTTCCAGCAGATCGAGGAGTTCACGGAGCTGCACAACCTCACAGCATACCGCTCTCCGTCTCCTGCAGGAGCGCCTCGGCGAAGAGGCGGTCGCCGGCAATGACCATGGCGCCCACTCGCTTCAGCTTGAGCGCAACTGCCGTCATCGGCAACAACTGACGAATGAGCGCGACCAGCGCGCGCGTCGCGCGTTGGTCCGGGCTGCGGTCGAGCAGCCACCACAAGATGACGGCCAGATGCACGAGATAGCCGAGCCGCCCGAGCGCCGGCGCAAGATCACCACGTGGAGCATCTTTGGCGCCGACGACGGCGTCCTGAAAGACCGCCTGCACCCTTCGTCGCGAAAACGTGGTCTCGCTGCCGAACAGGCCGTCCGGCGCAGAAGAGATCAGCACCGGGATCATCGCTGACAACGTGCGTCGATGCGGCGCAAGTACCTCCAGGCTGGATTCGAGGGCCACGATGAAACGGTCGCGCCAGGGGCCGTTCGCCATCGCTGAGGCGCGAGCGACCTGCTGGAGTGACAACTGGTCGTACAGCGCAAGGACCAGGGCGCGCTTGTTCGGAAAATAGCGATACAACAACCCGACGCTGACCCCGGCGCGGTCCGCCACCTGCCTCAGCGTCGTCTGTTCGTAGCCCAGTTCACCAATCAGCCCGATCGCGGTGTCGTACAGCTTGTCGCGAACCGCGAGGCCATGTTCGGTCCGGCCGGCGGGCCGGCCACGCCGGCGAGGGGCGCTTTCTGAGCGATTTTCCGCCGGTTTGACATTTTTAGTGAACATGTTTACCAATATACCTCATGCTGATTCGCCTTTGGAACCTGGCTCCCGTCGCGCTCAGAGCCGCAGTGGCCGGAGCCCTCGTCGTCGTGTCCACGGCAATTCTCGGGGTCACCGCGTTCCGGACGTACGGGTTTCTCCTGTTCCTCGGCGCCCCGTTTGTCATGGGATTTACGGTCGGGTACTTCCTGAGCATCTGGAGCAAGGAACCCGAGAGCCACGCCTTTGCAGCCCTGTCGTTCGCATTCCTGCTGGGTGGCGGTCTGATGGTGATGGTCGCATTTGAGGGGGCGGTGTGCCTCGTCATGGCGGCCCCACTCGCGATTCCTCTGGCTGTTGCCGGCTCCACGGCGGGCCTTGCCCTTGCCGGCGAAGTCAGGAAAGGGCCACTGACCCTTGGTCTGATGTTGCTCCCCCTTGGCTGGGGAATCGAGGCAGCCATCCCGCCGACAGAGACGCTCCATGAGGTCCGATCAGCGATTGAGATCGATGCCGCACCAGAGGCCGTCTGGCCGCACGTGCTCGCGTTTCCGCCTCTGCCCGAACCAACGGAGTGGTGGTTCAAGATCGGGCTGGCGTATCCGCGAGAGGCTCGTGTCGAGGGGCATGGCGTCGGCGCCGTCAGGTACTGCGTCTTCTCGACCGGCCCGTTCGTGGAGCCCATCACGGCGTGGGAACCGGCGAAGCGCCTTGCGTTTGACGTGATTGAGGCACCCGCGCCTCTACGTGAGCTCTCACCGTGGAACCACGTTCACCCGCCGCACCTGGACGGCTATCTCAACAGCCGGCGGGGCGAGTTCCGCCTCGTCGCGCTGCCCAACGGCCGCACACGGCTGGAAGGCAGCACCTGGTATCAGCTCGACATGGCGCCGGCCCCGTATTGGCGGTGGGTCACCGACGTCATCATCGGACGCATTCACGAACGCGTGCTCGGGCACATCAAAACTGAGACGGAACGGGCACGCTGAGCCGCGCCGCTCAGCGCACGTAACCGCGACGGGCCGTGACGATGTACTTGGGCTTGCCGGTGATGCTGACGTTCAGGGTATGGAAACCGGTGGACGCCACGCCTTGAGGTTGGAAGTGCAGGACATAGGTCGAGCGGAAGCGGGTCAGCAGACGTTGGAACGCGTCGGTCAGATCCTGGCGAGCGCTGGTCAGGGGAATGGAAGTGCCGCCGGTATCGGACGCGAGGCGCGCCAGCGTCGCGGTGCCGGTTCCCGTTGTGCTCCGCACCAGGAACTGCAGTCGCTGCGGCACGACGGAACTGATGGTGGTGTTCATCCGTTGCGCCAGCAGCGATAGCTGCCGAGGGCTGGTGAAGCTGGTGGAGTCGAGGCCATCGGTGAACAACACGAGCAGGTGACGCCGGCCTGACGGGTGCGGCGAGGCAAGCGAGACGGCCGTGGCATCCCAGATCGACGTGCCGCCACCTGCGGACAGTCGAGCGACCGCGCGATCGACCTCAGCGACGTTTCGTGTGAAGTCGACGATCCGTTGAGGACGCACGTTGAAGGCGATGAGACTCAGACGATCCTCGGCACCGAGGTCCTGCATCAGCTGACCAACCGCGCGCCGCAGTTGCTCCAGTCGCTCTCCTTCGACGCTCAGGCTGATATCGAGCGCGATGGTGATGTCGATGGGCATTGTGTCGTAGCTGACGTCCATCACCGTCTGCCGGACGCCGTTGTCGTCGACCTCAAAGTCCGCTGCCGCCAATCCGGTGACCACCCGCGAGCCGTCACGCACGGACACGTCTACCGTCACGACATCCGTCGTCGACCGAAACTGCACCTGCGCGGCTGGAGCCGCACTGAACAGCAGGGAACACCCCGCAAGGAGCATCACGTACCGCGTGGTCACCACCTCGTCACCTCGCCACCAGCCCAGCAACCCACCAAACCCATCAACCCACCAGCCCATCAGCGCACCAGCCCACCAGCCCACCAGCCCACCAGCCCGTCAGCCCATCATCTGTAAGCCCGCATCCGCTCCAGCGCCGCCCCAACCATGCGGAAGTCCGCCTGCCAGTACGACCACCACGGGTCGTTCGCCGTCGTGGTCTGCACCATCTCGGCGAGTCTCTCGGCCTCTGCCATCTCGCCGGCCATGACGGCATGGCGCATGAGCGCCACGCGTGCCGACTGCGCCTCGGGCAGCAGCGCATTTGCGCGTCTGAACGCATCGCGCGCGTCCGCGTGCCGTTCAAGCGTTTCGAGCACCGTGCCGCGGAACAGGTGCCGCGTGTATTCGATCGCGACGTCCACCGGATTCCCTGCCACCTCCAGGAGCGCCAGGGCCTCGTCCTTCCGATCGAGCCGGTGCAGCACCCAGGCCTTGCGCACCCGCGCCTCGTCGACGGTTTCCGGCGCGGTCATCGCGGCATCGTAGGCCGCCAGCACCTCAACACCGTGACTGGCGGGCACGGTTGCGCGGGGAATTGTCACCCGCGTCAACGTCGCGCTGTTGCGATCTCCCGTCATCGGCAGGATGCCGATGCGCTCGGAGCGACCAGGCTCGCTGCCGAGCAACCCCCCGGGGTAACGCCGATCGAGCAGCACCGCGTGGATCAGATTCAGCCGTGGCTCATCCGGAAACCGCTCACGGGCGCCTTCGACCAGCCGCGTGGTCAACTCATTGGCGTTGAAGCCGAGTGTCAACGCGGAGGCGCTCCAGAGCCAGAAACGTTCAAACGAGCTGGGCCCGAGCGGATCACGCACCAGGCGTTGCTGCCTCAACAGCAGGTCTCGCGCGAGGTCGGCCGCGTTCCGGTCTGACAAACCTGCCACGGCCAGATCGAGCACAAAGGCGGATTCCAGATGCGGATTGTCCGGCCAGGCGTGCAAACCATCCATGTACTCGCGAAGCATCACTGCCATCTGCGGCTGGCTGCGGACGATCTGCATCGCGCCGACGACGTCGCCGGAGCCGTAGCGTTGAATCACATCGGCGAGCGTGCCCGTCGTCGGTGCTGGTGCAACGACTGGTGCCGAGCGCGCAATTGAGTAACCCGGCCGCGCGGTCAGCCGATACGACGGGTACTTGGGAATCGAAATCGATACGTCGTGCCACCCCTCGCGCGACACGCCAGTGGGCACGTACCGAATGCGATACGCCCGCTGCGACCGCTCGTAGAACCTCTTGAAGATCACGCCCGCGTTCTGGTCGGTGAAGATGCCTGGGATTGTCCAGCTGCCGCCGGTGCCAAGTGCGATGGCTTCGTGCGCTTCAAACGGTCGTTCGTGATGAAACCGCCAGAAGCGACTCTGAAAGCCCACTCTGGTTTTGCGATCGCGTTCGTAACGCGTCGAAAACACGTTATTCCCGAACTTGTCGTCGTCTTCGCGGAACAGGTCAGGTGTCACGATGTGCAGCGTGGCGGACGCGCGCCGCGCGATCTGCTCCAGCGTCGGGAGGTCGATGGTGCTTGAGGTGTCGACGCCGTTGGTGACGGCCACGATCAGATGCCGGCGCTCGCCGGCGTCTCGCATCAATGCAGCCGCGAGCGCGTCCTGCGCCGACGCCCATTCACGAGTCGCCAGGCTCTCGAAGAAGGGGAAGGTCTCCACCGGTCGCAGCGGAATAAGGTCCCGCACGTAGGTGTCGATGGTCATCAGGCGAACACGGTCACCAGGCCTGACGAACTTCACGACCCGCGCGATCTCGGGCACCATGCTCCTGATCGTGCCGGACATCATGTGATTGATGTCCATGATGATCGTGATGTCGGCGGGCACCTCGGTCATGTCCACCGACTCGATCGTCTGCGCAACGCCGTTGTCGGTCAGCACGAAGTCCGCCGGTCCGAGGGCGCCGACAGGGCGACCATCAATCGTCACCACCACATCCATCGTCACCAGGTCTGACGCCGCGCGAAACACTGGCTGCTGCTGTTGTGCGTGCGTGATCAGGCTGGCGCCGGCGACCAGCGCGAGCGCGAGCGGAGCTGCGCCGACGGGCAACAGGCGCCTCATCGTGCAATCGCCTCTCGAAGTTGTGCGATCAGCGTTGGCCAGAAGCGATCATCGGCGCGCCCATATTCCTTCCACGGGTCGACGGGTACCGGATCCCGAAGCGCGGCTTCCGTCAACTCAGCGGCCTCGTTGCGACGATCATCCAGGAACAGCAGTCCGGCCAGCGCCAGCGACGCGCTTTGCCCGCGGGGAACGGCGAGCAGCGCGCGCTGATAGGCACGCTCAGCGTCCGCCGTCCGCCGGGCCTGCCGATGTGCTTCACCGCGCAGGTAATTTGCGAGATACACGACAAAGGGATCTCGCGTCGCCCGGTCGGCGTCGATCAGCGTTTTCACCGCCTCGTCGTACCGCCCACCGCGCATCTGCAGCGCTCCCAGCCGCATCAACGCCTCGCCGCCCACGTCGGGATCGCCGGACAACTCGCGGAACGCCTGCATCGCATCCCGGGCGCCAGGGCGCCCCGTTGACGTCTTTCGCCCGGGAAACGTTGTCCACTCCATCGCCACGGCCTGCCCCAGCAGAAACCGCGACTCTTCAGGCACTCGTGCGATCGAGTGCTTCAGATGTTCGAACTCCGCGTGTTCGTTGTGCCGGTTCTCGTAGGGGCTCCCGATGAGGAACTCGAAGTCGCCGGCACGTTGTGCCGCAGCCAGCGCCGCCAGATGCCAGAGGCGCTCGTCAGCCGTTGGAGGTTTGGATTCCCGCAACAGCGCACATCCCCACTCGATCAGTTGGGGTGGCGCAAACCAGACAATCCGGATCTCGTCATTGCCACGCTGGATCCACTTCCATTCGCTGAAGGCACCCGCGCGCCCCGCTTCAAGCGCGTAGGTTGCGGCTGCCAGCACTCGGCTCCGGCGCTGCCCTCGTCCGCCTGCGTCTATCCATCCGCGCGCGTGCTGTCGCAGCCCATCAAGCACCTCGTCGAGGTCGTTGCCGTGGGCGAGCGTCTCCAACTCAGCCACGACAGCGGATGCCCGGCCGGTCGCATAGGCATCAAGATGCGCAACGACGTCGACTCGCTCACGACCGCTCGTCGTGTCCAGGCCCAACGTGATTGCCGCGCACAACACGGCGCCGATGAGACGCGCGTGACTAGCCACCGGCCAGCTTCACGTCCTGCACTTTGCGTTCGCCTTCGGCGAGGGTGAACTTGATCGCCGCGGGTATCAACGACTGGAGAAAAGCGGCGTCGGACAACTGGTCAGGCTCGTATTCGGTTACCAGCGCGAGGTAGTACTCACCAGGTGCGAGATCAACCAACCTGAAGCGTCCCGTCGTATCTGGTCGCTGCGGCGGCGGTCGACGACGAGTTCCCAATTGCCAGTGCCGCTCATCGGTCGGCAGGAAGATCACCGAGTAGTCGGTCACCGGTCGGCCCTGTTGATCCAAGACATGCCCGGAGACCTCGGTCACCTGATCGGTCAACACGACGTCGAGCCCGGTCATGTCCACACCCGCTTGCACATCGAAGATGGCCTCAGCGAGATCCTTCTCGCCGTGCCGGATGCTGCGGACGGTCCATGCCGGCAACGGACCTGCCCGGGGGATCGACACGGAGAGGCGATACGGTCCCGGGGCCAGGCCTCGCACTTCAAAGGTGCCGTCCGGGTTCACTGTCGCGACAGGCACGCCAGTGCTCACACCGGTCGTCGCGGCGGAGGACACGCGCACCGAGTAACCTGCCACCGCGGCCGGAGTCGTGTCGGCAGCCCCATCAAACGTCAGCCGACCGCTGATGGTCATACCCGGCGCCAACCGCACGATCACACCCGATACGTCGTCGCCCGTGACCATCACTTCCTGCATGGCCCACAACGTCATCGCCGGCTGCGCGGGTCTGGCTCCGGCAGGTGTCGCTCTGGATGGAGCCGGTGGCGCTCCGTCCGCAGCGCGCGCCAACAAGGTGTATTTGCCCGGCGGAACGTTCGCTGAGGTGAATGTCCCATCGGGATTCGTCCTGGCAAACAACGAGCCAACGAAGAAGGGACTGGACACGCGCGACTCGTTGACGACACTCAGTTGAACCGTGCGTGGTGGCGTGCCATCGGGCATCTCGATGCGCCCGGATACGGTTGCGGTGCGAACAAGTTGCGTGACGAAGTCGATGCCGGTGCGCTCTTCGCCGCTGCCCACGCGCACCAGAACCGCTCCCGCGGGATCTGCGGTGCCAGGGAAGTACGTCGGCGCTGCCCCAACCGGCGGCCCCTGTGCTGGCGGCGGCTGGCCGGACTGACGGTCTGCCCACTCAATTTCCGCCTCAGTCACCCGGCGCAGGTCACCACTTGTCGTCACGGTAGAGACAGCGACGGCATATTCGCCGGGTGTCAGGCCAAACATGCGAAACTCCCCGCGATCGTCGGTCTGGGAGCCTCCGAGTCCAACAGCCGCAAGGACCCGTTCTCCCTTGACCGTGCGAAACTCCATGACCGAAACGCGGGCACGTTCAACTGGTTGTCCGAACTCATCGACGATACGGCCGGCAATGACGGCGCCCCTACCCACGACGATGCGGACATCGGTCAGGTGTTGGCCATCGGCGATGGCAACCGGCGCTCCCTGCCCGGTGCCGGGACGCGATTGTCCATGGGATCCGGACACAAAGCCCTGCCGGCTGGCTTGCAGGTTGTATCGGGCCGCCGGCAGATCGCGGAAGATGAATCGGCCCTGGTCGTCCGTGCTGGTCACGGTGGACACGCCGCTGGCCACTGCTCCGATGAGGCGGACGGAAGCTCGGCGCACCGGCGTACGCGCGTCGTCGTCAAGCGTCACGACGCCGCTGATCGAACCGGATCCGGTACTCGGCCCGGACTGGTCCCTCGTCGACGCCTGCGCAGTCTGGTCCTCAGGCACATAAGGGCCGGCCCCCTCTTGTGCCGGCCCTTCGAACCACCCCGGTTCTCCAGCCACGACGATGCGCACGTCCATCGTTTTCTGGTCGCCGTCCGCCAGCACCACTCTGGTGGCCTGTCTCGTCAACGCTTCGTAGAACTCAAGGTTCCCAGTCTGTACTTCCACGTCACTGGGCACGCCGGCCAGCATGTACTCGCCTGCCGGAAGCCCCGTGATGGTGTAGCGCCCGTCCGAACGCACGCGCGCCGCCACGGTCTGCCGAGGGTTCATGCCGTTCCGAACCCAGGCTCGCAGGTCACTGGGAAATGCGATGACGATGCCATCGGGATCTGAGCCGACGGACGCGGTGACAGCACCCGAGAGCTCCGTGCGCTTGTCCGAATAGGTGATTACGACCTCATT
Organism: uncultured Acidimicrobiia bacterium; assembly: GCA_966252305.1. Lineage (GTDB taxonomy): Bacteria > Acidobacteriota > Vicinamibacteria > Vicinamibacterales > SCN-69-37 > SYFT01. Next base: position 19,145 of record CBINOO010000061.1, read on the forward strand.
GACGTCAGCATCCTCAAGCGTCAGCGCCTCCAGCGACACGTCGCGACCCGCGATGGTGGCCGACTGGAAGTACCAGCCGGGCCCCGGCGGTGTCGCGGTAATGAGGTAGCGCCCTGCCGGATAGCCCATCGTCCTGAAACGCCCCTCGGCATCAAATCGTCCGGGCGTGATGAGCAGCGGCTGTGCGGCGTCAAGCGGCCGCAACGTCACGGCGGCTCGCTGCCACTGGGCGGCTGTGGGTGGCGTCCCTGTTCCGGTGAACTCGATCCTGCCGTTCACTCGAGGTCCAGAGCGCATTGTCAAGCTGACTGCCGCGACGTCCTGACTCCCGACCGATACCCGCGCCGTCGCCCACAATGTCGGCTCGGCCGGGACATCGGGAGCGCCGTTCATCGTACTCATCGACGTAATCGTGGTGCCGCCGGCGGTGGTCATGATGGTCGTCGCCGCGCCCAGCTGAGGACGTGGAATCACGGTAGCCTTGACCTCGTACTCGCCCGGAGTCACACCGACGAACGTGAAGTTGCCGTTGACGTCCGTGGCAGCGCGCGCGGTCTCAAAGGTGGATTCAGGTTCGGTTCCCAACAACGCCACCGGCATCAGGCGCACGCCCGTGCGCGCGGCGGGACCGTCCGGCCCCATCAGCTGTCCAGAGACCGTCACCGTTCGCGCTGGAATCCCCTGCAGCTCCACGCCGGTGAGTTGCTGCCCGGATTCAAGCCTGACGACCTCAACGCCGTCTGGACCAAGCGCCGGGAAGAACACAGTCGGATACACCAGCACGCCTTTTCCATCCTCGGAAAAAAGAACGCCGTTGGACGACACCGATGACGACACCACGAACTGACCGACCCGTTCGCCGGCACTGCCCGGCGAGGGTCCACCAGAGTTGCGGACGGCGCTCAGCAGGTTCTGCGACGCCTGACCGCCCTGTGACACGGCGCGCCGGTATTCCTCGTTGAGAGACGCGGGTGTCGTGTCGTACGTGGCGGGCACCACAACGGCCCAGTCGCCCGGCACGAGGCCTGCCAATCGAAACGCGCCCCGATCGTCGGTATTGGTCAAGGTCGTCGAGATGAACGTCGCCTTGCCGGCATTCCAGATGCGGCGCAATGCCCGGACCGACGCGCGCACGATCGGTTCACCCGCCTCGTCAACAAGCCGGCCCTCGATCGCCGCGGGCTTCCACAACTGAATCGTCACGGGGCCTTCGCGTTGACCGTCGGCCATCATCACCGCCCGCGTAGGGCCTGCGGGCCGTCGCTGCCCATGTCCCCCTGTCAGGTAACCAGGCGCAGTTACTGACAGCGTCAGTGGACCTGCAGGCACACCAGTGACCACGAACCTGCCGTTGGCATTGGCAATCAGGCGGCGCTGCTGCGACAACGTCGCGCCTGCCTGAAGGGCCTCAAGAGACGTCGGACCGCCGAACACGATGACCGCACCGGGAATCGGTCGTTTTGTCTCGGCATCGACCACAGTGCCGAAGACCACCCCAGTGGCTGGTGGCGCGGCCCCTCGTTGTCCAGCTCCGGAGGATGGCGTCGTCTGGGATGCGTACAACGAGCCAGTGACCGCGCAGAATCCGACAAGAATCGGGAGCGTCCGCCGCATATGTCCTCCGGGTGGCTCTATTAGACACCAGGAGCGGTGATTTAGTCGGAAGCGGTCAGTATCAGCGGCGGCCCCTGCGCCTGGACCATCACTGTGTGCTCAAAGTGGATAGCCAGAGAGCGCCGGCGCGTGCGAACGGTCCAGCCGTCGTGTTCTTCCTTGATGCGCTGATCACTCAGCGAAAACATCGGTTCGAGCGCAAACACCAGTCCTTCGTGCAGCACGGCCTGGTTGTCGGGATCACCCCAGTTGGGTACATCCGGGGGCTCGTGCAACTTGCGACCGATCCCATGCCCCGCCAGTTCCTTCAACACACGCAGGCCATACGAATCCGCTACCTGCTCGACCGCTGCGCCTACGTCGCGCATGCGGGCGCCCGCCACGGCCACGGCCCAGCCTCGCTCAAACGCCTCGGTCGCACCCCGTTGAAGCCGGCGCGCATCGTCGGTGACGGGCGGCACCAGTACGGACACGGCACTGTCAGCCATGTAACCGTCGAGCTCGAGGGTCACGTCGACCTTGACGATGTCTCCGGGGAGGATGGTGTAAGGCCCGGGAATGCCATGGACGACCTGCTCGTTGACGCTGATACAGGTGAACCCAGGAAAGCCGTAGGTCAGCCGCGGCGCCGATCGTGCGCCCTCTGCCGTCGCCAGCTGTTCGGCTTCATGGTCGAGATCTCCCGTCGTGACGCCAGGCGCGACCATGGAAGCCATCGCGTCGCGGACACGAGCCACAACAGCGCCAACACGTTGCATCGCCGCCAGTTCCTCAGGCGAACGAATGGTCACTGGCGCTTTTCCCGACCAATCCACTCGCGAACGCGGGTGGCCACCGTTTCAAGGGGAACGGCGCCGGTGCCAAGCAGCTGGTCGTGGAAGGCGCGAATGTCGAAGGCCGACCCCAATTCGCGCTCGGCCTCCGCGCGCAGTTCGCGAATGCGAATCTCACCCATCTTGTACCCGAGCGCCTGACCGGGCCACACGATGTAGCGATCGACTTCAACCGTGATGTCCTGCGCGGTTTTTGCGGTGTTGGCGAGGAAGTAGTCAATCGCCTGCTGGCGTGTCCATCCCAGCGAATGGATGCCGGTATCGACGACGAGGCGCACGGCGCGCCACATCTCGTATGTCAGCTGGCCGAATCGCGAATACGGATCCGTGTAGAAGCCCATTTCTTCACCCAGACGTTCGGCATACAGCGCCCAGCCTTCCACGTACGCGGTGAAGCTCGAGTGCTTGCGGAACTCCGGCAGACCCGTCAGTTCCTGCGCGAGCGAAATCTGCAGGTGATGGCCGGGAACGGCCTCGTGCAACGTCAGCGCTTCCATCTCGTACTTCGGCCGCGCGTCGAGTTTGTAGGTGTTCGCCATCATGTAGCCGGGACGGCCGGCGGCCAATGAACCAGGGTCGTAATACGCCGTCGTCTGTGAGGGCGCGATGGCGTCGGGCACGCGCTCGACACCGTACGGTGTTGATGGCAGGCGACTGAACAGTCGCGCAAGGCCGGCGTCCGCCCGCTTGGCGATGTCACGGTACCCGCGCACGAGGTCGTCGGCGTTGGTGTAGTAGAAGCGCGGGTCGGTGCGCAGGAACTGCACGAACGCGTCAAACCGCCCGGCGTATCCGACCTTGGCCAGCACCGCGTCCATGTCCCGGCGAATGCGCGCGACCTCGTTCACGCCAAGGTCGTGAATCTCCTGCGGCGAGAGCATCGTCGTCGTGTGCCATTCCGCGTTGTAGGCGTACAGCCGGTCGCCGTTGGGCAAGGCGTTGATGCCAACGGTCTCGCGGCAGGCAGGAAGGTACTCCTCGACGAGGAACGCGTGCAGCCGGCGGAACGCGGGGGCCACTCGCTGGGAGTAGGTGGTGGTCGCGCGCGCGACAAGCGCAGGCCAACCGGCCTCGTCCACGCCTGTGGGCCGGCTGGCGAATGCCTGAAGCAGCGGGCTTGAGAGCGGTTCGGCCACGATCTGCGCTTCGACCTGGCCCGGCAGGTCGCGCAGGGCGATACGCGGCGGCGTGCGACCATCCAGCATCCCTTCGCGCATCAGCCCGATCGTCTCGTCCACCAGCGTCGGCACCGCCTCCAGGCGTTCGATGATGTGTGTGAGGTCATCGCTGGTGCGCCGGGGCATCATCGCAATCGTGCGCGGGATGTCCTGCTGGATCCCCTCCATCTGGTTCATCGGCATCGACAGATGCCGGGCTGTCACGCCCCGAATCGGCACCGCATCGTTGCCCAACTCCACGCCCGCGACTGCCGACTCCAGCATCTGGCGATAGAGGTCGTAGTTGAGCTGTTCGGCCTCAGGCAGGCCATTGCGATCGACGAAGTTGAACT
>CBINOO010000062.1:0-22481 GCA_966252305.1 uncultured Acidimicrobiia bacterium
AACGCCGGGACGGCGTCGGCGAGCGCAACGTTTGCCGGTGACGCGAACCACGACGCCTCGACCGGCGCGGCGACGTTCACGATTGGCAAGGCGGCGTCTAGCACGACGGTCAGCTGCCCGACGAGTGCGGTGACCTACACCGGTGCGGCGCAGGAGGTGTGCACGGCGACGGTGACCGGCGTGGGTGGCCTGAGCGAGGCGGTGACGGTCAGCTACACCGACAACACCAACGCGGGCACGGCGAGTGCGTCGGCCAGCTTCGGCGGCGACGCGAATCACGAGACCTCGACCGGCGCGGCGACGTTCACGATTGGCAAGGCCGCGTCGAGCACGACGGTGAGCTGTCCGACCAGCGTGACCTTCACGGGCGCGGCGCAGGAGGTGTGTTCGGCGACGGTGACGGGCGCGGGCGGCCTGAGCGAAGCCGTCACGGTCACCTACACGGACAACACCAACGCCGGCACGGCGTCGGCGAGCGCAACGTTTGCCGGTGGCGCGAACCACGAGCCTTCGACAGGCTCAGGCTCGTTCACGATTGGCAAGGCGGCGTCGCTGACGACCGTCAGCTGCCCGACCAGCGTGACCTTCACCGGACTGGCGATGACCCCATGTTCAGTCCTGGTAACAGGCGTGGGCGGCTTTAGCGCAACGCCATCCCCGACCTACTCCAACAACGTTGTTCTCGGCACAGCCACCGCCAGCTACGACTTTGCCGGTGACGGCAACCATGAGCCTTCGACAGACTCAGCCACGTTCACGATCGTTGCCGTGCCCCCGGTGCTCACGGTGCCCACGGCGACAACCGTGGAAGCTACGGGCGCCACAGGTGCGGTCCATGAGTACACGGCGGAAGCCGTTGATCCCCAGGGGCTGAGCGTGCTGGTCTCGTGCACCCCAGAGTCCGGCAGCACCTTCGCACTGGGCGAAACGGCAGTGACCTGCACGGCGACAAACGCGGCGGGCCTGTCGACGGCGGCTCAGTTCACGGTCACGGTTGTGGACTCAACAGCTCCGGCGATCACAACGTCCGACATATCCGTCGTCGCCACCGATGCGGCAGGCGCCGTCGTCGAGTTTGCCCCGACCGCAGTTGACCTGGTTGATGGCGTCCTGACGCCGGTGTGTTCGCCGACATCCGGTTCGACCTTCACCATCGGAGTGCACACAGTCAGCTGCTCCGCGACCGACGCCGCGGGCAATGGCGCCACAGAGACGTTCGAGGTCCAGGTCATCGATGGTGTCCTCCCGGTCGTGGTCGTCCCGACCAGTGTGAGTGCCGAAGCAACATCGGCGACTGGTACGTCGGTGACGTTCGAAGTGACCGCCACCGACAACATCGACGAGCAACTGACGGTGGCGTGTCTGCCTGCGTCCGGGACGAACTTCCCGATCGGCGCGACGACGGTGCACTGCAGCACGGTCGATGCCGCCGGCAATACCGGCGTGGCGGAGTTCACCGTGACTGTGGCTGACACGGCTGCGCCCACGCTGACACTGCCGAGCCTGGTGACCGAGACGCTCGACAGCGGCACCACGCGCATCGTGACCTTCACGGCAACTGCGATCGATGTGGTGGACGGGGCAGTTACGCCGTCGTGTGCGCCTGCCTCCGGCTCGGCGTTCCCGGTCGGCGATACCACGGTGACGTGTTCGGCGACCGACGCTGCGGGCAACACGGCAACCGGCACCTTCACCGTGCACGTCAACGACGGTCGGCCTCCGGTGGTGACAGTGACCCCGAGCGGCAATCAGACTGTCGAGGCGACATCGTCCTTCGGCGCAGTTGCGACCTTCGCGGCAGCGGCCGTGGACGCAGTGGGGACCGCGCTGCCGGTGACGTGCTCCACGCCGTCAGGTTCCACGTTCGCCTTGGGCACGACCACCGTGACGTGCAGCGCCACCAACAGCTACGGCAACATCGGCACCGCCTCGTTCGATGTGACGGTCGTTGACACGACCGCGCCTCAGCTGTCGCTGCCTGAACCCATGAACGTTACAGCAGACTCTGCAGCGGGCGTGGCCGTGTCGTACGTCGCGTCGGCCACTGACCTCGTCGACGGCACCGTGTCGGTATCGTGTTCGCCGGCATCGGGGACGACCTTCCCGGTCGGCATCACAACCGTCTCCTGCTCCACGACCGATACCCGAGGCAACGCAACCGCGGGGGCATTCACGGTGACGGTTGCGGTCGAGGAGAACCAGCTGGGCCGATTTGTAGTCCTCAGCCGGGATGGGACGTGGCTTCGCGAAAAAGCCAAAGTCATCAGCGGTGACGTCGGCGCCAACGAACGCCGCTTCCATCAGAACGACCACGGTGACGAAGACGGCGATCGGAACGACGTGACCGTGCGTGTGGGCGAAGGCGTCACGATGGAGCAGGCCGGCTCTCGAGTCGTCGGGTCGACGGTGCTGATGCTCAACAAGTCGTCCGTGTACGACGTCGTCACCAACGCCTTGCTGAACAAGCGAGGTACGGTGCGGGGCATCGTCGACAGCCCGATGTCGATTCCGTTTACGTCCTTGCCCTCGTTCCCGACCGTGTCGCCCGGTTGGAATGACGTCGGCGTGGCGAAAAACAAGACGTCAACACTCGCCGCCGGACGATACGGGGATGTCGTCGTCAAGAGCGGCGCCACGCTCGTGCTCACCGGTGGGTTGTATCAGATGCGATCCCTCGAGCTTGAGCAGAATGCGACGTTGCTCTTCCGCGGCCCGTCCGAGGTCCGTGTGAAACTCGAGGTGCACACCGGCAGCAAGAGCAAGATGATCCTCGACCGGAACGTGCCGGGCCTCCGGGCGTCGCAGATGGTCATCTACGTCGAGGGCGACGACTCGTGCGGCCGCCGGGGCGGACGCGACGATGATGGCGACGATGCGGGGCAGGTGACGGTGCACATCGGTCAGCAGAGCACCGTGCAGGCGTCCATCTACGCTCAGGCAGGCACAATCTGGCTGAAGTCGAAGACCCAGGCCACCGGTGCGTTCATCGGCATGCACGTGCGGATCGGACAGCGGGTCACGCTGACGCTCGACAGCGCGTTCAGATAAGGAGGCGCGTTATCATCCGGCATGCGACAACTGTGGATGCCGGGTGTGGTCGCGGCCCTGTGGCTGCAGGCGGCGTCGCCGGCCGTGCAGCCGGGCATGCTGGCGGGGCGGGTTACTGACGGTAGTGGTGCGCCCGTAGCGGAAGCGGTGGTCGCCGTTCGCGCCATCGTTGAACGCCGCGGGCCACCAGGCGCGTCACCAGCGGGGCCCGTACCCGTTCGCACCGACGGCGAGGGACGGTTTGTGGTCACAAACGTTCCTGCTGGCCGATTCAGCCTCTCAGTGACAAAGCCCGGCTGGCTCGAAGGCGCGTACGGCAAGCGCAGGCCGACAGGCACCGCCGGTGAAGTGAGACTGGAGCCCGGCGCCAGTCGTACGGATCTGTCTCTCGTGTTGTGGCGCCCGGCAGTGATCGGCGGTTCTGTCACTGACGACAACGGTGAACCGGTCGTGAACGCAGAGGTCCGCGCAGTCCCGCTTGTCTGGATGGCTGGCCGGCGCGTGCCGCAGGACGGCCGGCGCGGTGAGGGCCCCGTGCGCGCCAAGACGGACGATCGCGGCGTATTCCGGTTCTCGTCGCTGGTGCCCGGTGACTATCTCGTCGCGGTTGTCGCGACGCGATTGTCAGAGCCTTCGTCGTTTGCCGGCGCCATACGTGTCGCAGGCGAGACTCCGGCCGCCTATCTCCAAACGATGGCCTCGGGCACTGTGATGCCGATGTTGTTCAGTCGAGCGACAACACCGGTGCCAGGCGGGACGATGTTGACGAGCGCGCTCTCGGATCTAGACCTGTACGCGACGACATTTCATCCGGCGAGCACGACACAGTCCAACGCGACCGTCATCAGCGTGAAGTCAGGCGAGGTGATGGAGGCCGCGGATATTGCACTCACGCGTGTGACCGGGGTCACCGTGTCGGGCACCTTGACGGATGCCGGCGGTCCTGCCGCCTGGCACACCGTCCATCTGGTGCCGCGAGACAGCGACGACCGACCACTGGTCAGCACGGCGATGGCGGTGACGGACGCCGAGGGGCGGTTCCAGTTCGTTGGTGTTCCACCCGGCGACTACGTGGCGCGGGTTGTTCGTATTCCATCGCCCACTGATGGTGCGCGATTCGGCCAGGTGGGAGGCACGGGGGAGATCAGTTACGTCGCGACCGTCCTCGGCCGCAACTTCACCCCAGGCGCGCCGCCCGAACCCGCGTGGTACGTCAACCAGAATGTGTCGATCGGCAACCGCGCCGTGTCGGGTGTGAACCTCGTGCTGGGCGCTGCGCCGATGGTGCGCGGGCATGTCGAGTTTGTGGGCTCGGCCCCGCCGCCGTCGCCAGAACAGCTGATGCAGGCCGGTGTGTCGATTCAGCCGGCCAATGGACGACTCGAGCCGAACATCATGCCCTCCCGCCCGGATGCGGATCGCAAGTTTGTGGGCACCACCGTGTGGCCGGGGCTGTATGTGATCACCGCTCAGCCTCCGGCCGGATGGTACTTCCGCGGTGCCACGTACCAGGGACGTGACGTGACCGACGCGCCCCTCGAGGTGACCGAGGGCGTCGACGGAGTGATCGTGACCTTCACCGACACCGAGACGCGGTGGAACGGCACTGTGCAGGCGGACAGCGGCACAACGCTTGAGGATCTTGTCGTCATGGTGTTTCCGACGGACGATCGCCTGTGGATCGACTACGGCCGTGGAAGTCGACGCGTGCGGTCGATTCCCGTCAGTGGCGACGGCCAATTTTCGATGGTGGCCCCGCCGGCCGGTGAGTACTGGGTGCTGGCGATCCCCGCCGCCGAAGCCGAACTGGGAGTCAGTCCACCGCAACTGTCGCGATGGTTAACTGAGGCTCAACGTGTGAACATTACCGCCGCTCCCGCACCAGTCACAATCCAGGCGAGGAGCCGCAAATGACCCGCGTCCCATTGGCAACAGTCCTCGTTGGGATTGCGATGTCACTCGGGCTGGCGGCTCAAGCGCCCCAGCGGGATGCCACGGCGTCCATTGCGCCTCCCACAGGCACCGCGCGCATCTTTGGCGTCATCAGCGAGCGCGAAGGTGTGCCGCTGCGCCGGGCCAAGGTGACCGTCGAGGGCGACATGCGCCTCACGCGGACGGTGCTCACTGACAACGAGGGCCGATTCGCAGTGGAGACGCTGCCCACTGGTCGCTTCACTGTGACGGCAGAGAAGGCCGGGTATCCACCGATGTCGTTTGGCGCGCGCCAGGCGTACCGCAGCGGCGCCGGTGTGTTCCTTGCGGAGGGTGAAGCGGTTGAGACATCGTTCAGGGTCCCGAGAGGGGCTGTCTTGTCCGGCACCGTCTATGACGAGCGCGGTGCACCGATGCCGGACGTGCCTGTCATGGCGTGGCAGGTGCGCACGTCGCTGGGCGGCCAGCGGACGCTGGACTCCTCCGGTGGCGAGGCCGTCACGGTCACGACCGATGAGCGCGGACGATATCGCGTGTTCGGTCTCGCGGCCGGCGAGTACGTGATGGGGACGACGTGGTACTTCAGTGGCGTCGGCTCTGATGTGCGCTTGCCGTCCACGACCGACTTCCAACGGGCGTTCCGGCGTCCGGGTGAACCCGCGCCTGCGCCAGAACCAGAGAGCCCATCGCGTTTCAACTACTCACAGATATTCGCGCCCAGTTCCACTGATCCTCTCGCCGCCCAGTCAGTGCAGCTGTCGCCGGGCCAGGAGGTCGGTGGCGTCGATATCCACATGCAATTCGTGCAGATGGCACGCATTGAAGGAACGTTGGTGCATCCGGAAGGCGCCGCTCTGTCGGCCCGTCTCTTCCTGCAACGCACCTCCGCGGTAGCCGCCCTCAACTCGGGGAGGGAGTGGCCATCGCAGCGCACAGGACGGTTCGTGTCCGGCAGCCTGAATGCTGGACCGTATTCATTGTTCGCCGAGGTCGCAGCGACAGATGGCCAGCCGGCCATGTGGGCGGCGCAGGATGTCGTGCTGGCGCCGGGTGAGGTTGCCGACGTCACCCTGACCCTGCAGCCGAGTCTCTCGATGAGTGGCACCGTAGCGTTCGTGGGCAAGGCCGCCCAACCCGCAGACGTGGCACGCACCATCGTGTCGTTGCGCCGCCAAGGGCCCCTGTGGGCCAGACCGACCGCCCGAGTGGATGCGGCAGGTTCGCTGTCGGTGACAGGCGTGGTTCCGGGCTCGTACGTCGTCGCCGCGAGTGTCCCAGGCGGAAACGCCGCTGCTGGCCCAGCGTGGCGGCTTGCGTCGGTCATGGTTGGCGACCAGGACGTGACCGATCGTCCTGTCGACATCGGACCTGGGACTGGACCGATCAACATCACGTTCACCGACATCGTCACTGAACTGTCGGGACGCCTGCTGTCGACGACGGGCGAGCCGACGGCGGACTATTTCGTGATCGCGATTCCTGAGGATCGCGCCTATTGGGTTCCGCAGTCGCGGCGCATCGCCAGCACGCGGCCCGACGGCAACGGACGGTACGTGTTTCGTGGCCTCCCGCCTGGGCAGTACCGGATTGCCGTCACCACCGACCTCGTGCCGAGGGACCTGCAGGAGCGGGATGTGCTCGAGCAGCTGCTGCCACAATCACTGCCGGTCGAGGTCACCTTCGACGGACCGCGCACGCTGGATATTCGTACGAGCGGCGGCCAGCACTGAACTCGTGAGCCAAGCGAGGCCTGTGTCATGATCGGTGGCTCATGCGCCTTCTCCCCCTGCTCGTCGTCGCGGCGAGCCTGGCCGCGCCGATGCAGGCCGATCGTGACGCCGGGTTCGATCGCATTCTCGATACATATGTGCGCGATGGCCTTGTCTACTACGACGCCCTTCGCATCGAACGCGCGAATCTCGACCGTTACATCGGCTCGCTCGACGATGCCGGAGGCTGGCTGAGCCGGGCCTCCGAGCGCGAGCAGCAGGCGTTCTGGGTGAATGCCTACAACGCACTGGTGCTGCGGACCGTCATCAACGCGTACCCGATTCGCGGCAGGTCCACGGAGTATCCCGCCGCCAGCATTGCGCAGATCCCCGGCGGATTGTCGGTGAAGCACCGGGTCGCCGGCAGGGTCCTGACGCTCGACGAAATCGAAGCGGTCGCACTGAGCCTGGGGGAACCGCGTGTGTTCTTCGCGTTGTCGCGCGGGACGCTTGGGAGTCCCCGACTGCGCAGCGAGTCGTACCGCGCGGCCAGACTCGACGAGCAACTGGATGAAGCGGTCAAGGAATACATGGTCCGCGCCAATGCATTTCGCATCGATCGCAACGCGAACGTGATCGAAGTGTCGCCCCTGTTCAGCTGGCGTGAGGCAGCCGTCGTGGAGGGTTTCGGCAAGGGTGGTGAGATGTGGGCCAACCGGTCGCCGATCGAACGCGCCGTGGTGTCGCTGGCCTATCCGAACCTCTTTCCCAGCGAGCGCGAATACCTCGCGCTCAACACGTGGCAGATGAAGTTCGGCGAATACGACTGGCGGCTCAACGACCTCACCGGCGGCGCCCGCGTGGGCGAGCCGGCCAGCCCATCAACCCAGTAGCCCGCCAGCCCAGAGGAATCGTCAATGGAGTTGTTTCTGTCAGAGAAGGTCGCCATCGTTACCGGCGGCAGCAAGGGTCTTGGATTCGCGAGTGCGCGTGCGCTGGTCGCCGAAGGCGCTCGGGTCGCAATTTGTGCGCGCGGGGCAGAGTCGCTCGCGGCCGCCGCAGTGGAACTGGGGAAGATCGCCGGTCGCGAAGGGGCGGTGTTGCCGATTCAGGCCGACGTATCGCGCGCCGCGGATGTCGAACGGTTGGTCGCAGAAACCGTTCGCACGTTCGGCCGTCTCGATATTGTCGTGAACAACGTCGGCAAGGCCGGAGGCACTGACATCGTGTCCACGACCGACGAAGAGTGGACGAGTGCGCTGGACCAGACACTGTTTCCCGCGATTCGGGTGTCACGCCTCGCGGTGCCGGAGATGCGCAAGGCCGGTGGTGGCGTGATCCTGATGATTGCGTCCATCTGGGGGCGTGAGTCTGGCGGACGGATGACCTACAACGCTGTGAAAGCCGCCGAGATCAGTCTGGCCAAGGCGATGTCCCAACAGCTGGCGAAGGACAATATCCGCGTGAACAGTGTGGCGCCGGGCTCGATCCTGTTTGAGGGCGGCAGCTGGTGGCAGCGTCAGCAGGCGGATCCGCAGGGGATTGCGGAGTTCGTGAAGCGGGACCTCCCCTTCGGGAGATTCGGTAAGGACACCGAGGTGGGAGACGTCGTGGCGTTTCTCGCGTCATCGCGTGCGTCGTGGATCTCCGGGGCGTGCATTACAGTAGACGGCTGCCAGTCCAAGTCCAACATCTGAGGTTTCATGGCTGACGCGATTCAGAATCTCGCCGACCTGCTGTTCATGCCGCCGATCGTGACGGTGTTGCTGGGCACAGGCCTGTTTCTCACCCTGCGGTTCCGCGTCATCCAGATCACGCGTCTTCGCGAAGCGTTCCGCGCCATGATGGCGCAGCAGACCGACGGTGCGACCGGAGCGTTGTCACCCTTCCAGGCATTCATGACGGCGCTGGCGGCGTCGATTGGCACCGGCAACATCGCTGGTGTGGCGACGGCCATCATCTCCGGCGGCCCTGGCGCGCTGTTCTGGATCTGGGTCTACGGCTTCTTCGCGACCACGCTGAAGTTCTCGGAGGCCGTGCTCGGTGTGAAGTTCCGCGAGCACAGCGGCGACCAGGTGAAGTCCGGGCCGATGTATTACCTGCGCGACGGGTTGAAGTCACCCGGGCTGGCATGGGCGTATGCGTGCGTGGCGGGTATCGCGGCGCTGACGACAACGCCCTTCACGCAGCCGAACTCGATCGCGATTGCCGTGGAGCATGTGTGGCCAACGGGACAGGTGACGCTGCCGGTGCTTGGGGTCGTCAATCAGACGGCGCTCATCGCGGGACTCCTGCTGGCCGTGATGACGTGGGCCGTGATCATCGGCGGCATCAAGTCGATCGGTCGCGCCGTCGAGAAGCTCTCGCCTCTGAAGGTGGGCCTGTATCTTGCCGGCGGCGCCATCGTCATCATCACGTTCATCGAACGGGTGCCGTATGTGTTGTCGCTCGTGATTGACGAGGCGTTCACGGGCCAGTCGCTGTTTGGCTTTGGCATGTTCACGGCCATGCGGTACGGCATCGCGCGTGGGATCTACGCCAATGAGGCCGGTTACGGCACGGCGGCCGTTGCCTATGGCACCGCGCGCACGTCGAATCCCACGACGCAGGGGCTGCAGGCGGTGATGGAAGTGTTCATCGTGTCGTTTGTGACCGGCACCATCAGCGCGATGGCGATTCTGTTGAGCGGTGTCGCCGAGGCGTCGATTGTTGAACGCGCTGCCGGCGGCGCTGGGGTCACCAGCACGGCCGCGGTCGCGACGGCGTTCAACATGGCGATTCCGACGGTCGGCGCCTGGGTCGTGGCGCTGTGTGCGTTTCTCTTCGGATACACGACGCTGATCGGATGGTCGTACTACGGCGAACAGTTCCTCGAATACATCCTGGGCCGTTCGGTGACGATGCCGTATCGCTACATCTACTGCCTGCTGATTCCCATCGGCGCCGTGCTCAAGCCCGATCTGGTGTGGGCCTGGGGCGACCTGATGAACGGCCTGCAGGTGTTTCCGAACGTCATCGGTCTGATCGGCTTGTCCGGCGTCGCCGCCGCCTACGCCAACCGGAAGTAGCCCCCGAAAAAGACGTCGGGTGGCTTTTTCGCGGCGGTTTCTTCGCTTTTTCTTTGCTACGATCCTCTGAGTCGTGAAGAAGATCCCGATGACTGTGCTGCCGGCGCTGGTGGATGCCCGCGGCAAGGATGAATCCCTGAGCCTGGCCCTGTCCAGGATGTTGGCCGAACACGAAACGGCGCTCCAGACGGCCGAGGACGACCCACACGTCACGGCGGTGCGGAAGCTCGAGGCCGTGGCGGCGCGTTACGCGCCGTTCCCTGACCAGCTCGATCACCGTCTGATTGCGGCGCTCAAAAAACGCGGCATCGACCAGCTGTATTCCCACCAGGCCGAAGCCATCGGACACGCGCTGGCCGGGCGGCACGTCGTCACAATCACGCCGACGGCGTCGGGCAAGACGCTCTGCTACAACGTGCCTGTGATGGACGCCATCCTGAGCGATCCGTCTACGCGCGCTCTGTATCTGTTTCCGACAAAGGCGCTGGCCCAGGACCAGCTCGCCGAACTCCACCAACTCGCCGAACTGCTCGGTGTCGAGGGCGGCGGCGACATCGGGGTGTTCACCTACGACGGCGACACGCCACAAGACGCGCGTCGCGCGATTCGCGGTCGCGCGCACGTCGTGCTCAGCAATCCGGACATGGTGCACTCCGGCATCCTGCCGCACCATCCACGCTGGGCGAAGCTGTTTGAGAACCTCAAGTTCGTCATCATCGACGAACTGCACGCGTATCGCGGCGTGTTCGGCAGCCACCTGGCGAACATCATTCGTCGGCTCCATCGTGTGTGCCGGCACTACGGCTCGAATCCGACGTTCATCTGTTCGTCAGCCACGATTGCGAATCCACGCGAGCTGGCAGAACGTCTGGTCGGCGCGCCGTTTGAACTGGTGAGTGAAAGCGGCGCTCCACGCGGCGAAAAGTACTTCATCTTCGTCAATCCGCCGGTCGTGAATGCACAGCTGGGTATCCGTCGCTCCTACCTGGCCGAAACCCGGCGTGTCGCGATTGAATTCCTCAAGCGCGGCCTGCAAATCATCGTCTTCGCGCAGAGCCGGCTCTCGACCGAGATTCTGACCACATACCTGAAGGATGCGTTTGCGGGCCCTCCGGGCGCGGCCGACGTCGTCCGGGGTTACCGCGGTGGCTACCTGCCGCTTCGCCGCCGCGAAATCGAGCGCGGGCTGCGCGAAGGTCAGGTTCGCTGCGTGGTGTCGACCAACGCGCTTGAACTCGGCATCGACATCGGCGCGCTGGACGTGACTGTCATGGCCGGATATCCGGGAACCATTGCGGCGACCTGGCAGCGTGCAGGACGCGCCGGTCGTCGCTCCGGGCGATCCGCTGCGGTGCTCGTGGCATCAAGCGCGCCGATCGATCAGTTCGTGGCGCGCAATCCCGACTATTTCTTTGACGCATCGCCCGAACACGCCCTGGTCAATCCTGACAACCTGCACATCCTGCTTGCCCACGTGAAGTGCGCGGCGTTTGAATTGCCCTTCAGCACGACTGAAACGTTCGGCACCTTCAACGTGCAGGAGATGCTGCAGATCCTGAGCGAGGAGCAGTTCGTGCAGCTTGCCGGCGACCAGTGGCAGTGGACCCACGAATCCTATCCGGCCGATGCCGTCAGCCTGCGGTCGGTCACCTCCGACAACTTCATCATCGTTGACCTGACCAACGGGGAGCGCGTCATCGGAGAGACCGACTACACGAGCGGCCCGTCGGTGCTGCACGAGAAGGCGATTTACATCGTGGAAGGGCAGCTCTACCAGGTGGAGCGGCTCGACTTCGACAACCGGAAAGCGTTCGTGCGGTCGGTGGAATGCGACTACTACACCGACGCCATCGACTACACCAAGGTCACGATTCTGGAAGAAATGAGCGCGGAGCTCAATGTGGCGCGGCACGGGGAAGTGCATGTGGTCTCGCGGGTGGTCGGTTTCAAGAAAATCAAGTTCTACACAAACGAAAACATCGGCTCAGGCGAACTCGATTTGCCAGAACAGCAGATGCATACATCCTCGTATTGGGTCACCATTCCTGCCGAGACGATGGCGGAGTTGCCCTATGGCGGGGCCGACAAACGCGACGGCGTGATGGGGTTGGCGTTTGCGATGCGCAATGTCGCGCCGCTGATGTTGATGTGCGACTCGCACGACCTCGGTCTGTCGGTAGACGGACTCGGGGAAGGCGAGGCCGCGGCCCAGACGATGGCGAACGTGTCGCCGACGATCTTCATCTACGACAACTATCCGAGCGGTATCGGATTCAGCGAGCCCCTGTATTCGATGCACCAGGCGCTGCTGGCGCGCACCCACGAACTGATCGACGGCTGTCCGTGTCGGTCGGGTTGCCCGTCGTGTGTGGGTCCGGAAGGCGCCACCGGCCCGGCCGCGAAATCGGTGGCCTCACATCTGCTGTCGCTGCTGCGGCGCGCGGAGCTTCCTGCCGCGTGAAGAACCTCGCCGAGCGGCTGCGCACGATCGTCCGAGAGAATCGGCGCGAGCAGACCGTAGAGCCTGAACTGCCTGGCGTCGGCGCCACCAACCTGCAGGATGTGGTCGCTCGCGCGGCCGATGTGCTCGGTGGCCGACCTCTGGACGACGGCACCAACGCGTGCCTGGTCGTTGATCGGCTCTACGGTGACCAGGACTTTCACGGCAAGCGCCGAGTCGAGAGTTATCGGCTTGGAGGGGATGCGCCGCTCGGGCTGTTTGAGCCGTCGCTCGCCTCCCAGTCAGACTGGGCGCGCAACACGGTGTTCTTCGACATTGAAACGACCGGGCTCAGCGGCGGCGCCGGCACCGTCGCGTTTCTCGTCGGTTGCGGCTGGTTCGAAGACGAAGCGTTTCGCGTGCGGCAGTGGCTGATGTTGGGGCCCGCGGGCGAACGTCCACTCCTCGATGCCCTCGGACGCACCATGGACGAGGCGTCGCTGCTGGTGACGTTTAACGGCCGCACGTTCGACGTGCCGTTCATGGAGACGCGATGGGCGTTTCATCGGCAGTCCACGCCGACCGAAGACCTGCCGCACTTCGACATGTTGCCGGCCGCGCGTCGCTTGTGGAGTCGGCGAGAAGACGACACCAGCTGCAGCCTCACCGCGCTCGAGCGCTCTGTGCTCGGATTCCATCGCGTGGGTGACGTGCCCGGCTTCGAGATTCCTGTTCGATACTTCCAGTTCCTGCGGTCCGGCGATCCGGCGATCGTCGACGGTGTGCTCGAACACAATCGCCTCGATTTGATCTCGCTTGCTGCGGTGACCGCGCGTGCCTTCGAGCTCGCGCAAGGCGGTCCGCAGTGGTGCAGGGAAGCGTGCGAGCAGCTGGGCGTCGGGCAGTTGTACGCACGCGCGGGTGATCTGGGTCGCGCCGAAGAAGCCTACCGCCTGGCCGCAGAAGCCGCAGACGAACGCGACCTTCGCGCGCGGGCGTGGGAGCGCCTCGCGCTGTTGTATCGCCGCTCCCGCCGGTACGACGAAGCGGCGGCGGCGTGGCAGGCCATTGCCGACCGCGCCAGGCGGCCGTACCTTCCCGTGGAACGCCGCGCGGCTGAGGCCCTGGCGATCCATCACGAACATCGCGCACGCGACCTGGACGCCGCAAAACGGTACGCCGAAGAGGTCCGTGCCCACGCTTCCGGCCGTCGTCGTCAGGACGTCGACCATCGCCTGGGACGACTCGCGCGAAAGATTGACGAGGCAAATGAAAAGGGCGGCCAACCGGCCGCCCTTCCATGGGATCCGAACGACCCGCGTGTGTCTTAGTGCGTCTTCTTCTTCGCGGCCTTGGCTGCCTTGGTGGCTGCCGCTGCCTGCTTGCGGGATTCCGCCGTCTGCACACCAAAGCGCTTCGTGAAGCGCTCGACGCGGCCTTCCGTGTCAATCAGCTTCTGGCGCCCCGTGTAGTACGGATGGCAGTTGTTGCAGATGTCGAGGTGCAGGTCCTTCTTGGTCGAGAAGCTCTTCCAAGTCGCGCCGCACGCGCATCGCACGTCAATCTCTTGATACTCGGGATGAATTCCAGCCTTCACTGTCAGCTCCTTCGACCAGCTTCCGAAACCAAAATTATACCTGTACAGGGTGCGATCCGTCTAACTTGTCATTTTTCAACGACATAGCCGCGGTCCCACCGGTGGGGGCGCAGGCGGGCCACCAGGTCGGCCGGCAGGCCCTGACCGTCGCCCACGGCCATGTTGGCTTCGACATTGGCCGACCGGCGCATGCCCGGAATCACCGTGCTCACGGCCGGGTGCGACAGGATGAACCGCAGCGCCATCTGCGGCAGCGTCATGCCTTCAGGCACCAGCGCCTTGAGCGCTTCGACGCGGTCCACGGCTTCCGCCAGACGGTCGGGCGGGAAGTAGTTGTTGCGGAAGTCGCCGTCGGGCCAGGTCATGCCCTTGGTGAGCGTGCCCGTCAGGCTGCCTTCGTCGAGGGGCACGCGGGCGATCACGGCGATGTTCATTTCCTGGCACAGCGGGAACAGATGATCCTCGGGGTGCTGGTCGAAGATGTTGTGCACGACCTGCACGCTGTCGATGAGCCCCGTGCGCAGCGCCTCGACGACGTTGGTGGGATCCCAGCGGTTGATTGAAATCCCGAACGCGCGGATTTTGCCGGACTTCTTCAACTGGTCCAGCCCGTCAATCCATTCATCGAGTTCGGCCCACTCGTCGGTCCATACGTGCAGTTGCTGGACATCGATCTGCTCGACGCCGAGGTTTCGCAAGCTGGTGTCGGTGCATTCGACCATCCAGTCGACCGGGAAGACGTCGGTGAGCGCGTACTCGGGCTTCGCGGGCCACTTACCATTCTTGGGCGGAATCTTGGTGGCCACTACCAGCTTGCGGTCACGATGGGACGGCAGCACCTGGCCAAGCAGCTGTTCGCTCTTGCCGTTGCCGTACGCCAGCGCCGTATCGAAGAACGTGCATCCGAGTTCGATGCTGCGATGGAGCGCGGCCAGCGACTGGGCGTCATCGGACCCCGTCCAGCCCCCCATGCCCCACAATCCGTAGCCGACCTCCGACACCTGCAGCCCTGTCCGCCCAAACGCGCGCGTGTTCATGGCTACAGGGTATCCCGCCTTCGCCACGGCTTCGGCGGACGGGCTTCGCACGTCGCATCCGCCTTCGCCAAGGCTTCGGCGGACAGGCCTCGCACCTCGCACTTCGCACCTCGCACCTCGCACTAGTACGTGTTGCGTACTATTACGTTTTGCGATATAACGGTGTGCGTAGGTGAACCATGCCCCGCAAGACTGATGAATCCCTCGCGTCTCTCGGCCGGTTTTCCGAGCCGGCCTTCAACATCCTTGTGGCGCTAGCCGACGGACCCAAACACGGATACGCGATGACGCTCGACATCGAGGCCATGACCGGCACACGACCGGGGCCGGGCACGTTGTACGGCGCGATCGCGCGTCTCGAGCAGCGCAAGTGGATTGAGCCACTGCCGGCAGAGGAGCGCCGGCGGCCCTACCGGCTCACACAGGCTGGGCAGCGCGTGCTCCGCGCGCGGCTTGACGCGCTGCGGCAGGTGACGAAGATCGCGCAGTCACGGCTCGCCGATGCGTAGGGAGACGTTGATGCGGCTGTATCCCACCGCATGGCGCGAACGGTACGAAGAGGAATTCCTGCAGCTGATTGATGACCGCCCGCTCGGCCTGCAGGAAACGATCGACATCGTGTCGGGCGCGATTGATGCGCGCCTTCGTGGGGGAGTGCAGCGGGTTGGTGAACGGAGAAAAATCATGGTGAGCATCGTCAAGGGTGGCTGTCATACACGCGGGCTTCGCATGACCACGCGCGACGGGGTGATCGGGGCGGTGGTGTTGCTGCTGGTGTCCCTGATGGGATCGTTGTTTGGGGTGTGGCTGCGCGACTCCGGCTTCGATGAGGCGTCACAGTTCGCCCTGTACATCGCGTTTCCGATCTCTCTGGTGGCGTCGATGCCGTTCACCTTCCTCAAAGGCCAGCCGTGGCGGGCTCAGGCGGCCATCATCGGAGGCACCACGCTCATTTTGTGCCTGATCTGGGTGGTCACCCGCTCGATCCTGTAGCACGACTTCCTCGCCGTTATGGTGTCCTTCGCCTCAGCCCTCGTGCGTCGATATCCGCTCGCCTGGCGGGAGCGGTATGAGCCCGAAGTGTTGGCGCTCTTCGAAGATTCGCCGCCGGGGCTTCGCGACGTCGTCGAGCTCACGCGCGGGCTGTTCGTTGAGCGCCTGAAGTCGTTGGTGGAGCCGGGGGAGCATCCGTACATCACGTTTCTGGTGTTCCGGACGTCTCTGGCCTTGATGCGGGTGTTGCCGGCGGTTGTGCTTGTTATCGGCGCTGCGTTATTCGGTGACTCGACTCGATCGATCGTCGGTCCGCCCACGGAGCTTGTGGAGAACGGCGCGTTTGCTGCCTCGCTCGTCGCGGTCCTGGTGTATTGGGTGCGCTACTTCGCGGTGCTTCGGCGGAAGATGCGGACCTCTCCTGCTGACCGTAATGCCGATTGGCAATTCACGCTTTTCCCCAAGCGTTGGGCCTTTCCGCTGGCTGGGTTGTTCCTCGTCTGCATCGTGGTCATGTTCTGGATGCCGCCGTGGCAGAGCGAGAGCACCCCGTCGTTCTTTCATTGGTGGCGTTGGTTGTCCCTCTACATCTGGATTGGTCCGGTCCACACACTCCTGGCTGGTCCTCTGCGTTGGCGGACGTTTTTTGTTTCGCTCGACCAATACATGGCCACGACTGAAGCGCTGCGGTTTTTCCACGTCACGTATGGCTGGGACCGGAGCGACCGCCGCATCGAACTCGAATCCCGTCGAGATGCCCTGCGGACGGAACTCGACAGCTACGGCTATCGCGCGAGGTTCAGGAACCCATGAAGGCCCTCGCGCGCTGGGTCGTTTCGAAGTACCCACAGGCGTGGCGGGAGCGCTACGAAGGCGAGGTCCTGGACCTCATAGCGTCTGGGCCCGTCAGCGTAGCCGAAGCGGGCGAGTTGTTCCGCAGCATGCTCGTTGAACGTGTGCGAGCGGGCATCGACGTGAATCAGCCGCAGCGGGCGGTGGCGAGGCTTCGCGCTACCAAAGCCTACATCGTTCTGGGAGGATGGCTCTGCTCCGCTCTGTTGGCTGGACTCCTGCGCTGGTGGAGACCGATGACCGATCCCGAAGCATGGTGGCTCGCCGGCACGCTTCTGGGCTACGCCGCTGCGTTGATCGTCGCCTGGGTCATGAGCGGCGCGCCGATTCCGGGACGCGGTGGGTTGGCTTCAGTGATCCCGGTCTGGGCCGCCGCGCTGTGTGTGCCCGTGCAAATCGGCCTTGTTGGCCTGTATGGATGGGCGGCGCTGAGCGATGGGGAGGCAACCATTTGGACGCGTGGCTCATCGGCGCTGCTGCACACGGCTTACTTCCATGCGTTTGCTCTGACATGGCTGGTCATCCAGATCTGGCCCGGACAAAAGCTGGCCGAGACGTTGACCGAGTACGACGCTATTCAGAAGGGGGAGGCGGCGGCGCGGACTTTCGTCGCCAGTTGTGAGGAGTGGATCGCCAAGGGCGTCGCGTCACCGCTGCAGGAGGCGCAGCGTTCGCATGACGAGTGGATCAAACGGCTGGAGTCCGTCGAGACGCGGCTCAAAGCGCTTGGCTATCGCCCGGGGGTGGCGCTGTGAAGATCGCACTAAAATGACTCATGCGCTGGCAGGGTCGTCGCGAGAGCTCCAACGTCGAAGATCGGCGCGGTCGCGCTCCTGTCGGCCGCATGGGTATCGGCGGCGGACTTGGCGGTCTGCTCCTTCTTCTGCTGTTCGCCTTCCTGACCGATCAGAATCCGCTCGATTTGTTGTCGCGTGTGGACTCCACATCGCCGGCGCCCGCCTCTCCCGGTGTGCCCGCCTCCGACGAATCCAGCCGCTTCATGCGTGTGGTACTCGCTGATACCGAAGACACCTGGACGCAGCTGTTCCGGGAGCAGGGCGAACGCTACGAGCCGACGACGCTGGTGCTGTTCTCGGATTCGACACCCTCGGCGTGCGGCCTCGGCGAGTCGGCGACCGGCCCGTTTTATTGCCCTGGCGACCGTCAGGTCTACATCGACCTGACGTTCTTCGATGAACTGGCGCAGCGCTTTGGCGCCCCGGGGGAATTCGCGCAGGCGTACGTCGTGGCTCATGAGGTCGGACATCACATCCAGACATTGACCGGCGTCTCCGCCCAGGTGAATCGCGCGCGTCAGCGAGCCAGCGAAGCGGAAGCGAACGCGCTGAGCGTGCGCCAGGAGCTGCAGGCCGACTGTTACGCCGGCGTCTGGGGATACGCCGCCGGACGCAAGGGGATGCTCGACACCCGCGATGTCGAAGACGGTCTGCGGGCCGCTGCGGCGATTGGTGATGACCGGCTGCAGCAACAGGCCGGTCGACGAGTGGTACCCGAGTCGTTCACCCACGGATCGTCGGCGCAACGTGTCGAGTGGTTCCGCAGGGGTCTTGAGAGTGGTCGCATGGAGGCGTGCGACACGTTCCGTTGATACATCCAGCCAGAGAGTCCTTTATGAAGCGAATCCTGTCCACCTGTCTCCTCCTGACCATCACTGCCACACTCGCGGCTCAGTCGCCGGAGAAAGTTGACCTTGCCGCGATTCAGAAGATTCGCGACGAAGGACTCAACCGGTCGGAGGTGATGTCGCATCTGTTCCAGCTCACCGACGTGCATGGCCCCCGCTTGCAGGGCTCCCCGGGGATCGAAAGCGCCGGTGACTGGGCGGTGAAGACAATGCAGTCGTGGGGACTCCAGAATGTGCGCAAGGAACGGTTCCCGTTCGGCGTCGGCTGGTCGCTCAACAACTTCCACGCGACGATGCTCGGTGCGCAGGGGATGCCGATCATCGGTTACCCGAAAGCGTGGTCGAGCGGAACGAAGGGGACGGTCACGGCCGAGGTTGTGCGGCCGGAGATCACCAACGCCGAGCAGGCGGAGCAGTGGCGCGGGAAGCTGCGCGGCAAGATCGTGCTCACGCAGCCGGCGCGGGAAGTCCGCATGCTCGAAGGCCGCATCGTCCTTCGCATGACCGACAAGGAAATCGAAGAAGCGCTGACGCCGCCGGCGACGGCCCCTGCGGGACGCGCGGGTGGTGCGGGCGGACGTGCGGGCGCGGCCGGTGGTCGTGCTGGGGGCGCGCGCGGTGGTGGTGGCGCCGGACGAGGCGCGGCGTTCAACGTGAACGAGTTCTATCAGTCGGAAGGTGTGGTCGCGCTGCTGGACCGTGGCTCCAACTCCGATACGAGCGCTGGTGGCAGCGACCTCAGCTGGCAGACGCAGCGTGTCGACGGCGGCACGATCTTCCTTGGCGCGGGTGGTTCGCGCGTGGCGGGCGAAGCCGGCCAGGGTCTGCCGCAGGTGACCATCGCTGTCGAGCACTACAACCGCATGGTGCGGCTGCTCGATGCACAGGTGCCCGTGAAGATGGAGCTGAACATCGATGTGACGTTCCACCCTGAGGCGGCCGACCGTCCAAACGGCTTCAACGTGATCGGCGAATTGCCAGGCACCGATCTCGCCAATGAGATTGTGCTCATCGGCGCGCACTTTGATTCGTGGCATGGTGCGACCGGCGCGACCGACAACGCCACCGGCAGCGCCGCAATGATGGAAGTCCTCCGCATCATCAAGGCCGCCGGACTCAAGCCGCGTCGGACGATTCGTGTGGCGTTGTGGGGCGCTGAAGAACAGGGCCTGTTGGGATCACGCGCGTATGCAGAGAAGTATCTCGGCACTCCGGACAATCCCGGCCCCGAGCAGGCGCGCCACTCGGCGTACTTCAACATCGACAACGGCACCGGAAGGATTCGCGGCATCTGGATGCAGAGCAATCCGCACGTGGCACCGATCTTCGGTGCATGGATTGCGTCGTTGAAGGACCTCGGCGTGGAGATCCTCGGCCCCCGTTCGGTGACCAGCACCGATCACACGAACATCGATCGCACCGGCGTGCCCGGATTCCAGTTCGTGCAGGAGCGACTCGAATACAACTCGCGCACGCATCACTCGAACATGGACTTCTACGACCGGGTGCAAGTCGAGGACATGAAGCAGATGGCCACTGTGACGGCGGTGTTCGCGTATCAGGCGGCGATGCGCGACGAGAAGTTGCCGCGCAAGTAGAGTGATGTTCCGGGCGGCAGCGGCGGCGGTCGCCCTTGCGGCGGCAACGGCTCCGGCCGGTGCGGTCCGCACGTCTCAGCAGGCCACGCAGGCGCCCGTATTCCGCGCTGGGGTGTCCACCGTCTCGCTATGGGCCACCGTTCGCGACTCCGACGGTCGGTTCGTGCCGCACCTGACCAGGGACGACTTCGAGTTGCGCGTCGATGGCAAGCCGGCGTTTCCAACGACTGTCTGTACTGACGCGTCACGATGCGCACCAGGTGCGAGCGCGAGTGGGGATTCGCGTGCAGTAGCCGTCACGCGTGTGCACGCGCCAGTCGCTTCAGGGCTTGCAGGTCGACCTTGCCGGTGCCCAGCGTTGGAATGGCGTCGATCTGGATGAGATGCTCACGTTTGGGCAGCCACAGCTTCGGCAGGCCCGTGGCACCGAGCCTGCGCCACAGGTCGTCTGGTGAGACGTCACGCCTGGTGTAGAACACAACCAACTTCTCGCCTTTGATGTCACAGGGGACCGCGGTGACCGCCGACGCGAGTTCGCCGAGCAGGTCGTTGATGGTGTCCTCGATCTTGATGTGCGGCACCATTTCGCCACCGATCTTGCTGAAGCGTGACAGGCGATCCGTGATGAAGATGAACCCGTCGGCGTCCATCCGCGCGATGTCGCCGGTGACGTACCAGCCGTCACGGACGACCTCCTGCGTGCGGGTCGGGTCGTTCAGGTATCCGGTCATCAGGTTCGGTCCTTTCACGAGGAGCAGTCCCTCGCGCTCGAAGAGTGGACCTTCGCCCGTGTCGGGATCCACGATTCGCGCGGCAACTCCCGGGATGGGATGTCCCACCGATCCGGCCTTCGTGCCAACCTGCACACGGGGGTCGTGGGGCACATTGGGGACGTTGGCGGCGACAACAGGAGACATCTCCGTACAGCCGTAGCCTTCGAGCAGCGAAACGCCGAATGCCTCGATGAACGCGTCCGCCAGGGGCGCGCGCAACTTCTCGGCGCCGACGATGGCATAGCGGAGGTGGGCGAATTGTTCGCGGGTGCAGCGCCTCAGGTAGCTCTGGGCGAACGTCGGTGTGCTGATGAGCATGCTGCACTTGAACTGATCGGCCAGCTCGCCGACCGTCTTGGCATCCATCGGGTTCGGGTGATAAACGACCGAACAGCCCGTCAGGAGCGGAAACCAGATCGTGCCCGTCAGCCCGAACGAATGGAAGAAGGGGAGGACGCCCATGAAGCAGTCCTCTTCGCGCATGTGGAAGACCTGTGCGAGCGAGTCGATGTTCGACAGCAGGTTCCGGTGGGAGAGGACGACGCCTTTCGGCACGCCGGTGCTGCCGCTCGAGAAGATGATCGTGGCGGTGTCCGCGGTGAGATGTGTCGCAGCGCTGGTCGGCGTCGTCAGGGTTCGCACGGGCGCGAATCGCGCGCGAAGCAGGGCCGTCAGGCGCTCACGTGCGCCGAAGGAGTCCCTGATGTCTTCGAGGAAGACCATGTCTTCGGTGGTCTCGAGTCCTGCCTTTGCGAGGAAACGTCGTGAGGTGAGGACCGTCGAGACGGATGCGGCGTGTTTCGCGGCCGTCACGGCGTCGATTCCGGCGGTGAAGTTGAGATTGACGGGAATTCGGCCCGCGAACAGCGTGGCGACATTGGCCATGGCGCCGCCGACCGAGGCCGGGAGGAGCAGCCCGACGGTCGACTGGCCCGGTGTCCGAGCGTGTATCGATTTCGCGAGCAGCAGGGCTCCCGTGAGCAGGCGGCCATAGGTGAGGCGTTGGCCCGTGCTGTCGGCCACCGCCAGGTGACCCCAGTGGTCGCGCGCGGTGTTGACGAACTCATGGTGGAGGCGTGCATCGGTGCGACGGCGATGTGCCATCGCCGTCGCGCCAAGCTCCATGACGGCCATGCGCGCTTCCGGCGCCTTCGTCGACGCCGGGAGAGGCGCGCCGAAGGCGACGGTGACGGGATAGGGCAGGCGCTCGGGCCGCTTCCAGAAGAAGCGGCCTCGCTTGAAGCTGAACACCGAGCCCCAGACGCGGTCGAGGTACACCGGGACAACCGGCACGTCGAGTCCGTCGAGGATTCTCTCGAATCCTCGACGGAAGGGCAGCAGGTTCCCCGTGCGCGTGACCGACCCTTCCGGGAAGATGCACACGACGTGACCGTCGCGCAGCTCCTGTCGCGCCCGCCCGATGGCGCGCTCGACATCGTCCGGGTCACCCGCGGTGATGGGGATGCCCTTGAGGCGGCTCATCACGAAGTGGATGCCGGGCGCGTGGAAATACGGCCCGTGGATCAGGAAGCGGACGATGCGCGGGATGCTCGCGCCAACAAGCAGTCCGTCGACCATCGAGACGTGATTGCAGATCAGGAGCGCGGGCCCACGGGTGGGCACGTGCTCCTGGCCGAGGATGGTGATGCGGTAGACGGTGTGGGTCAGAACCCACAGGGTGACGCGTATCAGATACCCCGGGAGCCGTGGGGCCCCACCCCACCGGGGTGGCGCCGTACCCCAGAAAATACCACCGGGGGGGGTTTTGCCCGAAAAAACAACCCCACGC
>CBINOO010000063.1:0-22253 GCA_966252305.1 uncultured Acidimicrobiia bacterium
CGGCTCCAGGTAATCCACACGCCCGGTCATGCCGAGGACCATGTGTGTTTCTGGTCTCCCGAGGCACGCGGGTTGTTCTGCGGTGACATGATGACGAAAACAACAACCATCATGGTGCCGCCGCGGGCTCGTGGTGGAAGCCTTGCGGCCTACCTGCAGTCATTACACCGCCTGCGCGACCTTGAACCGCAGGTCGCCTGGCCTGGGCACGGTGACATCATTGAGGCGCCCATCACGCGGATAGATGAGTACCTCGCTCACCGTGCCGAGCGCGAGCGACAGGTGCGCGTGTGCCTGGCCGACGGCATTGCCGATCTGGACGGCATTGTTGCGCGTGTCTATGCCGATGTCCCGCGGGACTTGTGGCCGGCGGCGCGCCTGACCGTTGAAGCGCTGCTTGAAAAACTCGAATCGGAGGATGCCTGATGTCGATTCTGATGACCCCGTCCGAATTGTCGGCTGCCCTTGCCGGAACAGCCCCGCCGCTGGTGCTCGACGTCCGCCCCGCCGAGGAGTTTGCGGTGTCGCGTATTCCCGGCGCGATCCACCTTGACCTGTGGGGCGTCAGCCTGATCGATACGAGCCCCGCGCCGCTGAAGGCGTTCATGTGGATGATCGGGCATCTGTTTTCACTGCGCGGCGTCACACCGGAGCGGCAGGTCATCGTCTACGAAGGGCACGAGACAGGCATCAAAGCCGCGCGTGTGTTCTGGTTCCTGGAGTACCTCGGCCATCCGGACGTGCGCGTGCTGGACGGTGGTATCGATGCCTGGACGCGCGCCGGTTGTGCCACGACGACCGACGTCGTGACACCAACCGCCAGCCAGTGGCATGGCACGCCTGACGCATCGCGGCTGGCCACGTGGGAACAGGTGCTCGAGCGGCTGGGACAGACACAGACGGCCATCCTCGATACACGTTCCGAAGGCGAGTACTACGGAGAGCTGGTGCGCGCGAAACGTGGTGGCGCAATCCCTGGCGCCGTCAACGTGGAATGGAAGCGCAATCTCAACGCGGATGGCACGTTCAAGTCAGCGGAGGACCTGCGCGCGATGTACTCGGCGGTTGGCATCACGCCGGATCGCGAGGTTGTCACGTATTGCCAGGGCGGTTATCGGGCCGCACACGCCTACCTCGCGCTTCGCCTGCTTGGTTTCGACCGCGTGCGCAACTACACCGGTTCCTGGAAGGAGTGGGGGGATCGGGAGGATCTGCCTCTCGTGGAAATGAGGAAATGAGGAAATGGGGAAATGGGGAAATGGGGAAATGAGGAAATGGGTGTGCCCCTACTTCACCGTGAGCCTCAACGTGGCCACCGTCGGCCCTGGCAGGAACGGTGTCGGCGTTCCCTCGACCCACGCGGCGTGGCCGTCCTGAAAGTTCGCTGAGCGCGGGTGGCCGGACTGGCCTCCCGGCATGTGGAAGTAGCCATCCTCTTCATGACCTGGAGATACCGCGAGCCGCTCTGATGCGCCGTTGGTGGAACTCTGGAAGCGCGGCATGTGGCTGTCGCCCGGCAGCGGCGTCTTCGGCAGATCGAGCCAGCGGCTCAGTGACGGCACGGCTCTGGAGATGGGGTGTTGGGCCATCAAGGTGTTTGCTTCTCCCCATGTACGGTCGGCCAGCTGTCGACCGTCGGCCATGAGTTCGGCAATCACCTTGTCGATGGCCGCAAGCATCAGATCATTCCAGCTGGCATACGCCGGGTCGAGCAGGTGAGGCGGCTGGTCGGTCAGCAGCGCCCAGACTGGTCCCTCGAGTGAGCGGCCGGGGATTGCCGCGAAGTTGGGTGCGACTTCGCGCACTCGCGCGACAAAGGGCGCCCACGCCAGTTCTGCGGCGCGCATCCGGAATTGCCGCACGAGCCGGTATCCCACCGAGTCGATCGATGCGTGCCCCGTCCATGTCTCCTCTATCAGTCGCTTGAATTCCGCGCGTCCGCCCGACAGCTCGGCCGAGGCCAGTGCCCTGCGCGCGAGCGCGCGCCATTGATCGAGCAGGACCGCGCGGTCGTCGAGGTGCACGCGCATCATGTCCGCGTAGGTCAGCCCCTGTTTGCCGAGCAGGCCTTCCTTGATGAGCCCTGCGCGGGCGCCTGGGTCGTAGCCGCCGTCGCCCATCATCTCGAGGAACCTGCCTGACACGATGCGGTTGTTGGCCGTCACGATGACGCCACTCTCCGGGTTGAGGATGCGTGGGTATTCGGCCGGCTCGTACCATCCGTCCCACCGGGCAGTGCCGTCGGCGAACGACACCGGGCGTACACCACTGAAGCCCACACGGCGGGGTATCCGTCCAGCCACGGTCCACGCGATTCGTCCCTGGTTGTCGGCCATCGTGCAGTTCTGAGCCGGAACGCCGGATCGATTGGCGAGGTCCATCGCCTCTTCGAGTGACGCGACCTCATCCATCGCCGACCAGCGCAGGTTCAGGCCCTCCGGTGAGTGGGCTACCCAGGCAATGGCGTGCAGGTGTCCGCGCGCGTCCGGACCGTCGACCGGGCCCCACATCGTCTCGCGCACTTCGAACGCCTCGGCGTCTTCATTCGCAACTGCGATGGACTCGCTCGTGACCTCGAATCGCTTCCAGCCATCAGGCGTCAGATATTCGGCCTGTGCGCCTTCACCCCGCACGGTCAGGATGATCCGGTCACTCCAGTCCGCAGTGGTGTTCGTGAATCCCCACGCGACGGTGCCGTTGGATCCAACGATCATGCCGGGAACGCCAGGCAACGTGGCGCCTGTCACCCGCAACTCGCGACCCGCATGCGGTCGCACAAGCGAGGCGCGGAACCAGATGTTCGGCACGCCAAGCCCCAGGTGCATGTCGTTGGCCAGAATCGCGTGTCCATCCGCCGTGCGGCTGCCGGCCACAGCCCAGTTGTTGCTCCCAACAGGCGTCTCGTCCACACTGGCGCCACTCCCACCACCGACGTCCCCGCCGCCCCTTACGCCACCCACTTCCTCTTTTGTCGGAGGCACCAGCGTTGGTCGCGGTTCGCCGAGCTCCGGCGTCTCCCATTGCGAGATGGACGAATTCAGAAAGTCGACCAGCGGTTCGGGCAGCACGTCGTAGAGCGCTCCGGCGCGCGCGTCACCAGCGGCCTGCGAATCCTGCAGGTTGAAAAACATCGAGGCGACGACCAGCAGGCTGTCTTCGGGCACCCATGGACGCGGCGTCTGTCGCAGCAGCAGGTATTCGAATGGCCGTGCCTTGAGGGCTGCGAGTCCGGCGTTCACGCCGTCGGCGTAGGCGACGATGGCCGCGCGGTTCTCCGGAGTTTCAGCGGCAAGCACTGTGACGGCGCGCGCACGGAATCGGTGAAGCCTCGCGGTCCTGTCCGTGCTCAGGGCTGCGCGGCCGAACAACTCGGACAATTCACCGGCTGCCCGTCGCCTTGCGAGGTCCATCTGGAAGAAGCGCTCCTGCGCATGCACGAAGCCCAGCGCCCGGGCCAGGTCGATTCTCGAGCCGGCGCGCAGCGTCGGCACTCCGAGCGCGTCGCGGTCGACCGTGACGTCGGCCGAGAGTCCCACGAGCGTCACGCTGCCGTCCCGCAGGGGCAGGCTGCGGCCCACCTGCCACCAGACCCAGCCGGCCGCGACAAGCGCCAGTACGAGGAGCAAGACGATCAGTTGCAGCAGGCGTCGCAGGACGGTCATCGCCCCGCCATTCTACGCGTCTCTTTCAGCCCCTGCGGTATGCTGAGGCGTCATGATCAACGTCATCGATTTCATTCATACCAATCGCGATCGGTACATCCGTGAACTGAAGGACTACCTCGCCATTCCCTCGGTCAGCGCCCTGCCGGAACACGCCGGCGATGTGCGCCGCTGCGCCGAGTGGACCGCCGCGGAGATGACGCGGATTGGTCTCGAAAACGTCCGTCTCGTCGAGACGCCGGGTAATCCGGTTGTCTACGGCGACTGGCTCCATGCCGAAGGCGCGCCGACGATCCTGTTTTATGGCCACTATGACGTCCAGCCTGTTGACCCGCTCAACCTCTGGGAGACACCGCCGTTCGAGGCGTCAGTGCGGGACGGCGAGATCTACGCGCGAGGAGCCGCCGACGACAAGGGCCAGGTGTTCATGCACTTCAAGGCCATCGAGGCGCACATGAAGCAGAACGGCCGCCTGCCGGTCAACCTGCGCGTGATCATCGAAGGCGAGGAGGAAGTCGGCTCCAAGAACCTCGACGACTTCATCAAGGCCAACAAGGCCACGCTCGGCGCCGACGTCGTCGTCATTTCCGACTCCGCGATGTTTGACCGCGGTGTTCCGTCCATCTGTTACGGCCTGCGCGGGCTTGCGTACTTCCAGATTGACGTGCGCGGCTCGAACAGCGACCTGCACTCCGGCACGTTCGGCGGGTCGCTGGCCAACCCCGCAATGGTCCTCGCGCAGATTCTCGCCAAGATGCGCGACACCGGCGGCCGCATCAAAATCCCCGGCTTTTATGACGATGTGCGGGAGTTGACGGAGGAAGAACGCGCCGAGTGGAAGAAGCTGCCGTGGAGCGACAAGCGCTACCAGAAGGAACTGGGCGCGCCGAAGTTGTTTGGTGAGAAGGGTTACACGACGCTCGAGCAGCGGTGGGGCCGCCCGACCTTTGAGGTCAACGGCCTGCTGTCGGGCTTCACCGGAGAAGGCGCCAAGACGGTGTTGCCGGCGGTGGCCATGGCCAAGGTCAGCATGAGACTCGTGCCCGATCAGCATCCCGACAAGGTCGCCGAGCAGTTCGAAGCATACGTCAAGGAACTGGCCCCCAAGTCGGTTGAGGTCACGGTCACCCGCATGCACGGCGGCAAGCCGTGGATGGCTGACTTCGACAACATCTACGTGCGTGCGGCCGGCCGCGCAATCGAGCAGGGTTTTGGCAAGACGCCGGTGTTCTGCCGCGAAGGTGGATCGATTCCCGTGGTTGCGACCTTCCAGGAAGAGCTGGGCATTCCGTCAGTGCTGTTTGGTGTCGGGTTGCCGGATGAAAACGCGCACGCGCCGAACGAAAAGCTCGACCTTACGAACTTCCACAACGGCATCGTCTCGTCGGCAATTCTCTACGAGGAGATCGGCGCGCGCCGGTAGTGTCTGGCGGGTCTGAAGACCCGCCCCACTGCTGCCTCCCTGTCGGGTGGGACTGTCGTAGGGCGGGGCTTCAGCCCCGCCTACTCCCAACGCAGGGCGCGCATGGGCTGGGTGCGCGCGGCCCGCATCGCCGGCAGCAGACCAGCGGCCATCGCCACCGCGCCCAATGTGACAAATGACAGGGCATACACGATCGGGTCGGCCGCCTGCACTTCGTAGAGCTGCGACTCAGCCTGGCGCAGCACGTAGTACGCCAGCGTGAGGCCGATGACGCCGCCAATCGCGGTCATCGTGGCCACCTGACCAAGCACCAGGCGGCGAACTCTCGGCCCGTCGGCGCCCAGCGCCATCCGCAGGCCGAACTCACGCGTGCGCTGCGACACGGTGAACGCGAGCACTCCATACAGGCCGACCGCTGCCAGGAGCGTTGCCAGCACGGCAAACGAGGTGGACATGATGCTGATCAGCCGGTCGAGGAATACGTTCTCCTGGACCTGCTGCGGCATCGTCCTGAGCTCCTCGACTGGAATGTCGCGGTCGAGGCCGGCGATCAATCCGGGAATCGTCCGCATGACCTGCTCGGGTGCGATCGCGGTGCGGACGTAGAAGGACATCGATCCCAGACGCGAATCCTGCCTGTACGGCGTGAAGAAGAGCGGCGGCACCGCATCCTTCACGTCGGAATACTTCGCGTTCTGCACAAGTCCGACGATCTCGATGTCGAGTTCGCCCTGCGAGCCGCTCTGCCCCATCAGCTTGCCGACGGCGTCACGTCCCAGCTCGAACTTCCGCGCGAACTCCTCGTTGACCACGGCCACCAGTCGCGTGCCCTCGCGGTCGGAGGGAAGGAACTCACGTCCGGCGATCAGCGGAATGCCCATCGTGCGGAAGTAGTCGGGGCCCACCTCATTCAGTCTCGAGTTGGAGTCGACATCGGGCCCCGATTGGAACCCCTGGACGCGGACGTCTGTGCCCCAGTTGCTGCCGGAGAGCAGCGGCACCATCGACGCAGTGACGCCCGTGACCCCTGGCTGAGACTTGAGTACGTCTTCGACCTGTTCGAACAGCGCCTTGGCCCGCTCCGGCGTGTATCCGCTCAGCCGCGGCGACAGTCGGAAGGTGACGACCTGTTCGATGTCCAGCCCCAGATCCACGCGGCTGATGTTCAGCAGGCTCTTGATGAACAGGCCGGCAGAGGTCAAGAGCGCCATCGAGAGCGCGATCTGCGATACCACCAGCCCGGTCCGGAATCGGGCCGCGCCACGAGCCCCGGACGACTGGCCCGACGTGCCCTTCAGTGTGGAGGCAAGGTCAGGTCGGGTGCTGTGCAGCGCCGGGAACAACCCGAACAACACGCCGGTCAGCAGAGACAGGCCCCCGGCAAATGCGAGTACCGACCAGTCGATCTGGAAGGTGAGAATGGCCGCGGCATCCGGCGGAAGGAGCCGCAGGATCAGCGCCAGTGTCCACTGCGCGATGAACAGCCCCCCGACCCCGCCGATGAACGCAAGCACACAGGATTCCACCAGCAGCTGCCAGATCAGTTGTGGACGGCTCGCGCCCACCGACAACCGCACGGCCATTTCATTGGCGCGTCCAGCTGACCGCGCCAGCAACAGGTTCGCGATGTTCGCACACGCGATCAGCAGCACGATTCCCGTCACGGCAAACAGGATCTGCAGTGGCGTGCCTGCTTCTTCGTGCACGGAACTCTGGCCGCGAGGGTCGGCTTCAATGACGAGCGGCTTGGTGCGGAATCGCTCCATCGTGGCCTCGCTCATGCCTGTCTGGAGCGGGGCCTCGACCTCGGTGATGATCGTGCGATAGACCGGTTCCATCGCTGTCGTGGCAGACTCGGCGTTCATGCCGGGCTTGAGCCGTCCGAACACGTATGCCCAGTAGGACCGGCGGTTTTCGAATCCGTTCGCATTGAAGTTCGGTTCGACCAGATTGCGCGTGGTGATGGGAACAAACACGCGCGGGCGGCCCCCGAGTGTGGTGCCTCCGAATCCCGCAGGGGCAACGCCAACGATCGTGAACGTATGCCCGTTGATCACCATCGTCGTGTTGATGACCGACTCCTGGCCACCAAAACGGGTCAGCCAGTAGTCGTGCGAAAGGACCACCACCGGCGATTCACCCGGGGCGCCGTCGTCGCCCGGAGCCAGGAGCCGGCCTACGGCGGGGCTCAGGCCCAGCGTCGGAAAGTAGCTGCCCGAGACGAGCAGGCCTTCGCCGTTTTGTGTCTGCCCCTGGTAGGCGAGGTTGGCACCAAACAGGCGATGTGCAGCGAGCCCCGAGAAGGCGCGCGCCTCCTTCTCCAAATCCCGAAACATGGGATAACTGAAGACCACATCGCAGTCGCCGGCCTGATTACACGATTGTGAGCCGGGCTTCGGGCCCGGATTCGAGAGGTTCACCAGCTCATCAGGCGCGGCCACGGGCAGCGGCTTGAGCAATATCTGGTTGAACATCGAGAAGATTGCCGTGTTGGCGCCGATGCCGAACGCAAGGGAAAGGGCGGCGATTGCCGTCACGAATGGAGTTTTGCGCAGTGTCCGGAATGCCAGTTTCAGGTTCGCCACGCCCGGATGAGACGGAGAAACGGACGCTGGAGTTGTCGCGACCTGGCCGTTTTCGTGCACTGATTGCCGCACTTGTGGCGATCGTCACGGTCGGATGGGCCGCGTGGTCCTGGTTTACGGGCGGTGTCATCGCGGTGCTGGTCGATGGCGCCGCTGCCGCGGACAGCGCCGCTCAACTCGGAGCCCTGCGCGAGGCGCTCTCGCGATGGGGCGCGCTGGCGCCGGCCGTGTATGTCGCGGCCGTGGTCGTTGAAGTGCTCGTGGCGCCCATCCCCGGCACATTGTTGTACGCGCCCGCAGGCGCGTTGTTTGGCGGATTCTGGGGCGGCGCCCTTTCGCTGATCGGCAACACGCTGGGCGCAATGGCTGCCGCAACGATTGCCGGCGCCTTGGGTGAGGCACGTATTGCCGGACGCCTTGCCGGTTCGCCGGTGGCGCGTCACGTCGACGCCATCCGGCAACGCGCCTTCTGGGTGGTGATGTTGCTGCGACTCAACCCGTTGACGTCGTCCGATCTCGTGTCCTACGCGGCCGGTGCGATCGGCGTATCGGTGTGGACGGTCGGGTTGGCCACCTTCATCGGCATGGCGCCGCTGTGTTTTGCGCAGGCCTACCTGGCCGAGCAGATCTTCGCGGTGCTTCCCGGGGGCTTCTATCTGCTCGTGGTCGCAGGTGTCGTGTACGTGGCGGTGCTCGTCGCGTGGCTGTGGCGTCGATGACACAATGTCGAAGTCATGACGATCGCGGATATCAAGTTCCTCTACGACTACACTTCCTGGGCGAACGAGCGC
Organism: uncultured Acidimicrobiia bacterium; assembly: GCA_966252305.1. Lineage (GTDB taxonomy): Bacteria > Acidobacteriota > Vicinamibacteria > Vicinamibacterales > SCN-69-37 > SYFT01. Next base: position 8,462 of record CBINOO010000063.1, read on the forward strand.
GTCTTCGACGCGTCGGTGGCGTTGTCACCGGACGCACAGATTCGCCACGTCGGAGGCAGTTTTGCGTCGGTCAGGGACACCTGGGCGCATGTCGCTTCGGCTGACTGGGTCTGGTTGTGCAGGTGGACGGGGGAGAGCCCCCGCCAGTGGCCGACCTGGGCCAATGGCAGCATTGCCGACATCCGTGAAGAATGGCGACGCATCCATGCGCAGCGCAACGATTTCATCGCCACGCTGCGCGAGGATGACCTGACGCTCGAGATTGAATTCACGCGGCTCAATGGCGAGGCCGACCGCGCGCGGCTGGGCTTCCTGCTGCAGCACGTGGTCAACCACGCCACCTATCACCGTGGGCAGATCGCGTCGCAGCTGCGAATGCTCGACGTCGTGCCGCCCTCGACGGACCTGCTTCGGTATCGACCCGATCAGCTCACTTGATGAACGTGCCGGCGCGCAGATCGTAGAGCGCGTTCTGGATCTCGTCCGGCGTATTCATCACGATCGGGCCATGCCACGCAATCGGCTCGCCGAGCGGCTTGCCCGACGCCAGCAGGAACCGGATTCCTTCCGGCCCGGCCGTCACCGTGACTTCATCACCGCGATCAAACAGGATCAGCGACCGGTTGCCGCTCAGGTCCAGTACCGGCGCATCGTCGATGTCGGTGCCCGTGGTGTCCGTCAACACGCCCTGCGGGGCCGATGCGTCGCGGAATGATCCTGAGCCTTCGAAGATGTAGGCGAACGCATGCCGGGTCGTTTCGATGGGGAACGTCTTGCGCACGTTGGCAGGCACCGTGATGTCCAGGTACAGCGGGTCGGCCGCAATGCCGTCCACAGGGCCGCGCTTCCCCCAGAAGTCGCCAACCACCACCTTCACACGCGTCCCATCGTCATCCACGATTTCCGGGATGTCGCGCGAGCCGACCTCCTGATACCGGGGCGAGGTCATCTTGAGCGACTTCGGGAGGTTGGCCCAGAGCTGGAAGCCATGCATGCGCCCCTGCGCATCGCCCTCAGGCATCTCCTGGTGGATGATGCCCGAGCCGGCCGTCATCCACTGCACGTCACCGGCGCCAAGCGCGCCCACGTTGCCGAGACTGTCGCCGTGATGAACCGTGCCGGCGAGTACGTACGTGATCGTTTCAATGCCGCGATGTGGATGCCAGGGAAAGCCGGCCTCGTAGTCGCCCTTGCGATCGCCCCGGAAGTCATCAAACAGCAGAAACGGATCGAAGTCGTCGGTATTGCCGAAGCCAAACGCGCGATGCAGCTTGACGCCCGCACCTTCCATGGTGGGTTGTGCATTGACGACGCGTCGGACGGGCCGGATGGACATGTTCGGACTCCTAGCTCACGACCACGGGCTCTGGGTACTGGCGCGGGGGCACACCCGGAACGAGCCGGCCGGCGGCAACCGCATCCGCCGGATACTCTCGCGCCACCATGGCCTCATAAAACGCCGACGGCAACCCGTGGTCGGTGCAGAACTCCCTGACGAATTCGCGCATCTGCGCGCCGGTCAGTTCCTGAAGCCCGCGATCGTCGCGCCAGGTGTTCCAGGCATCAACGATGGCAGACATTGTGATGCCGGGTTCCCGCTGAAGGATACGGAACGCGGTCGATCCGACCATGATGTTGATGCCTTCGACGATCCGCTCGCCCGCGCGGATGATGTCCGCGTTCATCGATGGGTGTGACCGCACCTGGTAGGGCGGATCTGCGTCAAACGTCAGCTCGAGCGCCTTGGCCTTGCGCCACAATTCCGTGCCGGGCAACACCAGCAGCATGAACACGCTCAGCTCCGACGGCTCAAGGCTGGCCGCAAAGTCGAGCGAACGCCTGAATGTCTCGGGCGTCTCATTGGGCAGGCCGTAGATGAGCTGCAACTCGAAGTACAGGTTGTGCCGTTTCAGGCATTCGATGCCCTTGAGGAACGGCTCCATGCGCAGGCGCCGTTCGATCGCCGCCAGTGTCGTGTCATCCGTGGTCTGCAGGCCCACCTCGAGCCAGTAGACGTTTGCGGCCTTCATCAACCTGGCGAGCTCGTCGTCCATGAACTCGGCCCAGATCTCCGAGTGCACCTTGATGCCCTTGTGATTGTGTTCGGCGATGAAGCGGCAGATCTCTTTCGCCCGCTCGGCGTTCAGGTTAAACACCGGATCCATCAGGTAGATGGAATGCACGTCACGGTTGAGCCAGTAGTGCAGCTCCTGTTTGACCCGGTCGAGCTCGAAGCGCCGGTTACGGATGGACAGGTCCTTGTTGTAGAAGCAGAAGTTGCACCGGAATACACAACCGCGCTGCGTTTCGATCTGCGCGACCCTGCCCGAGTAGGTGACGTATTTGTCGTTGTGGGGCGAGGGCAGGAGGTTGAGGTCACGGAGGATCGTCGCGTCGGCCGTTTCGACGATGTCATCACCGCGCCGGAAACAGATGCCCGCAACCTCGTCGAGGTCGCCGCCCGCCTTCCACGCGTCGATGATCTCGGCAAACGGCACTTCGCCCTCGCCGCGGACGACGACGTCGACGTACGGGTGCTGGTCGAGCACGTCGCGGGCGATCGGGCCTACCTCAGGGCCGCCGAGGACGATCTTCACCGTCGGCTGCAGTTCGCGAAGGCGGCGTGCAGCGGCCAGCAACTTGCGGCCGTTCCAGATGTAGCAGGACAGCGCCACGACGTCCGCGTTGCGCTCGGCCAGCAGGCGACCCAGCTCGTCGGCGTCTTCCACCTCACGCGGCAGTTCGAAGACCTCAACATCCTCGAATGGATGGCCGTGGCGTTCGACCAGGTTGGCCTGGATGTACATCAGCGCCAGCGGCAGGGAGTTCCTGTAGGCGTGGACCGTGGCCAGGCAGATCTTCATCGGAGCCTCTATTGTACGTGCCGAAGTATGCTGGCGGGGTGACGGTCGGGATTATCGGGGCGGGTCCGGCGGGGCTTGCGGCGGCTGCGGCGCTCAAGGCGCGGGCCATTCCATTTGAGATCATCGACGCCGGGCGAATGCCTGGCGGAATCTGGGACATTGGCCGGTCGGAGACGCCGATGTACGAGGCGGCGCACTTCATCTCGTCAAAGACGTTGTCCGCGTTCCCGGACTTTCCGATGCCGGAGTCCTATCCCGACTACCCGCGGCACGACCAAGTGCTCGCCTACGTTCGGGCGTTCGCAGACCATCACGGCCTGTCCTCACACATCCGTTTCAACACACGCGTGACTGCAGCCACCCGTGGTGATTCCGGCTGGCAGGTGACGACCGACGCGGGTGACGTAATGCGGTGGGACGCGCTCATCGTGGCGACCGGTGTCACGTGGCATCCCAATCGTCCGGCCGTGCCGGGCACGTTCGACGGCGAGCAACTCCACGCGTTTGACTTCAAGTCCCCCGACGTCTTTCGCGGCAAACGTGTGCTTGTCGTTGGCGGCGGCAACTCGGGTGCTGACATCGCGTGCGAGGCGGCGCGTCAGGCCACGAGGGCATTCATCAGCCTGCGCCGCGGCTACTACTTCATTCCGAAGTACCTGTTCGGCAAACCCGCCGACGTGTTCGCCCACGGTGGTCCGCACCTGCCTCCGTGGCTGGAGGAGAAGGTCTTCGGATTTCTGATGAACCGTGTGGTCGTGGGGGACCTCGCGAAGTTCGGTCTGCCGAGGCCGGATCATCCGATTCTCCGATCCCACCCGATCATGAACACACAGGTGCTTCACTACCTGGGACACGGAGACCTCGAGTGCCGGGCGGACGTTCGCGCGCTCTCTGGCCGCACCGTTGAATTTGTTGATGGCCGCTCTGAGGACATTGACCTCATCGTCTGGGCCACCGGCTACAGGAGGATGTTTCCGTTTCTGCCTGACGAGACGCCGGGCGAGAAGCGGGATCTGTACCTCGAGTTGTTCGACCGTCGCGATCCACAGCTGTTCCTGATGGGCGTGTTCGAGACGGATGGCGCCGCGTACGGTTTGTTTGGACAGCAGGCGGCGCTGGTGGCCGAATACCTGCAGGCGCGTGAGGCGCGGCCGGAAGCTGCGCGGCGTTTTGACGCGCAACGGGCGACGGCTCGGCCGGACCTGCGCGGCGGCCGGGCGTACCTGCATTCGCTGCGGCACGACTACTACGTCAAGAGCGACGTGTACTCAAAGGCGCTCTCACAGGCGCTGGCGTCACTGCGCGCGTAGGGCACGGGCCGGGTCGATGGCCATGGCGCGCCTGGCGGGAATGGCTGCGGCCGCTACGCCTATTCCGATCAAAACGGCAGCCACCGCGCCAAAGGTGACCGGATCAAAGGGCGTGACGCCAAACAGCAGGCCGGACGCCAGTGGCGAGAGGAGGCCGCCGGCCAGCAATCCGATCGCAACGCCGATCGATGCGAGGCCCGCGGCCTGACCGACGAGCATGGACCAGACGTCTCGCGGTGAGGCCCCCAACGCCAGTCGGACGCCCACTTCGGCCGTGCGTTCAGAGACGATGAGCGCAATGACGCCGTAGACGCCAATCCCCGCCAGCAGCAGCGCGACAACGCCGAATCCGGCGGTGAGCCACACGAGGAATCGCCGTTCGCCGACTGATTGGCGCCGCAGATCCTCCATGGTGTGGACGTTGGATGGCGGTTCCGCGCCAAGTGAGCGCACGGCGTCACGCACGGCTGACGTGACGACGGCTGGGTCACCGGCGGTGCGCACCACCATGAACGGACTCGAGGGCGCTCCCTGCAGGTGGCTGATGTAGATCTCCGGTTCCGGCGTCTCTTCTAGACTCGTGTGCCGCACGTTGCCGACGACACCGATCACCCGCATCCATGATTCGGGTCTGGTGCCTCCACCCAGCTGCACGCGCCGACCGATCGCCGACTCCCCGGGAAACACCTCTGCGGCCAGCGCGCGATTGATGACGGCCAGCAGCTCCGGCGCGCGACGGTCATCGTCAGTGAAGACTCGTCCTTCAAGCACGGGGATCTGCATGGTCCCGAAGTAGTCATGGACCGAGCGCCGCATCTGCACCTCCGGCAGGTCAGCCGGTGGGACGTCGCGTCCCTCCACCGAGAGCGCCGTCGAGACTTGCGTGCTGCCCAGCGGAATACGTGTTGAGCCACCAATGCCTTCCACGCCGGGAATTGCCGAGAGCTTCTCCCGCAGTTCGTCGTAGAACCTGATGAGGTTGCCGTCGGTGTCGGCATACGCCGGCGGCACGGCGACCTGGAACGTCAGCAGGTGCTGCGGGCGAAAGCCCGGATCGACCGCAAGCACGGAGATGAAGCTCCGCAACAGGAGGCCGGCGCCAACGGTGAGGAGCGCGGCCAGCGCGATCTCGGCGACCACCAGCGTATTGCGTGTGACCCGCTGGGTGCGTCCGGCAGTGGTGCGCGTCGAACTCCGAAGCCCGTCGGCCGCCTTGGCTCGGGCGGTGGCAAATGCGGGCAGCAGCCCGGCGAGCAGACCCGTGACGATCGCCAGGCCCAGTGTGAAAACCACGACCGGGGCAGAGACGTGGGTTTCGCTCAGCCTCGGCAGATCCGCCGGGGCCAGCGCAGGCAGGACCCTCGCGCCAACAGTCACAAGCGCGACCGCCACGAGTCCTCCCATCGTCGCCAGGGTCACGTTCTGAACCAAGGCCTGTTGGAGGAGGCGTGCCCGGGTCGCGCCCAGAGCGGCGCGCACGGCTGAATCCCGCTGCTTGACGGTGGCGCGGGCAAGCAACACGTTGGCGAGGTTCACACACATCAGGAGCAACAACACTCCGACGATGCCGCTGAGCAGGACCAGTGATGGGCGCAGTGAGCCCACCGTCTGCTCGTTCAGCGTTCGCACCGTGACGCCGAATCCGTCGTTGGAATCCGGCAGCTGGCGCTCACGTTGCTCCGCGATCGCACCCAGGTCCCTTCGCGCGTCTTCGAGTTGTCTGCCCGGCGCGAGCCGTGCCACCACGGCCAGATGGTGAATGGTCCGCGTGGGTTGGCCGGCCGCATCCAGCATCCGGAAGCCGGTCTGTGGTGTCAGCAGCCGCCAGAGATCGGGCTGCTGCACCCGCGCAAAGCCGCTGGGCGCGAGCATCGACCGGTAGGGGAAAACAAAGTCCGCCGGCATGACCCCGACAATCGCCAGCGGCGGCAGCCCTCCGGGTCGCGGCAACGTGCGACCGATGACGTCGGTCGCACCGCCGAAGCGTCGCAACCAGTACGCGTGACTGAGGACCACGGCATCTTCGTCGCCGGGTTGCAGACCGCGGCCAAGCAGAGCCGGGCGCCCGAGCATCCCGAACATCCCGCCGGTCACCCAGGATGCCTGCAGCACTTCTGAGGAGTCCCCGGTCGTGACGCGTTCGTTGTTGAGAAACGAATACATCGCTTCGACATGCGTGAACGCTGTTGACTCCCTGGCGAACGCGTCGAAGTTCGCAGGTGATACCGGATACACCGGGTCGCCGCCCTTGGTGTTGTTGCTCCACACCGACACGAGCTGTTCGGGACGTTCGTAGGGCAGCGGCTGCAACAGCACCGCGTGCACTGCCGCGAAGATGGCCGCATTGGCGCCAATCCCGATGGCGAGCGTCGCAATGATCAGCGCGGAGAAAGTCGGCGCCAGGCGCAGCTGGCGCAGCGCCGTGCGCAGGTCGTGTCGAATCGAATCCCAGGTCATGGTCAGTGTCCTTTGTTGAAGGGACGATGGCGAATATTCGCGATTGGAGGCGCGGCGTTCGGCGAGCCCGGACGCGACGGTATCGACCAGGTCAAACAGGTCGGCGGCCCACGCCGCTCGACGTCGGTCCTGGCGTCGCGCGGAGGATCGGGCGAGGAAGGTCTGTTGCAGGTCGTCGCCGAGGCGTCGGCGGAACGGCGGTGGATACGCGCGCAGGGCCAGGTGATGCACCGCGGCGATCCATCGCGGCGTTGTCACGGCCGGGCCTTTCGCGACGGCAGCAGGCGTCGGGCTCGCGCGGCAGCAACCTGGCCCTCCAGACGGGCTGCCTCCTGAGCCGCCACCTCTCGGCCGTGGACGGTGAGGCGGTAGAAGCGGCGCCGGTCGTCGCCATCCAGTTCCTCGATCAGACCGTCTTCGAGCAGGCGGGCGAGAGAGCGGTACAGCGTTCCCGTTCGGAGCGGCAACAGACCGGCCAGCCGGCTTTCAACCATCTGCAGAATGGCGTACCCGTGCTGGTCGCCGTCCGCGAGGGCGAGGAGGATCTCAAAGGCGACCGGCGTCAGCGGCAGGAGGGCGTCAGAGGATTTGAAGGGCATGTACATTCACCATGAATATGTTCATCATGAATGTAGCATTGGACGGGACCTCCCGCGATTTGGTTTGCCGGAAGTTGTTGCGGGCTACCGGAGCGCCTGGATTGGATCGATTGCGGACGCTCGCGCGGCGGCAATCGTCGACGCCAGGCTTCCTGCCAGCACTACGCCGGTTGCGACCAGCACGTAGGTCACGGGTTCACGCGCCGGCAGTTCGAAGAGCAGATTGGACATCAGGCCCGATCCCAGCGCAGCCAGGCCCAGGCCTGCGGCGGCGCCAACGGTCAGCAACACGGTCGTGCGGAGCACGAAGCTGCGGACAACAGTCGCGCGGGAGGCGCCAAGCGCCATGCGGAGGGCGATCTCGCTTCGCCGTTGTGTGACGCCGTAGGAGACCACGCCGTATGTTCCCACCAGCGCGAGAATCGTCGCGGCGGCGCCAAACAGCGTGAACAGCCAGGTCTGAAAGCGTTGCTGCGACGAACGAAGGGCCAGCGCGTCTTCGAGTGTCCGTACCGCGCCTACCGGCTGGTCGGGGTCAAGCGTGGTGACCAGCTTCGGGATGGCGGCCGCCACCGAGCCTTGCGCAGCCGCTTCTGCGCGAACCCCGATGTCCCTCAGTGGAAGGGGATACAGATGTGACTGCGCCGCCGCCAGATAGACCTGCGGCACGACCGCGGCGATGCTCCGGCCGGAATCGTCGGTGCGGCCGGTGCGCCGGATGTCGGAGACGACGCCGACGATCGTGATGATGGGGGCAGAGGGGCCGCGTTTGAGCGTACGGCCAATGGGGTCGGCGCCGCCCAGGAGCACGCGCGCATAGGCCTCGTTCACGACCGCAACCGCCTCGCTTCCCTGACGGTCCATCTCGGTCAGCAGCCGCCCACGGCGCAGCGCAATGCCGAACGTCGCGAAGTAGGTCGGACTCACGGCCTGGAATCCGGCGTTCACGTTTACCGGGGGCGCGTCCGGGTTCGCTGGGTCATCAATGACCATGCCGCTCGTCCAGTTACCCATGAGTGGAAGGCGATTCCCAAACGCGACGTCAGTGACGCCGGGTAGTGTTCGGATGCCGGCCTCCAGCCTCGTGAAGAACTGCAGGCGTGACTCGGGTGTCGGGTACTTCGTCGTTGGCAACGTGATCGTGGCGCCCACGACGTGGTGGGGATCGAAGCCGAGGTCGACCTCCTGCAGCCGCGTGAGACTGCGCACCATCAGCACCGCGCCGACCAGCACCACGGTCGCGACCGCCACCTCGATGACGAGCACCGGGCTGCGGCGCGCCAGCAGTGAAGACCCTGCGGTGGGACGGTCGTGCGCCTTGAGCGTTTCAGCCGGGTCCACTTTCGCCGCATGAAGCGCCGGCCACAGACCGAAAGCGAGCGCCGTGACGAGCGCCACTGCCGCGCTGATGATGCCGACGCGCAGGTCGAGTGAGGTCGTGCCGACGAGCGGTATCGTGGTCGGGGCGACCGATAACAAGCCGCGCAGCAGGGCGTAGCCGACCAGCAAACCGGCCGTGCCGCCGATACCGGCGAGCAGCACACTCTGGACACCCTGCTCGAACAGTGCCCGCGCCCGGCTGGCACCAAGCGCGTACCGCACGGCAATATCCCGCTGTCGACCGAGCGCCCGCACGATCAGCAGCCCCGCGACGTTGACCGACGCCAGCAACACGACGAGCGCGACCGCAGCGAGCAGCACGTACAACATCGTGTTGACGCTCGTGACCTGGTCACGGCGCATGAGGTCGATGCCCGGCCGTGTTGACACGTAGTCAGAGAAGTCCCGTGTCATCGCATCGGCGGCGGCGGCCAACTCGCTGCGTGCGGATGCGAGCGTGACGCCCGGTTTCAGGAGCGCGGCGACTGACACGATGTGCTCACCTCGACGGCTGAGCGTCCCCTCGTCGATCACCAGCGGCAGCCAGGCGCCAACCGAATCACCCTGGTCGATGCCGGAGGGCGCCAGAAAATCGGGTGGAAGCACGCCGACAATCTCGTACGTCTGCTGATTCAGGCGCAGTGTGCGTGAGGTCACACCGGGGTCGCCACCGAAACGCCGCTGCCAGAGGGCATGACTGATGACCGCGACATTTCGGCCCGCGGAGACGTCCTCGTCCACGAGCACGCGCCCGACGATGGCGGGCACGTTGAAGACGCGGAAGTAGGCCGGATCAACATCCTCGGTCAGGATCCGTTCGGCGGGTCCATTGCCCGTCAGGTTCCGACCAACCGAGCTGTAGGCCGCGACTGCGTCGAACGCCGCCACTCGCGCCGTGTAGTCGCGCAGGTTCGCCGGCGAGACGGCGTACCGGCTCGGGCCGGCCGGGTCACTGATGACGCCGGGCGCGGCAGAAATTTCCTCCCAGAGGGCCACCACACGGTCGCTGTCCATGTACGGCACCGGACGCAGCAGGACGGCGTCGACAATGGCGTACACCGCGGTTGTCGCGCCCGTGCCGATCGCGAGCGTCATCAACGCCGCGATGGTGAAGGCGGGGGTCTTGCGGAGTTGCCGGAGTCCGAGGCGGGTATCGTTGATGAGCGCGTCGATCACGCGAAAGCCGCGCGCGTCCCGCGTCAACGCCTGGGCCTGGGCCAGTCCGCCCAGTTCACGCTGAGCGGCCCGTCGCGCTTCGTCCGGGTCGAGTCCCCGGCGGACGTGCTCGTCAATCAGGTGGTCGAGGTGGCTCTGGAGCTCCGCGGCCATGTCGGCTTCGACCCGATCAGCGCGCCACCATTCCGTGGCGCGGGTCCACCAGCGTCGCGCGCCCATCACGCCTCCTCCCCGTTGGCGAGAAACCGCCCGACCACCGAGGCCACCCGCGACCAGCGGTGCTCCTCAGCCGCCAGCTGCTTCTGCCCGCGCGGGGTCAACGCGTAGAACTTGGCTTTCCGGTTGTTCTCCGAGACGCCCCACTTCGCCTTGATCCAGCCCTGCTGCTCGAGCTTGACCAGAGCGGGATACAACGTGCCCTGATTGAGGCGCAGCGCATCATGGCTGACCTGCTCGATGCGCCGGGCGATGCCGTAGCCGTGTTGCAGGCCCAGCGTGTGCAGGGTCTTGAGGATCATCAGGGTCAGGGTGCCCTGCAGGACGTCAGTGCGGTCGCTCATGTTGGAAAACTACAGAAGTTCCTGTAGGAAAGCAACATGAGCGGAATCGGACGCGGGAGGCGCTCGCGGTAGAGTAACGGCTGAGATGCGGTATCTCGAGCAGGCACCGGCAGCCGCGGCCGCGGCGGTGGTCGAACGGATCTGGGGACTCGAAATCCCATCGTCTGCGCTCGCCCAGCCCGCTCCGGTGCTGCCCGACGGCCACGTCGAGCTGCTCGTGCACATCGGCACACCATTCAGGCAACTGGACGTTGCGGGGCGGGTGTTGCAGCAGGCGCGGGTGCTGGTTGCGGGGCAGATGACCACGGCGCTGAGGCTCATCGCCACCCCGGGCGGCTGCGTGGTCGGCGCGCGGCTCCGGCGCTGGGCGGCAGCCATGGTGACGGGCGTTCCGCAGAGTGACATCGCCGGCGGTGTCGAAGAGCTCGCTGCGGTCAATCCCGTGCTCGCGCGACGCCTGATGGAGCACGTCGGCGGGCAACCGTCACTCGACGCGGCGATGGCCGCGCTTGAACAGGTGCTGATCGCATGGCTGCTGGACGGACGAGGCTCCGGTCCCATACCGAGTGCCGCGCTGATCGGCGCGATGGAACAGATGGAGGCCAGCGCCGGCCTGGTGCGTGTTGAGACCATCGCGTCGCGGGTGGGCGTCAGCACCCGCCAACTTGAGCGGATGTTTGCGCATCATGTCGGGTTGTCACCCAAACAACTGCTGCGGGTGACGCGATTTCAGCAGGTGCTGACGGCCCTCCAGGCGCCTCACGGTTCGCGCTGGCCGGACCTCGCGGTGCGCCTGGGGTATTACGACCAGGCGCACTTCATCAACGACTTCCGGGCCATTACAGGTGAAACGCCCGCTGCCTGGGCCATCGATGACGACAGCCTGACGGCGGTGTTCACGCGGTCCTCAACGCTGCGGCACGGGCTCGGCGAGTGACACGGCCAGCAGCACAATCTGCGCGGTGCCCGTGCGCGCCGAGTCAATACGCGCCCATTCCTGCAGCGTGTGGCCGCCGCCGCCGTTGGCGGCGCCAATCGAGACGGTAGGAATCCCTGCCAGCACGCCGACGTTGCCGTCGGTGGCGCCTGTCGGATTGGCTTCACGCCCCGCCGGCATCGAGACGTCGAGGTACTTCAGGATGTCGATGGCTGTCTGCACCACAGGATGGGCGCGCCGGTCCGCCAGCTGTTCGGGTCGTCCGCCGGCTTCCGAGCGTTGAATGAACTCGCGCGTGAACGTCACCTTCTGCCAGTCAGCGGCGGCTTCACACTTGGCCATGATCTCCTTGTCGAGACGCTGCAGAATCTCCGGGTCCACCGTGCGCAGATCGACGGTGAACGTCACTTCCTGCGGAATCGCGTTGACCACGCTGCCGCCGGTGAGCATGCCGCCCACGTTGTAAATGGCGGGGACGGGGTCGTTCGCCGGAGGCAGCGGCACGTCGTAGATGTCGTTGATGCACTTTGCGGCGGCACGCACCGTGTTCGGGCGCCCGCGTGAGCTGAGCGTGTGTCCACCATCGCCGCTGAATTTCATGCGCGACCAGTAGATCCCCAGCGCGCCGTAGCTGACCGGACCCACGCCGCCGTCCACGGCCACGATCATGTCGGCAATCGCTTTGTTGCGATCGACCCAGTAGTACATCCCCTTGAGCCCGATTTCCTCCTCGACCGTGAAGAGGAAGACCAGATCACCGCGTGTCGCGACCTTGGCTTCGTGCAACGCCCGGATGGCCTGCAGCTGCGCGGAGATGCCGGCCGTGTCGTCGGTGACGCCCGGCGCGTGCAGCGTGCCGTTGTCTTCGCGACGCACCTTGAGGGGAACGTCCAGGGCCACCACGGTATCCATGTGGGCGGCAAAAACGATGGACGGACCTCCGCCCGTGCCCTTGCGCACGGCCCAGACGTTGCCCATGTCGTCCTTCTGCGGTTCAAGCCCAAGCTTCTTCAACTCGGCGCTGATGTAGTCAGCCCGCGCGTCCTCATGGCCCGACAGCCCGGGAATTTCCGTCAGCTTGATCCACTCGTTGACCTGGTTGTCGAACTGCTGGTCCAGCCAGCTGAGGGCGGCCTTGACGTCGGAGCGGGCGACAATCTCGGGCGAAAACTTTGTCGGATATTGCTGCGGCGCCTGGGCGGTCAGGCGCGGCGCGGACGCCGACGCAAGCAGGGCCAGGCAGAGCACGGGGATGGGGTTGCGCATGGGGACGCATTATAGAATCCCGCGAAGCAGGTACCATGTGTCTGTGACTGCCTCCCGAAAAATCTGCGACAACATCCTCCAGGCCATTGGCCAGACGCCGCTGGTGCGCCTCAACCGGCTGACGGCCGACATCCCCGCCACGGTCCTCGCAAAGATTGAGACCTTCAATCCGGGCAATTCCATCAAGGACCGCATGGCCCTGAAGATGGTTGAGGACGCCGAGCGAGACGGCCGGCTCAAGCCGGGAGGCACGATCATCGAAGGCACGTCGGGCAACACGGGCATGGGTCTGGCCATTGCTGCGGTGGTCAAGGGCTACAAGTGCATCTTCACGACCACGGACAAGCAGTCGAAGGAGAAGGTCGACGCGCTTCGGGCCCTGGGCGCCGAGGTGATCGTGTGCCCGACCAACGTCGAGCCGGAAGACCCGCGCTCGTACTACTCGGTATCCTCCCGGCTGGAGGCGGAAACGCCCAACTCCTGGAAGGCGAACCAATACGACAACCCCTCCAACGCCCAGGCGCACTACGAGCAGACCGGGCCGGAGATCTGGGAACAGACCGACGGTCGCATTACGCATCTTGTCGTGGGCGTTGGTACAGGCGGCACGATCTGCGGCGCGGGCCGATACCTCAAGGAAAAGAACCCGGACATCCAGGTGCTCGGTATCGACACCTACGGCTCGGTGTTCAAGAAGTACAAAGAAACCGGGATCTTCGACAAAAACGAGATCTATCCGTACGTCACCGAAGGCATCGGTGAAGACTTCCTCCCGCAGAACGTCGACTTCTCGGTGATCGACCACTTCGAGAAGGTGACCGACAAGGACGCTGCGGTGATGACGCGGCGCATCTCGCGGGAAGAGGGCATCTTTGTCGGCAATTCCGCGGGGTCGGCCATGGCGGGCCTCATGCAGATGAAGGACCGCTTCAAGGCCGGCGACGTGGTCGTCGTGATTTTCCACGACCACGGCACGCGCTACCTGGCCAAGATGTTCAACGATGACTGGATGCGCAAGATGGGGTACCTCGACAAGTCGGGGCTCACGGCGCGCGATCTGGTGTCAGCCAAGAAGACGGTACCGATGTTGTCGATTGAACACACTGAGTCGGTGGCCCGAGCCGTGCAAATGATGACTGAGCACGACTTCTCGCAAATCCCGGTCACCCAGGCTGGCCGCCTGGTGGGATCGGTCAACGAGTCGCGCCTGTACGCCGCCCTGGTCGCCGACGGCGATGTCCTT
>CBINOO010000064.1:0-22239 GCA_966252305.1 uncultured Acidimicrobiia bacterium
CGTCTCCGCGCCGCCTTCTCGTTCACATCGATAGTTCCGCGCGCCGACAGCCGGCGTTTGTCCGCGCCCTGGCGATGGCCGCCCACACGCGGGCGGCCATGCGCGTCGTCGACGTCGCGCCGGCGCCCTCGTCGCTGCGCGGGGCGCCGGCGCGGGTCCTCGCCGTCGTCCGCGAGCGCATGCGCGACCGCCTCGCCGAGGCGGTCGCCGAGGCACGCCGCCGTGACGTACGCGTCACGTCGGCGCTGCTGGAAGGCGACGAAGCGACCGCGCTGATTCAGGAAGCGGTCGCCTGGCGCGCTGACGCCCTGCTGCGGTCGCATGCCGTGCGCACGACGACGGTCCATCCACCGGGACCGGTGGATGGACAGTTGCTGCGCCGATGCCCTTGTCCGGTCTGGCTGGTCACCGCCAAGTCGGCGCGCGGCGAGCGGACCATCGTGGCCGCCCTGGATCCCGATCCGCTCGATCCCCCGCGTCACGCGCTGGCGCAGTCCGTGCTCGACGTTGCCGTCGGCATCGCGGAACAGTCCGGCGCCACCCTGCATGTCGTGTCCGCGTGGTCCGCGTTTGCGCACCAGTTGCTGGCCTCACATGCCTCGCGCGCCGAAGCCCGCGAGTATCGGGAGGCCTGTCGCCACGAAGCCGAGCAGCGGCTCCACTCGCTCATGAGCGAGGCACCGACGGGAACCGTCGTGCATCTGGTCGAGGGGCAGCCCGACAAGGTCATCGCCGACGTGATCGCCGAACACCACGCGACCCTGGTGGTGCTGGGCACGGTGGGCCGCACGGGGCTGGCTGGGCTGATCATGGGCAATACGGCCGAGCGCGTGCTGCGCGAGGTGCGGTGCGCCGTGCTTGCGCTCAAGCCGGAGGGGTTTGCGGCGGAGTCACCCGAGGGTGGTCAGAAGGCCATCCAGCTGGTGACCAGGTAGACCACCAGCAGCAACAGCGTGGGAACCGTGAGGCGTCCCACCAGGGGCCGCGGCCGTGCGATGAGGCATGCGATCACGATGACTGACATGATCACGGCGCCGATGGCGGTGAGCGCATGACCGGCGCCGGCATCCGCCAGGAGTGACCCTCGCTGGTAGGCGAGGTCATCAACAGCCAGGATCGCCACGTTGAACAGGTTGCTGCCCAGCAGGTTGGCGGCGGCCATGTCCCACGCCCCGAGGCGCACCGCCGCCAGTGATACGACCACTTCAGGCAACGACGTCGACAACGCGACAAACGCGGTGCCGACAAACGCCTGGGCGAGTCCGGTGGCATCCGCCAGGCTGACGGCCAGCGACGGCAGGTTCGCGGCGGCCGCCACCAGCACAACCGCCCACCCGGCATACCGCCAGATGGCGCGTGACAGCGACATGCCGGCGTACCGGTCCGCCAGCACGTTGTCGTCACGGACCTGATCGTGTGTATGTTCGAAACGGTAGACCGCGCGAATCGCCACGAAGTACCCGAGGAACAGCACCGGGCTCATGGCATCGAGACCGCCGATGGTGGGCAGGCTGCCCGCGGTCAGCAGGCCCCAGGCCACCAACGACAGCAGCAGCGCGCCGAGTGCCGCCGACAACGTATGGACCGCGCGCAGTCGATGAAAGAGCTGCTGCGGTGTCCGCAGGTCGAGCAATCCGAGAATCAGCAGGTTGAACAGGCAACTGCCGACCACGTCGCCCATCGCGATCGCCGGCGCCTCGATCACGCTGGCGCTGACGCCGGTCACCAGCTCCGGCAGCGATGTGACCGACGCCATCGCCGCGACACCGACCCAGGCTTGACCGAGACCCGAGCGCTCGGCGATGACGTCCCCGTAGTAGGAGAGCCTCGCGCCACTGATGACAATCACCAGGGCGCAGAGGCCGAAGAGCGAGAGGACGGTGAGCAGCGACACGCCTTACGGCCAGAGCCAGCCGAACGCGCCGGCCGTCAACAGGCCGTAGATGAACGCATCAAGCATCGAGCGGAACGTCGTGCCCCAGCTCTTCCGGTACCAGATCGAGGCCTGCGGAAGCGCGAGACCATAGGCCATGAACGTCACGGTGCCTGCCACGCGGAAGACCGCCAGGTAGTCCGCGCCGGCCGCGAACGTGCGGCTCAGCAGGTACGCGGTGAAGACGCTGACCATCAGGGAATACACGAACCACTGTCCCAGCAGCGTGCCCATGTTGACGCTGCCGCCGGGCCACACCGTGAGGACCAGACCGGGGCCCCGCTTCAATTTTTCCTGATACGCGGGATCCTGCATGCCGGCCGACGAATTGGCGTACGGGGCAACGTAGTCGCCCGGCGCCACCTTGTTGTTCCTGAATGCCTCGAGCATCCCATCTTCGTTGGGCAGGGCCGCATAGTCGGCCCGGTGGTAGCCAAGAGCCATGTGAATGATCGAGCTCATGACGAAGACCAGAACCGCGGACACGACGATTGGCACGACCAGTGACGAAAGTGTGACCATGACTGCCTCCCACCCCGGGAAGGGGCGCGTGAAGTGCGGGTGATGGCCGCGGATGGTAACACGGTCCTACTGACGCCGTGTGAACGTGAACGTCCCGAACGGAGCGACGGTGCCGCCCGACGCGACGGGTGGTCCCTGCAGCAGGGCGATGGGCTCAGGCGGGAGCGTCTTGGCGTTCTCGGACTCATAGGTGCTGCCCGAATCGGTGCCGGCGTCAAACGGCAGCACCGAGACGGTCATCGTGTCGACCCATTGGCCGTCACGCAGCAGGGAGAGTCCGGAGACGCCCACAAACCAGTCCGGACTTGGCGCAATCATCGTCACGAGTGTGACCAGCGGGAAGTTCACGCCGATGTCGAAGTCGAGCGTGACGACCCCCGGCGAATCGCTCAGCGCGTCACCCGACAGAAGATGCTCTGCGGTGCCGGCGGCGATGGCCGCCTGCACTTCCTGGTCGAGCGGTGACTTGCGTCCCTGCTCGGCCATGGCCTGGATGCCGGCGGTCGCCAGTCGCCCGGCCTCCCAGAACGTGACGCTGCTGTTGTGCGTGCCGCCGATCAGGCCCGAGTAGTGAGCGTCGCTTGGCCAGTCAGTGGGATGGGTACTCCGGGACCATGTTGACGTAAAGGTCACGCGGTAGGCCGCCGATGGCGCCGGTGGCATCGGTGTGGGCATGGGGGTCGGAGTCGGCGTCGGCACGGCCGGCGTGACGGGACTTCCGGAGGCCGGCGTCGTCGGCGTCTGCGTCTGGCACGCGGACACCGCGAGGGTCAGCAGTCCCACGGTCAACATGTGTGTCCGGATCCTCATCAAATCCTCCCGCTGTGGATTCGATTCCGGCGCGCAGGCGGTTACCTGAGTGATAACCGCAGTAAGATTCCCCGGACAAGGAGAGTTCGCGTGCCGAAGTCCGACATCGAAATTGCCCAGGCTGCCACGATGCAGCGGGCCACGGCCATTGCCACTCAGCTGGGCATCCCCGAGGAGCACCTCGAGCCGTACGGCCATTACAAGGCCAAGGTCTCACTCGACTTCGTGGATGGGCTCAAGGATCGACCCAACGGCCGCCTGATTCTGGTGACGGCCATCAGTCCGACGCCCGCCGGCGAAGGCAAGACCACGACCACGGTCGGGCTCGGTGACGCGCTCAATCGCATCGGCAAGAAGACAATCATCTGTCTGCGGGAGCCCTCCCTGGGCCCGGTCTTCGGGATGAAGGGCGGGGCTGCCGGAGGTGGCCACGCGCAGATCGTGCCGATGGAGGACATCAACCTCCACTTCACCGGCGACTTTTCCGCCATCGCGCTCGCGAACAACCTGTTGGCCGCGCTGATTGACAACCACATTCACCACGGCAATGCGCTCGGTATCGACGTGCGCCGCATTCAGTGGAAACGCGTCGTCGACATGAACGATCGCGCGCTGCGTGACATCGTGGTGTCGCTGGGCGGCACGGGCAACGGCTATCCACGCGAAGACGGGTTCGACATTGTCGTCGCCTCGGAAGTCATGGCGATCTTCTGCCTGGCGACGTCGCTGGCCGATTTGAAGACCCGACTGGGCAATATCGTGATCGGATACACGCGCGACCAGAAGCCCGTGCGGGCGCGCGACCTCAATGCGCACGGCGCGATGACCGTGCTCCTCAAGGATGCGCTCAAACCCAACCTGGTGCAGACGCTGGAAAACAACCCGGCCTTCGTGCATGGCGGACCATTTGCCAACATTGCGCACGGCTGCAACTCGGTCGTAGCGACGCAGACGGCGCTCAAGCTGGCCGACTATGTGGTTACCGAGGCCGGATTCGGCGCGGACCTGGGCGCCGAGAAGTTCGTCGACATCAAGTGCCGCAAGTCAGGCCTGCGCCCGGACGCGTGTGTCATCGTCGCGACCATTCGCGCGCTGAAGTACCACGGCGGCGTCGACAAGGCCGCGCTGACGCAGGAGGATCTGGCCGCGCTCGAACGCGGACTCTCCAATCTCCAGCGCCATGTTCGCAACGTCCGTGAGCACTACGGGCTGAACTGCGTCGTGGCGATCAATCGATTCCCGTCGGATACGGACGCCGAGATCGCGAAGCTGCAGGCACTGATGGCGCCGAGCGGGGTACCGGTCGTGTTGGCCACGCACTGGGCCGACGGTGGCGCCGGCGCGGAGGCGCTCGCTCGAGCCGTTGTCGACGTCATCGATGCCGGAGGATCCATGGCGACCTTCGTATACGACGACAACCAGACGTTGTGGGACAAGATGAAGACCGTCGCGACGAAGATCTACGGCGCAGACGACATCACGGCCGACGCCAAGGTGCGCGGGCAGATCAAGAAACTGCAGGATGAAGGGTACGGCCACTACCCGATCTGTGTGGCCAAGACGCAGTATTCGTTCTCGACGGATGCCGCGCTGCGAGGGGCGCCGTCGGGGCACAGCGTCAACATCCGTGAGGTGCGGTTGGCTGCGGGCGCGGAATTCATCGTCATGGTCTGCGGCGACATCATGACGATGCCCGGGTTGCCGAAGGTGCCGTCAGCCGAGGCGATTGACCTCACGGCCGACGGCAAGGTGACCGGGTTGTTCTGAAACTACAGTTCCTTGAGTTGATCGAGCCAGTCGGTCAGGGTGGCGCCCTGATCTTCGGGCTTCGGGCCGTGTGCGCGGGTGTCTTCGACCCAGCGTATTGCGGTGTCGAGCGAGGTCAGCAGCGCCTGCCGCGTGAAGGGCTTCACCAGGTAGGCCAGGACGCCGGCCTGCATGCTCACCTTGGGCGGCACTGAACTCACACCGGTCGCGAGCACCACTGCCGACATCGGATAGAGCCGTCGCAGCTCCGCCGTCAGCCAGAGTCCATCGCGCCCCGGCATCTGGATGTCGCAAAAAATGACGTCACACGGCGTGTGGGACATCAGCTGGAGGGCGGCGTCGGCATCCTCCGCTTCGTAGAGTTCCTGTTCCGACTGTTCGAGCTGGCGACGCATCAGCTCGCGCACGCGTGGTTCATCGTCGACGATCAGCACTTTGGCCACTGCTGCCTCCTTGCCAGTTGGATGATGCGGCTACTGTATCAGAGCTAGTACGCGTTGAGTCGGTGATAGATCAGGCGTGGATTGTCCGATCGTCGGCGGTAGAAGTCCCGGAGGTGATCGAGCGACATGATGGTCCACGGCGCCACAGGGGACGTGCCGTTCTTGGTGAACACGAGTCCGTCCGCCAGATACACCGCCACGTGAAACAAGTCACCCTCTTCATCCACGAGCGCTACCACGTCACCCAGCTGGTAGCCGTGTTCCACGATGTAGTACTTCGTCCGAAGCGCGTTGAGGGCGAAGTTGACGTCCAGGTAGCGGTCGTCCGGCGTCGATTCGAAGAAATTCAGCGAACTCCACAGGCAGTTCGACAGTGACGGACGCGTCAGGTCGAGGGTCTGCAACTTGGGATACCGATAGAGGTGGTCGCGCGCAAAGGCCGGCAGCAGGTGCACGATGTCGACAAAGCCGTTGTCGGTGCCCGCCGAGACGGACTCCAGCAACGGTCGGATGTCGGTCCGGCGGCCACCCACACCCCAGTAGTTGACCAGGCCATTGACGTCGTCCGGTGAATCCACCGCGAGGCGCACGAGTACTGTGGCGTTCCGCAGGAGGGTTTTGGCCAGGTATTGCCGTTCCTGAGGCGAGGTCAGCTCACTCCGAATGGACTCGATGTCCGCAAAATGAAGGAACGCGCCGTCCTGATAGATCAGGGGTTCCACGAGTCGTCGCGTCTCGGCCGACATGAGGGATCCGCCGAACCACTCATTGGTGGTCTGGCCGATGAAACGGAACGACTGTGCCTGATCAAAGTTCAGCGTCGACTTCGCGAGTTGGGTGTACAGCCGCGCGCGTACGGTCGGCGCCAGAGAGCGCACCACCGACGCCGGCGGCAGGATCACCACACCCCGGATGCGCGACTCTGTGCGCGCGTTGGCCATCAGCGGCGTGATGTGCTCGGGCGACAAGCCGCTGCTTTGCAGGAATGCCGCAACCTGATCGGGTGTGCTGTCGGGGAACAGCCACTCAGCCGGCGCCTGACGTCCCCAGTCGGCCGGCACGTACTCGAGCGGCGGGGAAATCACGATGGGCGTGAGCGAGAGGTGCCCCCACGGTCCGCGCGCAGCGGGGCGGTCCGGTCCTGCGGGTGGCGTGATCGCCGCACGCGCCTGAGGTGCTGCGCCCGGCTGGGAGAAATAGATCGCGGCGGCGACGGCCCAGGGCACCAGCACGGCAGCGAGCAACAGGTACAACCAGCGGGGAGCAGCACCCGCGTCGGCGGCGGGTGGAGGAGACGAGCGGGGAGCGGCCATGCGCACCTCCATCATAGCCGTGGTACCGTCCTGACCATGACCTCCCCCGGGGTACCGCTCGACGTCCTCCACGAGGATGACGCCTTACTGGTGGTCAACAAACCCGCGGGACTGGTCTGTCACCCCACCAAGGACGGCGAGTGGTCGAGCCTCATCGGCCGTGTCCGCCTGCATCTTGGAGAGACGCCGGGGGACTCAGCCCGTGATGGGCGACTCGTGAACCGGCTCGACCGTGAGACCTCGGGCCTCGTCGTGATCGCGCGCAGCCGCGAGGTCGCCTCGGAACTCGGTCGCCTCTTCATGACGCGTCAGGTCGAGAAGCGGTATCTCGCGGTCGTCGAAGGGCATGTGCCCGGCGAGCGCCTGCACCTGACTGGCGCGATTGGTGACGATGAGGAGAGCCCCGTGGCGATCAAGGCGCGCGTGCGCGCCGATGGCGCGCATGCCGAGACGATGGTGCGCGTCGTCGATCGGTTTCACTGGAACGAGACGCCCCTGACGATGCTCGAGGTGGAGCCCCACACCGGCCGCAAACATCAAATCCGTGTGCACCTGGGCGACGCGGGCTTTCCCATCGTCGGGGACAAGTTGTACGGCGCGGATCCGCTGCGGTACCTGCGTTTTGTTGAACGGCGCCAGACCGCGGAGGACCTGGATGCGCTGCGGGTGCCGTTCCACGCCTTGCATGCGTGGCGGCTCCGATGGCGATGGCGCGATCAGGACTGGGACTTCGAAGCGCCGTGGCCGGCGCGCCTGGCGGAGTTGCGTCCCTTCATGCCGTACAACTCGTCATCGGCGCGATCGAGCAGTTGATCGGCCGTCTCGCCGTCGCGGGGAAAGACGGCGACGCCCATGCTCGCGGCAATCGGAGGGCTGGCCGCGTCGGCGTCGAGGGCGGATTGCACGCGAGCGGCCTGTATGCGCGCAGCGGCCTCGTCGCAGCCGGGCAGCAGCACGGCAAATTCGTCACCGCCGTAGCGGGCAATCAGGTCGGTGACCCGGCAGGAGGCTCGAAGCGCATCCGCCAGCCTGACGAGCAGTCGGCTGCCCACGTTGTGGCCGAGCTGGTCGTTGATGACCTTCAGGTTGTCGACATCCAGCAGGAGCAGTGAAAACGGCTCGCCCGTCTGGCGCGACCGCCGGATCTGCCGGTCGATGGAGGTGCTCAGGTGCCGGTAGTTGGCCAGCCCGGTCAGCGGGTCGGTGACGGCGAGCAGGTGCAGTTCGGAATCCTGGCGGTTGCGCCGGTCAATGGCCGCCGCGATGACCAGGGCCGTCAGCGCCGGGCCAATCATCGACAACTCGACGGCGGCGTTGGTCGGTGTCAGCGTGGCAAATGGATTGAGGCCCGCGCTCCACGCCCAGCTCTTGGCCACGGCGAGCACCGCGATGACGGACGCCGTTTCCCGAGTGCCGAACCGCAACGCGGGCCAGCTCAGCAGCGGAAATGGCAGCAGCAAGGCGAGCATCAGCCGCTCACCCAGCGACAGCCATGGACCAAAAATGCCGAGCGCGGCAGCGACGGAGACAGCGACCAGCGCCCAGCACTCACGTGCGCGTCCCTGAAACCACGACGCGAGCCCTCGGTCCGCCGGCCGCCGGTCACCGCGCCGACGCGTCAGCGCCAGTCGGGGCCGCAGCAGCCACAGCGTGAACGCCGGCGCAATCGTAATCAGCGTGGTGACGTCGACCCACCACCACTGCATGGCGAGCTGGTCGAGGGGCGCGGCAGCGACCGGAGGCGTCAGCGCCAGCACCGCGACCACGCCCAGCGCGTGGAGGGTGGCGCCGACGACTGCCGAGACCGTCGCGAACAGCAACACATGCCCGGGGCGCTCAAACGCCTGAGGTCCCCGCGCGATCTGTCCCATCAGCCACGCCGCAATCAGGGAGGCGATTGCCTGGCTGGCCGCCAGTCCTGCCACTCCCGCCCACCCGACGACGAGCTGCGACGAAGCGAAGGCATGCGCCGCAAAGGCGCCGGCCATGATGGGCAGCGCCGCTCGGGGGCCGACGACCAGCGCGCCGGCGAGCGCAGCAGCCGTGGGCGGCCAGAGGAGGGACAGCGGTGACGAGAAGTCGAACGCGGGCGCTCCGACAAAGCCCGACAGCGCCACGGTCAGCACGACCGTGATCTGGCCCGAGATCCCTTGCACTCCCTGACGCGCCATTCGTGACCTCAAGTGTATCCCGGGCGAATTCGGACACCTGCGCGTTCATGAGACCAAACGTCCGGGCGCGCCGTCTGAACGCCCATTCGCCACTCAACGGGTCTGGAGGCACCATGTTTCGACGAATGACTGCCGGCGTATGTTGGGCGCTCGTGATTTCAGTGTCGATCGTTGCGTCTGGACTCCAGGATCGTCAGGTGCTGGTCACCGTACTGGACGCGGAAGACACTCCAGTGACTGGGCTGGATGCCGGTCAGTTCCTTGTGTATGAGGATGGGCAATCACGCGCAGTGACTGCGGCAACCAGGGCCACTGAACCGCTCTCAGTCATGGTGCTGCTTGACACCACAAAGTCACCGATGGGGACGCCTGAGCCGACACGAGATGTGCGGACCGCCGTGCAGACGTTCGTCCGCACCGTCTTTGCCGGAGGAGCCGACACGCAGATGGCCATCATGGAATACGCCGGTGCGGGCGTGCAGCTGCGCTCCTTCACCGCAAAGGCCGAAGACGTCGACAAGGCCGCGTCGCGGATCGTGCCGAATCAGCGCGCGAACTCGGTGTTGCTTGAGACCCTGCCTGATGCGGCGAAGGACCTCGGCAAGCGGCCGGGACCCCGCCGCGCCATCGTGATCCTCGACCGCGGCGGCCTTGAAACGAGCCGTGTGCCGGGTGACCGCGTGGCGGATGACGTTCGCAAATCCGGCGCGAGTGTCTGGGTCGTGTCAGTGCCCTCGGCCGTCGGATCGTCACCCAATCGAGAGGTGGTGCTCGACGTACTGGTGGAAGCCACCGGCGGGTTGAGACTGACTGCGGTGTCTGCGGCCGCGCTGGAAGGCATGATGAAGAAGGTCGCGGACGCGCTGGTGTCTCAGTACGTCGTCACCTACACACCCGGGCCTGGGACGCCGCAGTCGATTGTGCCTGCCGCAAAGACGGGCGCGAAGTTCCTTCGAGCCCCGTGGGTCAGGTAGGAGGCGCCAGGGCCCGGACGGCGTCTTCGATGCGCTGGGTCAGGGTGGCCGGCGTCTCGTCCGGGGCTGCAACGATCGGCGCGCCAAACGACACCCGGCCGTGCCCACGTCTCGGGATGCGCGCTTTGCGCGGAAAGATGTAGTCGAGTCCCTCGATGCGGACGGGCACGACCGGCAGGCCCAGGTGCAGCGCCACGACGCCGACCCCGCGTTTGAAGGGTTCGATGGGGCCATCGTCCACCCGGCGCCCCTCGGGATAAATCAGGATGGAGTAACCCTCGTCGACGACTTCACGCATGTAGCGGAAGGCGCCGCGAGGATTGCTGGTCTGTGGGAGCGGGAACGCGTTGAAGCAGAGGCAGGCGGCGTGGAACGCCGCGCCGCTGAGCAGGCGCACGGGCAGTGCGGGGCGCGTGTCGCCGATGCCGAACCACGGCGCAAAGAACTCGCGGGCCATCGCCGGGGCGACGTGGTGGCGGAGCGCGTGGGGCAAGGCCGCATAGATGGCGGGCGTGTCGATGTGGCTCTGGTGATTGGCGGCGTACACGACGGGTGTCGCCAGCCCTTCGAGATGCTCCCGGCCGCGCACCTGCAGTCGCATCACCCACACCAGCGGCGGCAGGATCCACGTGGCCAGGCTGGCGCGCCGAAAGAGGCGCGCGGCAGGGGAGCGTGCCCAGCGGGGGAATGCCATGGCGACACCGCATCCTATCGCAGCCGCCGCGCCTTGCTGCCGCGCGTTGTCGCCGCGCCGTTTGCTTGACACCGGTCACCGCCCCTCTTACCCTTCGGTCACCATGTATTCACGCAGCGACGCCAAGGCCATTTCCGACAAGGTCTTCAACATGGCGCAGGGCTGGGACGCGCAGGTCGACCTGACCGGCGCGGAACGCTCGGGCACCCGTTGGGCCAATTCGACGATCACCACCAATCTCATCCAGTACGACCGGCAGCTGACCATCACCGTCCGCCAGGGCGGTCGCGTGGGCAATGCCTTCACGCGTGATTTCAGCGACACGGGTTTGCGCGAGGCGGTTGACGCCGCCATCGCGGATGCCAAGGCCGCCCAGGAGAATCCGTCGCTGCCCGAGTGGCTGGGCGCGCAGGACTACATCCCGATGGACGCGGCGCTGCCGTCCGGCGTGAACTTCGGGCCGCTCGAGCGCGCGCAGATGGTCAAGGCCAGCCTCGATGTCAGCGAAAAACGCGGCACCGTCGGGTCCGGCTACATTCCGAAGACGGATCAGACCGACCTGACCGCCAATACCAAGGGGTTGTTCGCGTATTACCGATTCGCCGAAACGGCGTTCATCCTCACGTGCCGCATGCCCGACGGCAGCGGGTCGGGTTGGGCGGGCACCACCGGCATCAAGGACCCGCGTGTCATCGACCCCGTGGCGCTGACGGAAGTGGCGTCGGAGAAGGCCCTCAAGAGCCGCAATCCGAAGGCGCTCGAGCCTGGGCGGTACACGGTGATCCTCGAACCGCGCGCCCACGCGCGGTTCCTCTCGCTGGTGTCTCCGGTGTTCAACGCCGGCGGGAATCTGGCGTTCATGCAGGGCAAGAAGCCCGGCGACAAGATCTTCAGCGACCTCGTGACGTTCCGCAGCGACATCGGCAATCAGACGCTCCGGCAGACGACCATGCTGCAGAACCTGACGCCGGCTCGACCCGTGACCTGGCTCGAAAAGGGCGTGCTCCGCAATCTGTCGGGCGGCCCCGACGCGCCGCCCGCGAACTTCAACATGAGCCTGGTGATGGATGGCAGCAACCTGTCGCTGCAGGACATGATCAAGCAGACCAAACGCGGCCTGCTCGTGACGTTCCTCTGGTACATCCGCAACGTCGACAACGCCATCCTCCTGAACACCGGCATGACGCGTGACGGCCTCTTCCTGATCGAAAACGGCGAGATCACGACGCCCGTGCAGAACTTCCGCTGGAACATGTCGCCGATCGTCGGCTACAACAACGTGTCGCTGGTCGGCACGCCGGTGCCGATGCACCTGGGCGAATCCTACGACGGCAGCGGGTCGGCGATGGTGCCCCCCGTGCGCATCGAAGACTTCTACATGACTTCCATTTCTCCCGCGGTGTAGGAACAGACCATGGCGACATCACGACGCGATTTCATCAAGGCCGCTGCGGCATCCGGCCTCGTTCTGTATTCAAGCGATCTCATCGGCGAGCTGCTCGCGCAGTCGCCCGGCCGTGCCCTCCAGTCCCGATTCAAGGGGCTCGCGGACATTGCGCTCGATGAGTGCAAGAAAGCGGGTTGCTCCTATTACGACATTCGATTCACCCGCACACTCGCGTTGCCCGGAGTGAGCGCGACGGCCGGTTCGCCGGGGGCGGGTGGTCGCGGCGGCCGCGGTGGCGGCCGTGGTGGTGGTGGCGGACGTGGCGGTGGCGGGTTCGGTGGACGCGGCGGTGGCTTCCAGGCCGGGCCGCCCAATGATGCCGATGGAACGCCGCGCGCTGCCGGTTTCGGCGTGCGCGTCATCCACGGTGGCGTCTGGGGCTTTGCATCCAGCCCGATCGTGACCGAAGACGAAATCCGACGCATCGCACGCCTCGCCGTGGAAGTCGCACGCGCGTCGGCCATTGCCAAGAAGATCGACGTCCGCCTGGCGCCGGTGCCGTCGTATCAGACGTACTGGCGCACGGAGATGTCGGTCGACCCGACGACCATGTCGCAGGACGCGAAGCAGCAGGCCCTCCAGTCTGTCGTGGATGCCGCGATGAAAGGCAGCGGCGTCATCGCCGCCAACGCGTCGGCGAACTTCAATACCGAGTGGAAGTACTTCGCCTCTTCGGAAGGCTCCTACATCGAACAGGATCTGCTGAGCACCACGGGCAACTTCACCGTGACCTCGCGTCGCGGTGACGTCACGGCGTCCCGTTCGCTCGGCATTCCCGGCGGGATGGGCGGCTGGGAACTGGTCGAAACGGATCGGATGCGCACCAATGTCGACCGCCTGGTGGAAGAAGCCCAGGAACTGGCGGCAGCGACGCCGATCACGCCGGGCATGAAGGACCTCATTCTCGCCCCGTCGCACATGGCGCTGACGATTCACGAAATCATCGCCCACGCCACCGAACTCGATCGCATCGTCGGCTACGAAGCCAACTATGCCGGCACGAGTTTCGTGAAGGTCGCCGACATCGGCAAGCTGAAGTACGGTTCGAAGCTGCTCAACGTGACCGGCGACAAGGTCAAGCCGGGCGGACGCGCCACCGTCGGGTATGACGATGACGGTGTGAAGACGTCGGTGTTCCCGATCATCCGTGACGGCATCCTCGTGGGGGTGTCGAGCAACCGCGAGACCGCGCACTTCATCGGCGACAAGGAGAGCCGCGGTTGCACGCAGGCCAGTTCATGGCGCGACTATCCGTTCCTCCGCATGCCGAACGTACACATCGATCCGGGGCCGAAGGGGTCACCGACGCCGGAAGAGATGATTGCCGACACGAAGGACGGCGTGCTCATCGAAGGGTCGGGCAGTTTCTCGATCGACCAGCAGCGCTACAACGGTCAGTTCGGCGGCCAGGCGTTCTGGGAGATCAAGAACGGCAAGAAGACGCGGGCGGTCACCAACGTGACCTACAACGCCATCACGACGGACTTCTTTGCCAACCTGGACGCCGTCTCCGGCGAAGAGTCGTGGCAGCAGTTTGGTGTCGGTGGTGACGCGAAGGGGCAGCCCACGCAGGGGCAGGCCGTGTCGCACGGCTCACCGTGGCTGCGCGTCAGGCGCATCATGGTCGGCGCCGCGTTCCAATAACGTGAACGCCGACGACCTCGTGGCGCTCGTGCGGCGCGTGTTCGCGCCGCGCGAGTCCGACATGGGGATTGCCATCCTCGTCGACGAGCCGGACGAGGTGGTTTCTGACACGCCGGCCTGGCGCGACCGGCGAGAGATGGCGGCGGGATGGGCTTCGCTTCTCAGGCAGAGCGAGGCCCGTCTCGGACTCCCCACAGCGCTTTTCGGGTATCAGAACGTCCACACCAACAACGGAGATCTCCCCCACGCTGGGGCCCATCGTCTCGACGGGCACGTCGAGCGCCTCACGTGGGACCAACTGTTCACGCGGTATTCGATCCTGATCGCGCCGACCCGTTTCTCGGCCACCGCGCCGCTCAAGGTGGCCGCGCGTCGATACCCGATTCGCGCCGCGACGATGCCTGGGTTTCGCGCGGAGATGTTGCCTGCGTTAAGAATCGACTACGAGGAAGTGAACCGGCGGGTCAACGTGCTGTCGGCGTTGTTGTCGGCAGCAGACGCCGCGGAGATCGAGTTCGCGTGGGAGGGGAAGCAGTCAACGTTGTTTGTTGACCTGCGCTTCAGGACGGCGCATGCATCCGGCGGATTGCTGCACACACCCGGCACGGCCGGCAATCTGCCGTCGGGAGAGGCCTACATCGTGCCGTATGAAGGTGAGCGCTCTGGTGAGCCCAGCCGCACAAGCGGCTTCCTGCCCGTGCAGTTCGGCGACGAAGTTGTGGTGTACGACGTGGTTGACAATCGCGCAGTCGCCGTCCGGCACGGGGGCGCGGCCGCCGAGCATGAGGCAGCGCTCCTTCAGCGGGAACCGGCGTACGGCAACATCGCGGAGCTTGGGCTCGGCGTGTTGGAGGCCGTTGGCATCCAGCCGGTGGGAGAAGTGCTGCTCGACGAAAAGCTGGGCCTGCACATCGCGTTTGGCCGCTCGGAGCATTTTGGCGGTCAGGTGGGCCCGTCGGCATTCTCCTCCCCGGAGGCCGTGGTGCACATCGACCGCGTCTACGTCCCGGCGTGTCAGCCGGCTGTGGTCGTGCGCCGGCTGGACCTCGTTGGTCCGGGGGGCGCACGTCGGACCTTGCTCAGCGACAACCAGTACCGCGACGGCCTCTTCGACTGAGCCGGTCAGTGCGTCGTCGCCAGCAGGCGCAGTCCGCTGAGCACCAAGACCAGGCCAATCACGATAAGCGTTATGTTGAGCCGCATGTCGCGTCCTGCTGTGTATGACGACCGAGGTCGAGGCCGAGTTAACTCGGCTCGGTAAAAGAACGGTAAAAACCGGTAAGCTGCGCCCATGCGACCGCTGATGATCGTGGCGATCTGTGCGACCGCGGCGCTACCGTCCGCATTTGCGCAGCCAGTGGTCGAAGTCGGACGCGTCGTGCCGTCCGTCGTGACCCGAGCCGACGAGTCGCAGTCGTACGCTTTGTATCTGCCCAGCCAGTACCGATCCGACCGGGCGTGGCCGCTGCTCGTGGCGTTTCATCCCGCCGCTCGCGGTCAGGCGTTTGTGGAGCTGTATCGTGAGGTCGCCGAACAGTACGGCTTCATCGTCGCCGGCTCAAACACGTCACGGAATGGGCCGTGGGCGCCATCCCTGGCGGCAGCCCAGGCGATGATTCGCGACATCGGGGAGCGGTTCTCGGTTGATCCCGCGCGGCTCTACGCCACCGGATTCTCCGGCGGTGCCCGAGTGGCAACGCAGATTGCGCTGCAATCGAAACTGATCGCCGGCGTGATTGCGTCCGGCGCCGGTTTTCCTGATGCGGTCGCGCGTCGCAAAGTGGCCTTCGACCTCGCCGCCACGATCGGCACCGGCGACTTCAACTATGGCGAACTGCGTGCCCTCGATCGCGCCCTGACCTCGCCTCATCGCGTGTTCATGTTCGAGGCGGGGCACGTGCTTCCACCACCCGCTGTCGCCCGCCAGGCGCTGGAGTGGCTCGAGCTGCGCGCGATGATCCGTGGCCTCCGCCCGCGTGACGAGACGGTGATCGCCAGGTGGTGGCAGGCACGCCTGTCAGCGGCAGAAGCGACCGATGACGTCGTGGCGCGGGTGAAAGCGCTCGAGGGCGTGGTCGAGGACTTTGCCCAGGTGCGGGACGTGGATGCGCTCGAGGCGCAGCTGAAAACGCTGCGCGCCCAGCCGGACGTCAAGAAGGCCCTGTCGCAGCGGAAGAAGCTCGATGACGAAGAAGTACAGCTGCTGGCGGACGTGGGCTCGTTCGAGGCAAGGATGCGTGTTCCTGAGCAACGAGACGATGCGTTGTTTCGCTTGCGGGCGATGCTCACCGGCCTGCATCGGCGGGCGCAGGCCGCGAACGACAGCCCGGAGCGACGCATGGTCAGGCGCGTCCTGTATACCGTCATGCTCGGTGCGCGCGAACGGATTGCAGACGATGAGTACCTCGCGTTTCTCGCAACCCTGAGGATTGGATGATGAAAAAGCGACTGAAGCTCGTGTTCGTGGGAGCCACCCTGGTGGCATCGGCCGTTGCGGCCGTGGCTGCGCGAGGCACAGACCCGCTCCCGCCTCAAGAGGAGTTCACGAAGCTGCTCGCTGAGGTCCAGGCATTCCGCGGGCAGGGATTCAGGCTGCCCTTGCCCGAAGGTGTGCCGAGTCGATACGGCAACCGGCTGGAGGATGTATCTGCTGAGCGATTTGCGCGCGAGGCCGAGGCGCTCGCCGGATTCGCCCGTCGTCTTGATGCCATTGACCGTACGGCGTTGCCGGCCTCAACCCAGATCGACGCCGAGATCCTCTTCCGTCAGTTGCGCGACCGCCGTGAGGAAATCCGCCATCGCGCGTACGAAATTCCCATCGGCAGTCGCGAAGGGTTCCACTTCGACGTGCCGTCGTGGCCCGACCGGTCGCAGTTCACGACGGTCCGGCACTACGACGACTACATCGCGCGTTTGCAGTCGTTTGCCGCGCACGCCGGCCAACGTATCGACGCGATGCGTGCGGGGCTCAAGGCGGGTCGCACGATGCCGCGCGCGCTCCTGGAGGGATACGACCAGCCCGTCTCCGCGCAGATTGTCGACGACGTGACCACGAGCGCGATGTATGCGCCGTTCACGCAGATCCCGTCGGCGTTTTCGCCGGAAGACAGAGAGCGCATCCTGCGTGATGGCACGACGGCGCTGCGTGAGTCGCTGATGCCTGGGCTGCGGGCGTTCCGGGACTTCCTGCGCAACGAGTACATCCCTGGCGCGCGGACCACGTTGGGACTGTCATCACTGGCCGAGGGCGATGCGTTTTATCGGCATCGCATCCGGATGCACACGACGCTTGAGTTGTCGCCACGCGAGGTGCACGACATCGGGCTGCGCGAGGTGGCTCGCGTGCGCACCGAGATGGAGGAGGTGAAGAACCGCGCCGGTTTCTCCGGCTCGCTGGCGGAGTTCTTCCGGTTCCTGCAGACCGACCCTCGGTTCCGCGTGGACACCGAGGAGGACTATCTCAAGGCTGTCGCCTGGGCGTCGAAGCGCATGGACGGGGAGCTGCCGCGGTTGTTTTCGGTGCTCCCGCGCGCGCCGTATGGTGTCCGGGCAATTCCGGAACGCATTGCCCTGCGGCAGTCGGCCGGCTACTACGATTCGGGCGCGGCCGATGGCTCACGCGCCGGCTGGGTCAACATCAATACGTCCGATCTTGCCGCGCGTCCGCTGTATGTCGTTGAGGCGCTGGCCTTCCACGAGGGTGTGCCCGGGCATCATCTGCAGATCATGCGCACGCAGGAGAACACGGCGCTCAGTCCGTTCAGGCGGTCGTTGGGCATCACCGTGTTCACCGAAGGTTGGGGACTCTACGCTGAACGGCTGGGACGTGACGTGGGCTTTTATCAGGATCCGTACAGCGACTTTGGCAGGCTGACGTACGAGATCTGGCGCGCGGTTCGGCTGGTCGTCGACAGCGGCGTGCACGCGTTCGGATGGACGCGTGAGCAGTCCATCGATTACATGGCGGACAACACGGGATTCCAACGCGGTCCTGCGACCGCCGAAACCGATCGGCACATCACCGAGGCGGGACAGGGATTGGCGTACACGTTCGGGTTGTTGAAGATCCTCGATCTGCGCAAGGAGGCGGAAGCGAAGCTGGGGCCGCGCTTCGACATTCGCGCATTTCATGAAGCGATCCTGCGACAAGGCCCACTGCCGCTCGACCTCCTCGAGCGTGAGGTGCGGGCCTGGATGGCTACGCGTTAGTTGCGGATCGCGTCGATTGGATTCACACGAGCGGCCCGCAGCGCCGGTAACGTCGTCGCTACTGCCGTTATCGTCACCAGCAGCAACGCAGCTGTAAGGAAGACTCGTGGTGACGAGGCGTCCACGCCAAACAGCAGTGACGCGGCGAGTCGTCCTGTCCACCACGCCGCAGGGGCACCGAGCGCGAGCCCGGCGAACACGATAGACGCCGCGTCGGTGAGGACGAGGCGGCGCACGTCAGCGGGGCGGGCGCCAAGCGCCACTCGCACGGCGAACTCGCGGAGCCGATCGCCGGCCCGTCGCGATGCGAGCCCATAGACGCCTACCGCACAGAGGAGAAGGGCGAAAGCCCCGAACAGAAGCGACAGGGTGGCGCGAAATCGTTCACTCGCCATCGCGCGTTTCACTTTGTCATCCATTGTCTCGGTCGATAGCACGACAAGGTCGGGCACCGCGGTCGCCATCGTTCGTCGCAGCTCAGGCAACAGTGCCGTCGGAACGCCTGCCGTCCTGATGACAAACTGTGTCGGCAGGGAGCCGTCACGCCCATTGATGTAAAACGTCGGCTGCGTCTCCTCGACGAGGGCCATCTGTTTCACGTCAGTGACGACGCCGACGACCTCGTAGTCAATGGTCAGTTCGCCTCGGCCTCCGTAGTGGTGCGCGAAGTGCTCCCCGATGGCTCCCGCAGGAAAGAAGCGTCGCGCGAACGTGGACGAGACTACGGCCGGGCGTCGCGCACCAGGGGATGCCAGGACACCGGCGTCGTCTCCGGGCCACAACTGGCCGTCGGAGAGGTGCATGCCTAGTGTCGCGAAGTAGTCTGGTCCGACGGGTTGTTGGAACACCTCGTGCCGTTCAACGTTGCCGGGCACCGCGATCGTGATTGAGTAGGCGCGGCTCACGAATGGCACGCCGACGGTGGCCGACGCCGACAGCACGCCGGGAACGGTCCTGAGTCCCTCCAGCGCACGACGGGTGCGATCGTTTGAAGAGTTGCGTATCGCGGCCTCGACGGCTTCCCTGCGGCCGGCAACAGCATCTCGACTGCTGTTGGGACCAACCCGCGGCGGACGGATCGACGCCATGTCACCGGCCCTGCTGCCGGTCAGGGTGGTGGTGATGACTGCAATGCGGTCCGACGTGAATCCCAACGGCTGTTGATCCAGCCGCAACACGGTCTCGCCGAAGAGCCACGCCGCCGTGACCAGCATCATGGCGAGCGCGAGCTCGCCCGCCACGAGGGCGCGTTGTGTCAGCAATCGCCCAGAACGGCCGTCGCGGCCGCCCTCTGCGAGTACCGGCGCGATTCTCGTGTGTGCGACTCTGAATGCGGGTAGCAGGCCAAACAGCAGGAACGCCGCGATGCCTGCCGCGCCTCCTGCTGCGATCACTCGAAGGTCGACGGTCACGGTGTCGAGACGAGGGAGGCCCGGGGGCGCGACGGCAACGACGGCGCCAACCAGCCAGTGCGACGTCAGAATGCCGAGCACTGTGCCAACGATGGCGAGCAGGAGATACTCAACCACCAACTGACGTGCAAGCCTGCCTCGCGTCCCGCCCAGTGTGGCTCGTACGGCCAGTTCGTGTCGGCGACCGCGCGCATCGCTGAGCACGAGCCCCGCGACGTTCGCACACGCCACAAGCAGGAGCAGGCCAGCGCCACCCAGCAGCAGCCACAACGATCGAGCGGCCGAGCCGAGTTGTTCGTCGGCCAAAGGGACGAGGCGCGCGGACGCCGGTTCGATGGGATGTGCCGCGGTCGTGAGGGTGGCAGCCGCTGCGTCTGCGGTCTCAAGGCGTTCCGCACTTCTGAGTCGGCCCAGCAGCCGGACGCTTCCAGTGAAGTACTGCCGATTGACCGCAGCCGAAATGCCAAGTGGCTCGAACACCTCCGGCCGCACGCCATCGAATTCGAATCCGGGGCTAACCACGCCGACGATGGTCTTGGACTGCTGCGACTCCATGCCTGCGCGTCCGACTGGAATGGTGAGTCCGATGATGTCGGCGCGGCCTGCGAACCTGGATTGCCAAGTCTCGTAAGCAATCAGGATGCTGTCGCTGGGGTGATTGTCCTCGGTGTCGGAGAACGGTCGGCCAAGTGCCATGGGCACACCCAGCAGCGACAGGAAATTGGACGAGACGTCGATGCGCCTGTGCACGCGGGTACGGTCATCGTCGAGCAGATAGTCGGGTTGGGTGGTAGAGCGGTAGGCACTGACATCAGCGAAGTCGGGTGATGCGCGCAGCGCGTCCCACACCGGCAGTGAGACGGTGCCGCGGTTCCATGTGGCGGCGGTGGCTGGGCGTGATCGGCGTTCGGGATAGACCCCGTGAATGACCACCAGCGCATCGGGATCCCGCCACGGAAGCGGACGGAGCAGCACGTGATCAACAAGCGAGAAGATCGCTGTCGTCGCCGCGATGCCCAGGGCGAGCGTGACCGTCGCCGCGACCGCGAACCCCGGCCGGCGTCGCCAGCGGCGAAGCGCGTATCGCACATCGCCCCAGATCCGTGGGCGCAGCAACGACGCCAGGACCATGCCGAGCCCGGCCAGACCACACAGCAGCAGTTGCCATGAGTGCCAGAGTTCGGCAGCGATCAGAGACTGTCCTTCTCGCCGATGCAACTCGCGCTGCTGGGCGAGGTCACCACGCAGGGCCTCCGATTCATATCGTGGACGGCCGATCCGAGTGAGCCAGTGAAATGGATGGCGCCGCATGAACACCCACCTACGGCTTCAACCCGCTGACGCCTTCCGCCATTTTCACGAATGCGGAGTGTGACTCGCGTAGCGCCTGGCGACCTTGGGGAGTGAGCGCGACGAACTTCTTGGCGCGTCCACCTCGAACGGCCTCAGGATCGCCCATAAACGACCGCACGAGCCCCTTGTCTTCCATTCGACGCAACGTGCTGTACACGGCGCCAAACGAGGGCGCGCGGCCCGTGCGGTCAATCAGCGTCTGCCGAATCGTCACGCCATACGCATCGTCACCCAGCCGTGCCAGCGCGAGGAGGACGAGGTATTCGAATTCACCGAGGTAGCTGCCCATGCGCGTCTATATTTAATGCACATTGCACACTAAATCAAGCCGGACGTAGAATCGGCGCGTCTACACTGCCGTGTCTGAACTGCTGGGCTTCGTCCCCATCCTCGCCTCAGCCACATTGGGGTTGATCTACCTGGGCACCGGCAGCGGCTCATCCACCACCCGCGTAGTGGGCATAGGTGTGTTCGTCCTGGCGGCCTATCTGCAGTTCTTCTCACGCTGGATGCTGCCAGGCGTGCTCCTCCAGTGCGCGCTGGCCGCGACGCTCGAATTGTGGCGTCGGCTTCATTCCTGACCTGCCGCTACTTGCCGCTGACTGCGAGCAGCTTATTCAGTTCCTCTTTCCACACCGCCGCGAGGGTGTGTGTGCCGTGTCCCGCCGTCCTGTCGCTGAGGGGATAGGTGACCGCTCGACCGTTGCGCACGCGAGTAATCTCGCGTTCGAGGATGCCGAGCTCTGGCGGATTGATGATGTCGTCCGCGAAGTTGATGGCGACCAACGGCGCGATGATCTTCTCGAGACCCGGCGCCGGGTCGTAGTCGCGTGACGCCTCGAAGTAGTAGAGGACGTCGTTGGCATCGGCGGTCTTGACATAGTTGGCGACATAGTTCTCCATCACCCGGTCGGCATCGGCCAGTGATGGCGCCTCGCGCTGACGACGCACGGGATTGCTGCTCATCAACCACAACATCTGCGCGGCAACGCGGAGGCCGGGTGGCTGGGTCGTGTAGTTACCGTCGTTCCAGGCCGGATCGTTGCGAATGGCATCAATGAGCACGCGCCGCCACACTCTGTTGCGGCTGGAGATCTGCGTGGGCAGGCTGGCCAGCGGCATCAGGGCGTCCATGAACGTCGGGTGCACCTGGCCCCAGAGCCAGCTGTGCATACCTCCCATCGACGTGCCCATCATCAGCCGCATGTGCGAGATGCCCAGGCCTTCAGTCAGCAACCGGTACTGAAGGTCGATCATGTCGAGATAGCCGTAGTTGGGAAACGACGCCTTCAGGCCATCACTCGGCTTGCTCGAGCCGCCGTGCCCGACATTGTCCGGGAGGACGATGAAATACTGCGAGACGTCGAGCGGCTGGCCAGGGCCAAAGAGCTCGCCTGCGAAGTTGCGCGAGAGGAACTGTGTGCCTGTGCCGCCGGTGCCATGTCCGATCCACACCGCGTTGGTGGCACGCCCGGAGGCATCCTTCCGCAACGTGCCGAGCGTCCGATAGTGCAGCCGCAGCTCCGGCAGCGTCTCGCCCGACGCGA
>CBINOO010000065.1:0-22053 GCA_966252305.1 uncultured Acidimicrobiia bacterium
GTGCCGCCGTCGGTGGACTTGAAGAGGCCGCTGCCTGGTCCGGTCCAGACCGCGTTTTCCCACGGCCCCTGGCGCTGCTCCCACATCACGGCGTAAATCGTGTTCGGGTCGGCCGGGTCCATGGCGAGATCGATGCCCCCGGTGTTGGGATCCTTGTAGAGGACTTTTTCGAACGTGCGTCCGCCGTCCAGCGAACGGAAGATGCCGCGTTCTTCGCTGGGGCCATACGGGTGGCCAAGCACGGCGACAAACAGGCGATCCGGGTTGCGCGGGTCGACCACGATCTCGGGGATCTGCTGTGCGTCGCGCAGGCCCAGGTGTGTCCAGGTGCGTCCCGCGTCTGTGGACTTGAACATGCCATCACCGGTCGACAGGTCCGGACGGGGCATGCCTTCACCGCTGCCGACGTAGATGATGTCCGGATTCGACTCGGCGACCGCAATGGCTCCAATTGAACCGGTGGGCTGGTCGTCGAAGATGGGATTCCACGTGCGGCCCGCATCGTCGGTCTTCCAGACACCGCCATTGACGACGCCCACGTAGAAGGTGAACGGGCGGGAGGGCACACCTGCCGCCGCCTTCGTGCGGCTCGCGCGCAGCGGGCCGATAGGGCGCCACGACATTTCCCGAAAGAGAGCCGGGTCGAACGTCGTCTGTGGGACGGTGGCGCCTGACAGGGTCGTCGACAGAAGCAGCGCGGCAAGAATCCGGAATCGCATGGTCCAGATTGTAGAATCTTCATTCGTGCGTACGACGCCTCTTCGCGTGGGGGTGGTGGGATGTGGCCATTGGGGCCCCAACCACCTTCGCGTCTTCTCCCAATTGCCCGGTTCGGTGGTGACCGCCGCGGCTGACGTTGATTCCCGGCGCCGTGCCGCCGTTTCGGCCCAGTATCCGGGCCTGCCTGTGCTCGACGACTACCGAGCCCTGGTGGCCCGCGACGATGTGGATGCCGTCGTGGTGTGTGTGCCGACCCGCCGGCATGCCGAGGTCGTCCAGGCCGCGCTTGATGCCGGCAAACACGTCCTGTGTGAGAAGCCTCTGACACCCGGTGTGGACGAGGCGCAGGCGCTGGTCGACCTGGCGGCCCGGCGCGGACTCGTCCTGATGACCGGCCACGTCTTCCTGTTCAACCCCGGCATCCTCAAGCTGAAGGCGCTGCTTGATGAGCAGGTGCACGGGCGCCTGCACTACCTGCGCGCGCTGCGCACGAACCTCGGTCCGATTCGCCAGGACGTCAACAGCGTGTACGACCTGGCCTCTCACGACATCTCGATCTTCAATTTTTTGCTCGGTGCCACTCCGGTCACCGTCTCGGCTGTCGGCGCCTGCCTGCTGCAGCCTGGGATTGAAGACGTGGCGTTCATGACGCTCACGTATCCGGACGGAGTCATCGCGGCCATTCAGGTCAGTTGGCTCGATCCGAAGAAGTTGCGTGAAATCGTGGTGGTGGGCGATCGCAAGATGATCGTGTGGGACGAACTGGCGCCTGCGGGCCCGGTGAGCATCTATGACAAGAGCGTGGTGCGCGAGCAGTACTACGAAGACTACGGACAGTTTCACCTGCTCGCTCGTGAGGGGGACCTCACGATTCCCCGTGTGCCGCCGCAGGAGCCGTTGAAGGTGCAGAACCAGTTCTTCCTCGACGCCGTGGCGCGCGGAACGCTTGACCGGTGTGACGGGCCGTTCTCGACCGACGTCGTGCGGGTGCTCGAGGCCGTGGCCCAGTCGCTGGCGCAGCGCGGCGCGCCGGTGGAGGTGCGCGCATGAAGGACGTCTTTGTCCACCCGCAGGCGTTGGTGGAAACCAGGCGCATCGGCGCCGGCACGCGGGTGTGGGCGTTTGCGCACGTGATGAAGGGCGCGTCAATCGGTCGTGACTGCAACGTCGGCGATCATGCGTTCATCGAATCGGGCGCGCGCGTAGGCCATGGCGTGACGATCAAAAACGGCGTCACGATCTGGGAAGGCGTCACCGTGCGTGACGAGGCCTTTCTTGGGCCGTGTGTCGTGTTTACCAATGACCTGCGGCCCCGGTCGCCGCGCGCGGCCGCAGCGCGGCGCCGATACGGCCAGAAAGACTGGCTGGTGAAAACCACGGTCGGGCGCGGCGCCAGCCTCGGCGCCAACAGTACGGTCGTGTGCGGCGTGACGATCGGCGAATACGCCATGGTGGGTGCCGGATCCGTCGTGACGCGCGACGTGCCGCCCCATGCCCTGTGGCTGGGTGTGCCCGGCGCTCAGGCCGGGTGGGTGTGCGCCTGCGGCGAATCCCTCGAGCTTCGTGACGGGCGTGCCCGGTGCGCGGAATGCCGCGCCCGCTACGAACTCCGTCGCGGACGCCTGAGGCCGATCGCAACAACCGCGGCCCGGGGATGAATCTGCGCGTCCTCGCGTGCGCCGTTGCCTTCAACGAAAAGGCCAAGATCGAGCGTGTCGTCTCGCGAGCGCTCGAGGCGCCGCTGCCGGGTGTCACCGAGTTCATGGTCTGCGACGATGGGTCGACGGACGGGACGGCCGAAGCCGTCGAGCGCCGCGGCGTTGGTGTCATCCGTCAGCCGCAGCGGCAGGGCGTCGGTGCCGCCATTCGTCGCGTGGTGCACTACGCACAGGCGCACCACTTCGATGTGATCGTGATCCTTGCCGGCAACGACAAGGACCGCCCGGCCGAGATCCCGAAACTGGTGGCGCCGATTCTCGCGGGGCACGCCGACTTCGTGCAGGGGTCGAGGTATCTGCCCGGCGGCAACTACGGCAACATGCCGTTGTACCGGCGTCTTGCCACGCAGGTGCTGCATCCACTGTTGTTTTCGCTCGTGACGCGCCATCGCATCACGGACAGCACCAACGGGTTCCGCGCGTTCAGGACGTCGATCTGTGATGACCCCCGGATCAATCTCGATCAGGACTGGCTCGATGCGTATGAACTCGAGCCGTACCTGTTCTACAAAGCGTTGACGCTCGGGTATCGCGTGGTCGAGGTGCCGGTGACGAAGATC
Organism: uncultured Acidimicrobiia bacterium; assembly: GCA_966252305.1. Lineage (GTDB taxonomy): Bacteria > Acidobacteriota > Vicinamibacteria > Vicinamibacterales > SCN-69-37 > SYFT01. Next base: position 2,999 of record CBINOO010000065.1, read on the forward strand.
TACCCGCCGCACGAACTCGGATATACCAAGATGGCGCCTGTGACGGGGTGGTGGAGCATCCTGCGGCCCATCTTCCTGCTGGCATTTCGTTTGAAACGATAGGACTCGACATGGATCAGATTGCCTTCGTAGACCTTGCGGCCCAGTACCGCGCGATTCGCGCCGACGTCGAAGCCGCCATGGCCGGCGTCCTCCAGCGCGGCGACTTCATCCTCGGGCAGGATGTGCGCCTGTTCGAGCAGGAGTTTGCCGCCTACTGCGGCACCAGTCACTGTCTGGGTGTCGCGTCAGGCACCGATGCGCTGCGCCTCGCGCTGCAGGCGTGCGGCGTCGGACGCGGCGATGAAGTGATCACGACGGCGCACACCTTCATCGCCACCGTGCTGGCCATTGCGGAGACCGGAGCGACACCCGTACTCGTGGACTGCGATCCGGTGTACGGCCTGATGGATGTGTCGAAGGTCGAAGCGCTCGTGACCCCGCGCACGAAGGCCCTGCTGCCGGTGCATCTCTATGGCCAGCCTGTGGACATGGACCCGGTGCTCGACATCGCGAAGCGGCACAACCTGGTTGTCGTCGAAGACGCCTGCCAGGCACACGGCGCCACATACAAGGGGCGCCGGTGCGGCGCACTTGGTGACATCGCGGCGTTCAGTTTCTATCCGGGCAAGAACCTCGGCGCCTATGGTGATGGCGGTGCGGTGACCACCAACCGCGCAGACCTGGCCGACCGTGTAGCCTTACTGCGCAACTACGGCCAGCGCGTGAAGTACGAACACCTTGAGAAAGGCGGCAACAGCCGGCTCGATACCCTGCAGGCGGCCGTGCTGCGCGTGAAGTTGCGGCATCTGGATGACTGGAACGCCGGCCGGCAACGGGCGGCAGCGGCGTATCGAGAGGCGCTTGCGGATCGCGATCTCGTGCTGCCCGAGGTGGCGCCCTGGGGCACACATGTCTTTCACCTCTATGTCGTTCGCACGCGCGACCGCGCCGGTGCCCAACGTGCGCTGGACGCCGCCAAGGTGTCACACGGCATCCACTATCCCATCCCGGTCCACCTGCAGCCGGCAATGGCCGATCTCGGCTACACGAAGGGCGCGTTCCCCGTTGCCGAGATGCTTGCGCCGGAGATCCTCTCGCTGCCGATGTTCCCTGAACTCACCGACGCGCAGATCACGCGCATTGGAATGGTGAGATGGTGAGTTGGTGAGATGACGAGATGGCGAGATGGCGAGATGGCGAGATGCAGGGGGCTCACCGTAGGGCGTGGCCTTCAGGCCCGCCGGGGTGCCTGACTTGATACACGCGCCCGTCGTGTTCCTGATGCAGCATCGTCAGCGCGTGTGACCACGGGGCGAATTGGGCATCGATGGCGGCGGCGACGTCGGGGTTGCTGAAGTCCGCGTGGTACACGACGTGGGTGACGCCGAGCGCCCGCATACGTTCCAGCGCGGCGTCCGAGGGGAAGACCGCCATGGCTTCGTAGAGCCGCTGGTGTGTGTCGGGGAGGACACCCGAGAAGCCGTTCACGGTCTTGTGCCAGTGCACTGTGGTGTGCAGCATGAAGTTGGCGTTGCGGCCGTTTTGCAGGCTGTAGTCTTCCGGGTCGGTGGGCATCGGGCCTTCGGCGAGGACGACCGGCCCGGGCACCGTCGCAAGCCAGCGATCGATGGCCGGTTGTTCGCGTGGGTACGGTTGCGCAGCAAGAGGGCCGGCCCAGTACTCGGCGACGAGCACGCAGGCCAGGGCCGTTCCCACCACCACGCGGGTGCGGGCCGACCATCGCGCCGCCAGTTCCTCGAAGGCCAACGCTGTCAACACGCCGAGACACAGGACCACGACGATCGAAAACCGCGTCGGGACACGGATGAAGTTCAACACCGGCAGGTCGTAGACCCACTGCCACGGGCCCCACGGCGGCCCAAGCAGCAGTGTGGAACAGAGCAGCGCAATGACGACGTACAGCAAAGCGTCGCGTTGACGCCAGGGACGGTTGTCGCGACCGTGACGATGGCGCCACCACCACACTACGCCGCCCGCGATGGGCAGGAGGAGCGCGAGATAGCCGGGGAACAGATACGAATCGGGCGCAGCACGCCACGATTCAGGGAACATCTGTGCCACCCACTGATGCAGGTGAGACGGGGATGCCAGGAAGCTGGAGAGCGGGGTGCGCCACCCAGCCAGGGTCCGGGCCAGGCCTGCCTCGCCGCGGGCGCGAAGGTACGGAAGGAACACCAGCAGGATCGGCACCACGGCCAGCGCGCCGATGAATCCGAGATCCCGCAACCGCTGCAGCGGGCGCAGCGGTTCACCCAGCGCAACCTTGAACACGAGCAGCGCCGCCACGCAGACCGCAAGAAAAACGGCGCCGTGTCCTCCGGAGAGGGCCTGCACGCTGAACAACCACGCGGCAAGACGCAGATCGCGGGCGCGTCCCCGATCGACGTATGCGTGCAGGCTCGCCAGGCAGAAGGGCATCCAGTGGATGGTGGTCAGCTGCAACTGACCGAGGCGGAAAAACCGCGGCGCGGCAAAAGCGAACACGAGGCCACCGAGAAAGGCGGCCATCGGCGTGGCGCCGAGTCGTCGGGCGAGCACATAGGTCCCAAGGCCACTCAGCCAGATTGACGCAAGGGCAATCAGGTTCACGGCCAGAAAGGTGTTGTCCGTCGCCCAGATGATCGGCGCTGCCAGCAGCGCGCTGCCGATCAGGTGCTCCGCGTACGCCAGCGTGTTCGGCAGGGGGGCAAAGATGTTGGCGTCGAACAGGTGCCGCGGCTGCGCGATGAAGGCGTGGATGTCCCAGCGCACGATCCAGTGGATCAGTTTGGCGTCCGAGTCGTAGTTGAGCAGGTGGGTGGCCGGATGGATGGACAGCGGCCAGGCCATCGCAACGGTCAGCGCCAGGTAGGCGAGCGCCGCGCGCCACGTATCACGAGACATCGAAGCCGGATTGTACCGTGGTAATCTCCGCCTCGACTCGTCCGGAGGGAGATTACAGATGCGACGACTCATCACCAGCTGCGCCCCGCCCCTGATTCTGATGCTGATGCTCGTGTGGCATCCTGCGGCGCCTGCGGCGCAACAGGCGGGGCCGTCCGCCGCCGACTTCGTCAGCCCTGCGTACCCGTTTGATCTGCAGGCCGCTTCACGCGCCGAACGCCTCGCGTGGATCAGCTACGACGAAGGCAAACGCAACGTCTTCACCGCAGCCGGTCCGAACTTCTCTCCGGTGAGACTCACGTCATTCATGAACGACGACGGCGTCGACCTGACGGACTTGTCGATCTCGGCGGATGGCACGGTCGTCGCGTTCGTGCGAGGGCACATCCGCAATCGGGACGGCTGGGTCGCCAATCCGTTGTCCAACGCGGACGGCACCGAGCGCGCGATCTGGGCGGCGCGCACCAGTGGCGGCGCGCCATTCCGACTGGCCGAAATCCCCGCCGGTGCGCCGGTGCTGTCGCCGGACGGCAAACATGTCCTGTACGTGAAGGACGGGCAGATCTTCCATGCGCCGGTCGCGCCAACGTTGCCCAATACCGCGCGTGGGCGCGGTGAGGAACCCTTGCTGCGCGTGTTCGGGGAAAACAGCAATCCCACCTGGTCACCTGACAGCAGCCGGTTTGCGTTTGTCAGCAATCGTGGCGATCACAGCTTCATTGGTGTCTTTGAACTGGCCAGTCGGAAGATCACGTGGCTTGCGCCTGATGTCGATCGCGATACGAGTCCGACGTGGTCGCCGGATTCGAGCCGCGTCGCCTACATCCGCCGGCCCGGCCTGCCGTTCGGCCAGCAGAGTCAGCAGGGCGGCGGAGGCGTCGGCAATCCAGCCGGGCCTGCGGCAGGCAGACGCGGCGGTGGTGGAGGTGGTGGGGCCCTCGCCGGCCTTCAGATTCCCGGTCTGTATCGCGCCGAGTTCCGCGGTGGGGGCACGCTGGCGTTCTGGGTGGCCGACGTCAAGACCGGCGACGGCCGTGAGTTCTGGCGTCACGAGCCCGACGGCACGACCTTCCGCAACATCTCGTCGATCCAGTGGGCGGCCGACCACGTGGTGTTCACGACCCTGGTGCCCAACGATGAGTACGAACGCTACTTCTCCGTGGCTCTCGACGGTTCCACGAAAACGCCAATTCTGCTGACGACCACCGATGGGCTGATTGAAGACTCGGCCTCGATTGCGCTCGCGCCCGACGGCCGCACGTTGTTCTACACCACCAACCACGGCGACATCGATCGCCGCGACATTTTTGCGGTGTCGACGGCCGGCGGGCCGGTGCGGCAGGTGACCGAGACGCCGGCCATCGAGACGTATCCGGCGGTGCTGCCGTCAGGGCGTGTTGGCGTGTTGACCGCCGACTGGAAGCGGCCGCAGTCGGTCGGGGTGGTGCCTGCCAAGGGTGGTGATGCCGCGGTCGTGTATCCGACACTGCCGTCGCGTTATCCGATCAACGCCCATGTCGAACCGACCAACGTGACGCTTGAGGCGGCGGACGGCGTGAAGTTCAACAATCAACTGTTCCTGCCGAAAGACATCGCGCCGGGCGAAAAACGTCCGGCCATGGTGTTCGTGCACGGCGGACCGCAGCGGCAGATGTTGCTCGGCTACCACTATCGGCACGTCTACCACATGTTCTACGGCATCAATCAATGGCTCGCCAACAAGGGCTACATCGTCCTCTCGGTGAACTATCGGCGCGGCGTGGGGTACGGACGCTCGTTCCGCAACGCGCCCAACTCCGGCGGCCAAGGCAATGCGGAATACCAGGATGTTCTGGCGGCTGCGCAGTATCTGCATGGCCGGCCCGATGTTGACACCAGTCGTGTCGGCATCTGGGGGCTGTCGTACGGCGGCGTGCTGACGGCGCAGGCGCTGGCGCGCAATTCCGATCTGTTTGCCGCGGGCATCGACCTTGCCGGCGTGCACCTGTGGGGCAGCAATCTCGATCCGGAGAGCACGTCGTACAAGGCGTCGGTCATTGGCGCCATTGACGGGTGGAAGTCACCCGTGCTCCTCCAACATGGCGACGATGACCGCAACGTCAACTTCACGCAGACGACCGGCCTCGTACAGATGCTGCGCGCGCGCAATGTCGACTACGAACTGATCGTCTTTCCGGACGACGTCCACGATTCGCTGGTGCACAGCCGGTGGGTCTATCTCTACGACCGCATGGACGCGTTCTTGAAGAAACATCTAGGCAGGTAGCGGCTTGCCGCGGCGTAGCGGAGCGAAGGCGGGAGGTGCGAAGTGCGGGCACTCGGGGTGTTGATGTTGGCAGGAGCCCTGCTGCAGGGCGCGTGGACGCCGCAGGTGAGTGGTGTCACGGCGACGTTTCGTGGCGTGAGTGCCGTGGATGCCAACGTCGCCTGGGCGAGTGGTTCGCGTGGAACGGTGTTGCGCACCGATGATGGCGGCGCGACGTGGCGCAGCGTTGCGCCGGCTGATGGGAGCGCGCTCGACTTTCGCGATGTCGACGCCATCGACCGCCAGACGGCCTACATCCTCAGCATCGGCAACGGCGATGCGTCGAGGATCCTGAAGACCACCGACGCAGGGGCCACCTGGGTGACACAGTTCACCAACACTGATCCGGACGCGTTTTTTGATGCGATGGCGTTTTGGGATGGCGATCGCGGCCTCGCGTTTTCGGATTCTGCTGCCGGCAAGTTCCACATCCTGCGCACGCTCGACGGCGGACGGACGTGGCTGCGCATCGATCCCGCCGGCCTTCCCGCTGCGCTCGACAACGAAGGGTCGTTTGCGGCGAGAGGCACGAACGTCACGACGTGGGGAACCCGGCACGCGTGGATTGGCACCGGTGCCGCCGCGCGCAGTCGCGTCCTCCGCACGATCGATGGCGGCGACACATGGCAGGTGGCGGATACTCCCCTGGCCGCCGGCGGGACGTCGGGCATCTACTCGATTGCCTTCCGGGACGATCGCCACGGCATGGTCGCGGGCGGCGACTACACGAAGGAAGCCGACGCGGTCGACAACGCCGCATTCACCAGCGACGGCGGCGTCACCTGGTCCCTCGTGCGTGGGTTGCGCGGCTTCCGCTCGGTGATCGTTCCCATGCCGGGCGGGACCGGCCGCTCATGGCTCGCGCTTGGCCCCTCCGGCGCCGACTGGACCGACGACGACGGCGCGACGTGGACGGCGATGGACATGCCGTCACGCGGCCTGCACACCTTCAGCCTCTCGGCGGACGGCCGCACCGGGTGGGCGGCCGGTGGACGCGGGCTGCTGGCGAGGTGGGTCCGGCGATAGTAGAATGCCCGTGCCCAGATCACCACGCGGGTAGGAGTTCCCACTGATGATGAAGAAACTTGCGATTGTGCTCACGGCGGCGCTCTGCGTGACCGTGACGATGAACGGCGCGGGCCAGACGCCCGCGCAGGGGCTGTCGGCCGACACGCTTTCGGCGTTGTCGTTCCGCAGCCTGCCCACCAACATCGTGACCGGTCGCGTGCAGGACGTCGCGATCGATCCGAGAAACACCAACATCTGGTACGTCGCCTCGGCATTCGGCGGCGTCTGGAAGACGGTCAACCGCGGCGTCACGTTCACGCCGATCTTCGATGACTATCCGGCGCACAACATGTGCTGCATCGAGATCGATCCGAAGGACTCGAACATTCTCTGGCTGGGGACCGGTGAAAACGCCAGCCAGCGTTCGGCGCATTTCGGCGATGGCCTCTACAAGTCGACCGATGCCGGCGCGACCTGGAAGCAGGTCGGCCTGGCCAACTCGGAGCACATCGGCAAGATCCTGATCGATCCGAACAACTCGAACATCGTCTGGGTGGCGTCGCAGGGGCCGCTGTTTTCGTCAGGCGGCGATCGCGGCGTCTACAAGACGACCGACGGCGGCGCCACGTGGACCCGCGTGCTGCACGTCAACGACGACACGGGGTTCACCGACCTCGCGTTTGATCCGCGCAACTCCAACACCGTGTTTGCCGGCACGTATCAGCGTCGACGGCACGTGGGCCAGATGATTGGCGGCGGACCGGACGGCGGTGTGTTCCGCACGACCGATGGCGGACGCAACTGGACGAAGCTGTCGCGCGGGCTGCCTCCCGGCGAAGTGGGCCGCATCGCGCTGGCCACCGACCCGAAGAAGCCCGGTCGCGTGTATGCGCTGATTGATGCGCGTGTGGCGACCGTGCCCGGCGGCCGTGGCGGCCGTGGTGGTGCGGGTGGCCGTGGTGGCGCGGCCGGTGCGGCCGGCGCTGACCAGCCGCAGCCGGAACTGCCGCCGCTGAACCCTCCGACCGAGAAGGACGGACTCGGCTTCTACAAGTCCGATGACAACGGCAACACCTGGGAACGCATGTCGCGCGAGCGCGGCGGCGGCCCGGCGTATTACTCCGAGATCTTCGTGGACCCGCGCCACGAGGACACGGTGTGGATGATCGACACCTACATGCAGTGGACCAAGGACGCGGGCAAGACCTTCCAGCAGGTGGGTTTTGATGTCGGCAACCTCGGCCCCCTCGTGGTGCACGTCGACCATCACGAGGTCGAATTCGATCCGAAGGATCCGAACCACATCATCATCGGCAATGACGGCGGCATCTACGAAACCTACGACGACGGCAAGACGTGGCGGTTCTTCTCGAACCTGCCGGTCACGCAGTTCTACAAGGTCGGCATCGGCAACGAAGCGCCGTTCTACTCGGTCTGCGGCGGCACGCAGGACAACTTCTCGTTGTGCGGCCCGTCAGGCACGTTCAACAGCTGGGGCATCCGCACCAGCGACTGGTACATCGTCAATGGCGGCGACGGCTTCCAGCCGCATCCTGATCCGGTGGACCACCACTTCATTTACGCGACGTCACAGACCGGCGGGATCACACGGTTCGATCGCCGCACGGGACGTGGACAGTCGATTCGTCCTCCGGCGGGGGGCACGCTGGCGTCGGCGCAGGCCGGTGCCGGCGCGGGTGGTGGCCGCGGCGGTGGCGGCGGCGAACGCGTCAATTGGGACGCGCCCTACATCATCAGCCCGCACCTGAACACGCGGCTCTACTGGGGCAACAACTTCCTCTACAAGTCGGATGACCGCGGCGCCAGCTGGGGCCGGGTGAGCCCGGACCTGACGCGCAACCTCGACCCGACGGAAATCCCGATCATGGGCAAGTTGTGGCCGCCTGACGCCATCGCGTTCCGCGAGTCGACCACCGCGCTCAGCACGATCGTGTCAGTGGATGAATCCCCAATCGTGCCCGGCCTGCTTTATGTGGGCACCGACGATGGTCTGCTGCAGGTGTCGGAGGATGACGGCAAGAACTGGCGCCGCGTCGAGGACTTCCCCGGCGTGCCCAAGTGGGCGTACGTGAGCGATGTCTTCGCATCGCCGCTCGACCAGAACACGGTCTTCGTGACGTTCAACAACTGGCAGTTCGGCGACTACAAACCCTACGTCGTCAAGAGCACGGACCGCGGCCGCACGTTCACCAACATCTCGGGCAATCTGCCCGCGAAGGACAACGTGTGGTCCATCGTGCAGGATCACGTGAATCCGAACCTGCTGTTTGTCGGCACCGAGTTTGGCGTCTTCACGTCGGTCAACGGCGGCGGGTCGTGGGTGAAGCTCACGGGCGGCATTCCGACCGCGCAGGCACGCGACATCAAGATCCAGCGTCGCGAAAACGACCTGGTGGTGGCGACGTTTGGTCGCAGCTTCTACATCCTCGACGACTACAGCCCGCTGCGTGAAATCTCGGCGCAGGCGCTGGCCGAAGAGGCGCGCCTGTATCCGGTGAAGAACCCGTGGCTCTATCAGCCCGGAGGCCTGGCGCCTGCCGGTTCAGCCGGCGTCGCCACGTTGGGCGGCAACGTCGCGAGCCCCAATCCTCCGATCGGCGCGAACTTCGCGTACTCGGTGGGACAGGCGATTCCGGATGGCACCGACCTGGTCATCACGATCACGGACGCTCGCGGTGAACGTGTGCGCGAGATGACGGTGGACAAGGGCGTCGGCCTGCGTCGCGCGCTGTGGAACCTGCGTGCTGATCCGCCGGCCGGCGGTGGTGGCCGCGGTGGTCGGGGCGGCGGGGCCCCGACGCCTGATCCGATCGTGGTCGACGGCGACGAAGAAGAGCAGGCGCCGCAGGGCTTCCAGTTCGGCCGTGGCGGCGGCGCCGGCGGCCAGCTGGTGGAACCCGGCAGCTACCGCGCCCAGCTCGGCAAGAAGGTCGGCGACACCGTGACGCCCATCGGTCCGGCGCAGACCTTCCGCGTCCTCGAAGTCAGCTCACGCCCGCGAATACACGAATGGGGAAGTGAGGAAGTGGGGAAGTCCCTACTTCCTCATTTCCCCATTTCCCCATTTCCCCATTCTCAGTCGAGCAGAAACTCCAGATCCTCCGTCGACAGGCCCGCCAGGCCCACAGGGTTCGCGGAGAGCACGGCATCAGCCAGGGCGCGTTTGGAGTCCTGCAGCGCCAGTACCTTGGCCTCGACGGTGTCCTCGGCAATCAATCGGTAGGCAAAGACCTCGTTGGCCTGACCAATGCGGTGTGAGCGGTCGATCGCCTGCGCTTCGACTGCCGGGTTCCACCAGGGGTCGAGCAGGAAGACGTAGTCAGCCGCGGTGAGATTCAAGCCGACACCGCCCGCCTTGAGGCTGATGAGGAACACGGAACAATTCGGGTCAGTCTGGAAGCGCTCGACACGCGGGGCCCGATCCCGTGTGCGGCCGTCGAGGTATTCGTACGTGATCTTCGACCGGTCGAGCACGGGTTTGACCAGCGCCAGCAGGCTGGTGAACTGCGAGAAGACCAGCGCCTTGTGCCCTTCCTCGATGACCTCCTGCAGACGCTCGAGCAGCAATGTGACCTTGGCGGACGGTTCGTGCTGGCGGGCGGGCGCGATGAGCCCGGGATGACACGCAGCCTGTCGCAGGCGGAGCAGCGCCTCCAGGACCTGCAGGCCGGCGCGCGGCATGCCGACCTTGCGCACGTGCGCGAAGAGCGACGATCGATAGTGGCGCCGAAGCGCGTCATAGAAGCTGCGCTCGCGCGGCGACAGTTCACACGTGAGTGTTTGTTCAGTGCGTGGAGGCAACTCGCGTGCGACCTGCGCCTTGGTGCGTCGCAGCAGGAATGGACGGAGTCCCCGCGCCACCAGGGGAAGCGGATCTTCGGCGGGTTCGTCACCCGCGGTTCGTCGCCTGGTGCCGGTCAGGGCACGAAACCGCGACGCCTTGCCAAGCAGACCGGGATTGAGGAATTCGAACAGGCTCCACAGTTCACCAAGGTGGTTTTCGATGGGTGTGCCCGACAGGGCGAGGCGGTAGCGCGCGTTGAGCAGCCGTACCGCCTTCGCGGATTCCGTGGACGCATTCTTGATGGCCTGCGCCTCGTCGAGAATCACGTACTCGAATTCCACGCCGGCCAGTTCGCCGATGTCGCGCCGTACGGTGCCGTAGGTGACCAGCACGAGGTCTGCGTGGGCGAGGTCGCCGCTCGAGTCGCGGCGATCGAGTGATGAGTAATCAAGCACCCGCAGGTGCGGGGTGAATCGCGCGGCTTCGGCCAGCCAGTTGTGCACGACCGACCGCGGCACCACGACCAGCGACGGCCGCGGCGCCGTCGCCGCGACACGGGCCAGTTCCGCGAGCACGGTGACCGTCTTGCCCAGGCCCATGTCGTCAGCGAGGCATCCGCCAAATCCGAAGTGGCGCAGAAACTGGAGCCAGCCCAGCGCCTCACGCTGGTAGTCGCGCAGCTCCCCGGTGAAGGCCGCGGGCGGATCAATTGCCACCGGCGTTCCGGCCGTGGCGAGGCGTTCGCGCAGCTGCGAGAACGCTTCATCCACACGCACCTCCGCGAGCGTCTGCGCGTCGAGCAACGCATCGAGCAGGGCGGCCTGCTGACGGCCGTAGCGAATCTGTCCGTCCGGTTGCACCTGCCCGATGGCCACCAGTGGCGTGTATTTCCGCAGCCACTCTTCCGGCAACACACCGCGTGACCCGTCACCGAGCAGCACCGTCTGTTCACCGCGGTCGAGGGCCGAGAGCAGCTCGGGCAGACTCGCGGATGTATCCCCGAAGGCGACAACGGCGTTGAGGTCGAACCAGTCGATGCCCGATGTCACCGACAGTCGCAGCACGCCCGCGGCGCGATACGGCACGCCGTCCGCCTCCACCGTCCACCCCTGGCCGGTCAGGTCGTGAACGACGGCTGACAGCGACCGAGCCGGCACCTGCCAGCGTCCAGCCTCGGTGGAGGCGCCGGCAGCGACCAGCTGCGCCTGAGCCGCGCGCTCATCGTCGTCGTTGCGGTGGATGTCGCGTTGCCTGATGTCATCAAACCAGGGATTGCCGCCGTCGGCGGGCACGATGGTGCCGTCGTAGACAAAGGCGAGTGTGGCCTCGAGCCGGTCCCCGGTGTCAGGACCAGGCGCGGCGATCCGCAGATACGGCACCGGCGTCGTGTGCACAGGCCGAATCCGCAGGCGCTCGGGGAGTGCGGCCGGATCCGCCCCGTAGCGGCTCAGCCACTGAGCGAGCCTCGCTGCATCGTTGGACGCGACGACAAAGGGGCCCGTGCGGCGGAGCACGCGGACGACGGCGGGGGATGGGCCGGGATCAAACGTCGCGACACGTTCTTGCGTCACGAAGAGCCCACGCAACACGAGCACCGGACCGGTCACCGGCAGCGAGTCGTGCGGGTGGGTCAACACGCCGCGCACGATGAAGTCGTCATCGTCCTGTTCGACGTCCACATCAAAACGCCACTCGGGGCCGTCGTCGAGGACCAGCAGGCGCGTTGAGGTGTCGTTGGCGTGTTCGCGAAGAATCAGGCGGTTGGCGCGCGCGGCCTGCGGCGCCCACTCGATTGCCAGCGGCGTGGAGAGCGTGACCGTGAGCGCCGCCGAGGTGCGGGTGGCCGCAAGAAACGGCGCGAGCAGACGACGATCGAGTGGTGTGGTCTGCAGCGCGGCATCGTCGGTGAGCGTGGCCGGGATGGGGCGGTCCCACGTGCCGTCCGGGCGCCGGATGCGCGCGAGCAGGTGGACGATCAGGGCATCGGCCAGGCGACTGGCCTGCACATCAATCGCGTACAAGTACTCGGTGCGATGCGCAGCGGGCCCCGCCGGGAGCGGCGGATCCGTCTTCAGGCAGTCTTCCAGAGCGGCGAGGGGATCGGGCGTCGAGTCCAAACGACCATGATACAGTGCTGGGATAGTTGTGTCCGACCGACTTCGCCTCGCCGTATTCATTGATTTCGACAACATCGAAATTGGCGTCAAGAACACCCTCAACGCATCCTTTGATGCCGGCCTCGTCCTCGAGGCGCTGAAGGAACGCGGCGAGGTCGTCTCCAAGATGGCGTATTCCGACTGGCAGCGGGCCGGCGGATACTCGCGTGCGCTCACGCAGCACGCCATCCGCATGGTGCAGCGCAACCTCACGCCCGGTGGCGACAAAAACGGCGCGGACATCAATCTCGCGCTCGACGCGCTCGAGATGGCGTTTACACACCCGCACATCAACGCGTTCGTGATCGTCGGCGGCGACTCCGACTTCATCAGCCTTGTCGAGAAACTCAAGCAGTACGACAAGAAGGTGTTTGTCGTTGGCGGACGTCAGTTCACCAGCGTGATCATGCAGCGCAACTGCCACGAGTTCATCGCGTACGAACTCCTGCTCGGCGGACGCCGGGGCGGAGGGGGCGCACGTGAACCACGCGGCGAACGCGCGGATATCAGTCAGGCTGTGCCGCTGGTGACACGCGCGCTGGCGGTGTTGCTCGAACGCGACGTGGCTCCGCAGCTGGGCTTGCTCAAGAGCACGTTGCTGCAGCTTGATTCGACGTTCTCCGAACGCACGTACGGCGCGGGTTCCTTCCGCGACTTTGCGGAAAAACTCGAGCGCGCCGGTGTCCTGCGCGTGTATCAAGGCAAGGGTGGTCTTCTCGTGGGGCCGACCGATGGCGCGCCCGCGGAGGAGGTGCGGCAGGCCGAGCCGGCGCCTCGCCGCCGTGACGCCAGGCCCGTCGACGATGCACGTCAGTCCGAGGAAGGCGCCCGGCGTCGTGGCGCGCATCCGGCCGAGCCTGCGGCAGCGCCAGGCGAATTCGACCTCCGCCAGATGCCGGCCGAGCCGCGTGTGGCCGAGGGTGTGGATGCCCTGTATCGGATGATCTCCGCCACCGGGGTCAAGAAGTGGCCGCTGTACCTGCGGCACGTGAAGCAGATTGCGCGCGCGCAGACGCCGCCGTTCGAGGAACGCGCCTACGGTTTTGCCTCGCTGATGGACCTCTTGCGCGCGGCTCACAAGCAGGGCGCCTTCCGCGTCGAGCGGGATCGTCAGGGTGTCATCCGCGTGTTCGAAGGCGGCAGCAGCCCGGCAGCCGATCACGGCGGGGACGAAGCCGCATCCGCAGCGGTCGTCGAGGTGCCACTCGAGCAGGTCGGAACGCCGGTTACCGATTCGCTGCCTGACGCCACAATGGCGGTGACGGCCGACACGACGGCCGAACCGGGAGCCGAAACGCCCGAACAGGCGGCGCCCAAGACCTCGTCACGCCGCCGACGCCCTGCCAAAGCAGCTGCGAAATCTGCAACCACGAAGCAGGCGAAGCCGAGGGCGGCGAAGAGGGTGAAGAAGCAGAGTTAGTGCGAAGTGCGAAGTGCGAAGTGCGAAGTGCGAAGTGCGAGGCCTGTCCGCCGTAGCCTTGGCGAAGGCGGATGCGAGGAGCTCCCCTGGCGTCCTAGCGCTGTGCACCAGGGGGGGCGCGCAGATATCGCCGCAGCCCGTGTGCCACGCGGATAGCCTGCCGCGTCTTGTCTCCCAGCGACTCGAACTCTTCATCGCTGATGTATCCCTTCAGCCGGCCTTCGTGGAACAAATCGAGCAATTCGTGCAATGACCCAATACTGATGACGCAGTAGTGCGCGAATTCGGCGTGGCTTTGCCTGCCGAAGCCCTCCGCAAGGTTGCGACACGCGGAATTTCCAGCGCCATCGATCTGGCTCCTGAAGTTGAAGTCCTGTTGAACCCCAGGCCGACGGCAAATCTCGATGATGGCCTTGCGCACGCCATCCGCGTGCTGCCATGCCTTGAGCTCCTCGAATCGTGACGCACCCATAGGGTGACCAGCCTGTGCACGCGGAGTGCCAAGCCCAAAGCCAGTCGGCTGGCACGGGCTCGCAGTACTTACGTACTCGGCGGGCACGGAGCTTTGCGGTTTCAGCCATCCGCCTTCGCCAAGGCTACGGCGGACAGGCCTCGCACTTCGCACTTCGCACTTCGCACTTCGCACCTCGCACTTCGCACTACAATCCCCCCATGCCGCGCCTGCTGACCCTCGCCTTGATCTGCGTTGTAGCCTCGCCCGTGTTGTCTGCTCAGCGCCCCCCGGTGATGGGACGCAATGGCGCCGTATCGGCGGGGCATCCGCTGGTGACCTCGGCGGCCATGGAGATTCTCCAGGCCGGAGGTAACGCATTTGATGCCGGTGTCGCCGCGATGTTGGTTGGCGGGGTCGTTGAGCAGGACCTCTACGGCCTTGGCGGCGAAGGCCTGGTGCTCGTGTATCCGCAGAGCGAGCGGACGGTGACCTCGGTTGTGGGACAGGGCTGGGCGCCGAAGGGGGCGAGTGTTGACTGGTACACCTCGCGGAACCGCACGCTGGCGGGCGCCGGGCTCGATCCGGTGGTGGTGCCAGGCGCGATTCACGCGGCGCTGACGGTGCTCGAGCGCTGGGGCACGATGACCGTGGCGCAGGTCTCCAAACGCGCGGTCGAATACGCGCGTGATGGTTTTGCGCTGCGTCCGCGCACAGCGAGGACGATTGCCGGTCAACGTCGCTTCATCGATCAGTGGCCGACCAATCAGAAGACGTGGCTGAAGGCTGACGGCACGCCGTACGAGGCGGGGGATACCATTGCGCTCCCTGACCTGGCCGCGACACTCCAGAAGCTGGTGGATGCTGAACGTCAGGCCGGTGGCAATCGCGTCGCGGGGATCGTGGCAGCGCGCGATCGCTTCTACAAAGGTGACATCGCCAAAGCCATCGTCGCGTTCCTGCAACAGCACGGCATGCCGTGGGACGACAGCGACTTCGCGGAGTTCTACGCGCGTGTCGAACCGGCCACCTCGGTCACCTATCGCGGCTACCAGGTCTACAAACAGGGCTTCAACTCTCAGGGGCCCACGCTCCTGCAGGCGCTCAACATCCTGGAGACGATGGACCTGCAGGCGATGGGACACAACTCCGCCGACTACCTGCACGTGCTGACAGAAGCGCTGAAGATGGGGTACGCCGACCGCGATACGTACTACGCGGACCCCGCGTTTGTCGACATTCCGCAGACGGGCCTGCTCTCCAAGGCCTACGCGAAACAACGCGCGTCACAAATCGACATGGCACGTGCGCAGCCAGCGCAGGTCGCGGGGGATCCGCTGCCGTTTGATGAACGGGTGAAGGAATGGAAATTCTGGAAGGCAGGCGCCGGGGGCATAGTGGGCGTCGATGCGGTGGCCAGCCTCGGTGAGGGCGGCCCTGTCCAGGCTGGTGATGAGGATCAGTCGCTCAAAGACACCACGCACATTGCCATCGTCGACAAAGACGGCAATGTGTTTGATGCGACGCCGTCCGGTGGATGGATCACGGGCGGTGTGATTGCGGGCGACACGGGGATTGGGTTGTCGACACGTGGCGAACAGTTCTGGCTCGACAAGGACAAGGCCAACCACCTGCGACCCCGCGCGCGGCCACGGTACACGCTCACGCCAAGTCTCGTCCTTCGCAACGGTCAGCCGGTGCTCGCGCTCGGGACTCCGGGCGGCGACAACCAGGAGCAGACCATCCTGCAGACGCTGCTCAACGTCATCGAATTCCAGTCAGCCTGGTATCCCAACCTGCACACCGCGTTTGAACTGCCGCGCATGCAGACGTTTCACTTCCAGGGTTCCTTCTGGCCGCATCGCATCGACGCCAACCGGCTCGATATCGAAGAGGGGATTGGGCAGTCCGTGTTCGAGGCCCTCAAGGCCCGCGGTCACAACGTGCGCATCGTGCCTCCGGTCAGCGTGAGCGGCTGCGCCACCGGCGTGTGGATTGACCCGAGGACCGGCACCCGCATCGCAGGTGCCGATCCCCGGAGAGACTGCTACGCGGCGGCTTATTGACGAAGTTCCGAAGTGCCGAAGTGCCGGAGTGCCGGAGTGCCGAGGTGCCGAGGTGCCGAGGTGCCGAAGTGCCGGAGTGCCGAGGTGCCGGAGTGCCGAAGTGCCGGAGTGCCGAGGTGCCGAAGTGCCGAAGTGCCGGAGTGCCGGAGTGCCGGAGTGCCATCTCGCCATCTCGTCATCTCGTCATCTCGCCATCTCGTCATCTCGCCATCTCGCCATCTCGCCATCTCGTCATCTCGCAATCTAGCGCCCTCTGTATTGCCACAATCCTTCCTTGAGCATCTTGAGCGCTTCGTCGATGGCCGTCTGGAGTTCGCGGTCGAAGCCGGCGAGTTCGTCGGCGGGTGTGTTCTCAACCCACACGTCCGGCGCGACGCCGAAGTTCTCGAGATTGATGCCGTAGTTCTTCTCACGTTCGGGGTCGTAGGTGACCACGAGTGAGCCCGGCGTCCGGATGGAGCCGCCGTTGATCAACGCGTAGGACCCGGTCGCGATCACCGCAGCCGATGTCGGGTTGCCGACAATGCGTCCGAGGCCGAGGTCGCGGAAGGCCTGCGGTGTCACTTCGGAGTCGGAGGCCGAGCGCCAGTTGATCATCATGACCTTGGGTCCCGCGATGGCCTGACGCGGCCGGCGGCCCCACTCGGGCGCCCCCCAGCGGCTGTTCCAGTATTCGTACGGGCGCCGCTCGAGGATGTCGATGATCTCCTGGTCGGTGTTGCCGCCGCCGTTGTACCGGATGTCGACGATGATGCCTTTCTTGTTCCAGAACTGGTTGATCTCGTTGCGGAACTTCTCGAGTGACGGCTGGTTCATCGCCTGGATGTGCACGTAGGCAATCTCGCCGTTGGTCGCCTTGTCGACAAACGCGCGATTGCGCGCGACCCACGCGTCGTATTTGAGCGTCTGCAGCGAGTTCACCGCGCGGATGCGCAGGTCCCGCTTCCCAGCTCCCGCCGCATCGTCGGCCACCGTGACCTGGACGTATTCGTTGAGCGGCGAGTTGAGCAGCGGCCAGTAGTTGTCACCGGCTGCGATGGACGTGCCATCGATGGCCAGCACGTAGTCACCGACGCTGATGTCGAGCCACTCCTTGTCGGCGGGGCCATCCTCGTACACGTGGGTGATGCGAAAGCGCCCGTTCTCCGGCGCCAGCTCCACGCCCAGGTACCGCGTCTGGTATTCGGAGGGCTGGGGATCGCTATCCGGTCCGCTCACGCCGGTGTGTGACGCGTTGAGCTCGCCGATCATCTCGTTGGCCAGGTCGTAGACGTCTTCGTTGGCGCCGACGTACTTGAGCAGGGGCGCGTACTTCGCCTTGATGGCGTTCCAGTCCTTGCCGTGCATGTTCTCGTCGTAGAAGCGGTATTTCATCACCCGCCACGACTCGTCGAAGATCTGCGCCCACTCTTCACGCTGGTCTACTCGCACCTGCACCGTGAACGGCACGCGGGTTCGGCGGCGCTGACCGGTCATTTCCATCGACCACAGTTCGTTGTTCTCCGTAAAGAACACGCGACGCCGGTCGGCCGTGGGCGTGAGTCCGGCAAATGCGCCGGCGACGAGCCTCTGGCGATCGCGTCCATCAATACCCACCGAGAACAGCGCCGGACCTTGGTCGTCCCGCGAGCGGAAGTACACCGTCCTGCCGTCCGTCGACAGGAAGAAGCCCTGCACGGGGTTCTCGCCGGAGGTAATCGCCACCGCTCGCCGGTCAATCCGCGTGAGGTCGGGTGTGGTCAGCGCGGCGGGTGTGGCTCCGGCGCCGCCACCAGCTCCGGCCGATCCACCTCGGCCTGAGCTTGCCCGGCGCAGCCGTTCCTTGACGAGCGGGTC
Organism: uncultured Acidimicrobiia bacterium; assembly: GCA_966252305.1. Taxonomy (GTDB): domain Bacteria; phylum Acidobacteriota; class Vicinamibacteria; order Vicinamibacterales; family SCN-69-37; genus SYFT01. The sequence goes on from CBINOO010000065.1 coordinate 20,992, forward strand.
ATTCGGATCCTCCGTCAGTCGCGCGAGCGGCACCACGTAGAGCTGTGTCGTGCTGCCGTCTCGGTTGCTGGTGAAGACCACCTTGGTGCCGTCAGGTGTGATGACGCCGCCGGTGTCGGTCCACGGGTTTTCGGTGATGTTCAGCTCGCGCCGCGACGCCACTTCCATCAGGAACACATCGGCGTTCTGGTCGCGATCGCGCTTCGTATACACGAGCCACTGGCCGTCGGGCGACCAGCCGGTGACCTGATAGCCGCCGGCTATGTTGTAGCCGAGTTCGGTTGTCGCGCCGGTGTCCACGCGCGTGATGAACAGCCGGTTGTTGGCGACCCAGGCCAGCTGCGTGGAGTCGGGCGAGAAGTCCGCAATGGTCTTGAACGACGGATGTGTCGTCAGCTTCCGGGTCGTGCGGGCTTCCCGGTCGTACAGCCAGATCTCTTCTTCCTGCGACTCGTCGGACGTGTATGCCAGCAGACGTCCATTGGGCGCGAACACCTGATTGCGCTGCCGCCATGAATTGGACGTCACCTGCTGCTTCTCGCCGTATTCGGGGTCGGTCGGCACGATGAAGATCTCGCCGCGGCCGTCAACAGCCGCGTAGTCACCATCAGGTGCAATCGCAAACCCGTCCGGCCGATTCTGCACCTGCACCGTGCGCGTCAGGTTGCGTTGACGGTCAAACGCCATGTCAATCACGACCTTGGTTGGGTTGCGCTGTCCGACCTTGAGCGTCCAGATCTCGAAGTCATTCTCGTACGCGATGGTCGTGCCGTCCGGGCTCATCGATGGAAACTGCACCCCATCGTCGGTATGAGAGGTCACCTGCGTGGGCGTGCCGCCGGTCGGCGCGATGCGCCAGATGTTGAAGTGGCCGCTGCGCTCGGAGGCAAAGTAGATCTGGCCGTCGTTGCCCCACATCGGATACACGTCCTGCGTGAAGTTCTTGTACTCGCGCAGGTTCGTGTCGGTCAGCCGGGTGATGACCTTGGTGCGCTGGTCCTGCACCCAGATGTCGTCCGAGCGGTTGCCGCGATACCCCTTGCGCCAATAACTGCCACCCAT
>CBINOO010000066.1:0-21794 GCA_966252305.1 uncultured Acidimicrobiia bacterium
ATCGACCGCGACCCGTCCGTACCGAGTCCCTCACCAGGGACGATGACGCCGGTGATGTTTGGAACACAGCGTCTGGCGAGTTTCTCCCCGTCCGGCACCGCATCGTCAGGCACGGCCGTGGTGAAGGTCGGCGGCGGCAGGCATTGCGCGGTCCGCGTCAATGGCGTGACCGGTCGCGTGCGCGTGTTGTCGTTCGACCTTCGTCGTCGGCGGTGGAGCGAATGACACCCGCTCGTCGCCTGTTTCTCGGTCGCGACGTGCGGATCCTGTCCGCAGCCGCCGCCGAGGTCGCCATCGTCGAGGGGGAGGTGCGGGTGAGTCCGGGGCTGACCGTGGAGCTGATCGGGGACACGCGGAGAACGGCCGTTGTCGAGTCGTGGCACGTCGCTCGACTGGGTCAGAACGGCCCGACATTTCAAGGCGTCTGCCGTTTCGTGCCGCTTGCACCCCAGGACGCCGATTGATCGCGGGCTCACGCGCGGTGCCGGCGCGCAATTTAGCGCGGGGCACTGGCATCACTCTTGATGAGTCGCGGTGTTCGGAGACATCGCATGTTGGTGGGACGCAGCAAGGGCATTCACGAGGTTCGCGCGCAGATCGCACGCGTCGGGCCCACGGGGTTCACGGTGCTGGTCACCGGGGAAAGCGGCACGGGGAAGGAACTCGTTGCGCGCAGTCTGCACGCGGCCAGCAACAGACGTGGTCCTTTCGTGGCGGTCAACTGCGCGGCATTGGTGGAGTCGCTCCTGGAGGCGGAGTTATTCGGCATCGAGGAGCGCACGGCAACCGGCGTTCGCGGGCGTCGAGGCAAATTCGAGCTCGCCGAGGGCGGCACGTTGTTCCTCGACGAAGTGGGCGACCTTTCGCCGCACGCGCAGGCGAAGTTGTTGCGGGTGCTGCAGGACATGTCGGTGGAGCGGGTGGGAGCTGCGCGGGGACGACCGGTCGACACACGGATCGTCGCCGCGACCAATCGCGACTTGCCGACGCTGGTCGCCGGTGGGGCGTTTCGCGGCGACCTGTTCTATCGCATCTCGGGCGTGGAGGTGTGGGTGCCGCCGCTGCGCACGCGCCGCGAAGACGTGCCGCTGCTGATCGACCACCTGCTCTCTCGCCATCGGCGACTTAGGCGGCTCGCGGTCAGTGAGACGGCTGTGGAGGCGATGTGGAACTACGACTGGCCCGGCAACGTGCGCCAGCTGGAGCGAGTGCTGGAACGTGCCATCGCCCTTGCCCCATCGTCGCGCGTGGAAGTGAGTGATTTGCCCGATGAAGTGCGCGCGCCGTACGGCCGCCTGATGGAGCAGACGCCCCAGCCGCATTCGCTGCGCGCATGGACAAGCCGGTATGTCGCGCTCGTGCTGGCGCGCTGCAACGGGAACAAACGCAAGGCGTGTGAAGAGCTCTCGATTTCCTACCACACGCTTCGCGCACATCTGGCATACGGGGCTCGCCTGGCCCGTGTGCCGCACGACGCAGGGGATCCCCAGGTGTGACGTGCGCCAACGGGATCTGAACACACACGTCGCGTCCCGACGGGACGAGGAGGATCGTTATGCAACTGGGACTACTGGCCGCCACGCTGGCCAACCTCTCGCAGTGCTTCGCCGCATTCCAGGCGGACCACCTGCTGGATTCGATCGCAGTCGAGCTGTGCGTTGAACACGCCGTCGACTGGGAGTGCTTCCGCGCGGCAGCGCTGAATGAGCTCGTCACTCGACTCGACCTGGCCGTGTGCCTGTCGACCTGGCTGTAGGAGGAACACCATGCGCACACGACACACAACCATTGCAGGGCTGCTCGTCGCGATCGGCGTCGCTGCCGGCACGCCGGCTCGCGCGCAGGCGCCCGAGGTCAGCGTCACGCGTGCCGCCCGCCGGGTCGTCGCGGAGGTCAGCAACAAGGACGTCCGCATCCGGAAGGAAGTGGCGCCGGACGGGTCGCTCACCGTCATCACGACGAAACTGGACCAGCTCACGATCCAGATGCACAAAGGGCGGCTGGTCCTCTCCACACCCGCCAACAGCGTCGCGCTGACCGACGGCACCCCCTCCGAGGTGTCCGCCGTATTGACGATGCTGGCGGGGTCGGAGGCGGCGCGCCAGGGCCGGGCGTTGCTGGCAGGGTTGGGGCCGGCGGGAAATGATCCCGGGCGTCACATGCTGCTCCTGACGCGCGCCATCCTCGGGTTCGGCGAAGGCGGCAGTGACGCGCTCCGGAGCCATCAGCAGTCGATGCGGGAACACGCCGACATCGCCCGTCGCCGTGCGGGCGGACGGCCCGTCGCGACGCGGGTTGCGCTGCAGAGTGGCGGCGGCGACCGCGGGCCCGGCGACTGCTGGGACGCCTACGCGAAGGAAGCCGTTCGCATCTACGACGACTACCTGGAGTGCCTGTCCGGCTACCGGTGGTACGAAGTCTGGGGCACCACGGGCTGCGCGTTTGTGTATACCGTACGCGCCGAAGGGGCCATGTGGTGGTTCATCAGCTGCAGCGGCGGGTTCCCGTTCTCCGGCTAGATCCCGATCTCAGGAGGTAACGATGCGAGCAGTGCTCATCATTGTGTTGCAGATTGTGCTGGCCGTCGTGTTGGCTGGCGCGTTGACGCCGCTGGTGCTCGTCGCAGTGCCGGACGCACAACGGGCCGGTCCGGCCGTGGTCGGCGGGGTGGTGGGCCTCTGCTTTATGGTCCTGCGATTCGTCTGGCCCCGGCCGCGCGAATAGACACGGAGGCAGCAGGAGGCCGGCGGCGCCGGGATGCGGTTGACCCTCGTCACAGCGCGATGTACGTTGATAGGCGCCTCATGACGTCCACGCCACCGCCTCCTGCTGCACTCAAGAAGACCCCGCTCAACGCCAGACATCGCGCCCATGGCGCCAGGATGGTGGAGTTCGGGGGCTGGGATATGCCCGTGGAATATTCGGGCATCATCGACGAACACATGGCCGTGCGCACTGGCGCGGGGTTGTTCGACGTCAGCCACATGGGCCAGATCGAGTTGGCCGGCCCCGATGCGCTGGCGACCGTTCAGTGGATTTCGTCCAACGACGCCTCGCGGCTGGCCATCGGGCAGATTCAGTATTCGGCCCTCACCACGCCAGACGGCACGTTCGTCGACGACATCCTGGTGTACCGCATGGCGGACGCGCACTTCATGCTGGTCGTCAACGCGGGCAACATCATGAAGGACTACGAGTGGATCCGCGAGCGGGCCGCCGAACGCGGCGGCGACGTCAGCGTGGTGAACTCCAGCTCGCGGTACGCGCTGATTGCCCTGCAGGGCCCGAAGGCGCAGCAGATTCTGCAGCCGATCACCGACATTGACCTGCCGGCCATCAAGTACTACTGGTTCGACAACGGCGAAGTGGCGGGCATGCGCGTCATGGTGTCGCGCACGGGGTACACCGGCGAAGACGGGTTCGAGATCTTCGTGCCGCCGGCGCAGGCCGAGGCGATGTGGAACGCGATCCTGGCGGCAGGCGAACCTCACGGTCTCAAGCCGGCTGGCCTGGGCGCGCGAGACACGCTGCGCCTGGAAGCCTCCATGCGCCTGTGCGGTTCTGACATGGACGAGCAGACGTCCGTAGTCGAAGCGGGCCTGGGCTGGATTGTCGGCTGGAAGAAGGACGCCTTCCTGGGGCACGAGCGCCTGCGCGCGCAGAAGGCCGGCGCGCTCGACCGCAAACTGGTGGGCTTCGAGATGGTCGATCGCGCGATCGCCCGTCACGGATATCCCGTGGTGGATGGCGACCAGACTATCGGCGTCGTGACCAGCGGTACGCAGACGCCGTACCTCAAGAAGGCCATCGGCCTGGCCATGGTGCCCGTGCGCCTGGCCGAACCGGGCACGCCCCTCCAGATTGAAATCCGCGGCCGCCGTGTGGCGGCGGTCGTCGTTCCTGAACCGTTCTACAAGAGAGCGAAGAGCTAGGAGACCGCATGTATCCGACAGACCTGAAGTACACGAAGGACCACGAATGGGTGCGCGTGAACGGCGACGAGGCCGTGGTGGGGATCACCGATTTCGCGCAGAAGCAGTTGGGCGATGTGGTGTTCGTGGAATTGCCCGAGGTGGGCCGCACCCTGTCGCAGGGTGAAGTGTTCGGCACGATTGAATCGGTCAAGGCCGTGTCCGAGCTCTATAGCCCGGTCGACGGCGAGGTGACCGAAGTGCACTCGGCGCTGGCGCAGAATCCCGAGTCGGTGAACAAGGATCCGCACGGCTCGTGGATGATTGCGATGAAGGTGACCGGCGGCCAGGACGGTCTGCCGGTCGCCGGTGAGGTCGTCGCGGTGAACGGTGATCTGGGCGCGCATCCGGAAGCCGTCAATCAGCAGCCGCACGAGGCGTGGATGATCAAGGTCAAGCCGTCCAACACGTCCGAGCTCGATGGTCTGCTCGACGCCGCCCAGTACGAATCCCTGACTCAGTAAGTTTTTCCGCGCGAGGAACCGTCCGGTGTCCGATACCTTCCAGTCCCGTCACATCGGCCCGCGTGCGGCCGACCTCCCTGCGATGCTCGAGGCCGTTGGGGCCTCGTCCGTGGATGCGCTCATCGATGAGATTGTCCCGAGCGACATTCGTCTGAACGCGTCGCTGGCTCTGCCGGCGGCGGAGCCCGAATCCGCGTACCTTGGACGCCTGCGCCAGATTGCCGCGCGCAATCAGGTGTGGCGCAGCTACATCGGGATGGGTTACTACGACACCATCACGCCGGCGGTCATCCTCCGCAACGTCTTCGAAAACCCCGGCTGGTACACGCCCTACACGCCATATCAGGCCGAGATCGCCCAGGGCCGCCTCGAGTCCCTCCTCAATTTCCAGACGATGGTCACTGAGATGACGGGGATGGAGGTCGCCAACGCGTCGCTGCTTGATGAGGCGACGGCAGCCGCCGAAGCGATGACGCTGCTCGCTCGTGTGTCAAAGCGGCAGCAGGCCAACACGTTCATCGTGTCTCCGCGGGTCTTCCCGCAGGTGCGTGACGTGCTGGTCACGCGCGCCGAGCCCCTGGGCATCACCCTCCGGTTTGAAGATCCCGCCGACGCAACGATTGATGACGATGTGTTTGGCGTCTACGTGCAGTATCCCGATGACCACGGCGCGGCTCGCGACCTGACGCCGATCGTCGAGCGGGCACACGCCGCTGGCGCCCTGGTCGCCGTGGGCACGGACTTGCTGGCGCTGGCGGTGCTCACACCGCCGGGCGAGGCCGGCGCGGACGTAGTCGTGGGCTCGGCGCAGCGCTTTGGCGTGCCGCTCGGCTACGGCGGGCCCCATGCGGCATTTTTTGCGACGCGTGAGGCCTTCGTGCGTCAGTCGCCGGGCCGCATCATCGGCGTGTCGATCGACTCGAAGGGCCGGCGCGCGTACCGCATGGCGCTGCAGACCCGGGAACAGCACATCCGTCGCGAGAAGGCGACATCGAACATCTGCACGGCACAGGCACTGCTGGCCAACATCGCGGCGTTTTATGCGTGTTACCACGGTGAGGCCGGGATCAAGGCCATTGCCACGCGGGTGCATGGCTTTGCGACGAGACTGGCGGCCGCGGCAACGGCCGCCGGCTGGACACAGACCAACGCGGCGTACTTCGACACCATCCGGCTGGAAGGCACGGCCGGCGCGGTCACGGCATTCCTCGACGCGGCAACCGCACGGCAGATCAACGTCCGCGGCGTCAGCGATACGGCGCTCCAGATCAGCCTGGACGAGACCGTCACGGAATCCGATCTGAACGACCTGGTCGCGTGCCTGTCGGGCGGCAAGGGCCGTGCCCCGGCAGAGGGCGGGAACGGTCTTGGGAGTCTCGCGCGCACCAGCCGGTTCCTCACGCATCCGGTGTTCAACACGTATCACTCGGAAACGCAGATGATGCGGTACATCCGCATGCTCGAGAAGAAGGACATCGGCCTCGACACGGCGATGATTCCGCTCGGCTCGTGCACGATGAAGCTCAACGCCGCCGCCGAGATGATGCCGGTGACCTGGCCGCACTTCTCGAAACTGCATCCCTTCGTGCCCGCAGAGCAGGCCGCCGGCTACCGGCAGATCATCAGTGACCTCGAGAAGGCGCTGTCGGTCTCCACCGGTTTTGCGGCCGTCTCGCTGCAGCCCAATTCCGGCGCGCAGGGGGAGTTTGCCGGTCTGCTCGTGATTCGCGCCTACCAGCAGGCGCAAGGGCAGTCCGATCGCGACGTGGTGCTCATTCCGCAGTCGGCTCACGGCACCAACCCGGCCAGCGCCGCCATGGTGGGGCTGAAGGTCGTGGTGGTTGCCTGCGACGCTCAGGGCAACATCGACATCGCCGACCTCAGGAAGAAGGCCGAGGCGCATCGCGACAAGCTCTCGTGCCTGATGGTGACGTATCCGTCGACGCACGGCGTGTTTGAGGGCGGCATCCGGGAAATCTGTCAGGTCGTGCATGACAACGGCGGGCAGGTCTACATGGACGGCGCGAACATGAACGCGCAGGTCGGTCTGACCAGTCCGGCGTCGATTGGCGCTGACGTCTGCCACCTCAACCTGCACAAGACGTTTGCGATCCCGCATGGCGGCGGTGGCCCGGGCATGGGGCCGATTGGTGTGGCGGCGCATCTCGCGCCGTTCCTTCCCGGCCATCCCGTGGTCTCGACTGGTGGCAATCAGGCCATCAGCGCGGTCTCGGCCGCGCCGTTTGGTAGCGCCAGCATCCTGCTCATCTCGCACGGCTACATTTCGATGCTCGGCGCCGAGGGCGTGACGGCGTCCACGAAGTTCGCGATGCTCAATGCGAACTACATCAAGGCGCGCCTGCAGGGGCATTACCCGGTGCTCTACGCCGCAGCCAACGGCCGGGTCGCACACGAACTCATCTTCGACCTCCGGCCGTTCAAGGCGCACGGTATCGATGAGACCGACGTCGCCAAGCGCCTCATGGACTACGGCTTCCACGCCCCGACCGTCTCGTTCCCCGTAGCGGGCACGCTCATGGTCGAGCCGACGGAAAGTGAGCCGAAGGAAGAGCTCGATCGCTTCTGCGATGCGATGATCGCCATCCACGGCGAAATCCAGGACGTCATCTCGGGCAAGGCCGACAAACTCGACAACCCGCTCAAGAATGCGCCGCACCCCGCGCAGGACGTCACCGCGACCGAGTGGAACCACAAGTACACCCGCGAGCAGGCGGCCTATCCCGTGGCGTCTCTGCGGCACCACAAGTTCTGGCCGACGATCTCGCGCATCGACAATCCGCACGGCGACCGCAACCTCGTGTGCGCGTGCCCGCCGATGTCGGACTACGAATAAGTGCGCTCGTCGGGAGAGTAGACAGTAGCCTGGTAGGCAGAAGGAGCAACCAGGGATCGGCCAGAAAATTGCATGGTGATCCGCCATGTTTGCTCCGGATCCCCTTGCGGCACGAGTCATCGGCTGTGCGATCGATGTACATCGAGTCGCTGGCCCTGGGATGCTCGAATCGGCCTATCAGGCCTGTTTGCGTCTGGCCATGACCGAGGCCGGTCTTCACTTTGAGAGTGAACTGCCGGTTACCCTGAGGTACCGCTCCCTCGAGATACCACACGCGTATCGATTGGACTTCCTTATTGAGGAGCGTCTCGTCGTCGAAATCAAGAGCGTTGAGCGTGTATTGCCCGTCCATCGAGCGCAGGTCATGACTTACCTGCGTATGACAGGTGCGGAACTCGGCCTGCTGCTCAACTTCGCGGTGCCGCTCATGCGGCATGGAATTCACGCCGTGTATGCGCCGCGTGTGCCTGGCGGACCCACTGCCTCCATGAAGGGGTAACCGCAGCCCGCGCCGCTCCTACGGTCTCCCGCCTACTGTCTATTCTCCCGACAAGCCGCCCTGAATGCCCCGAGCAATTCGCGCGTGATGCGTCCAGGTGCGCCCGTGCCCACAGGCTTGTCGCCGATGCGCACGACCGGCGTCACCTCGCGGGTGGTACCGGTGATGAATGCTTCGTCTGCGCCGAACACATCGTCTGGGCGCAGCGACTGTTCGCGGGCTTCGAAACCCAGACTGTGAGCCAGCCCCATCACGTACGTGCGGGTGATCCCTGGCAGCAGTCCGTCCCGAAGCGGAGGCGTCATGACCACGCCGTCCTTCACGATGAAGAAGTTGGACTGCGAACATTCAACGACGTGTCCGTCGTGGTTGAGCATCAGTGCCTCTTCGGCGCCTGACCGCAGGGCCTGTTGCATCGCCAGCGCGTTGTTGAGCAGGTTGTTCGACTTGATCGCAGGGTTGAGCGCGTCGGGATGGTTGCGGCGCACATCCACCAGCGCCACCGCGATGCCGTCCGTGAAGGTCCGGTCGGCAGGCGCGGGGAACTCCTTGACGATGATGACGACGGACGGCGTGGGAGTGGCGGCCGGATTGTAAGTGAGTGGACCGATGCCGCGCGTGAACAAGATGCGGATGTACGCCTCGTTGAGCGGCTGCACCATCCGGTCATGCCCGCTCATCGTCTCCGCGACCCAGTCGCGCATCTGCTGATCCGTGAAGGGCACGGGCAGGGCCATGAGCGCCGCCGAGCGCCGCAGGCGTTCCATGTGCGGGGTGAACAGAAAGGGGATGCGATTGTAGGTGCGGAGGGTTTCGTAGACGCCCTCGCCGTAGAGGAACCCGTGGTCGAACACCGGGATGACCGCCTCAGCCGCTGGGGTAATGGTCCCGTTCACATACACGACGCCGTCGATGGCCATACAGTTGCCGGGACTGTACCACACGCGGTACGCTCGTCTTTGCTCATGCGAATCCTCACCGCCGCGCAGATGCGCGAGGCCGACCGCCGCACGATTGAAGACATCGGTATCCCGTCCATCGTCCTGATGGAAAACGCCGGGCGGCAGGTCGTGACCGCCATTGACGGGTCGTTCGAACACGCCGACACGCTGACGTACGCCGTCCTGTGCGGCAAGGGGCAGAATGGCGGCGACGGTTTTGTCATCACGCGAACGTTGATGGAGCGTGGCGTGACCGTGACCGTGTATCTCGTCGGCACTGCCGATGATGTGCGCGGTGACGCGCGCATCAATCTGGGCGTGCTGGAGCGTCTCGGCGCCGACATCGTGGAGATCGCGGATGCGACCGCCTGGGAACTGCATTCGCCGGCCGTCCTTGGCGCCGACGTCATCGTCGACGCGATTTTCGGTACCGGCCTGAGTGGCCCGGTGCGTGGTCTCGTGGCGTCCATCGTCGAAGACCTCAATGCGTCTGAGGTTCCGGTCGTGGCGGTGGACGTGCCGACTGGCATCGATGCCGGCTCTCCCGACCTGCCGGGCCCTGCGGTGGAAGCCACGGTGACCGTGACGTTTGCCGCGCCGAAGGTGGCGCATGTCCTGCCGCCGGCCGAACATCACGCCGGCAGCCTGGTGATTGCCGACATCGGCATTCCCGACGCATTGATTCAGGACCTCGACGGCCCCTGGTTTGATCTGCTCACCAGCGAGCGTCTGCGGGCGGCAGTCACGCCACGCGCCGCAGACAGCCAGAAGGGCGACTACGGTCGCGTGCTGATCGTGGCCGGGTCCCGCGGCAAGACCGGCGCGGCCTATCTGGCCGCCATGGCGTGTCTGCGGTCCGGCGCAGGGCTGGTCACGGTTGCCACGCCACATTCGTGTGTGCCGGTGGTGTCGGCCCTTGGTGTCGAGTACATGACGCTGGGACTGGAGGAGACCACGGACGGGACCATTGCGGCCGGTGCGGTCGAGGCGGTCGTCGACTTCGAGGCCGACGTCATCGTCATGGGCCCAGGGTTGGGGCGCCATGCGTCGACGCAGGAGTTCACGCGCGCGGTGGTCGCGCGCGCCGGGGTGCCGATGGTGCTCGATGCCGATGCGTTGTTCGCCTTCGCAGGGCAGGCCGATGCGCTGCTGGGACGCGAGGATGCGCCGCTGGTGTTGACGCCGCATCCCGGCGAGATGGGCCGGCTGCTCGGGCTTTCGGTGGATCAGGTGCAGGCCAGCCGACTGGATATCACGCGCGCGTTTGCGTCCGCGCATCAGGTGCACCTCATCCTCAAAGGACACCGCACGCTGCTGGCGACACCCGAGGGCCGCGTGAGCCTCAATGTGACAGGCAATCCGGGGATGGCCACCGGTGGTACCGGCGACGTCCTGGCAGGCATGGTGGGCGCCTGGTGCGCACAGACACTTGATCCCACGACGGCGTGCCAGTTGGCGGTGTATCTGCACGGACGAGCCGGCGATCTGGCGGCTGAGGCAGAAGGAGAGATTGCGATGACCGCGGGGGACCTGCTCGACCATCTGGGCGACGCGGTGCTGGAGCTGGCCGGGCAGCTCCGTTCAAGCGAGGGTGGGCGCGCGTGAGAAGGCCCGTGATTACGACAGAGTCCGAATCGGCCACCACCGCGGCCGGCCGCGAGTTTGCCGAGCAGCTGTCGCCCGGAGACATCGTGTTGCTGTCAGGACCTCTGGGCGCCGGCAAGACGGCGTTTGTGCGAGGAATCGCGGAGGGACTGGGAGCCGACCCGGCAGACGTCTCGAGCCCGACGTTTACCCTGATTCAGCAGTACGCCGGCCGGGTCCCCGTCATACACGTCGACCTGTATCGCCTCAACGAGAAGGAAGCGGCCGACCTGAACCTGCTGGAGATGGGGGAGGACGGCGTGCTTGTGATCGAGTGGCCCGACCGCTGGACAGACGCGCCACCCGAGGCCCGCGCCGTGCGGATCGACGACACCGGTGGCGATACGCGGCGGATAAACTTCTAGCAAGGCAGGGCGCGAACCCGAGGCGCTTTTCAGTCTGAAGCCAACCGTCAGCGTTGGCGTCCCGTCATATGTGCTATTGAATAGTACATATGCCGCCACGTCACACACTCGGTGAACTCGAACTCGTCATTCTGCTGGGCCTGATGCGCGCGGGCCGCGGCGCCCACGGCGCGGCCATCCGCGATGAAATCGCCCGCACGACGGGCCGGACGATTACCCCCGGCGCCATCTATCCCACCCTCGACCGCCTGGAGCAGCGCGGCCTCGTCCGCTCGTACATCGGGGACCCGGTCGCCGAACGTGGCGGCCGCGCGAAGCGCCACTTCATCCTGCTCAAACCCGGCCTCACCGAGGTGCGGCGCGCGTGGCGTCAATACGCGCTGCTCACATCGGGGCTCGAGCCGACGCTGTCGAAACAATCCTGAGGAGACGCCATGCTCACACGCCTGCTGAGTCGACTGATTCCGGTCGGGTACCGTGCTGAAGTCCTCGATGACCTGACCGATCGCCATCGCGGCGTCGGGCTCTGGTTTGCGATCGTCCGCTCCGGACGGGACGCGCGTCGGGCCCAGCGCGGGCCCCGAACGCCTTGGCTTGCCGGCCTGGGACCGAACCTGCGCGGCGCGTGGCGTGCGCTGGCCGCGAGGCCCTCCGCATCGGTGGCCCTGGTGGCCATCCTCGGGCTTGCGATGGCCCTCAACACCTCGATTGCCACGATCGCGTACGCCGTCCTGTACCGTCCGTTGCCGTTTCCGACGCCCGACCGCATCGCATTCGTCTGGAACACCGCACCCGCCAACGCCATTGAGCCGCTGGCGCCGGCGCGGGCGCTTGACCTGCGTGCGCAGGTGTCGTCGATCGCGCGCGCGGCCCTCATCGGCCATATCTCGATGACGGTCACCGACCGCGGACCGGCGCAACGGTGGTTTGGCGCCAGCGTGTCCTCGAGCTTCTTCGACGTGCTCGGCACACCCGCCGCGCTCGGCCGCACGTTCACCACCGCAGAGTCGGACCGCGACGTGGTGGTCCTCAGCCATCGGTTGTGGCGGGAACACTTCGGCGCAGAGCCAGGCGTCGTGGGACAACGTGTGGTCATGCAGGGCCGGCCGCGCACGATCGTCGGCGTCATGGGGCCGGACTTCTACTGGCCGTCGATCACGTCCGAGACGACGGCCGACAATCCGCCGCTGTTCTGGACGAGCGCGCCTGAAAACGATGTGCCCGAGCGGCCGATGGTCTATGACGAAGACATCACCCTCAACCGGACGATGGGATTTCTCCGGATGGTCGCCCAACTGGCCCCTGGCGCAACCATCGAGCAGGCCACGGAAGAAGCCAACACCGTGGCCGATCGTCTGGGCCGCGAATTCCCCTTGAGTGACGGTGGACGAGGCGTGCGGTTGATTGACGCGCACACTCAGCTGTTCGGCGCCGTGCGGCAGCCGCTCTCACTCATCTTCGCGGCCAGCATCATCGTCGTGCTTGCGGCCTGCGTGAACGTGGGATGTCTGTTGCTCGTGCGCCAGGCTTCGCGCCAGCGGGAGTTTGCCGTTCGCACGGCCATTGGCGCGGGGCGTGGACGGCTGCTGCGCGCTTTGGCGCTTGAGTCGCTGCTGGTGTCGTGTGCCGCGGGAGTCGCGGGTTTGGCTGGCGCGGTCGGCCTCACACGGATCATCGTGCGCATGGCGCCGGCGACGGTCGGTCGGCTTGAGCACGTCGAGTTTGCCTGGCCGGTGGCCGCGATGACACTCGCCATGGTGCTGCTGGTGGGGCTCATTCTCGGGGTGTTGTCGGGGCTGGCGTTCTGGCGCGACCGCGGGGCGCACGATCTGCGCGCACAGGGAGTCGCGGCGGGCCGATCGCGCACGAGGCAGGCGCTGGTGGCGCTGGAGTGCGCGCTGGCGATCGCGCTGATGTCTGGCGCCGCGCTCTTTGGCCGGAGCCTGCTTGCGCTCCAGCACGTCGATATCGGTCTCAATCCGGATCGGCTGCTCACGTTCAACATACAGCTGACGGGGGAGCGCGCGGAGTACCAGGCCCGTCAGCTCGACTTCTACGATCGCGTGTTCGAACGGTTGCTGGCGCTGCCCGGCGTGGTCTCCGCGTCCGGCGCCATCACCCTGCCGATCGGCGGAGACGACTTCGGCGCGGGGGCGTTTCCGGAAGGTCGGCCCCTGCCGCCACCAGGCGAGAGCGCGCGGGTGGGCTTCCAGGTCGTCTGGGACGGCTGGTTCGAGACCCTCGGCATGCGTGTCACCAAGGGCCGCGATTTCTCATCATCGGATACACGCACCAGCGCGCCGGTCGCGCTGCTCAACGAACGGCTGGCCGAGCAGTTGTGGCCGGGCGAAAATCCAGTCGGCCGTCGGCTCAAGTATGCGCGGCAGGACGACGCGCCGTGGCTGACGGTGGTGGGTATTGTCAGCAACGTGCGGCATCACGGACCGGTCGAACCCGTTCGGCCCGAGCTGTACCTGCCATATCGCCAGATGACACAAGGCATGATGGCCGTGGCCGTCCGCACGACCGGGGATCCACTGGCGCTGGTCCCGGACGTCCGAGCGGCGGTCGCGGCGGTCGACGCGACGCAGCCAATCTCCGGCATCAGCACGATGGCACAGCACCTGGACAACACGTTCGGTCGCGCGCGTTTCCTTTCACGATTGACGCTGGCGTTTGGCCTCTCCGCCTGCGTGCTGACCGTCATCGGCATCTTCGGCGTCACCAGCTACACCGTCTCACAACGCACGCGTGAGTTCGGCGTGCGGTCAGCGCTGGGCGCCACGCCGTCAGCCGTCCTGATGACTGTGCTTCGCCAGAGCCTGACGCCCGCGGCTGTCGGTCTTGGCGCGGGGCTCATGCTGGCGCTCTGGATGGGAAACCTGGCCGGTTCGCTGCTGTATGAGACACCGTGGTCCGACCCGGCGCCTTATGTCGCCGCTACGTTGCTGCTCTCGCTGACGACCGTTGCCGCCGCGCTGCTCCCAGCCCGCCGAGCCGCGCGCGTGGATCCCGTGGTGGCCTTACGCGACTGACCTCGGCACTGCGGAACCTCGGCACCTCGGAACTTCGCTATTCCACCCGGTAGTTCGGCGCTTCCTTCGTGATGATGACGTCGTGAACGTGGCCTTCACGGACCCCGGCAGTCGTGACGCGGATCAACTCGGCGTCACGCTGCAGGGTGGGGATGTCCTTGCAGCCGGTGTAACCCATGCCGGCACGCAGGCCGCCCAGCAGCTGATGGATCATCGCGGCGACCGAGCCCTTGTGGGCAACGCGGCCTTCGATGCCCTCGGGCACCAACTTGTCGGTGTTGCCTTCAAGTTCGAACTCGTCCTGGAAGTACCGGTCGCGGGACCCGCGGCGCATCGCGCCCAGAGAACCCATCCCGCGGTATTCCTTGAAGCTGCGTCCCTGATAGAGGATCACTTCACCCGGGCTTTCGTCCGTGCCGGCAAACAGGCTGCCGATCATGACCGAGCTTGCGCCCACGGCAATCGCCTTGGTGATGTCACCCGAGTAGCGGATGCCGCCGTCCGCGATGATCGGGACGTCCCGTTCCGCAGCGGCACGTGCGCAGGCCGCCACCGCCGTGATCATGGGCACGCCGATGCCGGCCACCACACGCGTCGTGCAGATCGAGCCCGCTCCGATCCCCACCTTCACGGCATCGACGCCGCGGTCGATGAGCGCAGAGGTCGCGGCAGCCGTGGCGACGTTGCCCGCCACGAGGTCGACGTGTGGATACAGGCCGCGCAGCTTCTCGACCATGTCGAGCACGCCCTGGGAGTGGCCATGCGCCGTGTCGATCACGAGCACGTCCACGTGCGCGGCAATCAACGCGTCCGCCCGCGCCTCGGCGTCCTTGCCGACGCCAATCGCCGCGCCGACGCGGAGCCGGCCGAGGTCGTCCTTGCACGCGCTCGGGTATTTGATGAGTTTCTGGATGTCCTTGACGGTAATGAGGCCCTTGAGGCGGAAGTCCGCGTCGACCACGAGGAGTTTCTCGACCTTGTGGTGATGGAACATCTCGCGCGCGTCGTCGAGGGTCGTGCCGACGGGCACCGTGACCAGGTTGTCCTTGGTCATGATGCTCGAGATGGGCCGCTCGGTGCTGGTGGCAAACCGCAGGTCGCGATTGGTCAGGATGCCGACCAGTCGGCCTTCCTTGCTGCCATCGTCGGTGATGGGGACGCCGCTGATGCGGAAGCGCTTCATCAGTTCGAGCGCCTCGAAGATCTTGTTCTCGGGCGCGAGAGTGATCGGATTGACGATCATGCCGCTTTCCGAGCGTTTGACGCGGTCGACCTCCTGCGCCTGTTCTTCGGGACTGAGGTTCTTGTGAATGATCCCGATGCCGCCCTGCTGCGCCATCGCGATCGCCAGCCGGCTCTCCGTGACCGTATCCATGGCCGCCGACAGGATCGGCGTGTTCACTCGAATGCGACGGGTCAGTCGCGACGATACATCCACGGCGCTGGGCAGCACCTGAGAATGCCTCGGCACCAGCAGCACATCATCAAACGTCAGCGCCTCGGTCAACCCCTGCGCCACCTGCGCCGCCGCGCCCAACTTCTCCGTCATCGCGTTCCCGTCTCCCTCAACAACCGACCCACCAACTCACCAACCCGTAGCCCACCAGCCGACCAGCCCAGTAGCACACCAGCCCAGTAGCCCACCAATCAGGCCCCGTGGCACTTCTTGTATTTCTTGCCGGAGCCGCACGGGCACGGATCATTACGCCCCACTTTCGGCTCGTCACGACGCACGGTCTTCACTTCCGCATCGTCACCACCGGTGCGTGCTGGAATCGGCGGCGCGCCGGCTGTACTGGACGCGCCGCGGGGCAGGGCCGTCGGCCCCGCAGTCGATGAACCGGCACCGCTGAAGGTCATCGGCGTCTGAGGCCGACGCGCCACCGGCGGGGGAGTGGGCGCGCCATCCTGCGTCACCACGGGACGCAGGCGCCACAGGTACCGCACGATTTCTTCATCGATGCGGTCCTTCATCGCCTGGAACAGCGAGAAGGACTCTTTCTTGTACTCGACCAGCGGATCGCGCTGGCCGTAGCCGCGCAGGCCGATGCCTTCCTTGAGGTGATCAAGGCTGTAGAGGTGGTCCTTCCACTGCGCGTCAACGATCTGCAGCATGATGTCGCGTTCGACTCGCCGCAGGATGGACGGATCGACCTCAAGCACCTGCTCCTTCTTCTCGTACTCCTTCATGGCGAGTTCGAGAATGCCTTCGACGATTTCGTCGTGGGTCTTTTCGGAGAGGTCAAGCGCGGCAAGGTCGGCCGGGTCGATGGCAAACACCTCAGCCGCTGCCAGCTGAAGGGCGTTCAGATCCCACTCTTCGGGATTGCCGTCTTTTGGCGCGTGCGTTTCCACGAGACTGGCCGCCAGATCTTCCGCGAGCATCATCACGTATCCGCGTGTATCGAGCGGCTCGGCCTCATCGTCGAACTTCACCTGGCCTTCAAGCAGCTGGCGACGCAGCGTGTACACGCTTTCGCGCTGCTTGTTCATCACGTCGTCGTATTCGAGCAGGTGTTTGCGGGTGCCGAAGTTCTGCGCTTCCACGCGCTTCTGCGCGTTTTCAATGGCTTTCGACACCATGCGCGCCTCGATGGGCACGCCTTCTTCCATCCCCAGGCGCTGCATCAGCCCCGAGATGCGGTCGGCGCCCATGAAGATGCGCATCAGGTCGTCTTCAAGCGCGAGGTAGAACCGTGACGAGCCGGGGTCGCCCTGCCGGCCGGCGCGACCGCGCAGCTGGTTGTCGATGCGACGCGCCTCGTGGCGCTCCGTGCCGATGATGTGCAGACCGCCCGCGGCGACGACTTCATCGTGTTCGCGGTCCGTGTCGGCCTTCAGCGCCGTGAAGATACGTTCCCAGTCCGGGCGCGGTACGCGATAGAAGTTGTCGAGGTGGAAGAAGTAGACGAACTCCTCATCGTCGACGAACTTCTCCTGGCCCTTTGGCAGACGTTCAGCGACCTGTTCGGCGAGCGCCTGCTGACGCGCCATGAACTCCGGGTTACCGCCCAGCAGGATGTCCGTGCCGCGGCCCGCCATGTTCGTGGCGATGGTGACCGTCCCCTTGCGTCCGGCCTGCGCGACGATCTCGGCTTCCTGCGCGTGGTACTTCGCGTTCAGCACCACGTGCTTCACACCGCGGCGCTTGAGCATGCCCGAGAATCGCTCGGACTTCTCGATGGACACCGTGCCCACCAGCACCGGGCGGCCTTCTTTCTGCCGCTCGACGATGTCGTCAACGATGGCGTCGGCCTTCTCCTTGTCGGTGCGATACACGACGTCAGGATGTTCGACACGCTGCAACACCCGGTTGGTCGGCGCGACGATGACGTCGAGTTTGTAGATCTTGGCGAACTCCTCGGCCTCGGTTTCGGCCGTGCCCGTCATGCCGGAGAGTTTTTCGTACTTGCGGAAGTAGTTCTGGAAGGTGATGGTCGCGAGGGTCTGGTTCTCGCGCTCGATCTTGACCTTCTCCTTGGCTTCCACGGCCTGGTGCAGGCCGTCGCTCCAGCGGCGGCCGGGCATCAGTCGGCCCGTGAACTCGTCGACGATGACGATCTGGCCGTCCTTGATCATGTAGTCGACGTCGAGCCGGAACAGGGTGTGCGCCCGCAACGCCTGCTGCACGTGATGGAGCAGCGGCATGTTTGCCGGGTCATACAGGCTGTTGGTGCCTGCAGCCATCCGGTGGCCGATGAACTCCTCAGCCTTGGCCATGCCCGTCTCGGTGAGCTGCACCGTCTTGGCTTTTTCGTCGACGATGAAGTCGCCGGTGGTTTCCAGCGCTTCGCGTTCCTCAGCCTTGACGGCCCCTTGCACGATGGCGCCGGGCTTGAGCTTCGGAATGAGTTTGTCGATCTCGTAGTAGAGATCGGTGGCCTGTTCCGACGGGCCGGAGATGATCAACGGCGTTCGCGCTTCGTCGATCAGGATGCTGTCGACTTCGTCGACGATCGCGAAGTAGTGCCCGCGCTGCACGTACTGCGCGAGGTCATACTTCATGTTGTCGCGCAGGTAATCGAAGCCGTATTCGTTGTTGGTGCCGTACGTGATGTCAGCCGCGTAGGCGGCCTGGCGCTCCGCGTCGTTGAGTTCGTGCTGGATGACGCCGACCGACATCCCGAGGAAACGATAGAGCCGGCCCATCCACTCCGCGTCGCGCCGCGCGAGGTAATCGTTGACCGTCACCACGTGCACGCCTCGTCCGGCCAGCGCGTTGAGATAGGCCGGGAGGGTGGCGACCAGGGTCTTGCCTTCACCCGTCTTCATCTCGGCGATGTGTCCGCCGTGCAGGATCATGCCGCCAATGAGCTGCACGTCGTAGTGCCGCATGTGCAGCACACGCCGGCCGCCTTCACGGACGACGGCAAACGCTTCTGGCAGCACATCGTCGAGCGACTCGCCGTTGGCGATGCGCTGCTTGAACTGGTCGGTTTTCGCTCGAAGCTCAGCGTCGGTCAGTGGTGTGAGGCTGGATTCGAGGTCGTTGATACGGGCCGCGATCGGCCGCAAGCGCTTGAGTTCACGCTCGTTTTGAGTGCCGATAATCTTGCCGAGGAGGGTCTTGAGCATGCGAGCTGGGTCCCGGTGGCGACGCGGCTCGATCAGACGGGCCCGTCACCGACAGGGGATTCCAGAATTCTAGCAGTAATGGACGGAGAGAATCTGCGTCAGGGACGAGCAAGCAGACGCATCGGGTTGATGGTCTGGCCGTTGAGCAGGATTTCGTAGTGCAGGTGCGCGCTGGTGGCGCGGCCGGTGGACCCGACGTATCCCAGGATGTCGCCGCGCTTGATGGTCGCGCCCTTACGGACGGCAATACGCGACATGTGCCCGTAACGCGTCGAGATACCGAAGCCGTGTTCCACGACGACCGCGTTGCCGTAGTTGCCGGCGTAACCAGCCGACTGTACGGTACCGTCAGCGGTGGCTCGAATGGGCGAACCCGCCGGGGCCGCGATGTCGAGCCCGGGGTGGAAGTCGGGCGAGCCATCAAAGGGATCGCGCCGGTTGCCGAACCACGACGAGATGTAACCAACGACCGGCCAGATGGAGGGCGTGGCCGAGGCCAGCGCCTGCTGCTTTTCCACGCCCGTGCGAACCGTCTGCAGCCGCTCCTCGAGCGAGCCGAGCAGGTCTTTCAGGATGCCGAAGGTGCTATCGGGTGACGCAGCGCTGGCCAGAGCAGGCGGTGGCGTCGGTACCGTGTCGCCGCCCATGGCGCGGTTGCGCACGTTGGACGGCAGGTTCTCGATGGCGCGTTTGACCGCCGGGTCGAGCTGCGCCTGACTGTCGAGCGCCGTCATCGCGGTCTGCAGGTCGGCAATCTGCGCGGCAAGTTCGCCGGTCGCCTGACGGTAGCTGTCGTTTTCGATGCGGAGGATTTCGCCCTGCTGGGCCAGGCGGGCACGTTCGGCTTCACCCGACCAGCGGGCGCCAAGCCCCATCAACACCGGCACCGCGAGGATGCCGAGCACGGTGGCCATCGCGGGCCTGCGTGCGATCGTCAACCGGCGCACGGCACCGGTCTGGCGATTCGCAATCAGGATCGTGTACTTTGGCGACCGCATAGAAACCCCTGGACTGTATCACAATGGCACCTGGAAGGCCAATCTCGGCAAGGGGTTACCGCCTTCTGGCACAATGGCGCCATGGCCAATCCGCTGACCCGTCGCCAACTGCTCGTCACCCTGGCTGGAACCACGGCCGGCCTGCTCGGCACCTCGTCGCTGTCCTGGGCTCAGGCCCGCGGCCAGGCGCCCAAACCGGTGAGTTCCTCCAGCAAGCCCCACCTGACCGTGTACAAAGACCCGAGCTGTGGCTGCTGCGGTGAGTGGATCAGCTACATGCAGGCGCGCGGATACCGGGCCACCACACTGCACGTCGCGCTCGGCCCCATCAAGCAGCAGTATTCGGTGGCGCCCAACCTGCAGAGCTGCCACACGACACTGGTTGATGGATACGTCGTCGAGGGCCACGTCCCTGAGTCGGACATCGTCCGGCTGCTGAAGGAACGGCCGAAGGGGATTGTGGGATTGACGATTCCAGGGATGCCGGCGAGTGCCCCAGGCATGGACCTGAAGCCCTTCCAGCCGTACGAGGTGTTGACGTTCGACAAGGCGGGGAAGACCACCGTCTGGGCCCGGCACACCAAGCCCGGCGCGTAGGCCGTTCAGTGCGCGGGATGGCTGTGCATCAGCTCAGCGAAGCGGTCCGCGTTGACGTTGCCGCCTGAGAGCGTGACGCCTACCCGTTTGCCCTGGAATCGGTCGCGGTGATGAAAGAGCGCCGCCAGGGCGTTCGCGCCTGACGGCTCGACCACCAGTTTCAGACGGTCGAACAGAAACCGCATCATCTGCACGACCACGTGATCGGAGACAGTCAGGATGCCCGCCAGGTGCGTGCGCATGACCTCAAACGTCAGGTCGCCGCACGCCTGCGTCTGCTGACCGTCGCAAATTGTGCGCGGCACGCCGATGGACACAATGTGTCCGGCGCGCAGCGACTGTTGCACGTCGTTGCCGGCTTCGGGTTCGCTGCCGAAGACCTCTGCCTCGGGTCGCAGGTGGCGCATCGCCACGGCGCAGCCTGAAACGAACCCGCCTCCACCCGTGCACACGACCAGCGCGTCGAGGTCGGACACCTCCTGATGGAGTTCCAAGGCCACCGTCCCCTGGCCGGCCATGACCGGCACGTAGTTGAACGGAGGAATCAGCGTGGCGCCACGCGCATCCACGAGCTGGCGCGCAAGCTGCTCACGGTCGCCGGTGTAGCGATCGTAGGTGACGACCTCGGCGCCATACCCACGCGTGGCTTCAATCTTCGATGCCGGTGCATCCTCGGGCATGACGATGGTGGCGGCGCAGCCGTGGAGTTGCGCCGAAAGCGCGACCGCCTGTCCGTGATTGCCGGATGAAAACGCAACGACGCCGTGTGACCGCGTTGCGGCGTCGAGTGCTGCAACGGCGTTGAAGGCGCCTCGGAACTTGAACGCGCCCATGCGCTGCAGGTTCTCGGCCTTGAGAAAGACCCTGGCGCCGATGAGCGCATCGAGTGTGCGGGACGTGATGACCGGTGTGCGGTGCGCCACGCCGTTCAGGCGCGTCGCGGCGGCTTCGACGTCGGAGAAGTGCAGCATGCAGAACGATTCTAACGGGATGCGCCGTGGGATGGGCCTTCCGGCAGTCGTGGGGCGGGCCTTCAGGCCCGCCAAGGGTCGATCGTCTTCACACCCGCGCGCCGGAACCCGGCTTCGTCACGCGTCGCCACTGTGAGACCGTGGGTGAGCGCGGTCGCAGCGATGAGGCTGTCTTTGACCGACATCGTCTGGCCGCGACTCCGCAAGGATGCAACCAGCTCGGCCCACCGCAGCCCGGTTGTGTCGTTCCAGTCGAGACAGTGCAGGCGTGAGATGCCCTCGTCGAACCACGCTTCCAATGCTTGGCGTTTCTTGCTTCTGGGCAGCAGCAGGATCCCGAAGCGCAGTTCGCCCAGCACAATCGGATCGATGACGAGGTCAGTGGCGTGAGCGCGCAGCCAGGCCACCACGGCTGGGTCCGGGACCGGACGCGTGGGTTCGGAGAGCACATTGGCGTCGACGAGGAACGTCACAACGTATCCGTCGACTCCGAGGGCATCGGCACGAAGTAGCCCTTGGCCGGACATGCCAGCAACCAATCGACCGCGGTGGCGTCCGTGCGTGTGGCCCGGCGTACGAGCCGATACTCGCCGGCATCGAGCCGCTCGATATCAAACTCCTGTCCGGCCTCGAGACGGTCCATCTGGCGCAGTTCAGCGGGCAACACGATCTGCCCCTTGGAAGACATCGTGGTTTTCACGCATGTAAGATACCGTCTTACGCGTCATTGTTCAACCTCCATATGTGGCCCGTCGTTCGGTAATTCGAAACTGCAAGGCCTCCGCGACGTGAACACGGGTCACAGTGGCGGCCTGGGCAAGGTCGGCGATCGTGCGGGCCACACGGAGCACTCGGCTGATGCCGCGCACACTCAGCTGCA
>CBINOO010000067.1:0-21319 GCA_966252305.1 uncultured Acidimicrobiia bacterium
CGAGGAGTGTTTGTCACCCGATTCGGGGCGACGCTGATGGTGGGTCTGCCACTCCTGCAGATCCTTGATGTCTTTCCAGACCGGCGCAGGCACCACCGGCACGGGGGGCTTTATTTCCATTCGAGAATCCCCTCCCGGTACGCGTAAACCCAGCCCAGCGTCAGCACTGCCAGAAACGCCCCCATCACACCCAGCGCCCACCATCCCAGTTCCCGAAGCACCAGGGCCCAGGGGAACAGAAACACGGCCAACGCGTCGAACACGATGAAGACAAGCGCGACAAGGTAGAAGCCCACGGGGAACTGCACCCACGCGCTTCCCACGGGCTTGGCGCCACATTCGTAGTTGTCGATCTTGGACTCGAACGGTCGCCGCGGGCGCAACAGCCAGGCCGTGATCAACGAAACCGCCGCAAAACCGGCGATCAGCAGCAGATATGTAACGACGGGCAGGTAACCGGTCACGCGACGATCACGTCCTTCCCGAAAACGCGCGCAGTATATCGCAGTTTACGCGTCGATCTGTCTACCGTGCGCCACTGAATCCCCCGCCACCGGCCACGCCGGCTGCGCTGCCGGCACTCGCGCTCCCGGCCGTACTCGTCGCGACGATCACCGGCAATATCGCGGCGGGATTGTCCATGCCTGCGAGCCAACTCACCGCGACTCCCGACTTGGCGAACGAAGCGCCCAGGCCAAGGCCGACCGCAACCGGCAGCCATGTATCCACCTCGTCGCCCGATGGACCACGTTTCGCCGCGTCTCGCAGGGATCGGGCGCGCGCCGCCCATTGCGCGCTCACAGCCGCTCCCGACTGCGTCAGTACGGGAAAGGTGCTGCCGGCGATCAGGCAGACGACACCCACAATCACGACGGCCAGCGGCACCACCGGCACCGCCTCTCCCATCCGCGGCACCAGCAGCACCGAGGCCATCATCCCGACCACGCCCACGATCACGGCCGTCGCCCCCGTCACGGTGAGGCCGCGTCCGGCGGCGCGGCGCTCGGCGTCGACGAATCCCGCCTCAGTGATTTCCTGCATCAGCGCGCGCTTGAACGCCTGGTAACGATCCGACTTGAGCAGCGCTCGCTGCGCATCCTGCAGTCGTGCGCGCCCCTGTTTCATGACGGTCCACACACTGTCGAGGACCACCGCTTCGTGTGGCCGAAGCCTGGCCCGGACACCCTCGCCCTCTTTCGGCATGACCAGCGTGAACGCGCGCGGCGTGTGCTTCGTCGAGGCGTCCTGCTCTTCTTCCAGCGTGAGTATCCGGCGTGACAACAAGTCAAACAGTGTGGCCGACACGTGCAGCGGAGAAATCCCGACGCGGAGCCCTGTGAGCGCCGCGCCAATGGCCGGCGGCCACGCGTTGCGCTCGGCCGGCATGGCAGCCTGCGAGTCCACCCGCGGCACGTGGTACCGCATCCGCGTCATGCCGACGATGCCGGCGCCGAAGATCAGGATGACGCCGGCGCCTACCAGAAACGCGGGAGCCAGTTCACGAGTGCGTTCCTCGAGCGACTGCCACGCGGGCGGGCTCACGGAGAATCCCTCCCGCGCGAACGCTTCGCGAAGCACCGCCGTTTCATCTGCCGCGAGGTTCGCCTTCACCGCTCGCCAGGCGCCGTCCGGCTGCCGGGTCCACGTCCAGCCGGTCGCTTCCAGTTCCGGCCCCCCCAGCGTCGTCGCGACCTCCGGCGTACGCAGCACCACCGAGGCCTCAGCGATGACGTAGTCATGACGCTGCGGCAGAACCTGCCAGGCCAGGCCCAGCCGCTGGGGATCGAGTCGCAGCACTCCCATCACCCGGTATTCCAGCGTGAACACCCGAGTGGCGTCGACGGTCTCGGGGAATCGCCAGCGCACGCGCAGCTCGCGCCGGCGCCGATCGAGGCGGACCTGATTGTCGCCGCGGCCCTCGGGCAACACCTGCCCGTCCAGTGACGCCCGCACATCGATGAGGCCGTCACTGCGCCGGTGCGGCACGGTCCGGGTCACTTCCGTGAAGGTGTCACCGGTGAAACGGAAGGTAATGGACTCGCGCACGAGCAGCGAGCCGTCCTGCAGCAACTCGAGTTCGGTGTCAAAGCGCTCGGCGCGTACCTCTTTCTTCTGCGCCGATACCGTCGCCGGCACCAACAGCAGCAGGACGAGCAGAGCCCTTATTCGCATGCGCCCATTGTACCGTCCGCGTCAGCAGGCCTCCCAGCGTCGCGCGAGGCGTCGCGCCGTCAGCAAGAAGACGAGGGCCAGGCCCGACAACACCGCGAGCTGCGGCCAGAGCTGGACCAGGGGCGCCTCGTACCAGAAGACCTTCAGATATCCATCAAGCGCCCAGCCGTTGAACGTCAGCAGTCCCACCTGCTGCATGGTGTCGCTCATCAGGAAACGCGGGAACATGCTGCCGCCCAACGCGGACATCGCCAGGATGATGATGGTCGAGAGGCCGGACAATTGAGCCCGCGAACGAGCAAGGGTGGCAAGCACCAGACCAAAACCCGCCGCCGCGGCCGCTGTCGCCAGCGTCATGAGGAAAAATCCCGGCAGATGCGACACCAGCGGCAGGCCAAACACCAGCTGGCCCCAGCTGAACATCACCGTCAATTGCAGGACACCCAGCAGCAGGATGAACACCCACTTGCCCAGCAGGACTCCCGCCATGCCGGCGCGTGAACCAATCAGCCGATCGAGGGTTCCTGACTCCTCTTCTTCAAGCAACGCCCCGCCGGCTCCCGAGCAGGAAAAGAGCAGGAACATCACGCCGATGCCCGCCGCGTAGAACGAGACCATGGACGTGTCGCCGCCTTCAGGCTGCAGGACGTTCACGATCTCGATGGGGATCCCCATCTGCGTCTGTGTCCCGCTGCCGCCCGACGCCTCGCTCTGCTGAAAGTTGTCGAGCGCCTCGCGCTGCGCCGGCGTCATCGGACCGGCGTACTGCTCGAACATTGCCATGCCGCTGACCGCCATCGACGCGGGCGCTGAGGTGAACACAGCCTTCTGCAGCAAGCCCGACACCATCTGAGTCGCCACCGGATCGGAGACGTCGGCCAGCAGTTGCACACTCACGTCGCCGGACTGGCCGGCGGGTCCAAAGAGCGGGACCTCCGCCAGTCCCTTCGGCAACACGACGGCCACCGACAGCGTGCCGTCCTTGATCAGTCCCTCGGCATCAGCACGTGTCAGCGGGCGGACTTCTTCGCCTTCACCGGTCGTGGTCACCAGCCGGAGACCACCCTCCTTGCCGAGTGCATCGATCAGCTTCTGTGACGCCCCGGTGTGATCCTCATCAACCACGGCCACACGCACCCGGCTCGTGGGGTCCTGCTGGTTGCCGAAAACCAGCGCAAAGATCGAGAAAAACAGGACGGGAAGCAGGAACGTCAGCGCCAGGACCACCGGATCGCGCCGCACCGAGATCCAGCCTACCCGCAGCATCGTCAACACAGTCATTCCCGCAGCTCCCGCCCCGTCAGGGCAATAAAGACATCCTGCAGCGATCCGGCATGGACATCGATGTGTTCCGCCGCGACGCCGGCCTGACGCAGTGTCGACACGATCGCGTCCGACTCGACCCGCGTCGTGCGCACCATCACCCGCGCCGAGGATCCGTCGTGCCCGCCGGCGGCCAGCAATTCACGCAGCGACCCGGACGCCACGATGCGGCCGTGGTCGATGATGACGATGCGCTGACACCGTTGTTCCGCTTCCTCCAGGTGATGTGTCGTCAACACGACCGACGTGCCGTCTTTCAGGAGCGCGGTCAACATGTCGTAGATCCGTTCACGACTCTGCGGATCCACACCCACGGTTGGCTCGTCGAGCAGCACCACCTTCGGCGCATGGAGCAGACCAATCGCGATGTTGAGCCGGCGCTTCATGCCACCCGAGAATTTCTTCACCGGTTCGTTCGCGCGGTCCTTGAGGTCTGCCCATTCAAGCGCCCAGTCGATGCGGGCGCGCAAGGTTGACGCGGCCACGCCGTACAACTCGCCGAACGCGCGGAGATTCTCGCGGGCCGTCAACAGCGGATAGATCGCCAGCTCCTGCGGCACGACGCCAATGTCGGGCCGTGGATCCCGAAGACCGAGCGGTGTCCCATTCACGACAATCCGGCCGTCGTCGAGCGCCACCCGGCCGGCGATGGCGCGAATCAGCGTGGTCTTGCCGGCGCCGTTGGGCCCCAGCAGTCCCAGCAACTCGCCACGACGCACCTCGAATGACGCGCCATCAAGCGCCTGCGTCTCTCCGAAACGCTTCCGGGCGTTTTCGACACGAAGTGGAACCTGCTGCATGTCTGTCATCCTTCCGCCTGGTTCGACCGGGGCCGACGGCGAATCGGCCAACGGCGGTGCCGGGCCGGTGATCAACGGCCGCGCTGTCGCTGCATGGCCTTGAGTGCCCTGCCCATCACCTTGCCGTGGCGCTTCTGCTCAAGCAGGGCCTTTTCGTTCTGGCGAGCCTCCAGCGCCTCACGCTCGTCGTCGAGTTTCACGTAGTGCGCATACCGATCCGCATCCAGCGTCCCGGCTTCGACGGCCGCCTTCACCGCGCATCCGGGCTCGCGCTGATGGCGACAGTCGCGGAAACGGCACTGGGCGGCCAGCGCCGCGACCTCGGCAAAGACGTCGGCCGGCGCCGCATCCGCGCCCCACAACTGCAGCTCACGCATGCCCGGGGTGTCGATGACGACCCCTCCGCGCGGCAGCACAATCATCTGGCGATGGACGCTGGCGTGGCGGCCGCGACTATCCGACTCGCGCACGCTGCGCGTCGGCAATACGGCGGCTCCGACCAGGCGATTCACGATGGAGGATTTTCCGGCGCCCGACGACCCGAGCAGTGCCACCGTCCTGCCCGGACCGAGGTACTGTTCCAGCGCGTCGAATCCCTGGCCGTCGGCCGCAGACACCACGTGCACGGGCACGTCCGGGGCCGTCAGCTGCATCTGCGCGGCCAACTCGGCCGCATCGTCGGCCAGGTCGGCCTTGTTGAGAATCACGACGGGGCGCGCCCCGCTGTCGCCCGCCAGCACGAGGTACCGCTCGATGCGGCGCGGGTTGAAGTCGCCGTCGAGTCCGGTGACCAGAAACACCGTATCGATATTGGCTGCCACCACCTGTTCTTCCGTCCAGTCGCCGGCGGCCTTGCGGGCGAAGCGGCCGGTCCGCGGCAGGACGGCACGAATCTGACAGCGTCCGCCATCGTCGAGCCGCAAGACTACCCAATCGCCCACGGCAGGCAGTTCGTGACGACCCGACGCATGATGTTTCACACGCCCGGAGACCTCAGCCAGGTGCTCGCCCTGTTCGGAGAGCACGCGGAGCACATGGTTGTGCTCGAGGGACACCCGTCCCGGAATGACGCCGGGCTCAGCGTGGGGCGCAAAGGCCTCGGCAAAGTGGGAGTTCCACCCGAGGTCGAACAGGGAATTCACGTGTGGCATGGTGCCACGGTCAACCGTCGGACGGAAATTCCCGTCCAAAGCGCAGTTCTGGACAGTCGCGTGTCGCCGTTGCGGGATTCGTCATTCCCGAAACCGCACCCGACCGCGGGCTGGGCCGAACGACATGGATGCGCTTAAGTTGTTTATTTACAGAAACTTCCGAACCGGGACGCACTTGGCATCGTTTCTTGCATAAGGAGCGACCATGGCAATGGACGTCAAGCGTGATCCGGCAATTCTGAAGGCTAAGCGCCGCCGCCAGGCGGTGATGATCGGCGTCGGAGTCGTGGCGCTAATCGCGGTTTCGGTCTGGGTGATGAACCTGGAGCCGGCCGCTCCTACCGTCGACGGCAACGCGGCGTGGACCGGGCGGGTCACCCGCGGGTCGATGGTGCGGGAGGTCCGCGGCTCCGGCACGCTGGTGCCTGAGGACATCCGCTGGATTACCGCCACCACGTCCGGTCGCGTCGAGCGGCTCATTCTGCGTCCGGGCGCGCAGGTGAAGCCAGACACGGTCATTCTCGAGCTGAGCAACCCGGATCTCGAGCAGCGCGTGCGCGTCGCCGAATTGCAGTTGCGGTCGGCCGAGGCGCAGTTGGCCACGTCGCGCGCCAACCTCGCCACGACGCGGCTGCAGTTTGAAACCACCCTGGCCAATGCCGAGGCGGACCTGCGACAGGCCGAACTCACCTATCAGGCCAACTTCGAACTCTTCAAGCAGGGCCTGGTGCCCGACCTGCAGATCAGGCAGCTCGAGGCCGCAGTGAATCGCGCGAAGAACACCGTGGCGCTCGAACAGAAGCGGTTGCAGGCCAACAAGGAGAACGAGTCCTCGCAGCTGGCGCCGCAGGAAACCGACGTCACTCGGCTGCGCGCCGCGTGGGAACTCGAGCAAAGCAATCTCGCGGATCTCAAAGTGAGGGCCGGCATGCACGGCGTGCTGCAGGTGCTGCCGGTTGAGGTCGGTCAGCAGGTGGGCGCCGGCACGAACCTCGCGCGTGTCGCCGACCCCACACGACTCAAGGCTGAGATTCGTGTCTCGGAAACCCAGCTGCGTGATGTGCGTGAGGGACAAAAAGCCGTCGTGGATACACGAAACGGCACCGTGACGGGATTTGTGTCGCGCATCGATCCGGCTGCACAGGGCGGAACGGTTGGGGTCGACATCACGCTCGAGGGTGACCTGCCGCCAAGCGCGCGTCCCGACCTCAGCGTGGACGGAGTGATTGAACTCGAACGCCTGGAAAACGTCTTGAAGATGCAACGTCCATCTTTCGGACAGGAAGGCGCCACGGTCTCGCTCTATCGCGTGGACGCCAACAACGAGGCGCATCGCGTGCAGGTGCAGCTGGGGCGCGCCTCCGTGAACGAGATGGAAGTCAAAGGCGGCCTCAACGAAGGCGACGAAGTGATTCTGTCGGACATGTCGCAATACGAATCGTTTGATCGTGTGCGGCTCGACAGACGGTAGACGACAGGACGGGTATCGGGGCGGGGGGCCTCGATGACCATATCCGCCCATGAAGGGCGGGACGAAAGGACAGTCATGAGTACTTCAGGACAGGCACTCATTCAGCTCGACGGTGTGACGAAGGTGTTCTACACCGATGAAGTCGAGACCCATGCCCTGGCGGGCATCCATCTGGAGATTCAGCGCGGCGAGTACATCTCGATTGCCGGCCCGTCGGGTTGCGGCAAGTCCACACTGCTCTCCATCCTCGGTCTGCTCGACACTCCGAGCGAAGGCACCTACATCCTGAATGGCCGATCGGTGGCCGACCTGCCGCTCTCCGAACGCGCCCGCGTGCGCAACCGCGAGATCGGGTTCATCTTCCAGAGCTTCAACCTGATCGGCGACCTCACGGTCTATGAAAACGTCGAGCTCCCGCTCACCTACCGCGGCATGAAGCAGGCCGAGCGCAAGGAACGCGTGATGGCGGCCCTCGAAAAGGTCGGCATGTCGCATCGCGCCAAGCACCTGCCCAGCCAGCTCTCGGGCGGTCAGCAGCAGCGCGTCGCCGTCGCCCGAGCGGTCGGCGGATCGCCCTCCATCCTGCTCGCCGACGAGCCGACCGGTAACCTCGACTCGAAGAACGGCGAGGCGGTCATGCAGTTGCTCTCCGAGTTGCACCGCGAAGGCGCGACGATCTGCATGGTCACGCACGACCCGCGGTACGCCCGCAGCGCGGAACGTTCCATCCACTTGTTCGACGGCCGGGTCGTTGAAGAAGATGCCGCCAAGACGGGGTTGAAAGACCTCGAGGAGAGCGGCTTCCATCTGGGGCACTAAGGCCGCACTTCGGGAAAGGAACGCACGATGACGCCCATGGCCCCAGTGTTTGACGCACAGCCGAAGACCGCCCCCCGACATCAGTCACGCGCAACGTTGCGTGTCCTCGTGGCTGATGACCAGACTGACGTCATTGAGGCCGTCCGCCTCCTCGTGGAATCGGAAGGCATGACCATCATCGCGGCCACGACGCCCGCGCAGGCCATTGAGGCGGTGCGCGCGCAGACGGTCCACGCCGCGCTCGTCGACCTGAACTTCGAACAGGGGCGGACGAGCGGAGACCAGGGCCTCGATCTGGTCGCGCGGCTCCATCAGGCCGATCCCATGCTGCCCATCACGGTGATGACGGCGTGGAGTTCGATTGGCCTCGCGCTGGAAGCCATGCGGCGCGGCGCCAAGGACTTCGTCGAAAAACCGTTCGACGAGGCGCGTCTCATCGCGACATTGCGCTCACAGGCCGAACTCTGCATGGCCCTGCGGCGCATTGCCGAACTCGAAGCGCAACTGGCCGCCGCACACGGCAGCGCCGGCTCCACCAACGGCACGTTTGAAGCCATGCGCCTTCGGGAAGTCGAAGGGCAACTCGTGCGGACAGCGATGCAGAAGGCGCGCGGCAACGTCAGCCGCGCCGCACGGGCCCTGGGCCTGTCGCGCTCGGCCCTGTATCGCCGCCTCGAACGACACGGGCTGACGACGTCAGGGGAGCCGATTCGATAGTTCCGGAGTGCCGGAGTTCCGGAGTGCCGGAGTGCCGGAGTGCCGAAGTTCCGAGGTGCCGGAGCTCCGAGGTGCCGAAGGGGCGGGAGTCAGCGCAGAGCGCGCGGCTCCCGCCCTTTCCATTTCCTCACTTCGCCATCTCGCCATCTCCTCACCTCGCCATCTCCCCACCTCGCCATCTCGCCATCTCCAACCGCCAGTAAACCTTTTGCGCGCGTGATGCGTCTTAGTTCTGCAACGCAGGACATATGTCACCACGCATCGACACCCTCGGCGAACTCGAGCAGTCCGTTCTTCTCGCGATCCTCCAGCTGACCTCCGCGGGCGAGTCCGCGTATGGCGTGAACATCCGCGAAGAAATCGAGGCGCGCACCGGCCGCATGGTCGCGGTGGGCGCGTTGTACACGGCGTTTGACCGGCTTGAGCGCAAGGGCTACATCCGCTCCACGATGTCCGCGCCCACGGCTGAGCGCGGTGGCCGCTCCAGGCGCGAAGTGATCGTCCTGCCGGCGGGCCGCGCCGCGCTCGATCGCTCGCGCGAATTCCTCGCCCGCATGTGGGCCGGCCTGGAGCCGGAGCCCAAGGGGCGTCCGTGAGCGCGATACCGCCCCGCCTCAGCCGGGCCGTCATCACCTGGCTCACGCCTCGCACAGACCGCGACACAGTGCTGGGCGACCTGGAAGAGAGTTTTCACACCACCGCTCGACGCTCGCCCGGCGGCGCCCGCCGGTGGTATCGACGGCAGGTGGCGGCTTCCCTGCTGCCGAGTCTGCTCCGCCGGTACCACACCACCATCCGCCCCCACCGAAAGGACTTCTCCATGATGGGCTTCTGGCAGGACTTCCGCTTCAGCGTGCGCATGGCGCGCCGGCGTCCCCTTCTCACCACGATCGCCGTGATGTCGTTGACCGTGGGTATCGCGATGTCGACGGTGGTCTTCACCCTCATCAACGCCGCGCTGCTGCGGCCGCTTGCGGTGGAGGACCCGGGGCAACTGGCCTGGATCACCGAGCAGCGCCCGAGCAGCGTCAACATCACACTGCCCTGGCCGGACTTCGTGGACATGCGGCGCGACCAGCAGGTGTTCACCGACATGGCCGCGTCCTCACAAACGCAGTTCACGGCGCGTGTGAGCGGGCGCCAACACGTCGCCAACGGCGAGTATGTCTCTGCCTCCTACTTTCCGCTGCTTGAGCCCCGGCTGCGAGGCGGCCGTCTTCTCGGGCCCGCTGACGAGTCCGCCGATGCCGCTGTGGCGGTTGTCTCGCAACGGCTCTGGCGTGAGGTGGCGCCCACCGCCACGGCGTTCAGTCCGCTCCCCCTGCTCATCAACGAGCGCCCGATCACCATCGTCGGCATCATCGACGACGCATTCAGCGGAGTGTGGTCCGGACGCCGAACGGACATGTGGATTCCCCTCTCGCAGTTTTCCGCGTTGTCGCCAGGTCCCGACAGGTTCAACGAGCGACGCATCAGCTGGCTGCTGTGGATGGCCCGCCTCAAGCCGGGAGTGACCCACGCCGCGGCTGCGGCTGATCTGAACCGGATCGAATCGGGCCTGGCGCCGTCGATTGGCCGCACGCCGAAGGTCTTCCGCGTGACGGATGGCCGCCGCGGCGCCACCATGGGCACCGCGAGCCTCGAGCCGACGCTCCGTCTGCTTTTTCTCGCCTCCGCGATTGTGTTGATCGTGGCGTGTGGCAACGTCGCCAACCTCCTGCTTGCGCGCGGCGCCGAGCGCCGGCGGGAGCTTGCGGTGCGCACCGCACTCGGGGCGTCGCGCCTCCGCGTCGTGCGCCTCTTTCTGATTGAAGCCGGCCTGATTGCCGGGCTGGCGGCGGTCACAGGCACGGTACTGGCGCTGGCAGGCGCGTCGGCAACGGCGCCGCTGCTGCTCTCCTTCGGATCGCCCATCGCCCTCGACCTCACGCTTGATTGGCGCACGCTGGCGTTTGTCGGCGCGGTAGCGACAGTGACCACGATGCTCGCTGGTCTACTGCCGGCACTGGGCACCTCGTCGGCGCCCACTGACGATGCGACAAGAGCGGCCACTGCGGGCCGTCGCGCACTCCGGCTGCGCCACGGCCTGCTCGTCCTGCAGTTTGGATGCTCAATTGCCCTGGTCGTCAGTGCCGTGTTGCTCTTCCGCACCGTCGACCGGTTGCGTTCGCAGCCCACCGGTTTCGACACCGATGCCGTGGCCCTGCTGACTGTCTCGCTGCGTGGCGCGGCGCTGCCCCCTGAACAAGGGCGCGTGTATCTGACCGATGCGCTGACGACCCTGCGCGCGGCGCCCGGAGTCGAGGCGGCAGGCTACGCGCGAGTGGCGCCGGTCGCGTTTGGCGGCTCGCGTGGGTCGCTGATCATTCCGGGCGTGACCGCCGACAGCGAGTCCACCGAGGAGATCAACTTCAATCAGGTCTCTGCCGGCTATCTGGAGGCGATGGGAATCCCCATCGTGGACGGCCGGACGTTTACGGCCGCGGATGACCTCGACCAACCGGGGATCATCGTCAACGAGACCATGGCGCAGAGGTTCTGGCCGGACGGCGCGATTGGCCGGACGATTCTCTGGGCGCCGGATCTGCCGCCGGTCCCGGTGATCGGCGTCGCGCGTGACGCCAAGTATCGGATGCTGCGCGAACCCGCGATGCCCAGCTTTTATGTCCCGATGAGCCTCGCTCGCGCCGGCGACGGCACGTTCCACGTGCGGGTTGCGTCCTCGACAGCTGCGCGGCTGGCTGAGCTTCGCGAGCTGCTGACCCGGGCGTTTCCCAACGTCCCGGTCACGGAGGCACGCACCCTGCGGATGCAGGCTGAACTGAACCTGTCAGACGACCGCCTGGCGCTGCGCATCGGACTCTCCCTCGCGATCGCGGCGCTGCTGCTGGCTGCCGTGGGGCTGTTTGGTTCGATGTCGTTTTACGTCACGCAGCGCACACGCGAGTTTGGCGTGCGCGTGGCCCTGGGCGCCGATGCCCGCCGCATCAATGGCCTCGTCCTTCGCCAGGGGCTGCTGCTGGCCGCGAGCGGATCCGTCCTTGGCCTGGTGGCCACCATCTGGACTGCGCGGCTCGTCGAGAGCCGCCTGTTCGGCGTCTCCGCCTACGATCCCGTGAGCCTGCTCATCGCCTGCGTCGTGCTGACCGTCTGCGCCTTGCTGGCGACCCTGCTCCCCGCCCGCCGCGCGTCACGCATCGACCCCATGGTCGCTCTGAGAAACGACTGACACCACCCCATCTCGTCATCTCGTCATCTCGTCATCTCGCCATCTCGTCATCTCGTAAACTTGGAGCGTGGATACGCTGCAGACGATTCTCGCGGACGGGGTGGACTGGCCCTCACTGACGACGCTGGCCACGGCCTGGGCGCTGACACACGGCATTCGCATCGTGGTCGTCGTGGTCATCGCCTGGGTGCTCATCCACATGGTGCAGGTTGGGCTCGATCGCTTCGAAGCCCGGGTCATCGCCAAAGCCGGTCCCGCCGAGATGGAGAACGCCAAGCGCACCAAAACGCTGAGCGACATGCTCCAGAACGTCGCCCGGCTCGGGATTCTCGTCATCGCGGGGCTGACGGTGCTCCAGGAACTGTCGGTCAACATCATGCCGATTCTCACCGGCGCCGGCATTCTGGGGCTCGCGGTCGGCTTCGGCGCCCAGACGCTGGTCAAGGACATCATCAGCGGTTTCTTTCTGATTCTCGAAAATCAGGTTCGTGTCGGTGACGTGGCGCAGATCAACGGGACGGGCGGCCTGGTTGAGGCGATCAACCTGCGCACGATCGTCCTGCGCGATCAGAGCGGCGCGGTGCACATCTTTCCATGCGGCTCGGTGACAACCCTCACCAACCTCAGCAAGGACTACGCCTTTGCGCTCCTCGACATCGATGTCGCGTACAAACACGATACCGATGAGGTCGTCCGCGTGCTTGAGGAAACGGCAGCCGAACTGCGGCTGTCCCCGGCGTTCGGACCGCTGATGCTTGAGCCCCTTGAAGTGATTGGGGTGGAACGTTTTGGCGAATCGTCGGTGACCATCCGCGTGCGCATCAAGACGCCGCCGCTTCAGCAGTTCGGGATTGCCCGAGAGTATCGCCGCAGGCTCAAGAAGGCCTTGGACGCTGCGGGGATCGAGATCCCGTTTCCGCAGCGGGACATCACCGTCCGTCACATTCAGGCGCCGGCGTCCACCGAGTCGACCGACGCTCAGGCGGAGCGTCAGTAAGCAGACTTCACGGGTGACGGCGGCGGTGTCGGCACGGACTCGACGTGCCCTCGCGACTGCTGGATGATCTTGACGCCCGCACTGGCGCCGACCCGGGATGCGCCCGCGGCGACCATGGCCTTCAGTCCATCGAGGTCCCGCACACCGCCGGCAGCCTTGACGCCCATCTCCGCGCCCACCACTCGCCGCATCAGCGCGACGTCATGCGCCGTCGCCCCGCCGGGGCCGAATCCCGTGGACGTCTTGACGAAGTCGGCGCCCGCGGCCTTGGCCAGCGTACACGCCGTCACCTTCTCATCGTCGGTGAGCAACGCCGCCTCGATGATGACCTTGCTGACGACTCCGGCTTCACGGCAGGGCTGCGCGACGGCTTCGATGTCGCGTTCGACCAGGCGGACATCGCCGGACTTGAGCGCGCCGACGTTGATAACCATGTCCACTTCCCGCGCGCCATCGAAGATCACGCGGCGCGTTTCATAGTTCTTGACGTCGGCTGTTGTGGCGCCCAGCGGAAAACCCACGACCGTGCAGACGCCGACGCTGGTGTGCGCCAGTTGCATTGCGCAGAACTTGACCCACGTGGGATTGACGCACACGGTGGCGAAGTGAAACTCCGCAGCCTCCCGGCACAACTTCTCCAGCTCCTGCCTGGTGGCATCCGCCTTCAGCAGCGTGTGGTCAATGAGGTTCGCGACACCGTCGGGCGCGCCACCCGTGGCGTGCACGCCAAGCCGGACCGCGCCGGCATCGAGCACACCCTGCAGTCGTGTCGGGCAGCAATCTTCGTGCACGGAGTGGCACAGGCAGCGCGCCGCCGGCTGGCGGGTGGCTGCCAGCACCTCCTCCGCGATGATCGCGATCAAACGCGACAGGTCGACCGACTGGGTCTCCACGTCAGAACCGTCCTTCCAGGTCGCGGACCTTCACGAGGCGCCGCAGGTAACGGGCCTCGCGCATGGCCGTGCCGAGCCACGTGTCCACGATCTCCTTCGCTGCGGCGTCATCAACCAGCGTCGAGCCGAGCGCCAGCACGTTCGCCCCGTTGTGTTCTCTCGCATACCGGGCCAGCGTGACGGTCGTGCACATCGTGGCGCGGACGCCCCGCACCTTGTTCGCCGCAATCGCCGACCCGAGTCCCGCACCGTCAATGACGATGCCGGCGTCTGCCTGACCGCGGACCACGGCACGCCCCACCGCGGAGGCGATATCGGGATAGTCGACCGACGCCGTGCCGTTGGTGCCGACGTCTTCGACCGCGATGCCCTGCTGGCGCAGGTGCGCGACCAGGGTCGCTTTGAGCGCGACGCCGGTGTGATCGCTGCCGATGACCACACGTGTCACGGGAAACGCCGGCGCGAGGTCAGCGGGCAGCGACGGATCGACAGTTCCCGACGGCACGACCGTGATACGCCGTTCCCGCAGGGTGTCGGCAGCCAGCGGGGTGACATGGCCTCCCTTTTCCAGCTCAACCGTGGTGCCAGGCTCGATCTGCCTCGCATCCACTTCCGCGATCATGCTGAAACGGCGGACCGCCACTCAGGCCTCACCCACGATGCCGATGAACGGCAGGTTGCGATATTGCTCGTCGAAGTCGAGTCCGTAGCCCACGACAAAATGATCGTCGATGGTGAACCCCACATAGTCAACCGGCACATCCACTTTGCGCCGCGAGGGCTTGCTCAACAGGCATGCCGTACGCAGCGACTGCGGCGCCCGCGTCCTGAACACATCCTGCAGATGTCGCAGCGTCAAGCCGGTATCCACGATGTCCTCGACAATGACGACGTGGCGGCCATCGATGGGATGTCCGAGATCCTTGATCAGCTGCACCTGTCCCGTGCTCGTCGTGCCGGCGTAACTCTTCGCCACGATGAAGTCACACGTCACCGGCCCCTCAATCGCCCGCATCAAATCTGCCAGGAACATGAAAGCGCCCTTGAGCACACACACCAGATGGATGGGCGCGTCCGGCCCCACATCCCGACGCATGTCGACGGCCAGTTCCCGCACACGATCTGCGACGGCCTCGCGGCCGAGAAACTCCCTGACGCTCACCGTGCGCTCCGCACAGCCTCGGCGACCCGGCGCCCCATGGCGCGCGCCGCCTCGAGCACCCGCCGCTTGTTCATCGTCATCACGCGTTTGTTCCGCATCACCAGGCGGCCCTGAACGATCGAGTGGCGGACATCGGAAGCCTTGGCCGCGTAGACCAGGTGTGAAATCGGGTCGAACATCGGCGTCGTGTGCGCGGTTTCGACGTTCACGACAATGAGGTCGGCGATCTTGCCGGGCTCCAGCGAACCAATCTTGTCGCCCAGACCCAGCGATTCCGCGCCGCGCCGTGTCGCCATCTCAAGCGCGAGGCGCGCAGGCATCGCCGTCGGATCAAGGGACACGTTCTTGTGCAGCAGCGCCGCAGTCCGCATGGCTTCGAACATGTCGAGGTCGTTGTTGGACGCCGCGCCGTCGGTCCCCAGTCCGGCGTGAATACCGGCCTCGATCCAGGCCGGCACGGACGCCGTACCACTCGCGAGCTTCATGTTGCTTTCCGGGTTGTGGGACAGGCCGACGCCGCGTGCCGCCAGCATCTCGATATCGGCAGGTTCCAGCCAGACACCGTGCGCCGCGAGCGCGCGGCCCTTCCAGAGGCCGAGACCGTCGAGGAACATCGCCGGTGTCTGCTTGTACTCCGCCTCGATGGTGTCGCGTTCGTTCATCGTTTCGGCGAGGTGAATCAGGAGCGGCGCGTTGTATTTGTCGGCCAGGGCCCTGGCGGCGCGGAGCGTCTCCGGCGTGAGCGTGTAGGGCGCGTGCGGAGCCACTGCGGGAATGACGAGCTCGTCGTCGGCCCAGTCGTCCAGGAACTCTTCGGCGCGCTCGAGCGCGTCTTCCGGTGTTGCGGCGTCCGCGACCGGAAAGCGGATGATGGTCTGGCCGAGCACGGCGCGCAGGCCCGCATCACGCGTCGCCTCCGCAACGATCTCCTCAAAGTAGTACATGTCGGCGAAGGTGGTCGTGCCCGATTCGATCATCTCGAGCGCCGCCAGCGCCGTGCCCACCCGGACGAACTCCTCGGACACCATCGCCTTCTCGGCCGGGAAGATGTAGTTGTTGAGCCAGTCCATCAGGGACAGGTCATCCGCCAGTCCCCGGAAGAGCACCATCGGGGCGTGTGTGTGGGTGTTGATCAGCCCGGGCAGGACGATCTGGTCAGTGGCGTCGATGACGTCGGGCGCCGAGTACATCTCGGCAATCTCCGCAGCCGTCCCGACGGCCACAATGTTGCCTTCGTCAACCGCCACCGCGCCGTTCGGAATGACGCGGCCACCCGCGTCCATCGTGACCACGGTCCCGCCGGTGACTATCAACTGCACCCCGGTTCCCAGACCCGTCTGGAGCCAGGCCAGGCCCGTCGCCACCACCAACGCCAACACCACCGCCAACAGGGCCGCTCGTCGCATGCTGGGATCTTATCCCGGGTGTATAGTGGCCGCCGTGTCGCTGCACCTGATCACCCACCCCGTTGCCCAGGACGCTCTCGTGTCACTGCGCGACGCCACCACCCACTACGCATTGTTCCGCCGCCTGGCCCACCGGGTGGGCGTCATTCTCGCAGCCGAGGCGACCCGGGACCTGGCGACGCGTCCGGTCAGCGTCGAGACGCCGCTGGAAACCACCACGGGACATCAACTGGCCACTGACATTGTCGTGGTCGCGGTGCTGCGGGCGGGCCTCAGCCTGGTGGAATCGGTGCTTGAACTGGTGCCCCATGCCCGGGTTGGCCATGTCGGCCTCAAGCGCGACGAAAAGACGGCGGTAGCCACCCGCTATTCGAGCCACCTGCCGCCGGACCTCGGCAACAGCCTGATTCTGCTGGTCGATCCGATGCTGGCCACCGGGGGAAGCGCGATCATGGCCATCGACATCCTCAAGGGTGCCGGCGCGAGACGCATTCGCCTGCTGTCCATCGTGTCGGCTCCGGAGGGTGTGGCCGCCCTCGAGCAGGCCCACCCGGACGTGGACGTCTACACCCCCGCCCTGGATCGACAGCTCAACAACCACAAGTACATCCTGCCGGGTCTGGGTGACTTCGGCGACCGGTTGTACGGCACGGTCTGATTTCCGGCGCCGCAGCATCGCGACCGCCGCTCTGGAGGGGACACGGATGAACCCCGAACTGCACGCCCGCTTCGAATCCCTGCACAGGCTCGTCGGCAACACGCCGCTGCTGGCAATCGACTTCCGGTATCGAGGCGCCCGGCGGACGATCTACGCCAAGCAGGAATCACTCAACCTGACCGGGTCCATCAAGGACCGCATGGCGCTGTTCGTCATCGAACGCGCATACAAAAACGGCGACCTGCGACCCGGCGTCCGCATCGCGGAGGCCACTTCCGGCAACACGGGCATCTCGTTTTCCGCCATCGGACGCGCGCTTGGCCATCCCATCACCATCTTCATGCCCGACTGGATGAGCCAGGAACGGATTTCGCTCATCGCGAGCTTCGGCGCCGACATCGTGCTCGTCAGCCGCCAGCAGGGCGGGTTTCTCGGGAGCATTGCGCAGTCGGAAGCACTCGCGGCCTCCACCCCCGATGTCTTTCTCCCCTGCCAATTCTCGAACCCGGCCAACGTCGAAGCGCACCAGCGCACCACCGGGCCCGAGCTGTACTTGCAGCTGGCGAAAGCCGGCCTCACCCCAGACGCCTTTGTCGCCGGCGTGGGCACGGGCGGCACGGTCATGGGGGTTGGCACCTACCTGCGACGCCAGGCGCCGCACGTACGAATCCATCCGCTGGAGCCGGCCGAGTCGCCCACCATGTCCACCGGTCACAAGGTCGGCTCCCATCGCATCCAGGGCATCTCCGACGAGTTCATTCCGCCCATCGTCAAACTCGATCAACTCGACGACGTCATCGCCGTCAATGACGGCGACGCCATCCTCATGGCGCAGGCACTGGCTCACATCGGGCTGGCCGAGGGGATCTCGTCGGGCGCCAACTTCCTTGGCGCGCTGAAGGTGCAGAACGCCATCGGGCCGGACGCCACGGTCGTGACCGTGTTCTCCGACAGCAACAAGAAATACCTGAGCACGGACCTCCTGCGCCCCGAGCCGATCCGCGACGGCTACCTGACGCCGGAGATTGAGCTGCTGGGATTCCGCGCGCTTCCTCGTGTCTGTGCGATGTGTTTCGACGGGCTCAACGGCGAGGCCACCGCGTGAACGGCTCGACTGCGAGGAGAGAGTTCCGATAACGCGGATCGTGGGAGACCTCCGCACCGAGCCAGGACGGTCGGTCGAATGGCTCGTCGGGCGACGACAATTCAATCTCGGCCACGACCAGCCCCGCGTTTGCGCCGGAGAAGACGTCCACCTCCCAGACGTGCTCGCCGTGCGGGATGCGGTACCGCGTCTTCTCCACGACCGCGCCGGCCAGTGTTGAGAGCATCTGCCGCGCGTCATCGGCGGGGATCTCGTATTCGAACTCCGCGCGACTGATGCCGTCGGTCCGGCCCTTGATGGTCAGCACACCTCTGGCGCCATCGACCCGGACCCGCACGACCGCGCGTTCCGACGAGGCGAGATATCCCTGACGCATCGCCGTGCCAGCGACGCCACCGGGCGTCCATGCCGACGAATCAACCAGGAATTTTCGTTCGATTTCGATGCCCACGCGAGGTGTGCCGGTGGAGAGAAAGGTTGGTGGGCGCTAGTGGACTCGAACCACTGACCCCCGCCGTGTGAAGGCGATGCTCTACCAACTGAGCCAAGCGCCCAACCCGTCAACGAACCTGAGGATTGTAATACAACGACGGGCCGGAAGGCCACGCTTTCGCGGGCGTCAGCCGATGAACAGCGCGTCCTCGTCGTCCCGGCCGTATCGTCCGCGATCCTGACGGGCCTTGAACACCGCCACAGCCGCCTTCAATCCAGCCATCACGGCGGCGCCCTGCTTGACGGGAACGATCAACGACCGCTGGACCACCTCCAGCGTGTCATCAATGCGGATGGCCGCTGACGTCATCAGATGGTCGACCCGTTCGACCTGGGCGACGGCCAGCGCGCTGACCCGTTGGGCGTCATCGGCCACCTGGTGCGCCTTCTGCACCAGGGGCCGAATTTCCTTGCGAACGTCTTGCAGCGTCGCCGCGGCCTCCTTGCTGGCCTTGACGATCTGCAGGCCCACGATCACCTGCATCACGGCCATGCCGAGCACTGCGATTGCGATGATCGCGAGCCAGAGTTCCATCAGAGCGTCTCCTTGCGGACCTGATCAAAGGCCTCCCGGCCGCGATCGACGGCGGCCGTCAGGTTCTCGCGCTGCCGGGCGACGAATTCGCGCCCTTCACGCGCCATCGCGCCGGCCTTGTCGCGCCCTTCACGCGCCTTGTCGGCAATACGACGACGAGTTTCTTCCCCTGACGCCGGTGCATACAACAGTGCCACTGCGGCGCCCGCGACCGCACCGATGGCGAAAGCGAGCAGCACCGAGCTAGAGTTTCCGTTTTCTGACATGTGTGACCTCCCTTGCCCGTTAGCCGCCGAAGATGCTGACGCGCACCGTCAGATACTTCCGCGGATCCTGCTTGATGGCGGCGATGAGTTCGTTGAGTGACGTGGCCGCCTTGTTCATGTTGTCATAAAGCTGCGTGTCCTGCAGCAGTTGCCCGGCCGTCCCACGTCCCTGCGACAGATCGCGCGTCATCGTGTCGAGTCGCGTGGTCAGACCGTCAAGTCGCTGATACAACTCATCCTGCGTCAGCAACTTGCCTACCGTGCCTTCTCCCCGGGCCACTCGCCCGGACATCGCCTCGAGATTCGAGGCTGTTGCCGACAGCGACTTGCCCATCGCTTCATCAGCAAACAACATGCCCAACGGGCCTTCACCGCGCCGAATGCGCGCCGTCATGGCCTGCAGGTCATCCAGCGATGCCTTCATCGAGGCATACGCGGAGGGGTCGTTGAGCAACGCCGCGGCTGTCCCCTTGCCGCTGCTCAGCTGCGTCGTCACGCGGTTGGCGGACTGCAGCAGCGTCGTGAATTCCGAATACAACGCGTCATCGGTGATGACCTTGCCCAGCAGACCCTTGCCCGCGCGGGCGTCCGCCAGCACCGCGCGCAGTTCCTCCATCGTCGCGTTGGCGTTCGATGCCGCATCCGCAATCATGCCGGCCGAACCACTCGCCGGCAGGTAGGCCCCATCGGGCAGCGGCTGGCCGCCCCTGCCAGGGCTGATCGCCACCAGCGGTTCGCCCAGGAGACTCAATGTGCCAAGACTGGCTACCGAACGGTCAGTAATGAGGTCACGCACGTCACGCGACACTTCGATGCCGACCTCAACGCCCTGCTCCGCGAACTCGACGGACACCACCTTGCCGACGTCCTTGCCGGCGATGCGGACCACGGCGCCGGTCTTCATCCCCTGTACGTCGTCGAACCGAACCTTGAGGGGATAGCGCTGCCACGGGAAGCCGCCCTGGCCGCCAACCGCCAGAATCAGCGCAGACGCCAGCACAATCGCCACGATGGCGATGATCCCCAGCTTCAACTGGGCCCACCCTATTGATCGAGTCCGCGGCATCTCCTGCTCCTCTTCAATGCAATCATGGTGCCGACTACGACAGAAACGCCGTCAGGTATTCGTCTGACGATGACCGAAGCTCCTCGAGGCTGCCCTCGAAGAGGATTCGGCTGTCTTTCAGCATGATGAACTCGGTCTGCGCCTGCTTCTCCGGCGTCGCCGGCACGAACTGCAGGTCCTTGCCCTGTTTCACGGCCATGTGTGACGCGATGTAAAACGCATCACGCAGCTGATGGGTCACCACCAGCGACGCCACCCCTTCAAGATCGCGCAGTTTGATGATCTCATCGTCGATGGTCAGCGCGGTAATGGGATCGAGCCCGGTGGTCGGCTCGTCATACAGCAGGATCTTCGGCCTCGCGGTCAGCGCACGGGCAATCGCCACCCGG
This sequence comes from uncultured Acidimicrobiia bacterium, assembly GCA_966252305.1. Lineage (GTDB taxonomy): Bacteria > Acidobacteriota > Vicinamibacteria > Vicinamibacterales > SCN-69-37 > SYFT01. The sequence goes on from CBINOO010000067.1 coordinate 20,652, forward strand.
CGCCGCTGACCTCCCGATAATTCCGACGGCATGCGTTGCGCGTATTCGTCGAGGCCGACAAAGCCGAGCACTTCCATGACGCGCGCGTCGACCTCGGGGATGGGCATCGAGGTGCCCTCGAACAGTTTGTATCCCACGTTCTCGCGCACGGTCAGCGAGTCGAACAATGCGCCTTCCTGAAAGACCATGCCGAGCTGGTCGCGTACCGGCATCATGGCCTCTTCCGACAAGGTGTCGACCCGTTGGCCGTTGATATAGATGGCGCCGGCGTCCGGTTTGAGCAATCCCAGGATCAGGCGCAGCACGGTGGACTTGCCGACACCGCTGCCGCCAAGGATCACCTTCGCCCGCCCGGGCTCAAGCGAAAAGCTCACGCGGTCGAGGATGACCTTCTCGTCAAAAGCGAGGGAGACCTCGTCGAACACGATGACGGCGCCTTCCGGCGCGGCAGCAGCAGTCATGGTCAGTACATCAACGTCAGCAGCAGCTTCGTCAGCAGAAAGTCGACCGCCAGCACGGTGACCGACGCGGCGACGACGGCGTTGGTGGTGGCGCGGCCGACGCCCTGCGTGCCGCCCTTGGTGCGCAGGCCGACATGGCAGCCAATGGTGACGAGCACGAAGCCCAGGAAGAATGGCTTGATGATGCCCATCCAGACGTCCTGGATG
>CBINOO010000068.1:0-20898 GCA_966252305.1 uncultured Acidimicrobiia bacterium
TGCAGGGCGGCGCGATCCTTCGGGCTGAGGCGATGCACGGGCTGACCGCCAAAGTAGTACTCCCCGCTCCACGCGCTGTCGTGCATGCCGAGGATGTGCAGCAGCGTCGACTTGCCGGCGCCCGACGGGCCCATGATCGACACGAACTCGCCATCCTTGATGTCGAGCGTGATGCGCCGCAGCACCCAGGTGCGACTGGTGCCGTGCGCATACGACTTCTCGAGGTTGTGCAGTGAGACGAGCGTGTCGGACGGTGCCAGCATGTCGTCGAACGCGGCGGACGTCGGTTGGGGCGATCGCGAGAAGAAACCCATGCCCGATGATACCCCGGCGACACTCACCGAGCGTGGTCCGCCGCCTGCCGGGTACCGGGGGCGTCCGCTGCCGGGCATCCGTAGTCTGGCCATGTGATACACGCGCAGGGCGCCATGAACAGACGTCGCATCGACAGAACCGAACAGTGGCTGGTCGGGTTGATCCTGCTGGGAGCACTGGCAGGGGCAGGCGCGCTCATGTTGTGCTGGCGCGTGTTGACGGGAGGTATGGCATGAATCGGAAAGACCTGACCACCGGCATCGTCCTCATCCTGATCGGCCTGGTGTTTCTGGCCGGCAATCTCGACCTCGGGGTGCGCCTGGATATCGCCCGCCTGTGGCCGCTCATCCTGATCGGGATCGGCGGCAGCAAGCTGCTGTTTCCCGGTGACGGCGTCCGGGTGAGCGGCTTGCCGCTGGTGCTGGTCGGCAGCATCTTCCTCGCGCACAATTACGGGGTGATCCGCTTGCAACAGTCGTGGCCGCTGTTCATCGTGGCGGCGGGACTTTCAGTGCTGGTGTCATCCTGGTGTGAACGATCCTCCTCGGGGACCGGTCCGGGAGGTGTGCGATGAACCGTTTCTCTCCGCAGGCCGTGCTCGGCCTCTGCATCGTGGCGTTTGGCCTGCTCCTCACGGCCGACAACATGCAGCTGGTGGAGGCCGGCGCGGTTCTCCAGTTCTGGCCCCTGGCCATCGTGGCCATCGGCGTGGCGAAGTTCGCGCAAAGTGAGATCGGGTCGGGCCGCCTGCTGGGCGTGGGGCTGATCGGCCTGGGCGTACTCCTGACGCTGGACGAAGTCTGGGATTATTCGGTCGACTTCGAGCGCTTCTGGCCCCTGGGCCTGGTTGCCGTTGGTTCCTTCATCGTGTATCGGGCGATCTGGGGCGGGACGTGTCCACGCGACTCCGCAGGGGTGTCATCCGATCAGGCGATGTCGGAGTTTGCGTTCTGGTCGGGGAAGGTCAGACGAAATGCCTCGCCGACCTTCCGCCGGGCGGACCTGACCGCGATCATGGGCGGCGTCGAAATCGACCTGCGGGGCGCAAGCACCGGTGGCGGTGAGGCCGTCATCGATGTGTTCGTGTGGTGGGGCGGGATCGACATCACGGTGCCGCCTGACTGGGCCGTCTCGAATCAGGTGATGGTGATCATGGGCGGCGCCGACGACTCGACCTCCGGCACCCAGGACGCCCGGAACCGACTGATTGTGCGCGGGTTCTGCATCATGGGCGGCGTCGACATCAACACCGGACACGGCAAGAAGCAGCAGTGGTAGGCGCACGCGGCCAGCTGGCGATGCACGGGGTCGCGTGGGGGCTGGCGGGCCTCCTGATTGCGCTGATCGTGCGCGCGATGTTTGGCGCCACGTTGGTGCAGAGCCTGCTGTTTGCCCTGCCATTGTCGGTGGTGGCGGCGCCCGCGTCGGCGTCGGCGGGGTATCTCGGGCGCGCGATGCCGCTGTCGCGGACGTCGGTCTGGTGGGTGGGGGCCTCCGCCATCGCGGCCGCCGCGGTCGTGGCCTCCGCGTGGGCGGCGGTCGGGCAGTGGTGGTGGCGTGTGCTGGATCGCGCGGGCCTGCCGGCGGTCGACCCGACCCTGCTTGCGACGGTCCTGGCCGGCTTCGGCGCGATGGCGTATCTGATATCGGTGACCGTGCATTACACGGTGCAGGCGGTGGAATCGCAGGCGGAACTGTCACAGCGTCAACTCCAGGCGCAGGTGGCGGCCCGCGAAGCGGAACTCCGGGCGCTTCGCGCTCAGGTGGATCCCCACTTCCTGTTCAACAGTCTCAACGCCATCTCGGGGCTGATTGCGCCTGATCCCCAGCGGGCCCGCGAGATGACGCGCCGGCTGGCGGACTTTCTTCGCGACAGCCTGACTCTGGGCGCCGTCCCGAGGATTCCGCTCGAGCGCGAATTGGCATTGATTGCCCGCTATCTCGAGATTGAGCGCGTGCGGTTCGGTGAACGCCTCGGCGTGCAAATCACCTCCACGGCGCCGGGCACGGTCGACGTACCCCCGCTGCTGTTGCAGCCGCTCGTGGAGAATGCGGTGCGCCACGGAGTGGCCACGTGCCTGGAGGGTGGTGTCATCACGATTCAGGCCGAAACGCGCGGAGCCCTTCTGTGGATCACCGTGGACAATCCTCGCGATCCGGATGGAGGACGCGACGTGACGCGGACGGGGTTCGGCCTCGACATCGTGCGCCGGCGCCTGCACACCGCCTTTGGTGAGGAAGCGGCGCTGGCGACTGAATCGACGCCGGCGTCCTACAGGGTGTCGGTGACGATGCCCGCGCGGCAGGCGGGGTAGGTGGTGTGGCTGGTGTGGGGCACATGTGTGGCGGGGCTTCAGCCCCGCCTGGGGAGGTCTGGCTGTGTTGCGTGTGGTAATCGTCGACGATGAGGAACCGGCGCGGATGGCGCTTCGCCAGGATCTCGAGGAGATGCCGGATGTGACGGTGGTCGGCGAGTGCGCCAACGGCTTTGAAGCGATCAAGGTGGCGGCCGAGGCGAAACCTGACGTGCTCCTGCTGGACGTGCAGATGCCGAAACTCGACGGGTTCGAGGTGCTCGAGGTGCTTGGCCGCGACGTGCCGGTGATCTTCGTCACCGCCTACGACGAGTTCGCGCTCAAGGCGTTTGAGGTGCATGCCGTTGACTACCTGCTCAAACCCTGCGCCGTGGATCGTCTGCGCACGGCTCTGGACCGCGTCAAGGCCCGACAGTCGGCGACCGTGTCGCCAACCGAACTGCGGGCGGCCGCCCGGCGGCCTGGCACGCCAATCGACCGCGTGATCATTCGCGACGGGGCCGATGTGCACGTGTTGCCGGTCGCCCGGATCGACTATGTGGAAGCGCAGGACGACTACGTGCAGTTTGCGTCGGCCGGCCGCACCTGGCTCAAGGAACAGACGCTGACCGAACTGGAAGGGCAGCTCGACCCGCGCCGGTTCGTCCGCGTGCACCGGTCGTACATTCTCAACATTGATCGGCTGTCGAAGGTCGAGCTGTACGCGAAGGACAGTCGCGTTGCGATTCTCACGACCGGCGCGACGCTCCCGATCAGCCGCAGTGGCTACCAGCGGCTGCAGCAGATGCTTTAGTCCGGAGTGCCGGAGTGCCGGAGTGCCGGAGTGCCGGAGTGCCGGGGTGCCGGAGTGCCGGAGTGCCGGAGTGCCGGAGTGCCGAAGTGCCGGAGTGCTGAAGTGCCGGAGTGCCGGGGTGCCGGAGTGCCGGGGGTTGACATTCGCTGGGAAGTAATTAACTATCTGGTTAGTTATGAAGCGGGTGCGACGGGTGCGGGATGCGGAGGAGACACGGCGGCGTGTGTGGCACGCCGCCGCCAGTGCGTTTGCCGCCAAGGGGTTTGATGGCGCCAAGGTCGACGAAATCGCCGCTGAGGCAGGCGTCAACAAGGCGATGCTCTACTACCACTTCGAAGACAAACTCGCGCTGTACCGCGATGTCCTGCTGGACCAGTTCGCCGCCATCGCGACCGGCACCGAGGCCGCGCGCCGCTTGGGCGGGCCCCCGGAGGCTCAGCTGCGGGGCTTTGTGCAGGCCCTGGTGAACGCGGCGAGAGATCGACCCCACTTTCCCGCGATCTGGTTGCGGGAGATCGCGGAAGGCGGTCGGCATCTCGATGCCCAGGTGTTCGCCCGGATTCGCGCCATCCTCGCCACCCTCGACGCGATTCTGAAAGACGGCTCGCGCGATCACGGCTGGCGCCCGATTCAACCCTTCATGGTCCAGGCAGGCGTGGCCGCGCCGTTGATGTTCATCCTGGCCACTCAGAGCATTCGTTCGACCGCAGGGCTTGCGCCCGGGACGCCCACCGACCTCGATGCCCTTGCGACCCACTTCACGGACATGACGCTGGCCATGTTGGCCACACCCCTCCGGAGACACCGATGACGCGAATGAGTGCTGTATTGAGCCTGCTGGGCCTGGTGGCCGCGGGCGCCGTGGCGTGCGGACGCGACGCCGCCCCGGTTGATCCGGTGGCCACCGGCTACGTCGAGGCCACCGACACGCGCGTGACGACAAAGGTGCCGGGGCGTGTCGAGACGGTGGCCGTCCGCGAGGGCGATCAGGTGGTGACCGGTCAGGTGCTGGCCACCCTGTCGAGCACGGACATCACGCTGCTGCTGTCGCGCCTCGACGCCGAGCGCGCCGCCGCTGATGCCCAGCTGCGGCTGCTGCAATCTGGCAGCCGCCAGGAAGACATCGCACAGGCGCGGGCACAACGGGCTGCCGCGGCCGCCGACCTTGCCGCCGCCATCGCCGATCGGGATGCAGCCGCGGCGGATGCCGAACGGTTTGCGCGCCTGGCCGAACAACGCGCGGGTTCAACCAAGGCGCGCGACGATGCGGAAGCGCGTCGTCGGGCCGCTGACGCGCGCGTCCAGGCCCTTCGCGATCGCGTGAGTGCCGCGGATGCCAGTGTCGAGCGGCTCACTGCCGGCGCCAGGCCGGAAGAGGTGCAGGCCGCGCGCGCGAGGCGTGACGCCGTGGACGCCCAGATTGCCGCCGCTCGTCAGGATCAGGCGGACCTGGTCATCACGGCGCCGTCCGACGGCATCGTGAGCGCGCGACTGGTGGAGCCAGGAGAACTGCTGGCGCCGCGCGCGCCCGTGGTGGTGCTGCTCGACCTGCAACGGGCGTGGGTGTGGGCGTACGTCGACGAGCCGATCGTCGGGACGCTGGCGATCGGGCAGGCGTCCACCGTCCGCACCGACGCGGGCCAGTCGCTGGTAGGCCGCGTCACCTTCATCGCCCCACGCGCCGAGTTCACCCCGCGCAACGTTCAGACCGCGAGTGAGCGCGCGCGTCTGGTGTATCGCGTGAAGGTGGAGGTCGACAATCGCGACGGCGTACTCAAGCCCGGCATGCCCGTGGAGGTCACATGGCAGTGAGTGATCCGCCGGTGCTGGCCCTGGACCGCGTGAGCCGGTCGTTCGGGGCCACACGAGCGCTGGATGCCGTCACACTCCACGTACAGCGCGGCGAGTTGTTCGGGCTGATGGGACCAGACGGCGCGGGCAAGTCCACGTCTCTCCGTTTGTGGTGTGGCCTGCTCACGCCCGACACCGGGGACGTGCGCGTGAACGGGGCCGACCCGAGGCACACGCGGTCACACACCACCGGGACGATGGGGTACGTGTCCCAACGGTTCAGCCTGTATGGGGACCTCTCCATCGACGAGAACATCGCGTTTTTCGCCCGCCTGCATGGCGTGTCGCACTTCACAGACGCGAGGAACCGCCTGCTCGAGATGACGGGTCTCACGCCGTTTCGCGATCGCCTTGCCGGCCGGTTGTCCGGCGGCATGAAACAGAAACTCGCCCTGGCCTGCACGCTGGTGCATCGCCCGTCGATCCTCATTCTCGACGAGCCGACTACCGGGGTCGATCCAGTCGCGCGGCGCGAGTTCCGCGCCCTCATCAGGGATCTCCGTGGCGAAGGCCTGACGACGGTGATCGCGACGCCATACATGGAGGAAGCCGACAGCTGCGACCGTGTCGCCCTGTTGCGCGAAGGGCGCGTGCTCGCTGTTGATACGCCGGCTGCACTGAAGGCGCTGGTCGGAGGCCGTCACGCCGCGCCGACCCTGGAAGACGTGTTCATCGATCTCGCAGTGGGAGGCACGGTATGACGCAGCGCAAGATGCGACGGTGGGCCGCCATCCTGGGATACCTGGTGTTCCAGTCCGCGCCGGCCTGGGCGCAGCCGCCTGTCGCGCTGACCGTGGACGAGGCGATCAACCGCGGCCTGGCTGCGGCCCCGCGGCTGGCGGAAGCGAGGGAGCGTGAAAAGGCGGCGCTGGCCGGTGTTGATGCGCGCACGGCGCTGGGCCGGCCAACCGTCAGCGTGTTGTCGAGTTACCTCCGCACCAACCATGTCGACGAATTCGGGATTCCGCAGGCCAACGGGACGACCCGCGTGATCTTTCCGGACATTCCGGACAACTTCCGGTTGCGGGCCGAGGTCCAGATGCCGGTGTGGACGTCCGGTCGTACTTCGGCGTTGACGTCTGCGGCGAGAGCTGACCAGGAGGCGGCACTGGCGGAGCGTCGGACCGTCGAAGCGGACCTCGCGCTCGAGATTGCATCGACGTATTGGCAGTTGGTAACGGCGCGGGCGGCGGTCGGCGTCCTCGACGAAGCGATGGCGCGAACCGACGCGTGGGTGCGCGATGTTGAGGCGCGGATCGCCGCCGGCGTGAGCGCGCCGCACGAAGCGCCGCAGGCGCGGGCCCAGCGGGCGCGGCAGGTTGTCCAGCGGCTGCAAGCGCAGCAGACCGCGACACTCGCCGAGCGGGAACTGGCGCGGCTCACCGGACTTCCGCCCGGCACGACGATTTCGACGATCTCGGCGGTGGATCGACCATCGGACGCCCTCTCAGGCGTCACGAGTGGCGACAGCAGCGCCGTGTATGCCCGGGCGTTGCAGGCGCGCAGCGAGCGCGCGGCGCTTGAACATCGGTCCGAGGCGTTTCGGCAGGCCGCCGCAGCCGCGCACGCGGCCTCGCGACCGCAGGTCGGGACGTTCGCGGCGATTGAACCTGCCCGGCCCAACAGCCGGTTCGTACCTCGCGCCGCGACGTGGCACACCTCGTGGGACCTCGGCGTCTCGGTGACCTGGTCGTTATGGGACGGCGGACGCAGCAGGGCCGAGCGTGCGCAGGCGCTCGCGCAGGCTCAGGCGCTGGCATATCGGCAGCACGAGTTCGACAGTCGGCTGCAGGTGGAGGTGCTCCAGCGGTTGCTCGACATCGAGACGGGCAGGGCCGCCGTCACCGCGGCGGATGAACTGGTGGCCGCGGCCGAGGAAGTCCATCGAGTCATGCGCATCCGGTTTGACAGCGGCGTGGCGACAAGCACGGAAGTGCTTGATGCGCACGTCGCGTGGCTTGAAGCCGCGCTGGAGCGCACGCGGCTGCAGGCGAACCTGCGCATGGCCGAGTCGCGCCTGACCCGGGCCGCCGGAGGGCCGCTCGAGTGACCCACGCAATCGAGGTCGACGGTCTCACGAAACGCTTCGGCGCGTTCGTGGCGGTTGACGGGATCAGCCTCGCAGTACAAACAGGCGAGGTGTTCGGCTTTCTCGGCTCCAACGGCGCGGGCAAGTCGACCACGATCCGGATGTTGTGTGGCCTGCTGCGGCCCACCAGTGGGCGCGCGGTCGTGGGGGGCGTCGACGTCACCACCAATCCGGAAGGCGTCAAGCGCCGCATCGGATACATGTCGCAGCGGTTCTCGTTGTACGAACCCCTCACGGTTGACCAGAACATCCGTTTCTACGCGGGGCTTTATGGCGTGGAGGGGGAGCGTTTCGAGCGACGCCGCGCCTTCGTGTTGGAGATGGCGGGACTCGATGGGCGTGAAGACCAGCGCGCGCGCACATTGGCCGGCGGCTGGCGACAACGCCTCGCACTGGGATGCGCCCTGCTGCACGAACCGCCGATCGTGTTCCTGGATGAGCCCACCGGCGGCGTGGATCCGATGGCGCGACGCGAGTTCTGGGTGCTCATTCGCCGGCTGGCACGGGAGGGCACCACGTTGCTGGTGACCACCCATCACATGGAAGAGGCCGCCCAGTGTGACCGCCTCGCGATGATTCACGCGGGCCAACTCGCCGCACTTGGCACGCCCGCCGAACTGACGGGCCCTGACCGATCGCTTGAGGATGTCTTCATCGACATCGTCACGCAGGCCAGAGCGGAGGGGCGCGCGTGAGACACATCCTGGCCGTGGCCATCAAGGAGTTCCGCCAGATCGTGCGGGACAGGCAGACCCTTCTGGTGATGTTGTTCCTGCCGGCGTTGTTCCTGCTCCTGTACGGCTATGCCTTGAACTTCGACATCCGGCACGTGTCGATGGTCGTGCAGGACCGCGATGGATCATCGGCGAGCCGCGACCTCGTGGCGCGGTTCGTGGCCTCGACATACTTCAACCACGCAGGTATCGCCATTGATGACGCGGACGTGGCGCGGGCCCTCGACAGCGGCGAGGCCCGCATCGTACTGGTGATTCCTGAAGGGTTCGGCCGGCTGCGTGATGAGGGCCGTGACGCGCGCGTGCAGGTCCTGCTGGCGGGCGACAACGCCAACACCGCGGCGACCGTCCAGGGCTACGTCAACGGACTGCTGCAGGAGGCATCGTTGGGCGACGCCGTCCCGGCAGCGGTGCCGCTGGTCGGCGTGCAGCCCCGCGTGTGGTTCAATCCCGAGCTGCGCAGCACCCTGTTTCTCGTGCCGGGTCTCATCGCGTACATCTCGATGATTACCGCCGTCGTCTCAACGGCCATCTCGATCGTCCGCGAGAAGGAGTTCGGGACGATGGAGCAGATACGGATGGCGCCAATCTCGACGCCAGCATTCATCATCGGCAAGGCGGTGCCCTATCTGCTGGTGTCGCAGGTCTCCGGACTGCTCGTCATCCTTGCCGCATTGGCGCTGTTTGACATGCCCATGCGCGGATCGTGGCTCGATCTTGGCGTCCTGCTCGGCGTGTTCCTCGTTGGCGCGCTGGGAACGGGAATTCTCATTTCGACCATCGCGGAATCCCAACAGGTCGCGTTCCAGGCAGCGGCCCTGGTGGCATTCCTGCCGACGTTCATCCTGTCGGGTTTCATCTTTCCGATCGCCAGCATGCCGATCGTGCTGCAGTACGTCACCACCATCGTGCCGGCGAAGTACTTTCTCACCGCGTTGCGCGGCGTGGTGCTCAAGGGGACGGCGCTTCCTGCGCTGTGGGAGCCGGTCGCAGCGCTTGTCGTGTACGCCGCCGTGGTGCTGGGCATCGCGTCCCTGAGACTGGCGAGGTCGCGATGAGCCTGCGTCGCATCCTGACGCTGGTCTGGAAGGAGTTCCTCGAACTGCGCCAGGATCCCCGGCTCGCCGGCATCGTCATTGTCGCGCCCATCCTGCAACTGACCATGCTGGGGTATGCGGCGACGACGGACATTCATGATGTGCCGGCGATCGTGGTTGATGGCGACCGTTCGCCGGCCAGCCGGAGCCTCATTCAGCGGTTTGCCGGATCCCGCTACTTCACGGTTGTTGCCGAATCGGATGACCCGCGTGCGGCCGATGACGCCCTGGAATCGGGCACCGCATGGATTGCCGTGGTGATCGGCCCTGGCTTTGACGCCGCGCTCCTGGGCGGGGCGGACGCGTCCGCCCGCAACGTACAGCTGCTGGCCGATGGCACCGATTCCAACTCGTCGGGGCAGGCGCTGGCGTATGCCTCCGGACTGATTGCCGAATTCAATCGCGAGCGGCTCGAGGCCGCAGGAGTCGTCACGCCCGGCCGTATCGACGCGGAAACGCGTGTCTGGTACAACCCCGAGCTGGTCAGCAAGGACTTCATGGTGCCCGGCGTGTTGGCGCTGCTGCTGCTGTTGATCACGACGAATCTGTCGTCGATGGCGATCGTGCGTGAACGCGAGATCGGCACACTGGAACAGCTCAATGTCACACCGCTGAGCCGCTGGGAACTCATCCTGGGGAAACTGCTTCCGTACGGCGTGCTGGGCGTCATCGACGTCTTTCTCGTGGTGGCCGTCGCGGTCCTGTGGTTCAAGGTGCCGCTCAACGGCAGCCCGTTGTTGCTGTTTGCGGGATGCCTGGTCTACCTGCTGTGCACGCTGGCCCTCGGGCTTTTTGTGTCCACCCTTGCATCGACGCAGCAGCAGGCCATGATGACGTCGACGTTCTTTTTTCTGGTGCCGATGATCTATCTGTCCGGCTTCATCTTTCCCATCGAGAACATGCCGGCGGGGATTCAGGCCTTCACGACCGTCATTCCCCTCAGGTATTTCCTGGTGATCGTGCGCGGCATCTTCCTGAAGGGCATCGGCTGGGACCTGCTCTGGCCGCAGTTTGCGGCCCTGGGACTCTGGGGAAGCGTGGTGCTCACGCTGGCGGCGGCGCGGTACCGGAAAACGGTGTAGGTACGGGGCGGCGGGTGGCGGGTGGTATCGTAAGCCTCGATGCAGATACACGTCGGCACCTCCGGGTACAAATATCCGGAATGGAAGGGCACGTTTTATCCGGAGAAACTCTCGGCATCGAAGATGTTCGGCTTTTACGCCGAGCGATTCACGACGGTCGAGATCAACTACACCTTCTACCGGATGCCGACCCCCAAGGTGGCGGGCGACTGGCGCGCACAGGCGCCTGACGGCTTTACCTACACGCTCAAGACGCCCAAACGTATCAGCCACGATCGGCGCCTGATCGACTGCGCGGAGCCGATGGCGATGTTCGTCGAGTGTGCCCGGACGCTCGGCGATCGCCTGGCGTGCCTGCTGGTGCAATTGGCGCCCAACTTCCGGGCGGATGCCTCGCGCCTGGATGCCTTTCTGGCGCTGGTGCCGCGCGACCTCCGCGTGGCCGTGGAGTTTCGCCACGAGTCCTGGCACGACGAAGCCGTGTTCTCGGTGCTTCGCAATCACAACGCCGCGCTGTGTATCGCTGACTTCGGGGACAAAACGACGCCGCTGGTGCAGACGGCCTCACACGGCTACTTCCGCCTGCGCGACGAGGGATATCAGCTGGACGACCTCGCGAAGTGGGCAGACACGGTCCGTGGTCTCGCCTCAGGCTGGGACGATGCGTTCGTGTATTTCAAGCATGAGGACGAAGGCAAAGGGCCGGAGTTTGCGAAAGTGTTTGAGCGGGAGTGGCAGGCATGCTGAAGATTGCGACATTGACGACGGTCGTGCTGTTGGGCGTGGGAGTGCTCGCGCAGGGACCGCAGGTGGTTCGGCCAACGACGATGGCGGGACGCTCGACCGTGTATGCGCCCAACGGCGTAATCGCGACCAGTCAGCCGCTGGCCACCTCTGCGGGCCTGGCGGTGTTGCAGCGGGGCGGCAATGCGATTGACGCCGCCGTCGCGGCCGCAGCAGTGCTGACCGTCGTCGAGCCGAACATGACCGGCATGGGCGGCGACCTCTTTGCCATGGTCTGGTCCGCCAAAGACAAGACGCTGCACGGGCTGAATGCCAGCGGGCGCAGCGGCTCGTTGATGACCCGCGATGCGCTGGTTGCCAAGGGCCGTACGCGCGTCGCGCAGGGGATCGACGCCGTGACGGTGCCCGGCGCGTTGTCGGGATGGTCGGCGCTGCTCGACAAGTTCGGCACGTTGTCATTGGCGGAAGCGCTGGCTCCGGCAATCGCCATGGCTGACGGAGGGTTTCCCGTCACACCAATCATCGCGTCGCAGTGGGAAGCTGAAGTCAGCCTCCTGCGTCGCGATGCCGGCGCGCGCGCAGCCCTGCTGGTGGATGGGCAACGCGCACCGAGAGCGGGCGAGTGGTTCCGCATGCCGGACCTGGCGAAGACGTATCGCGAGATTGCCGCACAGGGGCCCGGGCACTTTTATGGAGGCGCGCTTGGCCGCAGGGTTGCCGCGTTTGTGCAGGAGCAGGGCGGCTTTCTGACGCCTGAGGACATGGCCGCGCACACCGTCGAGTGGGTGCAACCGGTCAGCGTGCCTGTCACACTGCCAGGCGTCGACGGCAACTACCGTCTCTGGGAACTGCCGCCCAACAGTCAGGGGATTGCCGCGCTCGAGATGTTGCGCCTGCTGGAAGGCACCGACCTGAAAGCAATGGGCCACAACTCCCCGGCGTATCTGCACCGGCTGATCGAAGCCAAGAAGCTGGCGTATGCGGACATCGAACACTACGTGGGTGAGCCGCAGGCGATGACCGAGCCGTTCGAGCGGTTCCTGTCGGACGACTACCTCCGTGAGCGGCGGCTCCTGATCGATCCTGCCAAGGCGGCTGAACGTGTCGATCCGGGCCGGGCATCCACTCAGAGCGACACGATCTACCTCGCGGTGGCCGACAAGGACGGCAACATGGTGTCGTTCATCAACTCCGTCTACGACTACTTCGGTTCCGGCATCGTGGTGCCCGGCACGGGCCTGCTGTTGCACGACCGCGGCGTCGGGTTCACCATGGCCGAAGGCCGCGCCAACTCGGTGGCGCCGCGCAAGCGTCCCTTCCACACGATCATCCCGGCGTTTGTGACTCGCAGCAACGGGCAGCCCGGCGTGCGCCGGGACGCCACCGGTGATGAGCCGTATCTGGCGTTTGGCGTGATGGGCGGCGCGATGCAGCCACAGGGGCACGTGCAGGTGCTGCTCAACATGCTGCTGTTCGGCATGGATCCCCAACAGGCGTCCGATGCCGCGAGATTCCGCCACATGAACGGACGCCGCGTTGCGCTGGAACCCTCCGTGCCCGAGTCGGTGCGCGACGCCCTGCGGGCGATGGGACACGAGATCATCGATGAGCGGGATATTGCCTTTGGCGGCGCCCAACTCGTGCTCAAACTGCCGCGCGGCTGGGCGGCCGGATCGGATTCACGCAAGGACGGCCACGCGGCCGGCTACTGATGCGGAGGCCCTCGATGAGACGTGTGTACCTGCTGGCTGCGCTCGTTGCTGCGACGGTCGGAGCCCCCGCCCTCGCGCCATCGTCGGCCATCCGCGCGGCAGAGACGTCCCAGGGCGTCACGGCGCTGGTGGGCGGCACTCTCATCGATGGCTTCGGCGGCGTGCCCATCCGCAACTCCGTCATCCTGATTCGCGGTGAACGGATCGAGGCGGTCGGCGCGGTGGGCACACTCGACGTGCCCGCCGGAGCGACGGTGATCTCGACGGAAGGCATGTCCGTGTTGCCCGGTCTCTGGGACATGCACGTGCACCTGATGATCAACGGGCACTCCAACTACACACACTGGGACAAGACCTACCCGTCCAGGTTCGAAGGCGAGATCATGCCGGCCTCCGCGCACCAGCTGCTGCGCGCCGGTGTCACGTCCGCGCGGGACCTTGGCGCACCGCTCGAGGCCTCGATCACTGTTCGCGACCGGATCAAGCGCGGCGAGTTGCCGGGGCCGCGCCTGTTTGTCTCCGGGCCCTTCATCCAGAAGGCGCCGTACCCGGGCACGGAGCTCTTTCGCTGGGGCGTGAACGGCGTCGAAGACGCGCGAGCCAAGGTCCGCAAACTCGCGTCGGCAGGCGTGGATGTCATCAAGTTGATCGACCAGGACCAGATGACCGAGGCAGAGGTTGCGGCGGTCATCACGGAGGCCCACGCACATCAGCTGCCGGTCGTTGGCCACTCCCATCGTCCCGAAGAAATCCGCCTTGGCCTCAAACATGGCGTGGACAACTTCGAGCACACCGGACTCGCGACAGCTCCTGAATATCCGGCCGACATCATGGCTGCGATCCGCGAGCGCACGGCGCAGATGAACAAGGGGCCGTTCTACTGGACACCCACCGTGCAGGGGCTTTTCAACTACGAGTACCTCCGCGACAATCCTGAGTCGCTGGATGACCCGTCCTGGCAGCTCGGGCTGTCGGCTGACATCATCGCGGACATCAAGCAGTCGCTGCGCAAGCCGGGCGAGCTGAGCTACTTCCAGCTGACGCCTGCCCGTCGCCCGACGCTCAAGCGGAAGATCACGCAGCTGCGTGAGGCGGGAGTGACGTTGCTCATCGGCACCGACAGCGGCATCCCGACGCAGTTTCACAGCCAGAGCACATGGAATGAACTCGACGTCTGGGTGCGCGAGATGGACATCCCCGCGATGGAGGCGATCCGATCCGCCACCTACTGGCCCTCGCTGATGATGGGGAAGGCGGATGACGTGGGGACCGTCACGCCCGGCAAGTACGCCGACATCATCGCCGTTCGCGGCGACGTGCTGAAGTACATCAACCTCCTTCAGGATGTCGATCTGGTCATCAAGAACGGCGTGCGGGTGCGGTAGTGGACCCTCGCACGATTGACAAGGTGTTTGACGCCTTTGCGCAGCGGCGTCGTTTCGGTCGGCGACGCGCCGAGCTCGAGGATCCAGCGTTCTGGAGATCGCTGAATCCGCACCTGACCATTTCGGACGGCCCGCTGGCTGACAGGGTCACGCCCCTGCGGTTCCCGGAGGCCGAGGCCGAGTGGCATGCCGACTTCATGCAGGAAGAAGGCTACCTGCAGACGCCTCCGGTGTTTTCAGCCGAGGAACTGGCTCCCTTGCGCGAGGCGGTTGAACGGGTTGTCGCGGCGGATCTGCCATCCGGCATGGTCTGGCTCTACGACGAGTTCTACCTGCTGCTTGCGCGGGTCGAGTCCATCCTCGCGCCGATGCTGGGGCGTTCACCGCTCTTGTTGCCCAAAGACTTCTGGGTCTTCTACGTGCCGCCCGGCACCGCCGGCCGCACCGGGTTCGGCGCATACGGCCCGCATCGCGACTACTACGTGGACGAAGGGTACGTGGCAGGCACCCGCCCGCGCGTGGTCAATACCTGGATTCCGCTCACCGACGTGACGACGCTCGACTCGTGTATGTACGTCGTGCACCCGGAAGGTGATGCCGACTTCCGATCGACGCGTGAAGAGGTGCGGCAGGACCAACTGACGCTCACCGATATTCGGGCGTTGCCGACACTGGCCGGGGCGCTGATTGCGTTCACCAGCCGCGTCGCCCACTGGGGCAGTCGCAGCAGCCGGTTCGCCACCGGGCCGCGTATCGCCATGACCTGCGTCCTGCAGCGCCGCGACGTGCCGCCGTTTTCACGCGAGGTGATCGATCTGAAGGAACCGTTGCCGTGGGAGCGTCGCCTCGCGCTGGTGCTCGACAGTGTCGGCGAATCCGGTCTGGAAGGCGGCCGCCTGCTCCCGCGGTGACCGGGGGGGCTAACCACCTTCGCCAAGACTACGGTGGTCCGCCGAAGCCTCAGCGAAGGCGGAAGCCCCGCCGCAGACACGGCGCGAGAAAATCGAGCGCTGCCGACTCCGCCCAGTAGCCGTCACACCGCTCCGTCTCAGGCGCGACGTATCCGCAGTGTCCCCCATGCGGCGTGATGCGCACTTGGACCCGTGGGTTGTTCGTGATCTCCGGACGGCTGAACTGGCTGACCGGCACGAACGGGTCATCGGCCGCCGTAAGAATCAACGCGGGAACGGCGATGTCGTGCATGGTGCGCAGCGACGTGGCCTGCGCGTAGTAGTTGGCTGCGGTGCCAAAACCGTTGTGCGGCGCCGTATACGCATCGTCAAACGCGCGCACCGTGTGGACGCGCCGCAGGCGGGCGACATCGTAGCGACCGGGGAACAGCGCGGCCTTCCGTCGCAGTCGCGACTTGAGCCCCACGAGAAAGTGCCACCGGTAGAGCGTGTTGCCAGGTCGTCGATCGATGGCGTCCACACACAACGACAGGTCCACGGTTGGACAGACGGTTGCCACCGCGGCCAGGGGCAGATCCGCGCCGGTCGACAGTTCTGCGGCAATTCGCAGCGTCAGGTTCCCACCGAGCGAATAGCCGACGACGCCCAGGCGAGTGAACGGCACCTCGGCGTGAAGCGTTGTGAGCGCGGCGATGGGATCGGCCGTCAGGCCGGAGTGGTACAGCCCAGGCGTGAGGTGCTCCGTGCCACCGCAGTTGCGCTGGTTGATGAGCACCACGTTCCACCCGCGCGCAAACGCCTTGTCGGCAAGACCTCGCATGTAGTGCGACTGGCTCGATCCTTCGAGCCCATGAAGACCGACGACCGTCGGACGATCGTGCCGTGGTGTCTGCCAGTAGCAGTCGACGCGGATTTGGGTATCGTCGGAGACCCGGATGAGGCGGATATCCGGCTGGGGCAGGCGCGGCCACGTACGCGGCCATGCCCACGCCGCCAGAGTCATGGCGTGGCCATTTGAGAGACCGCGCGCGGGAGTGAACACCTCACCGAACGTCATAGATGACGAACTGGCTGTTGCGATAGAGCACCGGCAGGTCGAGCGGCTGCGTGACCTCGGCAATCACGACGTCGAGGTCGTACTCGGCGTCAAGGGCGCGCGCCCGAATGGTCGTCAGTTGTTCGTAGTCGACAAGGTCGCTGATGCGTTCAGACACCCGGTCGGCAATTGCCGGATCGTACAAGGCGATGGCGCTGTCCTTGACCGACTCAAGTACCGTGTCTCGGGCGGCAGCCACACGCACGCTGCTGCCGTACTTCCAGGCATGTCCTGGGTCCGCGAGGACGTGCCAGTCTTCCGGTTGCCGGCGCAGCCACGCCATCGCGTCGGTCCACGGGGTGGCCGGTAGTTCGACGCGCACCAGGGTTCGTTCAGGCGCGTAGTGCTCGAGCAGGTAGTACCCGCGCCCGATGGAGGCCAGGGCAAGTACGGTCACCACGACTGGTGCCCACCGGACGGAACGCGTGAGGGCCCAGGCCACATGCGCGAGCGCCAGAAAGTCGAGCAGCCAGAACACGCGGGAAATCTGCAGCTGCACGGCGAGGGCCAGTCGCCAGGACGTCAGGGGAACCGAGACCAGGAACAGCAGCGTCAGTCCCACGGCGCCCCAGGCGAGCACGGCTTCCGCGGGCACCGCTTCGCCGCGGCGGGCGCGCAGTCTCCACACAACGAAGATGACCACTGGGTAGAGCAGATTGAGCGCCCAGACGTCCAGCGTCCAATCGCCCGGGAACAGGTAGTCCTTTTCGGCGAGCACGGACAACCAGCGTCCGTCCATCGTGACGAGCCGGCCCGCCAGTGGACCCAGCGTCACTGCCCACAGCGCTGCCAGGACGACGGCCACTCCGGCGACGGTCCACGGCCAGCGGAACGTCCGCACGGCGGCGAGACGGCCCAGGGCGACGAGCAGCGTGAACCACAGCGCGGTGGTCGGATGGAGCAATGCGGTCACGGCCAGGCACACAACTCCCCATGCCGGGCGCGCGCGCACAAAACACGCGAGGGCCGCAACGCCGAGACCAAACGCCAGCTGACGCGGGTGCATGTAGCCTTCGAGCGAGTTGGCGCCAGTTTTTGCGATGCGATGACGGAAGGTCAGCAACAGCCCGAACGCCGCGACGGACCACCAGGGGAACCGCAGGCCGCGCGCGAACAGTGCCGACGCCACACCGAGCACGAGGAGGGAACCGAGGTAGACGAGCAGCGCCACGGTTTCCATCGACGCCCCGGTCAGCCGGCGCAGCGTGGCCATCAGGTCGTCCACCGTCATCAGCCGGGACTGCGCGTCGAGCAGGGCGCCGTCTCTCGGGAAGAGATCTGCGTCAAGGTGCTGCTCGACGGCCGGCAGGTAGTAGGCCTGATCGGACACGCCGTATCGATAGCCGCCGGAGTTCGCGGTGGCCAGCACCACGAAGGCCGCGACGGCCAGGATCGGCACCAGCAGGCGTGTCACAGAGGCTCGTCGGCGGTGGGGCCGTACATCGGGGGCACCGCGACGTCCCGTAGTCGCAGGTAGACGCTGAGCTGGCCCCGATGGTGAATCAGGTGGTTGAGCATGTAGAGCTTGAACGCCTGCACGCGCGGCGCGGTGAACAGCACATCGCCGTTGCGGGTGAGAGACCAGGGCGCCAGCAGCTCCGCGTCGCTCAGCCCCGCGAGGCAGCGTCGTGTGGTGGCGACGGCGTCATCAAAGGCCGTCAGGACATCCTCGGGGGTGCCGAAGGGAGGCGCCGCAGGCGCGTGATCGGTGACGAGGTCATGCGCGGACGCGGTGAGAATCCGGCTGCCCCAGCGAGGCACTCGCGTCAGGTGCGTCGCGAGCGCGCCCAGCGTGAAGGACTTCGGATGCGGCGCCCACGCGAACGCGTCGGGCGGGCAACGCGCCAGCAGGCGTCTGGTGACTGTGGTCTCCTGATCGAACTCGGGCAGCAGGCCCTGTGCAATCATCGGCCGCCGAAGTTGACCGTCGGCACGGTCTTGGCGCTGTCGGGCACTTCCCAGTACGGGTATTCCTCGAAGCTGAACATCGACGCCGTGATGTTCGACGGGAACTGACGACGGAGCGTGTTGTAGGCCTGGACGCGTTCGTTATACCGCATGCGCGCGGCGGAGAGCCGGTTTTCGGTGCCCGCCAGCTCATCCATCAGGCGATTGAACGACGCGTCCGACTTGAGCTGGGGATAGTTCTCCATCACGACCAGCAGCCGCGCCAGCGCGGAGCTTTCGGCGTTGGCCGCATCGATCTTCTGAGCCGGCGTGGTGGCGCCCGCCATCTTCGAGCGCGCGTCGGCGATGGCGCCGAAGACGTCCTTCTCCTGCTGCGCGAATCCCTTCACGGTTTCCACGAGATTGGGAATGAGATCCGTGCGGCGCTGCAGCTGGTTCTCGACTTCAGCCCACTGCGCCTTGATGGCTTCTTCCTGGCTGGTGAACGTGTTGTAGGAGCAGCCGGACAGACTGACGCCGGCCAGACAGACGAGCATGACGAAAAGGCGTCGACGCATGGATTCCACTTTACCACCCGCCCGACGCGCCACCGCCACCGCTGCGCCCGCCGCCGAAACCTCCAAAACCTCCACCGCCGAAACCTCCACCTCCAAAGCCGCCGCCACGGAATCCGCCGCTGCCGAAGCCGCCACCGAAGCCGCCCACGCCGCCATACCAGCCGCTCCACATGCCGTGGCGTCCACGGCGTCGCACGCCAGGACCTCCGTTGTTCCGGTTGGCCGCCATGATGAGGAAGAACACGATCAGCATCGTGATGATGGCGCGCGCGGTCCCCGACGACGACCGCTCACGCTGCGGGCGCGCCGGCTCGGCGGGGACCGGCAGGTCCGACAACGTCGCGCCTCGCCGCTCTGCCAGTCGCAGCGCGATCTGGCGCACGCCGGCCGCGAGTCCGCTCCCGTAGTTCCCCTCGCGAAACGCCGGCAGAAACCGGGTTCGAATCACCTCGCCCGCGTACCCGTCCGTGATGAACTCTTCGAGGCCGTACCCCACCTCGATGCGGACTTTGCGTTCGTTGACCGCCACTACGACCAACAGGCCGTTGTCGTTGGTGCGCGTGCCGATGCCGGCCGCTTCAAAGAGCCGAAGCGAGTACTCCTCAATCGACCCATACGACCCAATCGTCGGCACGGTGGCCACGACGATGACGTCACCAGTCGCGGTCTGCAGCGATCGAATGATGCGATCGAGTTCGCCGGCCGAGGCCGCATCGATCACCTGGGCGGTGTCATTGACCGGCGCGGTGAGCTGGGGAAACGGCGGCTGCGAGGCCTGTGCGGTGAGCCCGACGGTGAGCAGCCAGGCCACACACAGCGCCGTGGTGGCGCGCGTGATCATCGCCGCCACGAATCGATGTACGTCCACAACGTCTCGGCCGCGAGCAGGTACGCCGGGAAAAACTCCGGCGCGTGCAGCAGGTGCTCCGCGCGCTCGGGAAACGCATCGAGCGCGAGCACGCCCTCGAGCACCGACGCGGGCAGGCCAATGCGATCTTCAACGGCACGCACAAGCGCGCCATCGTCAAGGGTCGCGCGATCGGTGCTGGTCAGCCGCGCCACGTTGGAGAGGAGGGCGCGGAGCGGCGCTGCCGACTGCTGCAGCAGCACGATCTGGTCGTCGTGATGGTCGGCGGCGTGCACCCATCCCTGACGGAGATGAATGAGGAACGACTGCGCCTGCACTTCACACGCGCGGCGCAGGTCTGCCTCGGCGGGACGGACGTCTCCAAACGGGAGGATGCCGGCAATCAATTCGTGGCGATCAAGGATGGCCTCGTATTCGAGAGGGAAGGCGTCCAGGGATTTCGCAAATTCCTCCGGCGTCAGCAGCAGGGGCGTGTCCAGGCCATCGCGATGCCAACGGTCGGCCAGCGGCGCGAGGGCCGCCAGGTCGTCAGCGCGCAGGCTGCGACAGAATCCCGCCGTGCGGGTCGGGCCATACGCGACGAGTGCGACGAATCGATCGTCGAACACCCGCTGGAGATCGGCAGAGAGGCGCGTCATTGCCCGACGAGCCGCATCAGTCAGTGAGAGAGGCACAACTCATTCTAGAATGCTCCGGATGCGGATGCGGGAGCTGGCCGTCGGGTGTTTTGGTGGCGGCACCGGTCTGCCCAGCGTCCTTGGCGGACTCAAGCAGAATCCCTGGGTCAAGGTTCACGCCGTTGTCACCATGTTCGACAGCGGCGGATCATCGGGCCAATTGCGCGACGAGCTTGGGGTATTGCCCCCTGGTGACATCATGAAGTGCGCGTTGACCCTCGCGCGCAGCGAAAAGGATGCGCGGCGGCTGCTCCTGGCGAGGTTGCCGAGCCTGGAACAACACGCGCGGCTGGCGGGGCACACGGGCGGGAATCTGCTGCTGTCGATGATGGCGCAGCACAGCGGAGATTTTCTGGCCGGCGTCGACGGGTTGCGCTCCCTGCTGGGGTGCAGAGGGTACGTGTGGCCCATCACCGATCAGCTGTCGTCCATCTGCGCGGAATACGACTCGGGCGCGCAGACGCGCGGCGAAGTTGAGGTGGACGCCGAACAGGCACGGGGCGGGGCCGTGCACAAGTTGTGGCTCGATCCGCCGGTGCAGATTCACCCGCGGGTGGCTCAGGTCGTCAGCCGGCTTGACGCGGTGATCATCGGGCCCGGCAGCTTTTATACCAGTCTGTTGCCGATCTTCCTGGTGGATGGCTGCCGCGAGGCGCTCGCCGCCATGGAAGGCCCAATCGTCTACGTCGCGAATTTGATGACCGAAGGGCGGGGCATGCAGGACTTCACGGTGGCGTGTGCGGTTGAGCGGCTTGAAGCGGCCA
>CBINOO010000069.1:0-20699 GCA_966252305.1 uncultured Acidimicrobiia bacterium
GTTGGCGCTCTGGGCATCCGCCTTCACGGTGGAAAGGCGGGTATCTGTGAAGCGGAGGTCCACGCGATACCGGCCCTCTGCCACCTCTCTCACGCTGCAGTTCAGCTGCTGCCCGACTTCACGGACCCGCCATGCGACATGAGACGACCCTCGATCGGCCGCCAGGAGGGGCTGCAGCACCGGCACTTCGGTCAGAAGCGAGACGTTTGCGTTGCCGCTGCTGCCGACCACGACCTCCAGCGGCGTACGCTTGAGCACCTCGGTACCGCGCGAATGAATCAGCGTGACCTTGATTCTCAGCGACACCGGCGTGGATGCCTGCGGTTCAGGCTTCTGTTGCTGGGACGCCGCGTCGAGCGGCACCGCTGCGGACGTCACGACCACACTTGCGCACACCAGGACCACGGCCACCAGATCTCTGCGGACCATATACACCTTCCTCGGTTGTTCCTCTGGGCTCTCCTACAGACGCCGAGGTGTGTGTTTTGGCTGTCCCGCCTTCGCCAAGGCTCCGGCGGGCAAGCCCGGCGCGCCAAGGCTGCGGCGGGCAGGCTTCGCACTTCGCACTTCGCACTGGACAATAGATGGAGTGCTTGACCTGAACCTCCACATCGCGTCGCTGCTGGATGCCCTGGCGGCGGTGCAGACGTCGATGTACCCGCGACGGGCGTATGAGCGGGCGGCCCGCAAGGTGATGCTGCTGCCTGAGCCGGCGCGTGACGGGCTTGCGCTGCCCGACATCGGCAAGACGGCGACAAGTGTCGTGCGTGAAGTGCTGGCCACGGGCAAGTCGACCACCGTCAGCAAGGCGGTGGACGCCAGTGGGCGGCGCGCGGACGTCGAGGCACGTCGCGCGCTGCGTGAAGGCTTCATCAGCCTCGCGGTGGCCCGCATGGTGCTCAACGACGCATCCACTGATGCCATTGGGCTCAAGGACCATCGCGCAGACTTTCAGATGCACTCGACATGGAGCGACGGCAGCCGGTCAATTGCCGAGCTGGCAATTGCGTGTATCGAACGCGGCTATCGCCACATGGCGATCACCGATCACACCGACGGACTCTCCATCACGCGGGGTCTCAGCGCCGCGGGCCTGCAAGCGCAACATCGGGAGATTGACGCCATCAACGAGACCACCGACGGACGGTTCGTGGTCTTCAAGGGCATCGAAGCCAACATCCTCGCGGATGGCTCGATTGACTTCCGCCTTCGCCAAGGCCCCGGCGGGACAAGCACCAAGCACCTAGCACCAAGCACCATGCTGGTCCTCGCCGCCCCGCACTCCAAGCTCGACACGGACGAAGATCAGACGCGTCGGCTCGTGAAGGCGGCCTCGACGCCCGGCGTACACATCCTTGCGCATCCCAGCGGACGCAAGTTCGGCAAACGTCCTGGCATCCGCGCCGACTGGTCAAAGGTGTTTGCCGCGGCGAAGGCCAACGACGTCGCGATTGAGATCGACGGCGACCCGTCGCGCCAGGATCTTCCCTACGCGCTCGCGCGCGAAGCCTACGACGCCGGCTGCCTCATCGCCATCGACAGCGACGCACACGACCTCGATGAACTCTGCTTCGCCGAGATTGGCCTTGCCCACGCGCGCCTGGCCGGGATTCCGGCCACACGCGTCATCAATACGTGGACAACGAAGAAGCTGGCGGCGTGGCTGCGACGGTAGCGTTCAACGCGATTCAGCCTGCCGTGCCTTCCAGACCAACAGCGAATCGCGGGTCCGCTGCAGGAACCCGTCGACCGTGGAGACGAGCCATCCTTGGTCTTCAGCCGGGTTCTTCAGCGTTGACATCAGCGTGAACCCGTCGGTACCAAGCGCGTAGACGCGCAGGTGCACGCGTGGGTGGTCCGGGGGATCGTGAATGGCCACCACCACTGCGCGCCGAGCCGGGTCAAACGCGAAGCTCTGCAGCCCGATCGCCGGCAGCTGCGCGATCGTGCGGGCAGACGGGATGTCGATGGCCACCAGGTGCCGTTCGTACGCCGCAATCATGATGCGTCCGGCGTGTTCGACCTCGATTCGCTGCGGACCCACCCGGGTGCCGTCCACCAGCCATGGGCTGACCGCGCGGGTCGTCGCGTCGATGACGTGCAGCCCAAACGCGCCCGAGGCTGTGAAAAACACTTTGCCGGGTGCTGCCTGGAGGAGATTCACGTCGCCCCCTGGCAGAGCGAGCTCGGTCACAGGAGCGCCGGTGTCGGCGTTGTAAATCGCCAGGCGGTCGCCAACGACGCGCGTGGTTGCATAGATTTCGTGGCGAGTCCGTTCATACACGAGCGAGCCGCCGCGCCAGGCGTCGCGCGTCAGAAACGTCGGCGGCTCGACACCGCGCACGTTGAGGAATCCAAACCCGTCGTCACCCGCGAAGTACATCCGGCCCGCATCGGGCGCGATCGCAATGAGGCCAGGGCGCTTGAACAGGAGTGGCCCATTGAGCGTTGGTTCGGCCGACTGCGTGTCCACCCAATACACACCGTGGCCGTTCGGCGCGTATATCCGACGCGCGACGGGATCGAAATGGAATCGGTTCAGCGGCCCGTTGGCCACATGGGCCGGTACTCGGCCAACGACGGCGTACGGTGCTTCGTCTGCGACGCCAGGCGTCGAGGCGAGCATCGTGACGATGACCGAACACCAGAGCCTTCCAGTCATGGAGACACCTCAGCGAAAGATGTGTATCGGACAGGACGCAACAATGGGTGCGTCGGACGCACCGGTGGTGATGGCGAAGTTCCAGGGATCGCGGTCACGATCAAGATTGCCGTGGACTCTCGTGTACATCACATCAGCGTGATACCGAACCCGTTCCGGACGACCGGCTCCCGGGCAGCCCTTGCCGGATCGAAAGTCGTTCCCTGTCTGATCCGTATGGGAGTATCCCATAGTGTGGACGATTTCGTGGTCTGCCACTTCTACCATCACCGACTCGCAGCCGGAGAAGATCGGTCCGTCGTCCAAGGACGGGTCATATCTGATCCTCATCGTCGGCGCAGCGCTGGGCCCAACGGTTGCTTCGCCTCCAACAGCCAGCCCACGCACAAAGGTCACGTTGATCCAATCAGGCCTACCTGCACGTGATTCCGGACCAAACTCGAACGCGGCCATGGTCCTGCGACGGCCTGACAACTCAGGCACAGCGTTGGTGAATACACGCCTGAGGCCTTCGACAACCACGTCTGACACTAACTCACCGGTATCCTCGACCACGGTGCGGACGTAGAAGCTGGGATCCGTCGACCATGGCTTCAGATGCCCGAGGTTTGTCGGCGACTCAAACCCACGGCGCGCGAACTGCCGAAAGAAGTCCAACGAGAACGGCGGCGCGGTGGCAATCACGTCGACGACGAGGTCTTGCTTCGATCCGGTGACCTGGAGGTTGGTGACCCGTTCGAGGTGACCGGGTGCCGTGATTGACAGCCACAGCTGATCGGCGGGGACGGACGGGAAGCTGAATTCTCCGCCCGGCCCGGTCGTGACTGAGGTGGTCGCCGACGCGCCACCAATCTCAGTCAGGGTCATCGTGGCCCCGACCACGGGTGTCCGGGTCTGATTGGTGACGAGGACGCCCGACACGCGATTCGGCCCGGTGATGGCCGGCACTACGGTTGGCGCGGACGGCGGCGCGGCCTGGGTGGAACAGGCTGCGCCAGCGAGTGTCAGCGAAACCAAGAACAGCGCGCGGCCTCCCACTCCTGCGCCACCTCCACGTTCATCCTACTTGATGACCGCTGCCGTGATTGAAATCGTGATCGTATCGCCCGTCACTGAGTTGGTGCCGAGTGAGTGCTGCACGGTCTGGCCGTCGCGCAGCAGAACTCCGGTCGTTGCCCTGTAGCCTTGCGTGCCGGCGCGCGGGACCGAAGGCGGCATGTTAGCCAACGGCATCACCTGACTGTCGTCAAGCGTCAGTTCGATCCGATAGCGACCATCCCCGGCCTCGGCCGCATCAACGGTCAAGTTTGTGCCGACTGACCTGTAGGTGTAGCTGTTGACCGGCGTGACCTTGTTCGACTCCTGGTCCTGCTGGATTGCCGGCGAGGGGACGGGGACATCCGCCGACATCCGAACCGTCGCTCGAGACCCGGTGTTGACCCACATCTCAAACGGCAGCTTCTCCGCTGCCGTGGCCGGCTTGCCGGCAGGCTGGCGCGTCAGCACGACCGTCACCTTCAGCGGCGTGACAACCGGCGCGGGCTTCTCGCCGCCTCGGTCCTGCGCCAACGCAGGCGTTGCCGCCAACATCACAACGGCACACGCCGTCGCCACCACGGTTTTCACAGACAGTCTCATATATCTACCTCGATTGCGGCGCCGCGACTGCGCGCCGGATGACAGGAAGCAAAGCCGGACGTTCGATTTCAGTACTTGCGGGCAACACCACCGGTTCGACAACGACGATGGGCACAAATGCGTCCTGGATGACCGTCGCCGGAATCACCACCGGCGCCTCGGCCAGTATCGCGGGCGAGTCCACGTGCGCCCACAACTCGCGGAGCAACGCCATCTGGCTGGTGATGACGGGCCGAGTCTCCACGGCCTCGACCGTCATCGGTGCCGGGCGCGTCACGTGAGGGCGAGTGGCGGGAAAACGCGGGCTCCCCGTGGCCACTGGCGGCAGCGGAGTCGCCACATCCGGCGACGCATTGACCGCGACCGCAACGGGCGTTGCACTGACTTCGGCCGCCGTATACACACCAGGCCTTACGCTCGGGCTGAGCGCAAACATCAACGTCGCCGCAGCGGTGCCGAACACCGCGGCGCCATACAGCCACATCCGTTGCCGTCGATGCGTCGCCAACCGAGCTCGAACACCGGCGTCAAACGTCCGCGACGGCTCGACGTCGAGCAACGCCCCGATCTCCTTCAACAGCTCATCGTCGTGGGTCGTCATGACAGCCGCTCCTTCAGCTTCTGCTTGGCGTCAAAGATGCGCGATTTGACCGTGCCTTCCGGCGCGCCGGTCAATTGGGCAACCTCACGAATCGAATGTCCCTCGATCGAGGCAAGCACGATGGTGAGGCGAAGGATGTCCGGAAGTTCATCGATCGCGGCCCAAAGACGGCGGGAGCGATCAGACTGGTCGACGGCCGCCTCCCCGCTGACCACGGGATCGGCTGCCACATCCTGTTCGCGAGAGAAGCGTCGCTTGTCGCCACGTCGCCGGTCCAGCGCCAGACGCCAGGTCATGCGCACCAGCCACGCCCGGAATGCCTCGCGTTCGCGCAGCTGGTGAAAACTCCTGAAGGCCCGCGCAAATGCCTCCTGCGCCACGTCCTCGGCGTCCTCACGCTGCCGTAACACCCCAAACGCCACGCGAACGGCCAGCGTGGCACATTCGGCCAGGCGCGCCTCGAACTCCACCATCTCATCGCTCACCGGCGCCACCACGAGCTTGGGAAAGGACTGCACCGCGTCAAGCATCACTCTGGACCTGTGAGCAAGACGCCGCCGGGCGCCGGTTGGTTGGAGGCGGGGGGCGACTGCGGTACGATCTCGCCATGGATCGTGCAGCCGAAAGGCGACGCCGGATGAGCGTGACGCTCTTCCAATCAGTCGAGGCCCACGACCGGGCCGATGCCGCGTACTGGACCGCCATTCCCGCCTCGGAGCGGGTTCTGCAGGTCTGGAAACTCAGCGAGGCGCAGTGGCGGATCAGAGGGGAGTGGCCTGGTGAATCAGGACTTTGTCGATCTGTTGCGCGCATTCTCCGACCATAACGTCCGCTTCCTGATCGTGGGCGCGTATGCGCTCGGCGTCCATGGACGCCCCAGGGCGACGGGCGATCTCGACGTGTGGGTCGACCCGACACCTGAAAACGCGGGACGAGTGATGGAGGCTCTCCGGGAGTTCGGTGCGCCGCTCTCAGGCGTCACCGACGACGACTTCAGCCGGCCGGGAATCGTTTTTCAGATGGGCCTGCCGCCATTCCGCATCGACGTCCTCACCGCGCTGTCCGGTCTGAGCTTCGCGGACGCGTGGCCCGACCGAACCCGTGCGCAGTTTGGCCCGGTTGCAGTCGATGTCATCGGACTTGAAGCCTTCGTCACGAACAAACGTGCGACCGGCCGAACCAGGGACCTTGGAGACATCGAAAGTCTGTTGTCTGAGTCCGGCGACAAGTAGCGACACCCACCCTATTGCTTCATCGACTCCAGCGGGCTGACGTGGGCGGCGCGGCGGGCGGGCAGGTACGACGCCAGCCCGGCGACCAGGAGCAGCGCGCCCGACATGCTCACGAACGTGAGCGGATCAAGCGGCGCCGTCTCGAAGAGCAGGCCGTCCATCAGCTGCGTGAGGCCGGCAGCCGCGGCCAGACCGATGCCGAGACCAATCGCCGCGAGCACGAATCCGCGGGCCACCACTGACCGCAGGACCACCGACGGCTGCGCGCCGAGCGCCATCCGCACGCCAATCTCCTTCGTGCGGAGCGTCACGGCGTACGACAACACGCCGTAAAGACCAACAGCGCCAAGCACGAGCGCCAGGAGTGCGGCGATCCCGAGCGTGACCATGGTGAACGTGAAGTCGACAACGGATGTGTCGAGGATCTGCTGCATCGGCCGCAGCGCCGCGACCGGCAACCCGCTGTCAATCGCCCACACCGCACGCCGCAGCTCTTCGCCGCGGGTCGTGATGCCCGCGCCGCGCACCGCATAGTCGAGCGTGCGCAAGCTGGCCGGCGATATCGCAGCCTGCGCGTAGTAGATCAACGGGCGGGCCGGAAGCCGCAATCCATCCTGCCGTTCGGTCCCAACGACGCCAACGATGGTGATCCAGGGGGCCGCGGGAGTGCCTGGGGCCGGGTCACCACCCTGCCGCACACGTTTGCCGATCGGGTCCATGTCGGGAAAGTACTCGTCGACGAGCGCCTGATTGACGATGGCGGTCTGCGTACCTTCGGCGAGGTCGCCGGAATGGAACGTGCGCCCGGCCACCAACGGAATCCCCATCGTCTCGAAGTAGTCGCCGACGACGATCTTGTAGTGGACGATGGGCGGCAGCGCTCCGGGTTCGCCCTGACGATGTTCGAACACGTGCGCCGAGCCTGGCGCGGCATTCGTGATCGGGAGCACGTTTGTGGCGCCCACCGCGGTGACGCCCGGGAGAGCGCGGAGACCGGCGACCATGCGGTCCGCGAACGACTGCAGTGATGCCGCATCGCGATATTGCGTCGGCGGCAGCGACAGCCGGAAGGTCATCACCGAATCCGGCTTGAACCCGGGATCAGTGGACAGCAGGCGGCTGAAGCTCCGAGCAAGCAGACCGGAGCCCACCAGGAGGATGACGGCGAGCGCCGTCTGCACGATGACGAGGCCGTGACGAGCCCGCTGCCGGGCCGGCTCATCTGATCCGCGGGTGCCGTGGCGCAACACGCCCAGCGAACGCGGCCGTGTGTATCGCAGCGCGGGGATGAGTCCAAACAACATTGCAGAGGCGAACGTAATGGCCACCACAAATGCCGCAACGGTCCAGTCGATGTGGACCAGGTGGAGCCGTGGAATCGTCGGCGGCGCAAGTTGCAGCAGGGCCGGCAGTCCAATCGCCACCGCCCCCAGACCCACCGCCGCGCCCATGCTGGCCAGGACGATGGCCTCCACCAGCATCGCCCTCACCATCGTCGCCCTCGCGGCACCCATGGCGACACGGATGGCGATTTCGAGTTGGCGGCCTTCTGCACGCACGAGGAAGAGGTTGGCGACGTTGGCGCAGGCGATGAGCAGCAGGATGCCGACCGTGCCGAGCAGAATCCAGAGCGGCTGCTCGACCGAGCCGATGACGTCTTCTTTCATCAGACGCACACGCGGCGCATAGTCGTTACCGGTGAGGAACGCGCGATATGTCGGGCTGGTGGCCGCGTCGGCCATCCGCTGCACCAGCGGTACCAGGTGAGTGGCGGCCGTGTCGGTGGTCACGCCTTCACGCAGGCGCGCGATGGCATTCCAACCGAAGTTACCCTGAATGGGATTTTCCCGGTCGTGCATCGCGGGTAGAAAGAAGTCGGGTGTGCCTGTGCCGTCGATCGTGGCGGGCGTCACGCCGACGATCTGCAGGTCATCGCCGTCCAGCCGCACACGTCGCTCGAGGATCCCGGGATCGCCGCCGAAGCGATCGCGCCAGGCGCGGTGGCTGATCACGACCACGCCGCCTCCGCCTGGCCGGTCCTCTGACGCGGAGAACGTCCGCCCGAGCGGCGGTGTGATGCCCAGCGTCGAAAAGTACGTGTGCGTCGAGACGATGGTGTCGACGACGTCGGGGGCACCGCCGTCGAGTGTGAAGTTCCCCCGGCGGCGCTGGAACAACGCCATGTCCTCGAAGACGTCGTTGTCGCGCTCGTAGAGAAAGTAGAGGTCGGGCGAGAGCGGGAACTGGTCGTAGCCAATCGACGGTGCGTGACTCCACACGTTCACGATGCGATCGCTGTTGGCGTACGGCAACGGCTGCAGCAGGATGCCGTTGACCACGGCGAAGATGGCCGACGAGGCGCCGACACCGATCGCGAGCGTGAGCGCGGCGATCACCGTGAAGCGTGGCGCGGCGAACAGCGTGCGGAAGGCCAGACGGATGTCGGCAAGCAGTCGGGTCATCACGGAATCTCCAGGGGGTTGCAACTGACGGGACAAGGACCGTTCGGCGACGGCAGATTTGCGGAGGACAACGCTCCAGGCTTCGCGGCGATACCAGCGCCGGGCGGCGGCCGGATCCTGCGAGGCGCGTTCGGCGAATTCTTCAGCGAAGTCGCCGAGGATCGTGCGACCCACCTCGGTGCGGCCCAGACGGAGCGCCAGCAGCATCGAGGCAAGACGCGGTGGCGTGTTACCGGCGGCCATCGAGGCGCACTCCCTCGAGCAGCCGCTCAACCGCGCGTTGGTACTCCACGACTGCCGTGCGGCCGGCGGCGGTCACACGGAATCGGCGGCGGGGATGTCCGCCGCGTTCGGGGCTGCCCTCTTCAAGCGCCCAGGTCAGGAAACCCTTGCCTTCGAGTCGCTCCAGCGTCGCGTACAGCGCACCACGTGACACACGCCGGGCCGCGCGTTCTTCGAGTTCACGGCCAATCGCCGAGCCGATCACCCCGTCCTTGTGTCGCAACACCGCAAGCAACACCAGGTGTTCAAATTCGCCCAGAACGCCGTATCCCGACATAGACCTCCACGATGTCTACATTGCCGACATCGGTTTGACGGGGCTCGAGGTGCCGAGGTTCCGAGGTGCCGAGGTGCATCTCGCCATCTCGCCATCTCGCCATCTCGCCATCTCGCCATCTAGAATCTGCGTATGCGCACAGCCGCGGTGATGGTGTGCCTGATGGGCGCGAGCCTGTGGGCGCAGCAGCAGGCGCCCGTGTTTCGCACGGGTGTGCAGTACGTGTCGGTGGACGTGGTGGTCACCGATGCCGATGACCGTCCGGTGCGTGATCTGAGCAGGGACGACTTCGAGCTGTTCGACCGCAGTCGCGCGCAGGTGATCTCCGACTTCCGCTTCGTGGACATTCCACTGGCCGGCACGTCACTCACCGACATCCGGAGCGCCCCTCCGCCGTCCGACGTCGTGGGCCACGCGCCGCTGGTCACCAACTCCCGTCTCTGGGTCGTGATTGTGGACACGCTGCACACACTCGAGTCGGAGATCGTGCCGATGAAGCAGGTCATGCACAGCTTCGTGCAATCGATCTCCCCCGCCGATGAGGTGGCGATCATCTATCCGAATCGCTCCGACCTGGGCACCAACTTCACCACCGATCGCGCGCGCATGCTGGTGGCGATTGATGATGTGCGGGCGGCGTCGGGGTTTGCGATTGACGCGTTGGGTCGCCCGGCGGCCGGCCTGGACACTCGGTCGGGCAGACGCGCGTCGTTTGAGCTGGCGTTCTCCCTGAAACAGTCGGCGAATGCGCTGGCGTCTGCGCCGCACGCGCGCCGCGCCATCGTGCTGATGGGTGCCGGATCGCCGGCAAACATGAGCGGCGACGCGGGCACGCAGTGGGATGTCTTTGACGAATTCAAGGACGCCTATCAGACCGCCCGCGAAGCCAACGTGCCGATTTACACGATCGATCCGCGTGGTGCGGTCGTGTTATCCGACGCGGTTCGCGGCTTCAACGGCAATGGCAGCAGCAGAGGCAATGGCCTGAGCTTCGGCCTCGGGTATCAGAAGGACAACCTGCACGTCGCCGCCGTCAACACCGGCGGACGCGCGTTTGTGGATCAGTCGAACGTCACCGGCGCGATGGAGCAGCTCGTTGAGGAGAACGGGAGCTTCTATCTGCTGGGGTTTTATCCGGACACCACGCCACTGGCTGATCGCTTCAACGACATCGAGGTCAAGGTCAAGCGGCCGGGCGTGAAGGTGCGCGCGCGGGCGGGCTATCACGCGTCGAATCGCGTGATGGATGACGCATCCGGAGTCAGCGATCGGCTGGAATCCTCCATGCGATCAGCCATTGACGTGCGTGGCCTGGGTCTACGTGCCGCCGTGGCGCCGCTCCTGCCGACGTCAAAGACCATGCGTACCGCGGTGACGGTGCATGTCACGTATCCGATGCTGATTTCGGCTGATGTGCCGTTTGATGTGTTGCGCCTGCACCTGATGGCGGTTGATGGTGACGGACGCACCAAAGCCGAGGTCGAACGCGAATACACCGTGCGCCCTCCTCGAGCCGAGCGTGAGACCGTCGCGGTCGTGATCAATGACGTCATCGACCTGCCACCGCAGGAACTCACGTTGAGAATTGGCGTCGCGAGTCAGGCGCTTGGTCGCGCCGGCACATTGCAACTGCCTGTTCACGCGCCGAAGCCTGGGGAAAGCGACGTCCAGCTTGGCGCCATCGTGCTGGGCACGCCCGGCTCGCCGAGTCCGCCGTCTCTCGGTGACGACTTCGTACGCGCGGTCGTCCCGTTTCAACCGACGACGCGACGGACATTCAACGCTGCGCAGACGCTGCGTGTATTTGCGCCACTCTTCTGGAAGGGACGCGAAGAAGAAGCGCGCGTCACGTTGACGCTGCAGGGGAACGGCGTCACGTTGCAGCGCGAAGAACTGCTGCGCGCCGGTCAGCCTGTCGACGGCCGCCGGGTGACGTCACTGGACACCTTGATCGGACTCGAGAAACTCAACGGACCATTCACGCTGACGCTGACCGCACACGTCAACGGGCGCGGCCAGGCCACACGTGAAATCAGGTTTGCAGTCGGCGCAGTCCCCGCAGCATCTGGACGTACAACACGATGATCAGCGGGGCCGCGACGATGTAGCCGCTGGCCCAGACGAGAAACACATAGTCCAGATACGCCTCGGGGACCACGTTGCCCAGCCACAACCCGAACATGCGCACCGCCACCGGACCGTCCACCAGGTTGAACACGACGATGAAGGTCGCGAGCCAGGCGGGCCACCGTGCGTCCGATTCGGCGAGGCGATGTGGCGTAAACCACATCAGCCACACGGCGGGCGCAAGCAGCGTGAGGTAGTAGCGCTGATTCGGGAGCGCCAGCAGCGTCCACAACAGGCACGCCGTGACGAGCATGCCTTGTGCGTGGGGATGGCGTCGCACGGGACGCGCGATCGCGATGAGTGCGCCGAGTGCGGCAAGGCCGGCGGCGCCGTACGCCCAGACCACGGCCGGATGCCCATCAAACAGGTCATGCACCAGCGGTCGCAAGGTGGTCACACCGCGTGTGTACTCCCGCGACGCATACATCACCTGCAACGTGTCGAGGTATTGGAGGAGTGGCGTCCAGGGCGCTTGGCCAACCGACCAGGCGAACGCCGTTGTCAGGGCGAGGGCTGCCGCGATGCCGATGGCCACTGTGCGGACGTGACCGCGCAGCAGCAGGATGAGTCCGAAACCTAGCCCAAGCGAGGGCTTGCAGGCGGCGACCATCAGCAACACGCCGGCCAGAGCCGGTTGCCGTGCGGCGAATCGGACGGCAGCGATGCCCGCCCATATCGCCAGCGCTACCGTCTGTCCGTTCCACACCGCGACACGGATCGAGCCCCACGTCAGCACCATGAGCGCGAATGCGAGGCGATCTCGCGATGCGCGGCCGGCGCCGGTTTCGTCGGCGAGCCACGTCGCCATCGCCCACGCCATGGCGGCGGTGGTGATCAGGTTGAACGGCAGGTACAGCAGCGGCGCGGTCGCGTCCGGCAGCCAGCGCAATGGGTAGAGCAGCACGAGAGCGTACGGTGGGTAATCCACCTCTAGTTGCGGCGTCAGGTAGACGCTTTGCCCGGTGGAGATCCAGTGTGCGAGCCAGTCGCGGACGACGCCGAGGTCGGAGGAGCGGTCGGGCTGCAAAGCGAGGGTGCTGCCGATGGCGAGAGACGCCAGGGCGAGCGCGGCCCAGACGGGCACAGGGAGCCGGAGCACGGGGTCATTCTATCGGCGGCTGTGATAGTCTTGTCTGGCTGTGCGCCCGTAGCTCAATTGGATAGAGCACCGGGCTTCGAACCCGTAGGTTGGGGGTTCAAGTCCCTCCGGGCGCACCAGTATGGTGGCAAGCAGAGACGGCGGATCAACGCGCGCCCGTAGCTCAGCTGGATAGAGCGTTGGCCTCCGGAGCCAAAGGTCGCAGGTTCGAATCCTGCCGGGCGCACCATCCTTCGCCCTTCGGGCTTCGGATGGCGTGCCGGATGCTCGGATGGCGTGCCGGATGCTCGGATGGCGTGCCGGATGCTCGGCTCGGTCGTGCCAGCTACCACCATCGCCAGAACGTCCTGCCCTTTTTCGTGGGCCCGTAGCTCAACTGGCAGAGCAGCAGACTCTTAATCTGTTGGTTGAAGGTTCGATTCCTTCCGGGCTCACCATCCTTCGCTCACGCCAGCCAAGAACCGTAAGCGTGAGCTTCGGATGGCGAGCCATACGTGCGTACCGGCGAAGGATGTCCACCGTAGCCACGAGCGCAGCGAGTGTCTGGCGAAGGTGGAAGCCACGAGCGCAGCGAGTGCTTGGCGGAGGTGGACTCCCTCGAGCCATGTGTGCGTCCTGCGAAGGATGTACAGGATTCTTCGAGTCGACCGCGCGCTGACATAGATCCGGCACGGGCCGTGCGAGTGGCCCGTACATGTCCGCCAAGCGAACGGTCTACATCCTGCAGAGCGAGCGCGATCCGAAGCAGTTCTATACCGGGATCACTTCGGACGTCGCACAACGCCTGGCCGCGCACAACGCGGGCCTCTCGAAGCACACCTCGAAGTGGATGCCCTGGCGCGTCGTTCTCGAGATGACGTTCCTCAATGACGCAGATGCCTTCGCCTTCGAGCGTTACCTCAAGAGTGGTTCGGGTGTGGCGTTTGCGCAGAAGCACCTGCGGCCGACGGGGCCCGATCCCGGTGACGGCACGCGCTAGGCAAACAAAAAGCGAAAATCGTGATAGCCTTGGCGTCCCACGTCGAGGTACACCATGCGCGATCACGAGAAACGACAGACCTTGCGCCGGCTCTGGATGGAACGACCGCCCGAGCGCCGCACCGCGCGCGATTTGATCCTCTTCCACGAGTTCGTGATGGAGAACTTCCCTGCACTGCTCAAACGTGTGGGCGTGAACACGTTCGCGCAGCTGCAGGAAGACATCGGCGAACTGTGCCCATGGCACGACGCCGAGTCGTCGCCATCGTCGCGCGCGTCGTAAGACGTCAGTCGTGGAGCACGAGGCTCAACAACGCGCCGTTGACCTTGATGCCGCCGTTGTACTTGATGAAGCCGAGTTTGCGGAACTTGTTCATGAACACGTTCACGCGGGACCGCGTGGTGCCGACCATCTCGGCCAGCGTCTCCTGTGACAACTTGGGCAGCGTGCGTTGCGTCAGCGTCTCGTCGCCATACCTGGCCAGCAGGAGCAACGTGCGCGCGAGCCGTTTCTCACTCGAATTAAACAGCTGATCCACCAGGCTCTCTTCCACCCGGATGTTGCGCGCCAGCATGTGCGCGATGAATTGATTGGAGAATTCGGGCTGCTCCTGAAGCAGCCGCACCATGTCGGCCTTCCGGATGCGCAACATCGTGGTCGGCTCGATGGCCGTTGCCGTCGCCATCCGTAAGGGTTGTCCCGCCAGACACCCTTCACCCACGAAGTCACCCGCGCGGCAGACGGCGATGATCGCCTCCTTGCCGGCCGACGACACGACGCTGAGCTTCACGCCGCCCTTGAGCAGATAGCCCACATGCGACGCGGGCGCGCCCTGCCGGAAGATGATGCCTCCCGCCGGGAACTTCGGCGTCTGTGCCCGGACACCCGCAACTTTCAGGAAGGCCGGCAAATCAAACGCAGCGGGGGGACTCGCCGGACGAGGGCGTCGCGCAGGCACGTCGCCGATCATCCCCCGAGCCGGCTCCACCTACCAGCCGCGGCCGATACGCGTCTGCGCCGCAATCCGCTGTGCCATGGACTTTCGCGGATCGCGCGACGCCAGGAGGAAAAACATGACCGGCAGGGCCCCGAAGGCGAGCAACATGGTCCAGCCCGTCGCGGTCGTCACCGGGAGAATCACGCCGGCCACCACAAGTGCGGAGAACCACAACGTGATGAGGGCGGCTTTTTGTGTCGTGATGTTCATGGAGCGAGTCTAGAGGTTCGCCGCCAATCGCGCTGTTCTCTTCAGCACACCCGGCTACGGCCCGGAGACCGTGATCGTCACCTGAGTCGAACGGCCGCCATACGTGGCAGTGATCGTGGTCGTGCCGCGAGCCATGCCGGTGACTCGGCCGAGGTTGACGGTGGCCACGGCGGAATCGCTGGAGCGCCACGTGGCGTCGTTGGTCACCAGCTGCGACGACCCATCCGTGAACCGTGCAGTCACCTGCAGCTGGATGCTCTGCCCGATGACGATGTCCAACGCGCCGGTCAACGTCAGGCTGGCGACGGGCATCGTCGTGCCCGAGATGCTCACGTTGGTCTGGACGCTGCGTCCGCCGTATTCCGCCGTGATCATGGTCTGTCCAGGGCCAACGGCGACGACCAGGCCTTCGCTCACGGTCGCGACCAACGGATCATCTGACTCCCATGTGGCTTCCGCAGTGACTGGTCGAGTGGTGCCATCTTCCAGGCGCGCTGTGAGTTCCAGCTGTCGCGTTTCGCCGATGTTGGTCGGCGGCTCGCCCTGCAGCGTCAACTCGACGACCGTCCCGCCAGGAACAGGGCCGCTCACGACACTGACCACCAACTGCGCACTTCTCCCGCCAAATGTTGCAGCAATGATCGCGTCGCCAGCGGTGAAACCGGTCACCAGACCGTCGCGAACCGCAGCGATCGTGGGCGCGTTCGAGGTCCATGCCGCATCGTCGGTCACCACACGCGGACTGCCATCGTCCATCAGCGCGACAACCTCGAGCTGCGTTGAGCCTCCCACCGACGTGACGCCCGCGCCGGTGATCGACAGGCCAGTCACGTCACCGTTTTCGACCGCTGTCGGCGCCGAGTCACACGCAGCCAGCGACACGGCAACAACACACGCGAGTAAGTTCAGGCACAGGCGCTTCATGCCTCCCGTCAGCTGCAAGAAAGGTGCCGCCGCCGGACGTGCGCGCGCCACGCGGCGTACCCCAGTGCACACGCGCCAACGAGAGGTCCAATCGTCGCGGCGACCCTGGCAAGAGGAATCAGGATGCCGTGATCCAGCCCGGTACTCCACAAGTGCGCTATCGACACGGCGGCGTCTGCGGTCGCGGCCAGCCCAAGCGCGGCAAGCACGTTCACCCGAGGCCTGCGCGCCGCGCGAAACAGCGCCGCACACAACCACACGTCAAAACACACCCACGCGGTCAGCGCTACGCGTGAATACCCCAGCACGTCTGTGCGATGCGTCAACACCAGACCCGCGAGCCAGAGGGTCCACGGCACGAGCGGAACCGCCACAGCCCACGGAGGCCCATTCGGGTGTTGCGTGAGCGACCGCCACGCGAACCGCACGAGCCGGCCGTTCGCGAAGGCACGAAACACGTCGAGCAACACCAACGCGGCCGGGCCGCGATCCCACACAAGCCAGACGGGCGCCCATCGCTGGGGCGACAGTCGCGCGCGAAAACGGCGCAGGCCTTCGAAGTCATACAGCGGGCGCATGACGATGGCCGCGGCGCGCAGCCACCAGGGGACATCCCCCGCCAGGGGCGTCAAGCCGGGCGTCACGACGTGCGCCCGGTCGCCAACCTCGCGAAAGAAGTGATCGAGGATGAGCTCGGTCGTGCCATTGGGCGCGTCGGGTGACCGCAACATGTCTTCAAGCAGCCAGCCACGCCGGCCGGGGATCGGAACGGCGGAGAGGCACTGTACTACGGCTGCATGATGGCGCTCTGCGATGAGGTAGATGTGCGCGTCGGGCTGATGGAACAACTCGACGGACACGAGAAATCCCATCGGTTCCATCGCGCGGGTGGCGAGCCACGTGCGCGCCAGCCGCTCGAGGGCCGCG
This sequence comes from uncultured Acidimicrobiia bacterium, assembly GCA_966252305.1. Taxonomy (GTDB): domain Bacteria; phylum Acidobacteriota; class Vicinamibacteria; order Vicinamibacterales; family SCN-69-37; genus SYFT01. The sequence continues at coordinate 16,418 of CBINOO010000069.1, forward strand.
CGCAGCGGCGCGCCATGCACGAGTTCGTCAGGATGCACACGCCGTACGCGCACGCCTTTCGCTCGGGCGCGTCGCACCTGTTCGCGCAGGTGCCGACTGCGGCGCAGTGTCGAGGCCCAGGCGTCGGGATCAAGCTCGGACTGCAAACCGATGCGCAGCCGGCGGAACCGCGCAAACGGCGCGAGGTCTTCGACGCAGAAAAATGCCGCACGCCGGCCCGCGCGTCGCGCGGCCTCGGCAAATCGTTCGGCCGCCGGCTGTACGAGTTGGGCTGCCGCGAGCGGTCGACCGGCTGCGATCCACGATCGGCCCGTGTCCGTGTACGCCACGATGGCGCCCGTGCCATCGGGCCCGGGCGTATCGCGCCACCACGACATCGCCGACTCGAGCCCCTGAAACGCCACGGCGTCGACGCCTGCCTGTTGAAGGGCGTCAAACGCCTCGGCGGCCGCTGCGCGACTGGACGGATCCTGGGATGGCATCACTCCAGGTGATCGCACATAATTTCCCCGGGAGTTACAAGTCATGACGCGTGTGTTTCTCGCTGTGGCCCTGGCCGTTTCCACCATCGGCGCCGTGCTTGCTCAGAACGCCCAGCAGGCGTCCCAGCAGGGCGGTGACCAGTTTCTCGACGGCATCGGCGAAACGAGCCTGATTGCCCGCTACGCCTTCAACGGCAACGCCGAGGACGCCTCGCGCAACCAGCTGCACGCGACGCTGCGGGGGACGGGTCCGGTGTTTGTCGAAGACGGCCCCCAGCGCCGGGTGCTGCTCCTCACCGGCGACGGCAGCTATGTCCAACTCCCCGCCGAGGCCTTTGACGGCGAAGACTCCATCGCGCTGGTCGGCTGGTTCTATCTGCCCACCCGCGGCACCGGTCCAGTCTTTGACTTCGGCCAGAACATGTCGACGCGCCTGTTCGGCACGATCGACGCGCAGGGCTTCTCGGTCACCGCGGTCGTCGACGGCCAGGTGAAGGCACGCACGGCGCCAAAGACCATCACCGAGAATCAGTGGACACACCTCGCGGTCGTCCTCGATCCTGCGGCCAAGGTCCTGACCACCTATGTCGATGGCGCACGCGCATCACAGGTCACCGACGTCGCGGTCACGCCCGATCAAATCCTTCCGGCCGCCCTCTCGACCAACCGGCTGTTCCTCGGCCGCACGCAGGACGACTCAGCGCCGACGATCCACGGACGGTATCGGGATGTGCGCCTCTATCGGGTGGCGCTGGGCGACGAGCCGATCGCCGCCATCCGGCGCAACGCCATCGCGGCCACGCAGCAGGCGGCCGGTCGCGGCCGGGGTCGTGGTGCTCCGCCGGAGATCTCCACCGCGAGCATTCCAGCCACGTCTCCCTTCGCGGCGCGCATCGTCAACGTCCCCGACATCACCGTGGAGACCGTCGTCGGCATGATGCCGCGTCTGCCGTATGTGATTCCCGCCGCCCACTCCGGCGGCGTGATGGCCGACGTGCGGGTGTTGTGGCCGTCACCCACCGACAACGCCGAAGTGCTCAAGCCCGGCACGTACACCGTGACAGGCCGTGTGCCCGGCACACGCTTCCAGCCGCGCGCAAACGTGATCGTGAAGGTGCCGGTCGGCACGACGACGCCCCCGGAACGTCTCGTGGAGGCCTTCCCGCTGCCGGCGGTGATGCTCGACAAGGACGCCGCAGGACGCGACACGCCCTTCATCAGGAACCGGGACAAGTTCCTGCGCGGATTGGCTGCGACCAATCCGGACAACTTCCTCTACAACTTCCGCGATGCGTTCGGTCAGCCACAGCCGCCCGGCACGGTCGCGCTCCAGGGATGGGATAACCAGACGACGAGGTTGCGCGGGCACGCAAGCGGCCACTATCTGACGGCCATCGCGCAGGCATACGCCAGCACCGGCTACGACCCGGCGCTGCAGGCCGAGTTCCTCAAGAAGATGAACTATCTGGTCGACACGTTGTACGACCTGTCGCAGAAGTCGGGCAAGCCCGCGCAAGCCGGCGGCCCTTCGGTCGCTGATCCGCGCGCGGTGCCGGTGGGTCCGGGCCGGCAGTCCTACGACTCGAACCTGCGTGCCGAGGCGATTCGCACCGACTATTGGAACTGGGGCACGGGCTTCATCAGCGCGTATCCGCCCGACCAGTTCATCATGCTCGAGAAGGGCGCCACCTACGGCACGCAGGACAGTCAGATCTGGGCGCCGTATTACACACTGCACAAGATTCTCGCGGGCCTGCTTGACACGTACGAGGTGGCGGGCAACCGGAAGGCACTCGACATCGCACGCGGGATGGGCGGCTGGGTGCACGCGCGCCTGAGCGCCGTGCCCAACGAGACACGCATCAGCATGTGGAACCGGTACATCGCCGGCGAATACGGCGGCATGAACGAGGCGATGGCGCGGCTGTTCCGCCTGACCGGTGAACGTCGTTTCCTCGAGACGGCGAAGTTGTTCGACAACACGAATTTCTTCTTCGGCAACGCGGCGCACGATCACGGACTGGCCAAGGGTGTGGATACCGTTCGAGGCAAACACGCCAACCAGCACATCCCGCAGATCACGGGCGCGCTCGAGACGTTCCGCAACACGCAGGAGATGCCGTACTACCAGATCGCCACCAACTTCTGGGACATCGTCAATGGCGGCTACACGTACAGCATTGGCGGCGTGGCGGGCGCGCGGGTGCCGAACAACGCCGAGTGTTTCCCGGTGCAGCCGAATTCACTGTGGGAGAACGGGTTTGCGCAGGGCGGCCAGAATGAAACCTGCGCCACCTACAACCTGCTCAAACTCGACCGGCAGCTCTTCATGTACGACCAGACGGCCAAGTACATGGATCACTACGAACGCGCGATCTACAACCACATCCTGGCGTCGGTGGACGAGGACAGCCCCGGCAACACGTATCACGTGCCGCTCAACCCGGGCGCGCAGAAACGGTTCGGCAACGCCAACATGAACGGCTTCACGTGCTGCAACGGCACCGCGCTCGAGAGCCACACCAAACTGCAGGACACGATCTACTTCCACAGCGCCGATCACCAGACGCTGTATGTAAACCTGTTCATTCCGTCGACGCTCACCTGGGCCGAACGCAAGGTCCGTGTGCAGCAAGTGACGAACTTCCCGTACGCCGACACCTCGAAGCTCATCATCCATGGCTCCGGCCGCTTCGACGTGAAGCTGCGTGTGCCAGGGTGGGCGACCAAGGGGATGACGGTGAAGGTGAACGGCCGCGAAGAGCCGGTGACGGCCAAGCCCGGGACTTACCTGACGCTGTCACGCACGTGGGCCGATGGGGACACCATCGAGATGCAGATGCCCTTTACGTTCCATCTCGATCACGTCATGGATCAGCCGAACGTGGCCAGCGTGCTCTACGGTCCCGTCCTGCTGGCGGCGGAAGAACCGACGGCGCGCACCGACTGGCGCCAGGTCGTGCTTGACGCGACCGACATCAGCCGCTCGATCTCAGGCGACCCGGCCACGCTGCGTTTCACGATTGGCGATGCGGTGCTCAAGCCCTTCTACGACATCTACGTCCGACACTCGGTGTACTTCCACGTCACGTTCAAATAAGCGCTGAGCCCGCGCCGGGCCGCCGGCTCAGCGCGGACACGTCCGGCAGTACACGCGCACATCACCTCGTTCGAGGTGATGTGCGTCGTACTGCCGCTGGGGCGTATCGCATCGGAACGCCGACACAATCAGCGGATCCACCGCGTCAAACTCCGGCGGCAGGCCGACGATGGCGTTGGCCGCCGCGGCGACATCGCACAGGCGGGCCTCCGGGAACCGCTTGACGAGCACCGACACGACTTTTTCGCGATCGACCATGGCCGGGCTCCTGGCTATTTCACGACCATCGTGCCGAACATGCCTGCGGCATGGTGGCCCGCAAACGTGCAGATGTAGTCATACGTTCCGGGCACGGTCGGCACGGTGAACACGACCTCCTGACGCTCGCCGGGGCCCACCATTCCAACCATCGCCAGGATGCTGCCCTTCATCGCGGCCGGAATGAAGTCCGTCTCGCGCGCGTTGGCCGCGGCGTCGACAAACGCCTTCACGTTAGTCTTCAGCTTGAGAAGCACCCAGTTGTGCGCCATGACGATCTTGGGGGTCTGCGCCGTGGAAATCAGGCGGAGGCGAATGCGCTCGCCCGGTTTCGCCGTGAAGGTCTTGAGGCTGTATTCCATCTTCTCGCCAACCGGATCCCCGACGGTGATCGAGACCGTCCGCGGCGCGGCGGCGGCACCGGCGCCGGCTCTGGCAGGAG
>CBINOO010000070.1:0-20550 GCA_966252305.1 uncultured Acidimicrobiia bacterium
ACAACATCGGCAGCACGGCGGCTGAGCCCGTCGTTGTGTTGGCTCGCTACGCCATGCTAGTCTTCGTGGTGTTCATGTCGGCCGAGCAGGTGGACATCGGGTCGGCGGTGCTCGTGTCCGCGTTCCAGATCGCGTTTGCGGCGGTGTGCCTGGCGGCCGCCCTGGCGTTTGGCCTTGGCGGACGAGACTGGGCAGCCAAGGTCATCGATCGTTACACTCGGAAGTAACCGTGATCATCGACTGCCACACGCACCTCAACCACTACACGGACGAGACGGTCGACGACCTTGCCGGCTGTCTGCAGCGGATGCAGCAGGCCATGCGCCGCAACCGTGTGGACGTCTCGCTGGTGTTGACGTCGTACAAGATTTCGCCGGGCCGTCCCTCCGCGCGCACCGTCGTTGAGGCCACGCGCCACCTGCCGAACATTCACGTCGTGGCCGGCGTCTCGTGGCGCACATTGGTGGACGAACACATCGAAGACTGGCGGCAGCTGCTGCAGGCGGGCGAACTCAAGGGACTGAAGTTGTACCCGGGCTACGAGCCGTTTTATCCGGCGGACGTGAAGCTCGCCCCGGTGTACAAGTTGGCCGAAGAGTTCGACGTGCCGGTGATGATCCACTGCGGCGACACGTATTCGCCCACGGGCAAGGTCAAGTTCGCCCATCCGCTGAACGTGGATGAAGTGGCGGTCGACTACCCCAAGGTCAAGTTCCTGATCTGCCACCTCGGCAATCCGTGGTTTCGTGACTGCATGGAGGTTGTCTACAAGAACGACAACGTCTACACGGACATTTCGGGACTGACACTCGGCGATTTTTCAGACCGGTTCGAGGCCTACATGCGCGCGCAGCTGAAGGAGATGCTGCTCTGGGGCATGAACCCGCGCAAGGTGTTGTACGGAACGGACTGGCCGTTGGCCACGATGGAGTCCTATCTGCAGTTCGTGGAGGAACTCAAGTTGCCGCCGCGCGATCGCGAACTGATGTTGTGGAAGAACGCGGCCGACCTGTTCAAGTTGCCCGGGCCCACCACGGGGTTGGGGTCGCTGCTGAGGGGGATTTGACCAGCACATTCGCTCCGTTCCGACGCATCGATGGGTATCTGCCGCTCGAAGATCACGGCCTGATTGGCGACGGTTCGACGGCAGCCCTCGTCGCGCGTGACGGCGACGTGGCCTGGTTGTGCGCGCCGCGGTTTGATTCGCCGCCCCTGCTGTGTCACCTGCTGGATGCCCGTCATGGCGGTCGGCTGCAGACCACGCTGCACGGCGGCATCGAGGGGCGGCAGTACTACGAAGACGATACCGGCGTGCTCGTCACCGAACTGCGCAGCGCTGACGCGACCATTCGCCTCACCGATGCGATGACGTTCGCGATGGACGCCAGCCTGTTTGACGAGCGTGAGATGGCGCGCGGCGAACTGCTCAGGCGCGTCGAAGTGCTGCGGGGGCCGGCGGCCATGACGATCGCGCTCGACCCCAGAGCCGGTGCCGACGCCTCAGGGATCCACCTCGAATCGTCCCTCTCCCTCACGGGATGGCGCACTGACGTCATGTTGCCGGAGGGGGCGGTCGCGTGGGTCGCGCTCCGCTGGCGCAGCCAGCCGGACGCCGTGACGTTTGAGGACGTCCTCGATCGAACGCGTGCGGCCTGGCGCGCGTGGGCGACACACCTGCACTACGACGGTCCGCAACGCGCAATGGTCCGCCGCTCGGGCTTGACGCTGAAGTTGCTCGACTACTTCGGCAACGGCGCCATCGTCGCGGCCCCCACATCGTCGTTGCCTGAGGCCATTGGTGGCCCGCGCAACTGGGACTATCGGTATTCGTGGATTCGCGACGCCGCGTTTTCGGTGGATGCCCTGCGCGCGATTGGCCTCGTCGACGAGGCCCGCGGATTTCTGTACTGGGCGTTGAGGGCGTTTGCGCAAAGCGGCATGCCCAAAGTGTTGTACACGGTTGACGGCCGCGCGCCAGAGCCCGAGAGGCTGGATCCTGACCTCGAGGGATACCGGCGTTCGGGACCCGTCCGATGGGGTAATGCCGCCGCGGACCAGATCCAGCACGATGTGTACGGCGAAATCGTCGACTGTGCGTACCAGTGGGTGAAAAACCACGGCGACCTGTCTGATGAGCAGTGGAATCAGCTGCGCGGACTCATCGACGCCGCCAGTCTCTCGTGGCGTTCGCCTGACCAGGGCATCTGGGAGGTGCGGACGCCGGGCCGTGTGTTCACCTATTCTGCGGCCGTCTGCCAGGTGGCGCTCGACCGCGGCGCGATCATGGCCGAGCGATTTGGCCTGCAAGGGGACATCGAGGGATGGCGTCGCGCGGCCGAGGAAATTCGCACCGCAATCCTCGAAGAGGCGTGGGACGAGTCACGCGGCTTGCTCACCGAGCACCTTGGCGGTGGACACGCCGACGCAAGCCTGCTGACGCTGCCGCTGCGCAAGGTGGTGCCGGCGACGCATCCGCGCATGATCGCAACCACTGAGGCCGTCGTGCGGCGGCTTGGCGCCGGCAACGGATTGTTGTATCGGTATCTGCCCGATCGATCGCCCGACGGCCTGCCGGGCCACGAAGGCGCGTTCCTGCTCTGCAGCTTCTGGCTGGTCGACAACCTCACACTGCAGGGGCGTATCGAGGAGGCTGTGGCGTTGTACGACTCACTCTGCGCCCGTGCGAATCCGGTCGGTTTGTTGCCCGAGCAGATCGACGCATCGACCGGGGCCTTCCTCGGCAACTTCCCCCAGGCCTTCAGCCACGTCGGCGTCATCCAAAGCGGCGTCCGCCTCGCCGCCGCCATGGCGTAACGCACCTCGGCACTTCGGAACTTCGGAACTTCGATAAACTGTCCACGGAGCCCCAATGAAACCGAACTCACGTGTGAAGTCACTTGTGTTGACCGTCCTGGCCTGTGTGTGTGCGGCTGCCGCAACGATGGCGGCGCAGCAGGCGCCCGCGGCCCCGGACCTGGCCGCGAAGCTGCCGGTCGACCCCGAGGTGACGACGGGGCAGTTCGACAACGGTCTCAAGTACATGATTCGCCGCAATGCGTTGCCGGCCGGACGCGCGGAGTTGAGGCTCGTCGTGAATGTGGGCTCCATCGTTGAAGACCAGGACCAGCTCGGTCTGGCGCACTTCGTCGAGCACATGGCCTTCAACGGCACGAAGAACTTCCCGAAGCTCGAGACCGTGGCGTTCCTCGAATCGCTGGGGATGCGGTTTGGTCCGAGCATCAATGCCTTCACCAGTTTTGACGAGACGGTCTATCAGCTGCAGGTGCCCACCGAGAAGCCGGAGGTGCTTGACCGCGCCATGTTGATTCTTGGGGACTGGGCGCAGCACGTCTCGTTTGACCCGGCAGAGATCGACAAGGAACGCGGCGTCATCATCGAGGAGTGGCGCCTGCGCCGGGGCGCCGCCGCCCGCATGCAGGACGAGCAGTTGCCCATCCTGCTCAAGGGCTCGCGGTATGCCGAACGGATGCCGATCGGCACGTTGGAGAACCTGCAGACGTTCAAACACGACAGCCTGACGCGGTTTTATCGCGACTGGTATCGGCCGGATCTGATGACGGTCATCGCCGTGGGTGACTTTCAGCCCGCAGCCATGCAGCAGCTGATCACGAAGCACTTCGCGGGAATTCCCAAGGCGACCAACCCGCGTCCGCGTCCCAGCTACGACGTGCCGCCGCAGCCGGGCACCTTGTACGCAGTGGCGACAGATGCTGAAGCCGCCAACACGACGGTGAGTGTCTACGGCAAGATGGCGCTGCGCGAACAACAGACGGTGGGCGCCTATCGTCGCTCGATTCTCGAAGGCATGTTTGCCGGCATGTTGAATCAGCGGTTCGCCGAACTCGCACAGAAGCCGGATGCGCCGTTCATGGCGGCCGGCGCCGGACGTGGCCTCTTTGTGAAGACGGCAGAAGCGTCGATGCTGAATGCCCTCGTGAAGGAGGGAGGCATTGAAGCCGGCCTGACCGCGCTCTACGCGGAAGCCGAGCGTGTCGCGCGGTTCGGCTTCACCGAGTCGGAGTTCACCCGCCAGAAAACAAACCTGCTCCGTGGGCTTGAACAGGCGATGGCTGAACGCGACAAACGCCAGTCGGCTCCGTTTGCCGAGGAATACGTGCGCGCGGTGACGCAGGACGAGCCGATTCCCGGCCTGACGTTTGAATCCAACATCACCAGACAGTTGTTGCCGACGATCACGCTGAGCGAGGTCAACGCGCTGGCGTCAGAGTGGGTGCCTGAAGGCAATCGTGTGGTCATGATCAGCGCCCCGAAAAAGGACGGCGTGACCATGCCCACCGAGCAGCAGCTGAGCGCGGCGATGGTCGCGGCCCGCAACGCCTCACTCACGCCGTACGTGGACACGACGACATCGACCACCGTGATGGAGACCCTGCCCAAGGCTGGCACCATCACGTCCGAGACCACGCGCGAGTGGGGCATCACGGAGTGGGTGCTCAGCAACGGCGCGCGTGTGGTCATCAAGCCGACCGACTTCAAACAGGATCAGGTGATGATGAGTGCGTTCAGCCCAGGCGGTTCGTCGCTGGCGCCTGATGACGACTACATCTCGGAGGAGTTGTCCCCGCAGATCATTGCGCTCGGGGGCATTGGCTCGTTCAGCAACATCGAACTCGGCAAAGTGATCACCGGCAAGGTCGCCGGCGCCACCCCGACGTTGTCGGAGTTGTACGAGGGCATGGCGGGTCAGGCGTCCCTCAAGGACCTCGAGACGATGTTCCAGTTGATTCACATGCGCTTCACCGCGCCGCGCGCCGATCCGGCGTTGTTCGGCGTGTTGACGATGCAGATGAAGGCGATGATGGCGAACCAGGCGGCGCAGCCGGAGTTTGCGTTCGCCGAGGCGATGGTCGACGCCATGTATGGCGGTCATCCCCGCCGCAAGGTGCAGTCGGCCGACGATGTGGCCAAGCTGAATCTGGACAAGGCCATGGCGTTCTACAAGGACCGGTTCGCGGACGCCGGAGATTTCACTTTCGTGTTTGTCGGCACAGCAACGCCGTCGCAACTGCGGCCGTTTGTGCTGCAGTATCTCGCGAGTTTGCCGTCCACCGGTCGCAAGGAGACCTGGCGCGACCTCAAGGCCCCGGTCACCAAGGGTGTCGTGGAGCGCACGGTGCGGAAGGGCATCGAACCCAAGAGCCAGACCAGCCTGACGTTCCATGGCGCCTTTGAGTACAACCAGGACGAACGTGTGGCGATTCGGGCGATGGCTGACGTACTTGAGACTCGGCTGCGCGAGGCCCTTCGGGAGGAACTGGGCGGCACGTACAGCGTCAGCGCGTCGGCCGGCTACGATCGCGAACCAAAGAGTGAATACACGATTTCGATTGGCTTCGGCTCAGACCCGGCTCGTGCCGATGCGTTGTCGACGCGTGTGTTTGAGGAAATCGCGAAGTTCAAGACCGAGGGGCCGACCGAGAAGCAGCTGTCCGACGTGAAGGCGGCGCTGGCCAAGGACTGGGAGAGAGACAGCAAGCAGAATGGCTGGGTTCTTGGGCAGCTCGTGGGCAAGTACCAGAGTGGGGAAGCGCCGGAGGGGCTGCTGGCCGTGCCCGGTTACTACGAGAAGCTGACCGCTGCGACGATTCAGGCGGCCGCCCGGAAGTACCTCGATACGGCGAACTACATCAAGGTGGTCCTGCTGCCGGAGAAGTGATCAGGCCGGAGCCGCAAGGCTGCGGATGAGCGTCAGCAACATGTCGATCGCCACGGTGTTGTGGCCGCCCGACGGGATGATGACGTCCGCGTAGCGCTTTGACGGCTCCGCGAACTCCAGGTGCATGGGCTTGACGGTCGACAGGTATTGCTCGATGACCGACTGCACCGTGCGCCCGCGTTCCGAGATGTCGCGTTGCAGCCGCCGGATGAACCTGGTGTCATCGTCGGTGTCGACATAGACCTTGACGTCCATGAGCGCGCGCAGGGCGGCGTCGGTGAAGATGAGAATGCCTTCAACGATGATCGCCGAGCGTGGCTGCAGCGCGTCGGTGATGGGCTGGCGGGCGTGACGGGCGAAGTCGTAGCGCGGTACGTCGACGGTCTGGCCGTCGCGCAGCGCCTGCACATGGCGGACGAGCAGGTCCGTCTCCAGAGAATCCGGGTGGTCGTAGTTGAGCGCGGCGCGTTCCTCCAGCCGGAGCGCGGGATGGTCCCGATAGTAGCGGTCGTGTTCGAGCACCGAGACGTGGCCGTCCCCAAGCGCTTCGATGATGTTGCGAACGACGGTGGTCTTGCCTGAGCCGGATCCTCCGGCCACTCCAATCACAATCGGTGGACGCGTCATGCCGATCAAAGAGTGTAGCTGCACTCTGATAGGCTGACGCGATGATGGCCGTGCTGGCGGTGGCAGGTGGTGGCGCCCTGGGGGCCGTGGCGCGGTATGTGGCCACGGGCATGGTGCAGCGCCTGGCGCCTTCCTGGCCCGCCGGTACCGCAATCGTGAACGTTGTCGGCGGCCTGCTGGTGGGGCTGATTGCGGGTGTCCTTGCGGCGCGGCAGGGCAGCAGCCACCAGTGGCAGTTGTTCCTGATCGTCGGCGTCTGTGGTGGGTTCACCACCTTCTCAGCCTATTCGCTCGAAACCGTCCGGTTGCTGCAGTCCGGCGCGTGGCCGGTTGCCCTGGTGTCCACGGTGGTGCAAGTCATCGGGTCGCTCGCGGCGACAGGAGTCGGATTGTGGCTCGTGCGGCAGTTCTGAAGCGCCTTCTGTGGGCCGGTCTTGTTGTTGCCGGCGCTGGCTGCAGTTCATCGAGCCCGACCGAGCCATCGACACCGGGGGCATCGGCGTTCACGGCGGCTGCGACGGTGATTGATGCCGTCACGGGCCAGCCGATTGCCGGTGTGACCGCCAGTGGTTCAGAGATCACGGGCGGGCCGTCCACGTCGACAGGCACTCTCACGGTCTCGGCTGCGGCGAGCTCGGCAAACGCGCGAATGGTGACGTTTGCGGTGGCTGGTTATGTCAACCGGTCTGTCGCCATGAAAGTCACTGGCAATGCCGTGACTGTCTCGATGATTCCCTCGTCGTTCAACTTGAACGCCTTTGACGAGTTGTTGCGTACGCCGTTGTTGCGGCGATGGACGTCCGCGCCCGGCCTGCGCCTGCAGACACGCACGCTGACGTTTGAGGACGTCAATCAGGCGGATGCCGTGGCTGAAGACGCTGCCTGGTCGGATGGCGAGGTTGCCGAGGTCGAAGCCGATCTGCTGTGGGCGCTGCCGCAACTGACTGGCGGCACGTTCGAGGCGTTCGCCTCGGTGTCACGGCAGTCGGCTGCCATTGGCGACCGGGTCTCGTTGCTTAATACCGGAGTGATTACCGTTGCCCGCGTTCGGGGCCTGCGCACACGCACCGGCTTTGCCGGTTATGGGCGATGGCAGTTTCAGAACGATGGCACCGTCGTCGGCGGTTCGGTCATGCTCGACTACGACTTTGAGTTGACCGCTCCGCAGCAGCGACGCGCGGTACGTGCGCATGAACTTGGACACGCGCTGGGGTATGACCACGTGTCGGCCGTGCCGTCACTGATGAATGCGACAGGCCGCAGCGCGCCTGTGCCGTTTGACCTCGAGGCAACGACGATCGCGTTCCGGCGTCCTCCCGGCAACGTGCGGCCTGACGCCGATCCGTCCAGCGCCTCGCTCAACAGCCTGCTCGAGGCCCAGTGGAGCCGCGGGGCCGGGCTGGTTCGCGAGTTCCCGACCGACGTGAAGTAAGCAGCCCAACTTAGCATGCAGCCGACAGCGGCGCGTGCGATGATGAGCGCCGCTGCGGCTGATGCCAGTCGTAAGGTAGCCGCGAGGGTGCCGTGCTCCTGTTTTCCAAGAACCTACTCTTCACAGTCCTCGTTCCAGGAACCGTTGCAGTGTACGTGCCGCTCTGGGTGTTCGCGCACGATGGTTCCCGTGCGACGTTCGGCGCGGTAGCTGGTGCATTTCTGTTGGCCATTGGGGCCGCCATCTACCTGTGGTGCCTGTGGGACTTCGCTGCATTCGGTCGCGGGACGCCAGCACCAATCGATCCACCGAAGCAACTTGTCGTCAGGGGGCTTTATCAGTTCACGCGAAACCCAATGTACCTGGGTGTACTGTGCCTGATTGTAGGGTGGGCCTTCGTGTTCTGGTCGGTCGCACTCGCCGTCTACGCTGGGGTCGTGGCGGCATGTTTCCATCTGTTCGTGGTGCTCTACGAGGAACCCCATCTGCGCCGGGTGTTCGGCGCAAGCTATGAGCAATACTGTTGTCGAGTCGGTCGCTGGTTTTCGTTCAGCAAGTCGGCGGCCACCTAACCATGCGCTGAATTGGACCCACTTGGGCGTCACGTTGTTTCCATGCGCAGATCGCGCGCCTTCCGCCGGTGACCACTGAGCGCGACCGTTAATCGGCACACGAGGCCCAATGAACACCAGAAGGGCGCAGCAGTCGATTCGTCAACTGTGTCACCTTGTGCTGGTGGCATTGGCAGCCGGACTGCCACTCGCGAACCCCCACGCCAGTGCGGCCGCTGGTCAAGCGGGCGTCAGTCGGACGGCCCAGGGACTCCCCACGAGGTGGATCGACCTGCCGGCGTCGCCGTTTCACATCGTCGTCTCCAACGGAACGGCCGCTCTGATCAATCGCACGGACCGTATGTTTCGGAGCGCGTCAGTCGGCTGTGTGCGAGGCGAAGAGCTCGTCGAGGTCGTCCGTGCTCTCGTGACCGTTGATACCTCCGGCGGATGGCAGCCGGGGCAACAAGTGAGTGTTCTCGGCGCGACACTCGAGATCGAAAAGAACCTCCAGAATCCCAACTATCGAAAGCTGTACCCCACGCTTGAGTACTGTGCCGATCACCTGCGCGTGGCAGTGATACACGCCGAAGCCGCTGACGGTTACAAATGGTCGGCCGCGGGCTCACCCTGGCCAGCGGGGGGAGCAGCGAACCCTCAGTCTCCGCCCCCACCCCCGTCGCCGCCACACCCGCCGTCACCGGCGCTGCTGCTGTCGCTGCAGTCGCTCGGCGATGAGGCGCCGAGCGTCAACAGGTAGGTGTCATCACCGTGCACGGTTGATTGAGGTCGACGTGACGCCGGCGTGGAGGACTTGATCTGGTAGGTGGCCCACGCCACCAGGGCGAGGACAAGAAGGAACGCAGATGCGACGACGAGTTCGACGGTCATGACAGGCCTCCTGTGGCCGTGCTGATTCGCGCGCCTCGTGCACGTGACTCGCGCCGTTCGGATGTCACCCAGGTATACCCTGGCGCGGCCACCCGACAGCGCGTCGTCACGCAATATGATTGTGCATCCTTCAGGCCGACCGCAGGTTACGGGTGGGAAAAACCTGCGTGACAGTGGCGTGAAATCGCCCGACTAGCGCAGCGGCTCGAGCGCGCTGCCCAGTGAGTCGGGCCTCGGCCGGTTGCCCATCCACACGTTGCGGTAAATGGCGCCGGGGAAGCTGCCTGGTTCAAGCGTGCTCAGGCCGTTGGTCGAGCCGAGATAGGCATAGTGCCGCGGAGGCTGATACGTGCGTCCGTTGGACGAGAAGCCCAGGTTGTAGATCACATTGCCGGACAGCCCGCCTTCACGCACCGACAGCCGGAACTCGTTGCCCCACGTCGCTTTCCAGTGGTACACCGTTGCCGGATTGAGGAAATGTGTGGCGGCGAGACGCTGCGAGAACTCCGGCTCGATCGGCGTGCCGCCCCCGAACACGGCCTTGAATGCGATGCAGTTGGGCGGATTGCCCTCCACGCCTCGATACATCGTGCTGACCTGATAGTTGCTCAGGTAGTGGTCGCCGGTGGTGTCGCTCATCGTGAAGATCTTGAGCTTGTGGTCGGGCCCATTGGGAGCCAGGCCCATGACGTCCGCCGAGAACTCGCCGCTGCTGATTACCATCGGGAGGTCATATCGCACCCAGCTGCGCTGATCGTTGATGCGCAGGCCCACGCCGTCGATGAAGTCCGTGGAGCCCACCCGCGTGCCGACCGTTTCGCCATGAATCAGCGGGTCGTAGAGTTCACCCGCGCGAATGAACCCGACGAGCCGTGTGCGGAACGTCGCGGTGGTCGACCACGCGGATGTCGCGGAGCCTTGTGTCGCGCGGACGCGCCAATACAGCCGCGTCGTCGGCTGCAGGTCGGTCGTGGGCGTGAAGGTCGTCTGGCCGCCGGTGCCCTCCGCGACACCCGTCTGTGACACCACGGCGGCGAGACCGACCAGCGCTGACGTCGTGGTCGAGAAGTCCGATCGATCCGAAATCTGGAACTCGTAGGTGCGCGTGCCCGACTGGTCCGATGTGACGTTTCGCACCGTGAACGTCGGTCTCAGCGTTGCGAGTTGTTCATCGCCGATGGGGCCAAGCAGTTCCGGCGTCGACAGGGTCGGCGTCGGTGTCGGCGTCGGTGTTGTGGGCGTTGAACTGCCACCCGAGCACGAAACTGAGAAGAGAACGACGGACAGCAGGGACGCAAGCGAGGTCGATGGGAGGCGCACGCAACGATTGTCGAGTGGCCGTCGCCTGACCGTCAAGCCATTTACTGTGTGCGCACCTTGACGTCGACCCGCAAACCCATTGGGAGTACGGTGCCGGGCTCAAGATCGGCCAGCACTTCGAGCACCTTCGTATCGGCACGTTCGGCTGGGTCGTCGGTGGTGATCGACTTGCGACCCAGCGCCGTGCTCACGCGGGAGACGACGCCGCGAAACACGCGCTCGCCGTATGCATCCGCGGTGATTTCCACCGGCTGGCCCACCGACACACGCGAAATCTCTGTTTCGTCGACGTCCACACGCACCCGAAGCGTGTCGGGATTGGCCATCGTGAATACCAGCGTCTCGCGACGATCGAAGGAGATCGTCTCGCCGGTGCGCCGGTATCGGCGCACCACCACGCCGTCCTGCGGCGCGCGCAACGTCGTCTTTGCCAACTGCGCGTCCACTTCGGCAATCTGTGCCTGCGCCAGAGCCACGGCGGCCTCCGCGCGGGCGCGCTCATCGCTGCGCGCGTCCGCCTGCACCGTGCGCGCGCGTTCAGTGGCTTCGTCCAGTCGGGCTCTGGCGAGACGTTCGTCACGTTCTGCCCGCTCGAATTCCTCGCGCGCAATCACGCCGTCGGTGAACAGGTTCCGCCGGCGGTCGGCCTCCAGCCGCGCCTGCTCGAATGCCACCTGCGCCTGCGCGCGGCCGGCATCGGCCTCGCGCCGTTCCTCGGTGCGGGCGCCGTTGACCACACGATCCAGCTCCGCGTGCGCCATCGCCAGCCGCGCCACCGCCGACGCGCGTGCCGCCTGCTGCACGCTGTCGTCCAGGCGCGCGAGTACCTGACCCTCGGTCACGCGGTCACCTTCATCCACCAACACGGCATCGATTCGTCCAGGAATCTCGAAGCCGAGGTCGATGTCTTCGCTGGTGGCCTCCACCTTGCCGGGCGCCACGATGAAGGCGCCTGGTGTCGTGTTGGAGGACGGCTCGGGTGGGGTGTCTTGCGCGCGGGAGAGTCCCCACGTCGACAGCGCCAGCGTCGCGACGCCGGCGATCATCCAGTAGGTGCGGTTCATGCGGCAGTCTCCTGAGGGTGCACACGTCCGTCTTCGATGCGCACCATGCGGTCGCCATACGGAAACGTGCGGGAATCATGGGTGACGATGACGACCGCGCGGCCGTCGTTGGAGGCCAGCGAGCGCAGTAGTTCTAGGATGCGCAGGCCGGAGTCGTGATCGAGCGCGGCCGTCGGCTCGTCGGCCAGGATGATGCCGGGTTCGCCCACCAGGGCGCGGGCAATCGCCACGCGCTGTTTTTGTCCGCCGCTCAGGTCCCGCGGCAGCGAACCGGCCTTGTCGGCGAGGCCAACCTCGTCAAGCGCTCGGCGCGCCTTGGCAAGCGCCGGCGCACCGCGTTCGCCGCGGACATCGAGCGCAATCGCCACGTTTTCCGCGGCGGTCAAGGCGGGGAACAGGTTGAAGCCCTGGAACACGAAGCCGAGGTGCGCCAGTCGCACCGCGGGCAGGTCGCGCTCGGGCAGGCCGGCAATGTCGCGTCCCGCAATCTCCACACGCCCTGACGACGCCCGGAGGATGGCGCCCATGATCGACAGCAGCGTTGTCTTGCCGCTGCCCGAGGGGCCGACCATCAGCAACACCTCGCCCGGATGAGCGTCCAGGTCCACACCCTTGAGCGCCTGGAAGGACGTCGCGCCGTCGCCGTAGGTTTTTGTCACGCCGTGCACACGGATGCCGGTGGCCATGTCAGTTCCTGAACACCATCGCGGGGTCAATCCGCGTGGCCTTGTTGATGGAGACAATCGAGGCGACGAGGCACATGCCCGCCGTGACGACGGCCAGCGCCGCCGCCATCGGCCAGGGGATGAGAATCGCGGTGGTGCCTTCCAGCGATGCGCGCGAGATTGTCAACGCGATGGTGATGCCGATCACGTACCCGGCGACGCCGCTGAGCAGCGCCTGTTGAGTGATGACGCGATAGATGTAGCCGTTGGTCGCGCCCATGGCCTTGAGCGTCCCGTACTCGCGGATGTGGTCCACGGTGGCCGCGTAGATCGTCTGCGCGACGATGACCACGCCGACGAGCAGGCCAAGGGCGGCGGCAATCAGCACCGTGATGCCGGCGCCCGTGCCAAACATCCAGTAGTACTCCTGCGCCGCGCGCCACTGCTCGCGGGTGAGCGCGTCCACCCCGGGCACGCGCTCCTTGATCGCAGCGGCGACGGTGGCCGGGTCGGCACCCGGACTGGTGCGCACCAGTGTGTACAGCAGCCGGTCATCGGGCGCCGAGACAAAACGGTGCGCGTTGTTGAGCGACGCAAACACCGGCGGCGCCGTCGTGAACGTGCGGATGCCTCGGGTCGTGCCCACGACCTTCACGCGCCGGTCGCGAATTTCAGCGGTGTCGCCCACGCCAGAGACGCCGAGTTTGGCCAGGTACAGCTCGTCCACGATGACCGCATCACGCTGGAGCAGGTCTTCAACACGGCCGGCCGTCAGGTTCCACGGCAGTCCCATCGTAGCCGTCGGCTCGAGGCCGATGACCATGATCCCTTCCTCGGCGCCGTCGGGCCGTTCCCACTGGCTGAAGTTCACCAGGTACCGTTCCGCGCGTTCCACGCCGGGCACCTGCATCAGCTGATACAGGCGCCGTTCGGGAAACGGGACGGCGGATTCCAGATGAGTGACCCCGCGCGACATCACCCACACGTCAGCCTGGCTGTTGGAGATGACATCCGCCGTGGCCGTGCGAAAGCCCATGAACAGGCCAAGCTGGATGGCGGAGAGGACGACGCTGAAGACGATGCCGACGAGGGTGACAGCCAGCCTCACGCGGTCGTGCAGCAGGTTGCGAATCGCGAGGGACGCCACTTACGCCTCCAACCCATCCACCAGCAGCGTGATGGTCTGGGTGATCAGCCGCTCGCGCCCGACAAACGGGAATTCGTGTTTGCTGATGAGCAGCGCCACCAGACCATGGACGCCGGCCCACAACGCCTGCGCCGTCGCATCCACATCGTCAGTCCGGACACGCCCCGCGGCCACACCAGCGGCGACCGTCCCACGAAGGAACTCGAACGCGTTTTTGCCGGCGGACTGTTCGTAGTCGTAGCCTGTGTTCTTCGGCGCGAGGATGAACGTGGCGGTGTAGTGGCTGGGGTGTGCGAGGCCGAACTCCACATACGCGCGCAGGCCCGCCTTGAGGTATTCAAACGGGTCGGTGTGTTTCTTCTGGAGGCGTTCGAGACGCGCGACCAGGCCCGTGAAGGTCTCTTCGCAGATGGCGTGCACCAGCGCGGCCTTGTCCTGGAAGTGCAGGTAGATCGCGGTCGCGGAGTAGTCAATCTCCTGCGCCACCTTCCTCATCGTCAGGGCCTCGTACCCGTCGCGGATGAAGATGGTGCGGGCGGCATCGAGGATTTGCTGCCGGAGGGCGTCCTGCTGGCGGGCTCGTCGGTCGGCGCTCGTCATTGCTGGTTAACGACGTTAATTGACTTAACAGTGTTCCGTCAAGTGGGACCGTGGTACCCTCCGAGGCGGGATATGAACGAGGAATATTGGTGGGAGCGGTACCGGATCGTGGTCCTGGTCCCGCTCATGGCGTTACGGCACCTGCTGGGCGATTCGACCCCGGGGCACGTGGTGTCGGCCACTGTTTCCCTGATTATCGTGACGGACCTCGTGTGGCAGGTCCGAGTGGGCTACCGGCTTCGCAGGCCGCATTGGACCCCGCAGTCGTGGCGCCGGTTTCTGTCGGTGACAGCCGTGCCTCTCGGAATGCTGATCCTTGGCGTCGCCCTGATGTTCTGGTTTGAGGCTGATCGGACGCCGTTTGGTGCGCCTGGTTCCGACCTGCGTCGCGCGTTTGTGGCCGTACTGATTGTGTCACTCGTCTTTGGCCTCCTGGGCTCCATCCTGGCGCTGATGTGGTTCCGCTACGGCCGACCCGACAAACAGTTCGCATGGCCGCAGGTGCGGGTACGGACAACGCCCCAGCCCTGACGTAGACTTTGGCCATGCTGAAACGTGCATGGCTTCTGCTGATTTCCCTGTGCACTGCCGGCGGCGTGATGGCCTCGGCGCAGACGCCCGTCGCCCCCGGCACAACCTGGGACCGTCATACGTCCCCCACATCTGCCGGCTACTGTCAGGCGCCGCTGGATGACCTCACCGCTCACTTGAAGACACTCGGCACCACAGCCATGACCGTGGTCGTGGGCGGCAAGGTGTTGTTCGACTACGGGCCGCAGGACGAGGTCACCTACCTGGCCTCGGTGCGCAAGAGCATTCTCGCGATGATGTTCGGCAAGTACGTCGCCGACGGCACGGTCACGCTCGATGCGACGATGGCCGACCTGGGGATTGATGACGTTGACGGGTTGTTGCCGATGGAGAAGACGGCCACCGTGCGCCATCTGCTGACCGCGCGGTCGGGCGTGTATCACGAGGCTGCCAATGCCGCGTGCACAGGGTGCGGCAGCACGTCGGGGGAGCCGCCGGGACCGCGAGGCACCGTGAAGCCCGGTTCGTACTTTCTCTACAACAACTGGGATTTCAACGCGCTCGGCACGATCTTCGAGAAGGCGACAGGGAAGGACATCTACGCGGCGTTCGAGCAGGACTTCGCGCGGCCAATGCAATTCGAGGACTTCCGGCTTGAGGCGCAGCGCAAGGCTCGTCGGCCGCAGGCGTCACAACATCCGGCGTATCACTTCTATCTTTCCACGCGCGACATGGCGCGACTCGGTCTCCTGATGCTTCGGCACGGCCGCTGGGGCAACACGCGCCTGTTGTCGGAAGAGTGGGTGGAGGAGATGGTGACGGTTGAAACGCCGGTGACGCAGATGAATCCGGCGTCCTATCGCGAAGGCCCGTTTGGCTACGGTTATCTGTGGTGGATCTGGGACGGCCCGTTCAACACCGGCATCTATCGCAACGCGTATACCGGCATCGGGGCGATCGGACAGTTCATCACCGTGCTGCCCGAACTGGACATGGTCGTTGCCCACAAGACCCGTCAGAACGCGACGGCCGTGACCCGACCGCAGTACCTCGGCGTGCTCGACCGTCTCGCCGCCGCCCGCTGCGCGCGCTGAGCGGCCCACCAACCCACCAGCCCATCAGCCCATCAGCCCATCAGCGTGCGGCCAGTCGCTTGACTCGCGCGTTTAATACACCTAGAGTGTCTAAGCCTTAGACGTTCAGGGGGTGAGGATGGCACGACGCGGTGCGGGGACAAGCGCGGATCAGCTGCACGGCACACTCGACATGCTGGTGCTCAAAACACTGCAGCACGGTCCGATGCACGGGTACGCCATCGCTGTCCGCCTGGAGCAGCTGTCCAGCGATGTGTTGCGGGTAGAGGAGGGGTCGTTGTATCCGGCGCTCTATCGCATGGAAGCGCGCGGGCTGCTGACCTCCACCTGGAACGTCACCGACACCGGGCGGCGTGCCCGGTTCTACGGACTTACACGTGCAGGCAGGGCGCAGCTCGCGGATGAGGTCGCCAGCTGGACGCGCCTCACCGCTGCCGTCCAGAGCGTGCTGGAGAGCTGAACATGTGGCGACGAGTGCGCGCGTGGCTCCGCAGGGATGTCATCGCGGAGGAAATCCGCGAAGAGTACGAGTTCCACATGGCGATGCGCCGAGCCGAATACGAGCGGCGAGGCGTCGTGCCCGCGGACGCTGCACGACAGGTGCAGCGACGGTTTGGCAACGTGATGCGCCTGCGCGACGAAGGGTATGACGTGCGTGGGGCCGGCCTCATCGACCAGTTGCTCCAGGATGCCCGATACAGTCTGCGGCTCTGGCGCCGCCATCCGGCACGGCACCTCGCGACGGGGGCGACACTCGCGCTGGGCCTCGCCCTGCTCGCCACGTTGGCCGCCATCGTCGACGCGGCGTGGATCCGGCCGCTGCCGGTCGTTCGCGCCGACCGTCTGGTCTCGGTGCAACTGCGGTCGCAGCAGCCGGGCGGCGAGACTGACGTGCTCGCGCCTTCGGTGCAGGACGTCCTCGCGCTGCGGGATGCAACGGACGTCCTTGCGGCGGTGGGTGGCCACTTCTCGTTTGACGAGCGCCTTGTCGTGGACCGCGGCGACCCTGAGCGCGCGACCGTGCAGCGTGCGACGCCCGGATTCTTCGAAGCACACGGCGCCAGGCCGTTCGCCGGCCGGTTCTTCACCGATGACGACACGCGGTCGAGTGGCACCAGTGCGGTGATCGTCGGACACGCGTACTGGAGCCAGCGCCTTGGTGCTGATCCGGCGATCGTCGGGTCATCGATGGTGCTTGAAGGCGAGACCGTGACGGTCGTCGGCGTCCTGCCCCCAGGGTTGTTTCGTCACACACACATCTGGACGCCGCTGTCATCGGTCGGCGAGCGTGCTGAGCGCCGCGGCACAGGCCTTGATGTCGTCGCGCGGCTCGCCGATGGTGTCCCCCTTGCGGCCGCGGCAGAGGCGTTGGCGGCGCGGGTCCAATCCTGGACCACCAGTCCGGTGTTCGGGCGGGTCAATGCCGTTGAGCTGGCGTCCGTCTACGACGAGGTGTTTGAGCAGTCGCGAATGGCGATGGCGTTCATCGTCGTGACAGTGGGCGTGCTGGTGCTGGTGATCATCGTCAACGTCGCTGGACTGGTGGGGGCACAGGGCACGGCCCGTCGCCAGGAACTGGCGGTGCGCGCCTCGATGGGCGCCGGCCGTGGCAGGTTGGTGCAGCAGCAGCTTGTGGAGGCGACGTGCCTCGGCGTGGCCGCAGCATTCGTCGGCGCCATCGCGGCGTGGATGGCTCTCGAGACAGTGGTGGCGCTGTTGCCCCTCGACTTGCCACCCCACACCGCTGTCAGCGTCAATTGGAGGGTCTTTGCCGCAACGGGAGTGCTCGGCGTGGTGACGGCCTGGGTGTCGGTGGCGCTGCCCGCGTGGCGCCAGTCATCGTTCGACCTCAGGGCGTGGCTGTCCGGACCCGGCGTCGCCGTCCGGCGCCGGTGGGCAGGTCGACCCGGTCAAACGGCTGTCTTTCTGCAGGTCTCGCTTGCTGCGGCGTTGCTGGCCGGTGGGGGGCTGCTCGTGCAGACCGTGAATCGGCTGCTTGACGTCGATCTCGGGTTCAAGCCCGCTGGTCTCTACGCACTCGAGGTCGTCCCCACAAGTGCGGATCCACTGACGTGGCGGACGTTTTATCCGGCGTTGGTGGAGCGGATGCGCCAGATACCGGGCATGGCGGCAGTAGGTGCCACCGATTGGGTGCCGCTCAGTGACCAGATGATCGCATTCATGGCGACCAAGCCAGGCGAGGATCTGGACATCAGCCTGGTTGGCGTGACTCCGGGGTTTGACCTCGCTCTCGGCCTCTCCGTTCAAGAGGGCCGCTGGTTCGGCGGCGACGACGAGGAGCAACCGGTGGCAGTGCTGAGCGTGTCGGCGGCGCGTGCGCTTGGAGTGGACTCCGCTCAGGTCGTTGGCAAAGTCGTTGATGTCGGGGAGCGCCTGACGGTGATTGGGGTGGTTGACGACATCCGGGGCTGGGGACCCAAATCGAAGCCGCAGTCGGTGGTCTACACGCCACTGCATCCGCACAACTTCATGCCGCCCTCCATTGTCTTCCGCACGGACGGCCCTGTGCCGTCCCTGCCGGAGGTCCGCGCGATGGTGACCGCGATGGGCACACGCGCCGTTGTGGAACGCATTCGGCCGGGCGAAGCGCTGCTGGGTGACAACATCGAGCGTCCGAGGCAACGCCGGGGAGTGCTGGTGCTGGTGTCAGTTCTGGGGTTGAGTCTTGCGCTGATGGGCGTGGCCGGCATCGCGATGTCATCGGTCAGCGCGCGCACGCGTGAGATCGGTGTGCGCATGGCGTTTGGCGCAAGCGCGTCGCAGGTCGTGCGCCTGGTGGCCATGGACGCCGTGTGGCCGTCGGTGGCCGGCGTCGCGGCCGGTCTGGCGGCTGCCGCGTACGGCTCCCGGCTCCTCGAGACGTTCCTGTTCAATACGTCGACGCGTGACCCGTTCGTGTTCGCCACCGTTGGGGCGTCGGTGATGGTAGTGGCGTCGATGGTCGCGTGGATTCCTGCGCGGATGGCGGCGCGCGTCAATCCGGTGGACTCTCTGCGGGCGGAGTAACCCGTCCAGGCCGTGGGATCCTGACGTCTGAACCATCAGGCGTCATGAAAAAACTCTCTGCTCTTGTGTTCCTCGCGGCTGCGGCCTGCGGGGCGGCATCAACAACCGGGCAGCGTCCGGCGCCGGCATCCCCGTGGATTGGCCTGACGTCGTTTGATCTGGGAGTTCGCCTCGAGGCCGGCGACCGCCGCTGGGTCGAGATGATGGCGCGTGAGGGCTTCACCGTGGCGCGGGTCGTCGTGTCATCCGTGCACCGAACGAAACGGACCCTCGCGGACGGACTCCGGCAGCTGCCGCTCACGTTGTCCGCGCTCGGCGAAGCAGGACTCAAAGCCGAGGTGGTGGTGTTTGCCGATACACGCGACTATGGGCTCACACGCGACCAGATGAGAGAGCACCTGCGCGCGGTGGTGGCCATCGCTCAGAAGTTTCCGGACGCCATTGCCGGGATCGAAATCGCCAATGAGTCCTCCCACGGAGGGCAGGTGCTGGCGCTGGTGGATTCCGAGTTCCTCGCCGAGTTGGAGGCACTCGTTCCCCGGCGGTTTGCCACCAGTTGCGGCAGCACCCACGGCGGGGAAGTGCCGCGCGCGTCTCTGTGCTCCTACATCACCCACCACGGTGACCGCAGCAAGTCGCCTGAGGAGAACGCGGCCATCATGGCCGACGCGCAGCGCTCAACAGGACTCCCGGTTATTGACGATGAGGCGCTGGGTATTGCGGAAGCGGCTCGCGAGGGCGCGCGAACCAGCGACCCCGGTTTCGCCGAACGTCAAGCCCGCGCCGCACGCCGACACGGGCTCGCCGGGGTCACGCTCCATCTGGAAGCCGGCCTGACGGCAAACGTCGACGAGCTGGGGCCGGTACAGCGCGAAGCGATGCGCGGATTTGTCGCCGCGATGCGGGAACGATGAGGTCTTGTTAGTCGGCCCGTTCGGTGTCGCGTTCGTCCGGCGTCGATCGCGACAGCGCTTCCACCATCCGCTGCCGCAGCGTCGTCTTGGTGAACGGCTTTTCCAGAAAGTGTGCCCAGTCGCCCAGCGCTTCCTGATGGAGCTTGTCCCTCGAATAGCCGGACATGAAGACGACAGGGACGTCAGGCATCGCGCCATGCAACCAGGCACCAAACGCCATGCCGCTCTGACCAGGCATCATGATGTCCACCAGGGCGAGATCGATGGGGTGGTTGAGTCCCTCGCACACCAGGCGCGCTCCTTCAGCGGAGTCTGCCGCGACGGCGTGCCCGCCCAGTTCGGCGATCGATCGTTCCACGAACCGTCGAAGAACCGGGCTGTCTTCAACCACGAGTACGGCTGTCCCGGCGCGTAGCGGTTGCTCGCCTGGCCGGCGTCTCGACGCGTGTTGGTCGCCGACGCTGGCTGCAGGAAGCGCCAGTCGAAACTCTGTTCCGACGCCAACCTCGGACTTCACCGAGATGCTGCCGCCACTCTGTTCGACGATCCCGTAGACGGTGGCCAGCCCAAGGCCGGTGCCGTGCCCGACGTCCTTGGTCGTGAAAAAGGGCTCGAAGATCCGCTGCTGGACTTCGGGGGGCATGCCCGTGCCGGTATCACCAACCGTGACGTGAACCATTGGTGCGGCGTCGTTCAACGCACCGCTTCCGACGCGCGTCGCGATCGTCACCTGGCCGCCGGAAGGCATGGCATCCCTGGCGTTGACGACCAGATTGAGCAGCACCTGTTCGAGCTGGCTGGGGTCGACCCGCACATGTGTCGGGTCGGTGGTGAGGTCAAACTGCAATTGCACGTTGGCTTCGATCAACCTGGCCAGCATTGCGCGCAGACCCGTGACGATTTCGTTGACCTCGACAACGCGAGGCGCCAGCACTTGCCGCCGGCTGAAGGCGAGCAGCTGCCGCGTCAGCTCGGCGGCGCGCATCGCC
>CBINOO010000071.1:0-20353 GCA_966252305.1 uncultured Acidimicrobiia bacterium
CAGTGCAACCGACGACACGGCGTGCCTTTTCGCCGGACGAGACCCTTCGCGTGTTCACGCGTGCCAGTTGGGATTCGGACACCCCGGAGGTCATCTTCGAACTGGGACTGGTCGGCCAGACGGCGCCGCGCAGAGTGACGGCGCGCTCGGAGTCCACGAACCCGAAGCGACATATGGCAGCGCTCGACGAGTCACTCCCACTCGCGGGACTCTCCCCTGGCCGGTACGTCCTTCGACTGGTTGCCCACGTCGGCACCGACGCCTCGGTCGAGAGGTTGATTCCCCTGGAGATCACCGCGGCGCGATAAGGGGAACGACTTTGCGTCCGAGCCGGCGATAACGACGGAAGTCTTTGTCGAGGGTGAGGATCTTCGAGTCGCCGCGAATCTCCGACATCCGGACGAGACACGCGTCGGCGAGCGACATGGGCTGATCGGCGTACCGGCGCATCAGGGCACGGACCGCCTGCGCGTGTTCTTCCAGATCGAAGCGCACGGTGAGGATGCCTTCGTCGACCAGTGCCAGCAGCGCGTCAGCACCGCCCACCGCACCGCGCAGCAGAAACGCCGCTTCGGTCAGCACGGCCTCACACGTCTCGAGCGGCGGCTCGATCTCACGCAAGCGCTCTACCGCCCACTGGTGGTGGCTGTCGCGCCTGGCAAGGGCCGCCACCAGCGGTCCCGTGTCTATCAAGACGTCGCGTTCTCTCAACAGCGGTCCGTTCGCTCGGCTACTTGCCGAACCCGTCGAGGTACTTCGGATTGGTGGAGAGGTCTGTGGGCGTGTCGTCCACCACACCCAGCCATCGAGCCGCTACGTCAGCCACAGAACCAGATTGCGCCGAATGGGCCGGCCCTGCGAGGTACGACTCGAGCGCCTCACGCACCAGGAAGCTGTCGGACACTCCGCGCGCTTCCGCGGCTTTTCGAAGCGCCTGTTCCTGCTGCGTCGTCAGCTTGATCGAGCGGATCTTCACGAGTAATACCTCCGTGCCACTAAGGTAACACAGGCGCGGACTTTCCCTCTACTTGCGCCGGGCCCGTACGATCGATACGGGCGTCGCCAGCGTCTGCGAATCGGGACGCACCTCAGCCGCCTGGATCTTCTTGACGACATCCATTCCGGCCACGACGCGGCCAAACACCGCAAACCCCTGTCCGTCGGCGTTGCGTCCGCCACCAAAGTCGAGTGACGGCTGCGCGCCAATCGCTATGAAGAAGTCACTGGCGCCCGAGTCAGGCTGCCCTGCCACTCGCGCCATCGACACGGCTCCGTCAGTGTGTGTGAGGCCTGTATCGCGCGTGCGTTCGAGCGCGACCGGCGGAATCCCAGGATTCACGCCGCGCTCACGACGCCGGCTCGCCTGGATGACCTGAATGGGATGTGTGGTGTTCGTCTCGGTGTCCGGCCGCACCGTGCGGTGGAACTGCCCGCCCGTGTACCAGCCCTCATCGACGTAGCGGAGAAAATTCGCCGACGTCACCGGCGCCTTCGCGACGTTCACCTCAATCGCAATCTCCCCCATCGTCGTCTCAAAGACGACGGTGACGGGAGCCGCGACCTGGGTGGTCAAGAGCGTCAGCAGGAGTAACAGGCTTTTCATCTACTCAATCTCGGCGGGCCTAAAGGCCCGCCCCACGTACGCCATCTCGCCACCTCGCCACCTCGCCATCTCGCCACCTCGCCATCTCGCCACCTCGCCACCTCGCCATCTCGCCATCTAGAGGCCCATCTTTCCGGGATTCAGGATGCCGTGGGGATCAAAGGCCGCCTTCAGGCGCCGCATCAGTGCGAGTTCGTCGTCAGAGAGCTCAAGCGAAAGGTATTTCGCTTTGGCGAATCCGATGCCGTGTTCGCCGCTGATGGATCCTTCAAGCGCGACGACACCGCGAAACAGATCGCCTTCGGCCTCATGCGCCCGGGCGATTTCATCGGCATCATCCGGCGTCACCATGATGTTCACGTGGATGTTGCCGTCGCCGACGTGTCCGAAACACGGGATGCGCAGCCGGTATTTGGCACGCAGCACATCGACCAGTTCGAACAGCTCGGGAATTCGCGCCTTCGGCACAACCACGTCGTGATTGAACTTCAGCGGCGTGATGACTTTCAGTGAGGGCGAAATCTCGCGGCGCACACGCCACAGTTCCTGGCGCTCGTCTTCGTCCCTCGCGCGCCGGAACTCGGTTGCGCCGGCCTCACGACACGCCACCTCGACACGGTCGGCCTCCCCACCCACTTGTTCGGCAAGGCCGTCCACCTCGAGCAGCAGGATTGCGGCCGTGCCTTCCGGTGCGAGCGACCGCACCTGCAGATGGGTGGCCACGGCGTCGAGGGAATCGCCGTCGATCAGTTCAAGCGCGGCGGGAATCACTCGCGCCCGAATCAGTCGGGTGACCGCGTCGACCGCGTGTCGGACACTCGGAAAACTCGCGCGCATCGTGACCTGCACCGGAGGCTTCGGGATCAGCCGCACGATGACCTTCGTGATGATCGCGAGTGTGCCTTCCGAGCCGGCCAGCAGATGTGTCAGGTCGTAGCCAACGACATTCTTGACGACCTTCCCACCGGTCTCGATGATCTCGCCGGTCGGCAGCACGGCTTCGAGTCCAAGGATGTACTTGTTGGTCACGCCGTATTTGAATGCGCGAGGTCCGCCGGCGTTCTCAGCGACGTTCCCGCCGATCACCGACTGCTTGAGGCTGGCGGGATCGGGCGGATAAAACAGGCCCACGGCTTCAACGGCCGCCTGCAGATCACCCGTCACCACATGTGGCTCGACGACGGCCAGCAGGTTGCCTTCGTCAATCTCGAGAAGGCGGTTGAACCGCTCGAGGCTCACCACCACGCCGCCGTGCACCGGCACGGCGCCGCCGGTGTATCCGGTGCCGGCTCCGCGCGGCACGAGCGGCGTGCGCGTCTCGTGACAGAGGCGCGCCACGGCTGCGACCTCCGCGGTCGTGCCTGGCTTGACGACGATGTCGGCGGGATGGCCCTGCTTCAGGGCATCGGTGCCGTAGGCGACGAGCGCGTCGGCATCGGTCGTGACCCACCCATCGCCGACAATGGCACGGAGCCTGGCGGCCAGCGCGTCAGCAATCGCCATGGTCAGCGCGGCGCGTGCCCCCGCGCGAATCGAATCAGGCGCGTGACACCTTCGCGAAGATTCTCAAGCGAGTTGGCGTACGAGATCCGAAGGAAGCCGGGTGTATCAAACGCCTCTCCCGGCGTCGTCACCACGTGCTCCTGCGCCAGCAGCGCATCGGTGAATTCCATCGAAGTGCGGAAGCCATCCGGCGACAGGAAATCCGAGATATCCGGAAACACATAAAACGCGCCCTGCGGCACCGCCGTGCGCAGACGCGGCTCTTCCGCAAGCCACGAGAGCACCTCGTCGCGGCGCAGCTGGTATTCGCGCAGCATGTCGGTCACGCATTGCTGCGACCCGGTCAGGGCCGTGATCGCGGCGTACTGCGTGATCGAATTTGCGTTGGATGTGGTGTGGCTCTGGAGCGCGTTTGCGGCGCTGATGACCGCCTTGGGCCCGACCACCCATCCCAGTCGCCATCCCGTCATGGCATACGCCTTCGACACCGATGCCGTGATGACGAAGCGATCACGCAGCACAGACGAGAAGATCCCCGGCAGGTTGTGCGCGGCGTTGTCGTAAATCAGTTTTTCGTAGCAGAGGTCGAGGATGATCCACCAGCCGCGAGCCGCGGCCGCGTCTGCCAGCACCCGCGCATCGGCTTCGCTCAGCAACGCGCCGGTCGGGTTGCCTGGGCTGTTGATGATGATCGCGCGCGTCTTCGGCGTCGCCGCAGCCATGAAGGCTTCGGCCGTTGGCACAACTCCCTGTTCGGCGTAGGTGCGGACGATGACCGGGGTGGCCTCGGCGAGTTTGATCTGCTCCACCAGCGTCGGCCAGCCGGGCATGTGGGTGATGACTTCGTCACCCGGCCCGAAGAGCGCCATCGCCGCGTGATACAGCGCCTGCTTGCCGCCTGCGGTGATGATTACTTCGTCGGGCGCGTACGTCACGCCGTAGTCGAGGCGGTATCGGTCTGCCACGGCCTGCTTGAGGTCGAGCACGCCGCTGTTGGTCGTGTACTTGGTGCGGCCCGCATCAATCGCGGCCTTGCCGGCCTCGGCAATGTGGGGTGGCGTCGGGAAGTCCGGCTCGCCGGCGCCAAGATCGATGACGTTGATACCTTCCCGGCGCATCTTCTCGGCGACCGCCGTGCCCTTCATGGTCGGCGACATCGCCACGTGCTGCATCCGCGCCGCCAAACGACCTGCGTCCACGCTTACTCCTTCCGTGACGCCACGCGATGACGCAGCGCAGATTCCACGTGCGCCGGCACCAGGCCGGACACGTCGCCGCCCAGCGCGGCAATTTCCTTCACCAGCCGCGAGCTGATGTGCGCCACCGACGCGGAGGCGAGCAGACAGACCGTGTCGACACTCGGCGCGAGGTGGGCGTTCATCGCCACCATCGGCTGTTCGTAGTCGAAGTCTGCGCCATTGCGGAGCCCGCGCACCAGCGCCACGGCGCCAATCCTCCTCGCGTACTCGACGACCAGCCCCTCGAACGCGTCCACGCGGACCGTGCCCTGCACGCGCGCGCACGCCTCTTCGATCTGCCGCCGACGCTCGTGAAGCTCGAACAGCGACTGCTTGTTCGGATTGATGAGGATGGCCACGACGACTTCGTCGAACAGGCGGGCCGCGCGCGCGATCAGGTCGAGATGCCCATTGGTGATCGGGTCAAACGATCCCGGAAAGACGGCAATGCGCGGGGTGCTCATGCGTACCGGTAGAAGGATAACGCGCTATCACCGGCTTTGAGCACCCGAACCCGCTGCAGCGGACCTGCCGCGTCGGGACTCTCGGTGGACCGACGGTGTTCCAGGACGACCACCCCTGCAGGCGCCAGCCGCGTGGCGGCCACCGTCAGCGGTGTCAGCAGATCGGCCACGTCATATGGAGGGTCGAGGAACACGATGGTGCGGTCGGCTCCGCCGCTCGACCGAAGAAAATCCCCCCGTCGCAGGTGGCACCGGTCATTCACGCCGCAGGCGTCGATGTTCGCACGCGCCACGGCCAACGCCGCCGGCAACACTTCCCAGGCCTCGACGTCGGCGGCGCCACGACTGACGGCTTCGATGGCGACAGCGCCCGTGCCTGCGTACCCGTCCAGCACGCGCGCGCCCGGCATCTCCGATGCCAGCACGTTGAACAGCGTCTCCCGAAGGCGATCGGACGTGGGGCGCACACGATCGTCTGCCGGACCGCGCAACTTCCGTCCCTTCAATGAGCCTCCGATGACACGCATCAGCCGACTCCCACCAGGCCAAAGCGTTCGGCCCAGTGCGTGCTCAGGTACGCCACCAGGGGCGCCGAGCCGGCATCATCGAGCCACGCGACCGCCGCGCGCCGCGCATCCTCCATCAGCACGTGGTCGCGCACCAGGTCCCCGATCCGCAGCGTTGGCAGGCCGGACTGACGCGTGCCGAAGAAGTCGCCGGGGCCGCGGATCTCCAGGTCACGTTCGGCGATCACGAAACCATCCGTCGTTGAGACCAGCGCATCGAGACGCGCGCGTCCCTGGTCGCTGATCGGATGCTGATACAGCAGCACGCAGTTGGAGGCGTGTTCACCGCGCCCCACGCGACCACGCAGTTGATGCAGCTGTGACAGGCCGAAGCGTTCGGCATGTTCCACGACCATCACGGTGGCGTTGGGCACGTCGACGCCAACTTCGACCACGGTCGTCGCGACCAGCACATGCACGTCACCACGCGCGAAGGCCGCCATCACCTGCTCCTTCGCGTCGGCTTTCATGCGGCCGTGCAACAGGGCCACGCGGTAGTCGGGAAAGACCTGATCCTGCAGTGTTTCAGCCATCTCGGTGGCGGCGCGCAGGTCGACTTTTTCAGAGCCCTCCACGAGCGGATAGATGACGTACGCCTGGCGGCCCTGTTCCAGCTCGCCACGCACGAGCGCATACACGTCGTCGCGTCGCGATTCGGGTCTGGCCAGCGTGCGGATCGGCTGACGCCCTGGGGGAAGGCCACGAATGACCGAGACGTCCAGGTCACCAAATGCGGTGAGCGCCAGCGTGCGGGGAATGGGCGTGGCCGTCATCACCAGCACATCCGGCTTGTGGCCCTTCTCCCGCAGCGTGGCGCGCTGCACGACACCAAAGCGGTGTTGCTCGTCGATGATGACCAGGCCCAGGTCGTTGAACGTCACGGCGCCTTCCACCAGCGCGTGGGTGCCGATCACCAGGTGTGTCGTGCCGCTGGCGATCTCGGCGAGCGTCGCGCGTTTCTTCGCAGCCGTCAGGCTGCCGGTCAACGAGGCCACTCGAAACCGCGATGCATCGAGCAGTCGACGAATCGTGAGGTAGTGCTGGTCCGCCAGGATCTCGGTCGGCGCCATGAACGCCACCTGCATGCCGTTTTCCATGGCCACCAGCGCCGCCAGCAGCGCCACGATGGTCTTGCCCGCGCCGACGTCCCCCTGCAGCAGCCGATGCATCGGTTCGGCGCGTTGCATGTCCGTCACGATCTCGCGCAGCGCGACCTTCTGGCCATCGGTCAGCCTGAACGGCAGCACCTTGCGCGCGGACTCTCGAATGCGATCGTCCACAACGACCGCCCGTGCCTTGCGATCCTCGGCCTGACGCCGCTTGCGAAGGACGAGGCCGGCCTGGAACAGGAAGAACTCCTCGAAAATCAGTCGCTGCTGGGCGGGTGTCGCGCAGTCGTTGAGCGCATCGATGTTGGTACCGGGTTGCGGAAAATGGGTAGTCCGTATGGCGGTCGCCCGATCCGGGCGCGTCCCGCGCACCGCTGCCGGCAGCGGGTCGGACACCTCCGGCGGCATCTCGGCCAGCAGCTGATGCACCAACGACCGCTGCATGCGTGTGGTGATCGCGCCGATCTTCTCGTAGATCGGCACGATCCGCCCCGTATGCACGGTCACGTCGTCGCCCTCGGCGCCATCCGTGACCTCGCCGCGGACGATCTCGTATTCGGCGTTGGTGAACTGCAGCCCGCCCGCTCGGTATTCCAGCAGGCCGAACATCACCACGGTCTGGTGTGGCTTGAAGACGTCCTTGAGGAACGCCTGATTCGGAAAGACGGCACGCACCGCGCCGCTGCCGTCCCGCACGACGACCTCAAACAGCCGGAAGCCGGGACGACGAGTCGGCCGGACGCCGGAGGACAAGACTTCGCCGACGACAGTCGCCGTCTGGCCCGGCTTCAGTTTCGCGATCGGCGAGAGGCCGGCGCGATCTTCATACCGCCGGGGAAACCGAAGGAGGAGATCTTCAACGGTGTGAAGTCCGACACGTTCGAACTCGGCGGCGCGTCGGGGGCCGACACCACGGACGAACTGCAGCGGCCTGGACCACCAGTCTGACGAGGCGCGCTCAGCCACTACTGCACGACCGTGGCGCTGCCCTTGCGCAGTTGCACCTCGCGAATACCTGAGGGAAGGTCGAATGGCTGATCGAGGGTGATGCCGTCAGGAAAGTCCGGGGACTTGGAGAACTGGGTGACCACCGTTTCCAGGAGCAGGCGTGGCACGGAGACACCGCCCAGCGTCCCTGACTCGAGTCGCAACACGCCGCGCCCACCCGACGCCGAAAAGGCTCCCACGGTGATCAAGTCCATCGACCCCGACACATACGCCAGTGGGTCCATCATCCCGCGGGGTTTGTCGCCGCGCAGCGCGTCGAAGTCAATGGTGGCGTGGGTCTGGAAGCGACCGCCGTCAAGGAGCGTCACCCGCAGTTTGGAAAGCCCGGGGGGCAGTTCCTCCGCGCCGTAGACCAGGAAGTACGCGTTCAGTTCGCTGTCGGTGATGGTCGTACGCAGCGGGGTCTTGGGCGGCGGCTCCACCAGGGAGCGCACGATGATGGCTTCGACCTTGGTGCGTGCGCGAGCCGCCTCCGCGCGGTCGGCGGTTTGCGCCGCCAGTCCGGCGGCAAGGCCGATGGTCGCGATCAGCGCAACGAACGGGCGGACACGTGCCATACCGCCATTCTAGCCGCCTCCCTGCCGTCCTGGTCCCTGCTGCTGGCGGGCGCGGGTGATGAAGTCGAGCTTCTGGCGTTCCATGTCTTCTTCGAAGATGCGGAAGGCCACGCGCTGCCGGATGGGCAACGTCTCGTCGAGCGCCTTTCGCGCCTCACGCAGCTCATTGGCCAGTCGCACCTCCAGCTCGTCCGAGCGCCGGAGCAGCGCTGTCAACGTCGCATCGTCGGCGGGAGGCGGCACGTCCTGCCGTGCGTTCGGGCCCGGTCTCAGAGGGGCCGCGCGGCGCAGTTCACCAAGCAGGCGCTGGCGCTGCTGCTGGTGGTTGCGGCGAACGTCCTGCAGGCGCTTCATCGCCGGAAAAAACCGCTGATACTCGTCGTCGTTCAGTTGCAGCACGCGCTGAGCCTGCACAAGCACAAACGCGTCGAACAACTCCTGCAACTGCTGGACAGGCATGCCCGGGGCGGCCGCCGGCAGCTCCATGCCCTGACGCCCGCGGGCGCCCTGGTTTGGCTGGCGCGCCTGCGCCTCGCCGGCAGGCGCCATCATCGAAAACGCCATCACCATCGTCACCAGCATCGCCGTCATGACTCACTCCCCGGTGCCGTTCCCTCGGCCAACTCCGCCTCAAGCAGACGCGCAAAGGCGAGCCGCTCGGCGGCCGACAGTGCCTCGAGCGCTCGATCGCCCGCGCCGCGGCGCGGACTCAGGACATCCTCTGCCACATCCGATTCGACCGTACCCAGCACGTCGGTCACAAATTCCCAATGGACCGGATCAACGGCCGGCTCACCAGCCAGGGCGACTTCGCCGTCGACACTGCGCTCGGGCATAGTCATCGGCGCGCGCGGTGACAGCACCGCCAGCGTCACCACCGCGAGCCCCGTCGCGAGCGCCATCCAGAAGCGGGCACCGCTCTTCCAGAACCGCGTGGGACGCTCGGCGGCGGCCACCGCTGCGGCCACGCGCGCAGGAAAGTGTTCCCAGAACATGCCGGGCGGCATGTCGTCTGCCCCACTGTCCGCGTCAACCAGCATCACGACATCGCGCAGCGCCGCCACATCCTCCCGGCACACGTCGCATTCGTCGAGGTGCGCGGCACGGGCGGCCGGCAGGGTCCCGTCGAGGGCGTCGATACGTTCTTCGTCTCGAAGATGGTCAGTCATGACAACAACCGCTTCAGGTTACCAAGCGCATGGAAAAAATTGGCCTTGACCGCGCCGGTCGAGCTGCCAAGGATGGTCGCGATCTCTTCGTGCGGCAGTTCCTGGTAGACCCGCAACAACAGGGCCGCTCGCTGTTTCGGCGGCAGTTGCGCAATCGCTCGCCGCACCTCCGCGACTTTCTCGGCGCGCACGATCCGTCGCAGCGGGTCATCCGCGCGCTCGTCGACGTGTCTGGACGGCTCGAGTTCTTCGGTCTCCGGCCGCTTGGACGACACGCGATTGAGGCACACATTGACGGCAACGCGATACAGCCACGTGCTCAGTTGCGCATCACCCTTGAAGTTCCTGAGCCCCTTGAACGCCCGGACAAACACATCCTGCGCCAGGTCGGCGGCGTCCGCGCGGTTGCGCACGAACCGGAAGCACACCTGATACACGGTCCGTTGATGCCGCGCGACGATGGCGTCGAAGGCCGGACGCTGGCCGGCCAGAAACGCCCGGACGAGGCCCAGGTCGTCGACGCTCGAGTAGTCGGCTTCGGCGCCCGTGTCGGTCATCGTGCGTCCCCACCCGAGGGGACGGGCGGCCGTGGCATGCGTTCCGGGTCCCATAGCCGGTTTGACCGGCCCTGGCGGGCGGAAGTTACAAGGGCTTCCGCCTCGGCGGCGGTGGGCAGGCCCGTCTGGGCTCCCCGGGCCCGGCAGTTCAGGGCAGCGACGGCGTTGGCCGGGGCCAGCATGTCCATCGGGTCCATCCGGTCCATCGGGTCCTTCAGGTCCGGCTGGTCCTGCAGGAGTGCCCAGAGGAGGCCGGCGCGGAAGGCGTCGCCGGCGCCGGTGGTATCGACCACCGGGACATCGAAACCGGGGGAGTACGTCTCGCGCCGGCCATCCCAGGCGACGGCACCGTCACGACCGAGCGTGGCCACAACGAGCCCGGGACCGCGGGCGTGGAGCTCGCGAATCTGCGGGGCCAGGCCTGAAGACACCACCAGGACGTCGAGCAGCCTGAGCAGGCTGTCGAGGTCGGGAACGTCATCGTCGACGTCGGCGACGACCAGGGTGCCTGCCTCCCGCGCAACCCGGGCGGCCGCGATGGAGAGCTGGATGTCCGTCGTGTCGACAAGCAACGCGCGTGACTGGGCGACAAGGTGCAAGGGCGCGTGGGCGGGCGGCCAGTCGAGACTCGCGGGTCGCCGCCACAACACCGTTCTGGCGCCGCGCGCTTCCTCGACCAGGATCAGGGCGGAGCGATTCGGCGCGTCAACCTCGCGGCACGCGTGGAGGTCGACGCCGTCAGCGCCGAGGGCCTCGCGAATCACAGCGGCGCGATCGTCGTTCCCAAACGTCCCGATGTAGGCGGTACGAAGGCCAAGCCGCGCGCAGCCGACCAGGGCGGTAGCGATCTGCCCTCCCGGCCTCGACTCCAGGGCCGTCAGCTCCGCCTTGCCGTCGGTTGGCGGCAACGCCGGGAGGCTCGCCACCAGGTCGACTGAATTTTCGCCAACGCCGAGGACATCCCACGTGCGTTGACTTTCGCCTTTCTTTTGCATACAGTCGGCCCGTGCAACCACTCACCAAACGTCAGCGCGAAATTCTGGACTATCTGCAGGAATTCATCCAGCAGCACGGATACGCCCCGTCGCTTGAAGAAATTGGGCGGCGCTTCAGTCTGTCGTCGCTGGCGACGGTGCACAAGCACCTGACCAACCTCGAAGAGAAGGGTTTCATCCGCCGTCTGTGGAACCGCAGCCGGTCGGTTGAACTGCTCTCAGCGCCCACGGGCCAGCGAGCGCTCGAGTTGCCGATGCTCGGCTACGTGGCCGCAGGCGTGCCCATCGAAGCCGTCACCGGCACCGAGACGATCGCCGTGCCGGAAGACCTGGTGGGCCGCCGCGACACCTACGTCCTGCGCGTCAAGGGCGACTCGATGATCGACGAACAGATTCGCGACGGCGACTTCGTCATCGTCGAAGACCGCAAGACGGCCGACAACGGCGAGATGGTCATCGCACTGGTCGGCGGCGCCGACGTCACGCTCAAGAAGTTCTATCGCGAGCAGGGCCGCATCCGCCTGCAGCCGGCCAACCCGGCGATGCAGCCCATCCTGCTTGATCCGTCGATGGTGCAGTTGCAGGGCGTGGTGGTCGGAGTCATGAGAAAGTACTGATCATGTCCACTCCGGCCCCCAAGCAGCTCAGCTTCACGATCGTGCCCGACGAGTCCACCGACACGGCTCGGGTCTACGCCAACTTCTGCGCGGTCGGCCATACGCCGTTCGACATGACTCTCACCTTCTGCGATGTGCGTCCGCTCACCGACAAGGACATCCGCACCGCCGAGGAGAGCCAGGTCGTCAAGGCGCCTGTCATCGCAAAGATTGCGCTTCCCTTCTCGGTTGTGCCCGGGCTCATCAATGCGCTCCAGGAACAGATGCGCGCCATGACCGACGCACAGGCACAGCAGCAGGCCGGCTGGCCTCAGGGCCCACTCCACTAAGTCGCCCGTGAATGGCGAAAAAAGCCAATGACGCCGCCGCTCACGCGGCCGCCGTATTCGACGCCCTCGACGCGCATCATCCCCACGCGTGGACGGAACTGAACTTCACCACGCCGTACGAGCTGCTGGTCGCCACGATTCTGTCGGCGCAATGCACCGACGCGCGTGTGAACCAGGTCACGCCGGCGCTGTTCAAGAAGTTCCCTGACGCCCGAGCGCTCTCGAAAGCCGATGCCGCGGATCTCGAGCGCATGATCCAGTCGACAGGCTTCTTTCGCATGAAGGCGAAGAGTCTGCTCGGCATGGCCACGGCCGTGGTTGACGAACATGACGGCCAGATCCCGTCGGACATGGACGCGCTGGTGGAACTGCCCGGCGTCGGCCGCAAGACGGCCAATGTCGTGCTGGGGCACGCGTTCCGGATTCCCGGCTTTCCGGTTGATCGCCACGTGTTGCGCGTGGCCACCCGAATTGGGTTCCTCAAGGGCAAAGCGACGGAAGACGCCGTCGCCGCAGAGAAGAAACTGACATCGCTGCTGCCCCCGGAACGATGGACGCGTGGATCAGACGCGCTGATTCTGCACGGCCGCCGCATCTGCAAGCCCAAACCGGCCTGTCACATCTGCGGCGTGCGCCCACACTGCGCGTACTATCGCCTGCATGGACCCGGCCGCGTTTCCGCCTGATCGCTTTCAGCGCCTCGTCGACGAAGCCGTGGCGTCCCTGCCGGAGCAGTTCCGCGCGGCGATGACCAACATCGCCATCGTGGTCGAAGACGACCCGACGCTCGAACAACTCGCGGAGGTGGGCATCGAACCGCCCGACTCACTCTACGGGCTCTACGAAGGCATTCCCCTGCCAGAGCGGCAATGGGCACACGGCAACGTGTTGCCCGACAAGGTCACCCTCTTCCGGAATCCGATTCTCGAAGATTCGCTCGACGATGAGGATGTTGTCGTCGGGATTGGCGAAACCCTCATCCACGAAATCGGCCACTACTTCGGGCTCGACGAGGACCAGATCATGGAGATCGAAGAAAAGTATTGGCGGAGCGGTTGATGGGTTGGTGGGTTGGTGGGTTGGTGGGTTGATGCGTTGATGGGTTGGTCAGAGATCGAGGCGCATGCAGATGTCAGCCGTGGCGTAAGGAACGTCGGCGGGCAACGGCACATGTGTGAATCCCAGACGTTCGTAGAGCCGCAGGGCCGCCTGGAGTTTTGAGCTCGACACCAGCATGAGGCGCGTCGCTCCGCGCGCACGAGCGCGGTTGATGCAGTGTTCAACCAGGCGTCGACCCAGCCCCCGCCCGCGTGCATGACCGGCGACGGTCACCTTGAGCAGTTCCCAGTCGTCACCATGCGGCGCAATGGCGGCGGTGCCAACCACCGCCTCTGCGTCGATCGCGACATACACTTCGCCGCCGGCATCCACGACCGAACCCAACGGATCGGCCAGATAGGGCTCGTCGGCAGGCTCATACAGCGCATGTTCATCAAGCCACGCGCGATTGAGGGCGTAGAACGCCGCAGCGTCACGGCGTTCGAACATCCGGATCTCCACAACAGCACGATACACTCACGAGGTGCATCGCCCCCGCAAACGTTTTGGCCAGCACTTTCTCGCCCCGTCATGGGCAACCAAGGTCGTCGCGGCCATTGATGTGCAACCGGGAGACGTGTTGCTCGAGATTGGTCCAGGGTCCGGAGCCATCACGCTGCCGCTGGCCGAGACGGGCGCGCCAATCCTCGCGGTCGAAATCGACCGCGATCTCGCGCGTGACCTCGCCACCCAGGTACCGGCAAACGTCAGCCTGGTGACCGCCGACTTCCTGCAGACGGACGTGGTGCCATACCTGACGGCGCTGCAGCCCAGCCGCCCGCCCGACGCCGCGGAGGCGCCGCCCCGTCGTTTCCGCGCGGTGGGCAACCTGCCCTACAACCTGTCATCACCGATCCTGTTCCGGCTGATCGAGTTGCGTCAGCAACACGCCTTGTTCGCCGATGCGACACTGATGGTGCAACGCGAGGTGGCCGACCGGCTCGTCGCCAAGCCCGGCACACGCGACTACGGGGTGCTCAGCATCTTCGCGCAACTCCATGCCGACATCCGCCGCGTGCTCGACTTGCCTCCGACGGCGTTCACGCCGCCACCCAAGGTGCGGTCCAGCGTCATTCGTCTGGACTTCCGTCGCAGCCCCGTGCGCATCGTCGACGACGCCCTCTTTGCGCGCATCGTGAAGGGCGCGTTCACGCAGCGGCGCAAGACGCTGGTGAACGCCCTCAAGCCCCTGGAACCGACCGCCCCGGCCGTCGTCGCGCTCGCCGGCATCGACAGCAAACGCCGCCCCGAGACACTTTCCATCGAAGACTTCGCCCGCCTCACGGAACTCTTCGCCACCGTGCGCAGCACCTCCGCCTCCGCCTAGGCTTCGGCGCGACCCGCCTCCGCCCAGGCTACGGCGCGATCCGCCTGCGCCGCGGCTACGGCGCGACAAGCACTTGTACTACTCGAAGCGCCGTGTTATAGTCCCGCTTCGAGCGTTTCCCGCCTGATTTTTCCGGGTTGTCCCAGCGACCCACAGGTCGGACACATTGACCGCGTGACGACGCGCCTTGCGTCGTGGTCCTGCCCTATCCAGACGCCTGTCTGGTGATGGCTGGTGTTCGAGTGCGTGAGTGAAGGTCGCTGTCAATGACGGCACGAAGTACAACTGTCGGTGCACCGGCCGTTGAGGTCATCCCTGTCGGGGGCCTTGGCGAGTTCGGCATGAACATGATGATCATCGCCTGCGGCGACACCGCCGTCATGGTCGATGCCGGCGTCATGTTCCCCGAGCCTGAACTCTTCGGGGTGGATCTGGTCATCCCGGATGTGTCGGCACTGGACAGGTACGCCGGAAAGCTGGCCGCCCTCATCCTCACGCACGGGCACGAAGATCACATCGGCGCGGTGCCCCACATTCTCAAACACGTGCGCGGCCCGGTGTATGCCACGCCGTTCACGCTGGCGCTGCTGCAACCGAAACTCGACGAACACGGCATCGACGCCGAGGGCCGGCTCATCACCGTGGCGCCGAAGCAGCGGGTCGAGATTGGCCCGTTCACGATCGAGTTCCTCCGCGTCACGCACAGCGTGCCTGATTGCGTGGCGCTGGCGATTCACACCCCGCAAGGCGTGTTGATTCACACGGGGGACTTCAAGATCGACTACACGCCGCTCGATGACGAGCGCACCGACCTGCGACGGTTGGCGGAGCTGGGTCAGCAGGGCGTGCTCGCGCTGTTTGCCGACAGCACCAACGCGGACCGGCCCGGCACCACCGGCTCGGAACGTGATGTCGTGCCAGGGTTCGAGGAGATTTTTGCGTCGACGCAGGGACGCCTGTTTGTCGCGGCGTTTTCGACCAGCATCTATCGCCTGCAGCTCATCTGCGACCTTGCCGAGCAGTTCGACCGGAAGGTGGCGTTTGTCGGCCGCGGCATGATCCGCAACTCGGAAGCCGCGCTGCGGCTCGGACTCCTCAAAGTGCCATCAGGCCTCCTGATCGCCGACAGCGACGTGCGCGACTACCCCGCCCAGGACGTGGTGTGCCTCTGCACCGGGTCGCAGGGCGAACCCATGGCAGCGCTCTCCCGGATCGCGATTGATGACCACCGATTCGTGAAGGTCAACGACGAAGACACGGTGGTCATGTCGGCCCGGATCATTCCCGGCAACGAACGCGCCATCGGCCGGCTGATGAACCACCTTGCCAGGCGCGGGGCGGACGTCATCACCGATGACGAAAAGCATGTACACGTCTCCGGACACGCCTCGGCCGAGGAGCTGAAGCTGGTCCTTTCCCTGGTGCAGCCCCGGTTCTTCGTGCCGATACATGGGGAGTACCGCCAGCTGGCTCGCCACGGCCGCCTGGCGCGAGCGGTGTGTCCGGGCACCGATGTCCTGTCAATCACCGATGGCGACGTGCTGCGGTTCGACGAGGACGGCGGCCGGGTCGCCGAGCGGATTCAGACGGGACGCATTCTGGTGGATGGCACCAGGACCGGTGAGATCGCCGACGAGGTGCTCCGGGATCGGCGGCACCTGGCGGGCGACGGCCTGGTGGTCGTCGTGGTGGCGGTCAATGGCCGCACCGGCGGGCTGGAACGCGCGCCCGAGGTGATTGCGCGTGGCGTGGCCGCCGATGCCCGCAGCGAACAGGTGCTGCGGGAGGCGCCGGGCCTGCTCGAGGCGGCCATGCAGGAGGCCTCGAAGGAAGAACGCACCGACCCCGGATTGCTGCAGGAGCGCATCCGGGTGGAGGTGCAACGGCTGTTCAAGCGGCGCGCAAGCCGCCGGCCGCTCGTGTTGCCGATTGTGCTGGAAGTGTGAGGAGAACAACGCGTGTCTGAATCGGCGATGTCCCGTCGTCTGAGTGAATTCACCGGTGTGGCGCTGTTTGCGACCACCCTGATCTGGCTGATGGCGCTGGTGAGTTACACGCCGTCTGATCCGGTGTGGTTCTTCAACAATGTCACCGCATCGGATGTGGCCAACTTTGCCGGCCGCATTGGCGCGTTCATCGCGGAGATCTCCTACCAGCTGCTCGGATACGCGGCCTACTTCATTCCGGTCCTGCTCGCCGTTGTGGCCTGGCACTCGTTCTGGTGCCACAAGGTCGAAGCCGCCTACACAAAGCTGATTGGCGCGGGATTGTTTTTCCTCTGCAGCGCCGCCCTGCTGTCGCTGGCGTTCTCCGTCCTCGGCCCCAGCGCTCGCCCATTTGAGGCCGGTGGCGTGGTCGGCGAACTGGTCGCCGGCGCGCTCGCGTCACAACTCAACCGCACTGGGGCGGCCATCCTGCTGGTCACGCTGATTGCGCTGGCCGTCATCCTCACCACGCAGTTCTCGTTTGGCCGCGCGACGACCGTCGCCGCGTCCGCTGTGCGCACACAGTCGACGGGGCTGTGGGGACGCGTGCAGGCGTGGCGTGAAGAACGGCGCCGTGACAAGGAGCGCCAGGCCATCGTCAAAAAACACGTCCAGAAGGCCGGCAAGGAGAAGGCGCCTGAGATTGCAACAAAGGCTGCGGGCGCCGCCGCCTCCCTGCGCGCGGCACGACGCTCCGTGAAGTCCGCTGACGTTGATGACGATGACCTGGGTGATGAGGAGGATGACGCCGCCGTCGCTGCTGCCCCCGCCCGCCCGGCGGCTCGTCCACCGGCCATCAAGCGGTCTGTGCCCACGCCGGTCACGCCCAGCCTGCCTCTCGACGATCGGGCCGAGTCGCCCCGGTCAGCCCCAGAACGGCGCCGCGGCGAATACACGATGCCGCCGCTCACGCTGCTCGACGCCGCGAAGGAACAGGCCAAGATCGACGAGCGCGAATTGATGGAGTCGGCGCGGCTCCTCGA
The DNA here is from genome assembly GCA_966252305.1 of uncultured Acidimicrobiia bacterium. GTDB lineage: Bacteria > Acidobacteriota > Vicinamibacteria > Vicinamibacterales > SCN-69-37 > SYFT01. The sequence goes on from CBINOO010000071.1 coordinate 17,109, forward strand.
AGAGAAGTGCCGCGAGTTCTCTGTCGAGGGCACGGTCGTGCAGATCCACCCGGGCCCCGTCGTCACCACCTACGAGTTCAAGCCCGACGCCGGCGTGAAATACAGCCGCATCACCGGACTGGCCGAAGACCTCTGTCTGGCGATGCGTGCCGAGTCCATCCTGATTGACCGCATTGCCGGCAAGTCGACCGTCGGCATTCAGATCCCGAACGCGAAACGTGAAGCGATTGCGCTGCGTGAACTGCTCGAATCAGACACCTACACGCGGTCAGCCTCGCGCCTCACGATGGCGCTCGGCAAGACGATTCATGGTGAGCCAATCGTCTCGGACCTGGCGACGATGCCTCACCTGCTCATCGCCGGTTCCACCGGCGCGGGCAAGTCGGTGAGCGTCAACGCGATGCTCACGAGCATCCTGTTCCGCGCCACGCCCGAAGAAGTGCGTTTCATCATGATCGACCCGAAGCGCCTCGAGCTCGGCATGTATGAAGACATCCCCCACCTGATGACGCCCGTCGTTGTCGACCCGAAGCAGGCCGCCAACGCGCTGCGCTGGGCGGTGCGGGAGATGGAAGAGCGCTACAAGACGCTGGCCAAGCAGGGCGTGCGCAACATCGAGCAGTACAACCGCAACGTCAAGGCCATGCTCGCGGAACTGAAGGAGTCGCAGAAAGACGCGGCTGAGGCCGAAGTCGGCGAGCCGCTCAAGACCCTGCCCTTCATCGTGGTCATCATCGACGAACTCGCCGACCTGATGATGGTCGCCTCGAAGGAAGTGGAAGAGTCGATCGCGCGGCTGGCGCAGATGGCGCGCGCGGTCGGCATTCACCTCGTGCTCGCCACCCAGCGCCCGTCGGTGGACGTCATCACCGGCCTGATCAAGGCGAACCTGCCCGCGCGCATCGCGTTCCGGGTCGCGTCGAAGATCGACTCACGCACGATTCTCGACGGCAACGGCGCCGAGCAGCTGCTGGGGAAGGGCGACATGCTCTACCTGCCGCCGGCCTCTTCGCGGTTTGTCCGCATCCACGGTCCCTACATCTCGGAACAGGAGACGGCACGCCTGTGCAGCTTCCTGCGCAAGCAGGGCAAGCCCACGTACGACACGTCGATCACGGCGGAAGAAAAGACCGCCGACAAGGTCGAGTTCGAGAAGGACGATCTCTACGACGAAGCCGCGCGCATCGTCGTCTCGAGTGGTCAGGCGTCGATTTCCTATCTGCAGCGCCGGCTGCGCATCGGATTCAGCCGCGCGGCGCGGTTGATCGACATGATGGAAATGGATGGCGTCGTTTCCCCCGCCACCAATGGCAAGCGCGAGGTCCTCGTCGATGCAAATTACTTCGACGAAGTCGACGCGCAGTTGAGGTAGACATGCGTGCAGCACCCGCATCACGTCACTGGCTAACCGCCGCCCTCGCGGCGGCGCTGCTCTGGCTCGTGCCGGCCACGGCCCACGCTCAGACGGCCGCCGTGCTCTATCAACGAGCCCAGACGCAGGAAGCAAGCGCGCGCAAGAGCGGCTCGCTCTCCGCCCTTCGCAGCGCGGCCACGGCCTACGAAAACGTCGTGCGGCGCCACCCGCGGAGCGGTTATTGCGACGATGCCCTCTGGAACGGCGCCGAGCTGGCGCGGTTCGCCTGGGAGAAACACGGACAGGCGGCCGACAAGACCACAGCCGAGCGCCTCTACTCGTGGCTGCGCAAGGAATACCCGGCCAGCAGCAAGGTCAAGTCCGCGATCACGCAGATCAACGCGCTCAACGCGCCGGCCAGGCCCGCTCCGTCGCGCCCGGCTCCGGCAACGCCTCCTCCTGCGACCGCAGCCCCAACTCCGGCGACGTCGACTCCTGCGCCTGCGTCAGCGGCGCCCACAGGCCCGCTCGCGACCCTGAAGTCAGTCACGCTGAGTCAATTGCCGAAGGGTGACCGCCTCACGCTCGAGTTCGACCGCGAGGTGCTCTTCACGGCGGAACGTCTGGCCGGCCCCGACCGCGTCTTCTTCGACCTTGAACAGGCCGACTACCAGTCGTCGACACAAGCGACGGCTGAAGCGCTCCAGGGCACTCGCGTCCATGGCATCCGTCTTGGCCGTCAGGATGGCGCCAAGGCACGCATCGTCCTTGAGCTCGCCGGCACGCCGACACACAGCGCGTTTGTCCTGTACAACCCGTACCGGCTGGTCGTCGACGTCGAAAGCGAGGTCGTGCCGCCGCCTCCTGCCCCACCTGCTTCCGGGCCTTCGGGTCCATCGGTTCCTTCAGGTCCGACGGGTCCTTCGGGTCCGACGAGTCCTCCGAGTCCAGCTCCTGTAGCGGCGCCCTCGATTGCGCCGGCATCCACGACCAGCGGCGGAGACTACGGGTTGGCCCGGCAGCTGGGTCTTGGCGTGTCGCGGGTGGTCATCGATCCAGGCCACGGTGGCCACGACCCTGGAGCAAAGGCAAACGGCGTCGAAGAGGCCGAGCTCGTGCTCGACGTCGCGCTGCGCGTTGAAGCGCTCTTGCAGAAGGCCGGCGTCGATGTCGTACTCACGCGCCGCACCGATGAGTTCATTCCGCTCGAGGAGCGGACGGCCATTGCGAACCGCGAGGGCGCGGACCTCTTCCTGTCGATTCACGCCAATGCCGCGCGCCGCACGACGGCCCGCGGCGTGGAGACTTACTTCCTGAACTTCGCGACCAATCCGGAAGCCGAAGCGGTCGCTGCGCGCGAAAACGCGACCAGCGCGGGTTCGATGGGCAGCCTGCCCAAACTCGTCCAGCAGATCACCCTCAATGCGAAGGTGAAGGAGTCACGCGAGTTTGCGCAAATCGTCCAGACGTCGATGATCCGGGGCATGCGCCAGGTCAACAAGACCGTGCAGGACCTCGGCGTGAAACAGGCGCCGTTTGTGGTGCTGATCGGCGCGCAGATGCCGAGTGTGCTGGCCGAGATCTCGTTCGTCACGAACAAGAGCGAGGCCACCCTGCTCAAGCGCGATGCCTACAAACAGCGCATCGCACAGTCGCTGGCCGACTCGATCCTGAAATACCAGGCCTCGCTCAAGAAGTCGACGGGACTGGTTGCCACGACAGCCAAGTAGCCGCTACTTCACTTCACCCGGCCACAGGTCGCGCGGCAATCCCGGCGTGATCCGAAGCGCGTTGCGGAAGTAGATGTCCTTGAGCACTTCGTCCGGCAGGTCGAGGCCGTACAACTTCCAGAACGCGTGGTAATCGCGGTAGTAGTCGAAATAGTCATCCC
>CBINOO010000072.1:0-19959 GCA_966252305.1 uncultured Acidimicrobiia bacterium
GCAGTCTTGACGAAGGCGCGACGGCCGAGACCGCGTGCAACCAGAAGTCGCGAATCATCCAGATCAGCGAACCGCGGCATTATCCCGACGTCTACGTGTCCACCCCGTTTCGCGTCCACGCTGCCGCCGGCTTCGGGATTTTCCAGCGTGACGAACTCATCGTCCAGGTGAGCCGATCGCGCAGCTCCGCGGAGCCCGGCATCCGCGTGGGGCGGCTGCTTTCCGGGGAAGGCGACCGCGATCTCCGCGGGACCTTCACGGTGTACGAAGACTTCTCGATCGAGGGCGGCCTGCGGCACTACTTTCGCGCGTCCGGGCGATCGAAGAAATACGTCAACCTGACATTCGGCCGCCGCACCATCGAGGCCATCAGCGCCGACCTGGCCGGCGCCGGCGCCGACGGCGACCTCGGCACCGTTCGGTTCTACGACAAGGCAACGGTCCCCACCGGCGCCGTCGTCTTCGGCATCACCTACGAGCCTGTGAAACACATCGGGATTTTCCTGGAAGCGGGATTCCGGTTCACCGGCAAGCTCGTGCAGCAGGATGCCGACCTCGACGCACTCAGCCTTGGCGCCATCAACGACACCGGCAAGCGCATCTTCATGCCGGCGAACCTCGGGCTGGTGTTCAGGTTTTAGACGGGCGCTCGAGGACGATTTCGAAGTACTTCGCGGCACCGTAGGCACCGGTACCGGGCGCAAAGATCTGCACCAGGCGCCAACCTTCCTGAGCGTGCTTCTGAATGACGTCCTGGTATTCCAGCTTGGCTTCTGATCTCACACCCATCCAGCCTTCGCCAAGCCGGACGAACTTGTATTCGAACTTCTGCTGCATCGCTGCCTCGCTTCTATCTGTGGGGACTGATGATAGCGCTCTGACCGGCCGGCGTCCCTCGCCCGGTTTACGTGGGCTGGTCACACGCGTCATCGGCCGACGATTCAGCCGGTCTGGCGTGGTGTGAGTAGCCGGCTGGCACCCAGCCGTAGCAGGGCCGTGAGAGCGACGTAGGAGTAGCCAAGTACAAGAATGACCACCGCGCCAAGGCCGGCGACGCCGGCCCAGGGTTCAACGGCGCCGACTCCGACACCAATCAGGAGCGCCAGCGGTACGAAGAGGCCAAGCAGGTACAGCGGTGCCCGAAACATCAGGCGCCTGATGTCAGATTCGCTTCGACCGCCGACCCACCACGTCGCCCACGCGGCCAGCGGCAGGTACGGAATGCCGCCATAGAACAGGGAATAGCCCACCAGTTCGCCGACCCAACCCTCCGCGTCTTCAAGCGCGAATGTGTCGACCAGCACAATCAGCACTGCGGGCGCCACCAGCGGCAACCAGAGACACAACCGATAGAACGTAGTGACTGACATCGATCCGCCCCCTGTTTTCCGGGATTCGACGCTGGCCCGCTTCGATTGAATCGCGGCGGCTCATGATCGCACCGGTCGCCGACGGCTGCAAACCGGGTCCGACGGGCCCGACGGGTACGACCAGTCCTACGCCTCCTGACGGAGCAGCCGCCGGGCCGCAATCTGGGCGCGGTGGCGCCGACGAGCCAGCTCCGCGTATTTGTCCTTCTGCATCAGGCGCAGGCGGGACGCCGGCTTGCGCGCCGGCATGAACATGAACGCCGTTTCGGGACGGTCACCAACCAGAACCAACTGCTGCGGGGACGTGCCATGAAATCGCTGCATCACTGCCTCCGACGTCAACAGTAGGTGGGGGGCGTGACAGGGCAGGACAGGGGTCGCAGGAGGCGGCGACGGCCCACGCGGGTACGTGGCGTGTTCCACATGGGTGACCGCGCGCAGGCCGCAACTTGCGTCGTCGCCCCATCGTCTAGCTGTCCATGTTGCCCGCGCTTGTATTGACACTGATCACCCAGGTCCCGCCGGCCGAATTGCCCTCCGAGACACGATTGGTGGTGTTGCGACCGACGGGCGTGATCGCCGACGGGCTGCCGGTGCTCGAACGGCACCCGGATGAGGCGAGGGTGCGCGCGGTCATGGAGCGCGGTTTCTCGGGCAGACTGCTGCGGCTGTTCGCCTTCTCGCAGCACTACCTCCAACGCAGGCGCGGCCAATCGCCGCAACCGGCCTACCTTGCGCTCACGTCCGCCACGGGCGGATTCCCGCGCGTGGGTTTCACGTTTGAGGGAACCAGGTATCCCAACGCTGGCTGGGTGGACCTTCGCGAGTCGCAGCGGTTGACGGGCAGGCACGGCAGCCCCGATCAGATCTTTCCCCACGAACTGATGCACGTCATCGCGCGGCAGCTGGCTGGTCCACCGCGCCCATCAGGGGGCAATCAAATCCACGCCGTGGGTGTACGAACCGATCAGGTCACTGCGTTCCACGAAGGGCTTGCGGAACATCTGCAGATCATGGCGATAGACGATCCCGATGCAGACAGCGACACCGCCGCCTTGCGCGGCGACGAGCAAGCGCTCCGACGTGCCCAGGCGCAGTTGAGAGACTACCAACGCGATCTCACGGCGCCGTGGGCGGCGGTTGCGCGGCAGCGGCTGCGATTTCCACTGTGGTACGGGTCGACCGAACAGGTGCTGCGGTATCACGCTGTCAGGAACAACGCGTTCGGACATGCACCAGCTGACAGCGGGGACCGCCCTGGGTTGACACACTACCTGAGTCGATCGGTCGTGCCACCCGAGCTCAGCGCGCCACGTCGATCCCCAGCCGTGCAGCTCTCCATTGACGGCCCCGTGGCACATCTGTTCTGGACACTGGTGACCGACCACGCGCTTCAACACCGGTATCGGGATGCCGAGTTTTATGCAGACTTCGGTGTCGGGCCGGCCGACCTCACCCCGCTCGACAATGTCTATCTGAAATTGTTTGCCGCGCTTGCAGAAGTCCGGCCAAGCACGACCGCAGAGCTGCTTCGGGGCTGGAGTCAGCGCTGGCCCGACGATCACGGCGACCTCGATCGCATCACTCGCGAGGCCCTCGGCGGCCCGCTGCCCGATGCTCCGGAGATCTGGCTTGCGAGCGACACCTTCGTCACCGGCACGACGGTGTTCGATCAATTTGCCAGCCTGGCTCGACGCCATACGTTTGATGCCAACGCGGCCGAGGTGTTCGACTGGCTGACCGTGCCCGGAATCACGGGCGACGTGGCGCACGCTCTGGTAGCCGCTGCGCCATTTTCGTCGTTTGACGCGCTGCGGAGCCACGCCGCCGTCACAGTCGGTGTGGCCGCGACGCTGACCTCGATGCACAACGCGATGAACCGCCCGCTGGCAGACAGCTCTGCGGAGTCGCTGTCCTTCGTCGCGCTCTTCAGCGGACTGCTCTGGCGGGTTGCGCTGTTGGTGGCCGCCTCGGCGCTGTTGGCGACGTGGCTCGCACGCCTGGCCGGCACGCGCCGCGGCTGGGCCGCACTTTCGATCGGGCTGACCGCCAGCGCCCTCGTGTTTGCAACGACCTGGGGGGTGATAGCACCTGTCTGGTTTCCAGCGGCCGTGCTTGGGGTGTGTGCACTGCCGTGGTCGATCACGGCGGTGGGGCGCCGGAGATCGCTCGGGTCGGCACTGATCCCCATCCGGATCTGGTTTGTCGCGGCCCTGCCGGCCTTCGTGATCACCTGGCCGTGGTAGGCGTGGTTGACCCCATAATGCTCACGTGATTCGACACAGGGACGTCTCAAGGCTCGAGGGATTCAGCGACGCGGTCTTTGGCTTCGCACTGACCCTGCTGGTCGTCAGTCTCGAAACGCCACGATCGATGGCGGACCTTCGGCTGATGGCCGGCGGGTTCTTTCCGTTCGTCCTGATGTTCGCGATGGTCACGTGGATCTGGTATCAGCACAACCAGTTCTTCCGCCGATACGACCTGCAGGACGCCTGGACGATCTTCCTGAACTCAGTGCTGCTCTTCGTGGTGTTGTTCTACGTCTACCCGCTGAAGTTCCTGACCCTCGCACTGGTCGGCCCCCTGACGATGCCGCAGGAGGCGTTGCCGAACATCCAGGACGTCGACGGGCCCATGCTCATGACGCTGTACAGCACCGGCGTCCTGTTGATCTTCCTCATCTTCGGCCTGCTGCACCTGCACGCCCGTTCGCGGCGGACACAGCTCGGTCTGGGCGACTTCGAGTTGCTTGAGCTCAAGTACGCCCTTCGCGGCAACATCATCAGCGCCGGCCTCGCGGTCGCGTCACTCGCCCTTGTCGCGATCATGCCGCACGACACCCGATGGGCCGGCCTGATCTACACGCTCATGGGCCCACTGCACGGCTGGAACGGTTACGCCGGCGGCACCGCCAAGGCGAAGTTCCTCGAACCACCTGAACCGTCAGCACCCAGCACCTAGCACCTCGCACTTCGCACCTCGCACCTCGCACCTCGCACCTCGCACCTCGCACCTCGCACCTCGCACTACTTATGAGAAACGCCGAAGTCATTCGCCAGTGGCAGATCCTCAAATCGATCGAGACGTCGCGTACGGGCGTCACCATTCACGAACTCGCTGACCAGGTGGACGTCTCGACGCGCACGATTCGCCGCGACCTGCAGGCCTTGCAGGAAGCCGGCTTCGCCCTGTTTGACGAAGGCGAAGAAAACGAGACCAAGCGCTGGAAACTCGATGCGCAGCCGTTCCGGCAGGTGCAGGAAGGCCTCGCGGTGCAGGACGTGGCCGCCTTGTACCTGAGCCGGTCAATCGTCGAGGCGCTGTCGGCGTGGCCGCTGGTGGATGAACTCCGGACGGCCCTGAGCAAGATCGAAGCGGCGCTCAATCCCCGGACGCGCGAATTCCTGTCGGCGCTGCCCGATGTCATCTCAACCAAAGCGGCCCCTCGCGCCGGTCAGGATCGCGATCTGGTGGACGTCACGCGCCGGCTGTTCGAAGCGGTGCGCGGGCGACGGGTGTGCGAGATGCGGTACTTCTCGGCGACCAGCGGCGAGGCCAAGTCCTACGAGATTGAGCCCTACCGCCTCACCCTCGCGCAGGGCGGCGTGTACCTGATTGCCTGGGTGCCTCAGTACGACGAGTTCCGCACGTTCGCCGTCGAGCGGATCGAACGCCTCAGTGTGCGGGAAGACACGTTCCGCGCCACACGCCAACTCCCCGCCGACCTGTTCGGCTCATCCCTCGGCGTGTTTTCGGCTGAGCCCGAACGCATCGAGGTCGAGTTCGCGGCGAGGGTCTCCCCGTACGTGCGCGGCCGCGTCTGGCACGATTCGCAGGAGGTCACCGAGCTGCCGGACGGCCGCCTCCTGGTGACCCTGCACGTCTCAAACGACTGGGCGCTCCGCAGCTGGATCCTCGGCTTCGGCGCGGACGCGAAGGCGCGGGCACCGGAAGCGCTGGTCGCCGCGCTCCGCGACGACCTGACCCGCGCCGCCGGCCAGTACCGCTGAGGTTTACTCCACGATCCCCATGCGTCGCAGCAACGCGCGGATCGCGCGATACAGCTGAGTGTCCGTCTGCGTCGCCTGCCACTCACCGAGCGGATTGCTGACCTGCTCGTCCACGGGACGTGGCGCGAGTTCCATGTCCGACCCGTCGGCCGCCCGCACCCTCATCCTCGGCAGGCGGAACGTCGACCCGTCCACCAACGTGGTGTTCCAGGTGTAGATGATCCATCCGGCGGTCGGCTCTCCGACGACAGGCCCAAGTTTGAGCGTGCGATAACCTTCCGTGAAGTCCTCCGCGTCCGACAACGAATGCTGGTTGGTCACGAGCACCGTCGGCAGTTCGAGTGCGCGCTGGCCCAGCACCGTGCGGGCGGGCGACTCGGGCAGCCCGCGCAGCGACATGCGCAGGTAGGGCTGTCGCGCAAAGACGTCGAGCGCATACGCGTTCACGAAGCCGCCATTGTTGTTGCGCATGTCGATCACGACGCCGTCACGATCGTGATTCTCGACGTCCAGATCCAGATGAAGCTGGTCCATGGCCGCGTCACTCATGTTGACCATGTGCACGTAGCCCAGACGCCCGCCGCTGGCCTTCATCACGTACTCGCGATTCCGTTCGACCCATCCGCGATACACGAGACCCTTTTCATCGGACACGCTGATGGGCTTCACCGCGACGTCACGCGTGGCTCCGTCAGGTGTGGCCGACACGCTCAGCACCACCCGTCGGCCAACCGTGTGGGCCAACTGCTCGTCGAGTGCCGTTGCAGCCGTCACCTCGACGCCGCTGATGCGACGGACGTAGTCTCCAACGCTGATGTCGCGCGTGATGGCCGCGGGGCCCAGCCCCACGACTTCGCTGACGCGCAAGCGGCCCTGCGACTCAAACTCCCGCCGATCGAACCGCAGGCCGAGACGACCCACCACCGAGCCGCCGCCACCACCGCCGCTGATGCCCAGATGGGACGCATTGAGATCGCCAATCATCAGGCTCATAGCCCGCCGCATCTCATCCGGCGTGGACGCTGCAGCCACGCGGGCGCCGTACCGTTCGCGCGAGGCTTCCCAATTGACGCCGTGGAACTGCGGGTCGTAGAAGTTGTCCCGCATGAGCCGCCACGCCTGTTCGAAGACCTCCTGCTTTTCGGTGGCGAAGTCCGACGTGAACTCGGCGGTGACCGCGAGTGGGCGCGACTGTCGCGATTCGACGGTCGCAATCTGAATGCGCCCGCCCTCCAGGTAGAACACCTCCTTGCTGTCCGAGGTGAACTGCGCATCGGTCTTGTTGCCGGCCGTCGTGGTGAGTTGCCGCGGCACCGGCCGGTCACTCGCGAGTTCATCGAGCGCGTAGGTGTACAAATTCGTCTGTCCGACCGACGACGCGGTCACCAATGCCTGCTTGCCGTCCGGACTCACGGTCACCCGCTGCACATCCAGGCCCAGCGGCAGGAACGAAAGACGCCGGCGGATTTCGTCAAAGACCGGAGTCAGTGGCGCGGCCGGCGCCGGTGAGGCCGACGAGCTCGTGGGCGTTGCCGAGGCGGGGGCTGCGGGGGTCGAGGCGGGCGCGGACGGCGCAGGGCGCGGATTCTGGATGAACAGATCGCGGAACAGATCCTCACGGAACTTCGGCGTCTTCAGGGTCAGATCAACACGGGCGACCTGGCCATCCTCCGTGCGCTGGCGTGTATCAAAGAAGATCGCCGTGCCGTCGGGTGACCACGCGATCGTGTTGGCGTAGACATTCGAGAGGCCGCTGATCGGGCGCGGCGGGCCGCCGGGCTCACCGAGCGGCACGAGGTGCACGTTGGTGAACGACTTGGAACCGATCATGAAGACGGCCACCCAGCGCCCGTCCGGACTCCAGACCGGACGAGGTGAGTCAATGGCGTCGGCGAACATTCCGCGAGCGAGCACCCGCTCCTCTCGTGAGGCCACGGTGATGACCCGGAGTTCGCGCCGGTCGCGCAGGAACAACACCTGGGCCCCGTCTGGAGAAAACACAGGCGAGAGATCCACCCCTGTCGTATTCGTCAGCGCTGACTCCGCCATCGTCGTGAAGTCGTACAGGTAGAGCCGCTGCACGCCATCGCGCATCGCGGCATAGACCAGGCGACGACTGTCAGGCGCCCAGGTGGGCTGCGTCACCAGACCGGGCGTGGTTGTCACACGTGTCGCGTCTCCTGCCTCGCGTGCCGCCGCCGCAAACAAGATCCCGCGCGCGACAAACGCCACCTTCTTCCCGTCAGGCGACAGCGCGAGTTGCGAGAACCCGTTGGTCTGCCTGGTGCGCTCCGGCACCGGCGAGGCGGGCACGCCACGGAAGGTGATGGGGATGCGTCGCGCTTCGCCCCCGGCGGCGCTCACGGTCCAGAGCCCGAAGTCGCGTTCGAACGCGATCGTCCGGCCGTCGGCTGATAGCGACGGGAACAACACACGTCCATCCGTGAACGTCGTCAATGCCTGCCCACGAGCCGCGTCGCTGTCCGGCTCGCTGGCGCCGGCCAGAGCGCGCCGCCACAGGTTCTCGGCGCCGCGGCGATCCGACACATACACGACGGCGCCCCCGTCCGGCGTCACCATGGGCCACACCTGACGTGAATCGCGATCACTCAACAACTGATACGTCGGCGTGCCGTCGAGGCCGGAGACCATCCACAACTCCGACCTGTCGATGTGGCTGCTGCCCTTGCGCCACCACTGGGCGCCGGCGATGCCTCGGGCCGACACGACCAGGGACCGATTGTCGGGCAACGCCGACGCGCCGAACTCGTTCACATAGCGGTCGTCTGTGACCGCCATCGGCGTGCCGCCGGTGGCGCGCACGCGGTACACGTCGTTCATCGCGGCAATGTCGCGGGACGTCGACGCGAAGTACACCCACGCACTGTCCGCAGACCAGCCGGTCAAGTCTTCCAGCCCATCGTCCATGGTCAGGCGCCGAACGACCCCGGTGGCGAGCGTGAGGATGTAGATGTCGCCGCCACCCGTGCGCATCGAGATGAACGCGAGCGATTGACCGTCCGGCGAATACAACGGCCGCCGTTCAGTCGCTTCGTGCGAGATGAGCAGGCGCGCGACACCACCGGTGGACGGCACTGTCCAGATGTCCCCGCCGCTGATGAACGCAATTTCCTGTCCGTCGGGTGAAATTCCCGGCTCGGCGGCGGCCGGTGGTGGAGGCGCTGCCGGTTGGGCCATGAGCATCGGCCCGAGGGACGAAACAATGACAAGAACGACGGCTGTCAGGTACGCGCGCAACAGACGGGCAGGCATGATGCGCGATTATCCGGTACCGAGCAAACAGATGCCCAGCAGGACCCGTCTAAGCCTGCCGTGATGCGTTTTCCGGTTTTGCTGTTGTCGTCGTTGTTTCTGCTGCCGCGTGTTGCCCAGGCCGACGATCCGCCGTCACCCCGAGTCGCCTCGGTGGCTGCATATCCGATCGCCGATCAGGCGCGCGCCGTGCAGGTCGACGGCGTCCTCAACGACGAAGTCTGGACCAAGGCGCCGCTGGTGACCGGATTCGTGCAGCGGGTGCCCAACGATGGTTCGCCCGCCACGCATCAGACCGAAGTGCGTATCGCCTACGACGCGCAGGCCATCTACGTCGCAGTCAACGCCCTCGACCCCGAGCCGGACCAGATCGTCGGCATCCTCACGCGCCGGGACGACCAGTCACCGTCCGACTGGATTTCGATCCACCTGGATTCCTTTTTTGATCGGCGATCGGCCTATGAATTTGGCGTGAACGCCGCCGGCGTGAAGTACGACCGCTACTGGTTCAACGACGGCAGCAACGACCGTGGCTGGGATGCCGTGTGGGACGTGGCCGTCACCACACACACAAACGGCTGGCGTGCGGAGTTCAAGATTCCCTTCTCGCAGCTGCGCTTCCGGCCGTCGGCCGATTCAACGTTTGGCTTCGCCGTGGCTCGGACCGTGGCGCGTCTCAATGAGACATCGACGTGGCCGCACCTGCCGCGCAGCGCCAGTGGCTACGTGTCCTCGTTTGGTGAACTCACCGGCCTCAACGTGCAGACGCGACAGAAGAAGCTGGAGGTCATGCCGTACGCGTTGACCGAGATGGTGACGGCGCCGGTGGCGCCTGGGGATCCGCTGCGCGAGTCGCCAAATCCGTCCGGCACGGTGGGACTCGACCTCAAGTACGCCCTTGCGCCGGGTCTGACATTCACGGGTACGGTGAATCCGGACTTCGGTCAGGTCGAAGCGGACCCGGCCGTCGTGAACCTCAGCGGCTTCGAGACGTTTTTCTCCGAGCGACGGCCATTCTTCGTGGAAGGCTCAGGCACGTTCCGCTTCAACGTGGACTGCAACGACGGCGAATGTACGGGCCTCTTTTATTCACGCCGCATCGGCCGCGCTCCGCAGCGCGTCGTCGGGGCACCCGAAGACGGGTACGCGGACCAGCCGGCGAATACAACCATCCTCGGCGCGGGCAAGTTGACCGGACGTGTCGGCAAGTACTCGATTGGCATCCTCAACGCCGTCACGGGGCGCGAGTACGCGCGGGTCGCCGAGTCGCCCTCGTTTGGCATCGAGAAGACGCCGGTGGAACCGCTGTCCAACTACTCGGTGATTCGCGTCAATCGTGAGTTCGACAATCGCTCGCGTGTGGGTTTCATCGCCACCGCGACACGGCGTCAGCTGCCGGATGAGCTGCAGTTCCTGCCGGATACCGCCCTCACGGGCGGCGTTGATGCGGACATCCGCCTCGGGGACAACTACAGCATCGACGGCTACTTCGCCGCGTCACACGTACGCGGCGCCGAGGAAGCGATCGCACGCATCCAGCGGAGCACCGTCCACAGCTTTCAGCGCCCGGACGCCGACCACGTGACTTACGACCCGACCCGCACCAGTCTGAATGGCCACTCCGGTCAGATTGGGTTCAACAAGATTGGCGGGCAGAAGACGAGGTTCAACACGTACCTCTCGTACAAGTCGACGGGCTTCGACATCAACGACCTCGGTTTCCATCAGCGCGCCGATGAAGCCGGCCAGGGCACATGGTTCCAGATTCGCGACAACGTGCCCGGCAAGTTCGTCCGCGAGTTCGTGATCAACTTCAATCAGTGGCAGGGCTGGAACATGGCCGGCGACCGCCGCTATTGGGGCGGCAACGTGAACGTGCACTGGACCTTCGTGAACAACTGGCGCTTCAGCACCGGCCTGAACTACAACGGCCAGGGTTTTGCCGATCGGCTCACACGCGGCGGCCCGGGCGGCTACACGAACGCAAACGTCAACCAGTGGGGCAATGTCAGCACCGACGACCGCAGGAGGGTGTACGGCAACCTGAACTTCAACTGGTTGAAGGACGGTCATGGCAGCTGGCAACGCGGGCTCTCGCCGTCACTCACCTTCCGCCCGTCATCTGCCATCTCGGCAAGCATCGGCATGTCGTGGAATCGCAACCGCGCCCAATCACAGTGGGTGACCAATCTCGTCTCGACCGACGGCCCCCGCTACGTCTTCGGACGCCTCGACCAGACCACGATGAGCATCACGACGAGGGTGAACTACACCATCACTCCAACGTTGTCGTTGCAGATTTACGCACAGCCGTTCCAGTCGGCGGGCGACTACTCCAACTACAAGGAGCTGGTGAACGGCCGCTCGAAGGACTACGACGGACGTTATCGGCCATACGCCTATCAGGGCAATGCGGACTTCAACATCCGCTCGCTGCGGTCCACCAACGTGTTGCGCTGGGAATACCGTCCCGGCTCCGCGATCTTCGTCGTCTGGCAGCAGGGACGCGATCAGTTCGTGCCTGATGGCGAGTTCCACTTCGGTCGCGGCTTCTCGGACCTGTTTGACGCGCCATCGACGAACACGTTCCTGATCAAGATCAGCCGCTGGCTGAACTTCTAGCGAACCGTGATTGCTGCCCGCCAGAACGTGGCGAGCTGGCGGGACGGTTGAAGCACGGTCACCTGGCAGGTGTAACTGCCTGGCGACAGTCCGGCCAGCGGGACGGTCAGATGCACCGGCCGCGCGCCTCGTGGAGAGGCAGCAGGCGCAGCGACATCGTGAGCCGGTGCCTCGAAGATGAGCTGGCCCTCACGGTAGAACGACACCCACGCCACCGCGGGCGCGGGCGAGCCATACACTTCGAAGAATACGTGCAGCGGCTGTACGCGATTAAAGGTGCGGACCACACTCGGCACGAGTCGCTGCCCGTCGCTGAACAACGGATTCGCGACATCCGCCGGAATCTGCTGGCGCACCGTGAACAGCGCGTCTCGGCTGGCGACACGCTGTTGGGTCAGCAGCACGGAGCTGGTCGGCACGCGGTCCACCACGCGTGCCAGATGCGGCACCGAAAACTCCTGCAGAAACGTCCCGATGCGACCCGTCGTGGTGTCACGTGCCAGCAGTTTGATCACGTAACTGCCGGGCAGCAGCGAAAAACCTGTTTCGTACTGCAGCGGGCGCGCCGCCACCTTCGTCGTCTGCAGCGCGTCGAGATCGAATTCGAGTTTGTCCCTCGAGTTCCTCATCGTGGTGCCGTGTTCGTCCTTGATCTCGGCGATGACGTCGATGACTACTCGCGACGCGCCATTCGGTCGTGCACGGGCGAAGTCGCTCCCAGGCATCCTCATTGAGACCGGCACAAAATACTCAGAATCACTGATGCGGAAATAGTGCACCTCCGCCGCAATCGGCACATCCGTAATCGGATCCTCAAAACGAAGAGCGTCCGCCAACTGCCTTTCGCGATCAAACGTGTTGAACGCGCGGTAGTCCTTCATCCCGTGGTAGCCCTGCCGGTAGGACAACTCGGCCTTCAGTCCATTTGCGAGCGAGACACGCACGCGGCGATAGCGACCGTCGGTTGCCAGATTGTCCGGGTAGTAGCCAAGGATGTAGTAGCCGGTGACACGGCCCACCGCATCGGTCACACCCAGACCGAGGTCGTTGTTGTCGAAGACGGCGCGGCCGCCAGTGTCGCGCGCCATCGAATGGAGGACGTCGCGCTCCCGGTCTGCTCGCGATACGAGGGTCTGCGCAATCGAGCCCGAAAACATCCCGATACCGCCGGGCGACGGGCGCGACGCGTTGCCCATCGGGGCGACGGCCTCCAGTCCGCGCGCATCAACCGGATTCAGGGTGACGTGTGATCTGACTGCGGCATTCACCGTCGCACGTAGCTGCGCGAGATTTTCCAGGCCGGCGGCCCCAAGCCCGGATCCGAAGTAGATCAACGTCTTGGCCTGCGGCACACTCCCCAGGTCCGTGACCGCCGTCTGCAACGCACTCAACTGACGGTCGACCGCAAACAGGTTGAACGTGCCGGCGTCCTCGCCAAACACGCTACCACCGGTTTCAAGGGACCCGAACGTGCCGTCCGGGTCGTTGAGGATCAGCTGAAGGCGGAACAGTTCTTCGATCAACGCTTCGCGGTCGTCGGTGAAGTCGAGGTGGACGTTCACACCTCGGCCCGCGTACGACAACACCGAGATCATGTCTCCTGCCGACATGCGTCGATTGATGAAGTCCACCGCTCCGGAAAACGCCCGGTCCCGATCGAACGACGACATCATCATGACGTCGAGGTAGAACACGATGAGGCGTCGCCCCTGAAGACTGGCGCGGTCCCGTGCGGCGGCAGTCGACACAACCTCTGGCGGGGTCACCAGCGGAATCGGCGGCGCCTGCAGTTGCTGCACCAGCGGGGGCAGCCGAGTGTCGTCCACCTCTTCGAAGTTCGCGAACACAACCGTCTGTGGCCGGCCATCTTCAGTGAGGACGAAGTCCTTCGCGGTGAGTCCACGAACAGGATTGCCCCGCGCGTCGGTGACCACCACCACCTGCGTGACCACGTGGGTGGCGGCCTTGAAGACGGGCGGCGCCTGCTGCTGGGCCGCCAGCATCGACACCCCGCTCAGAGCCGCCACGGCCACACACAGCAACGTCCGCACGATCAGAACCTGACCACCACGTTGGTGGTGATGCGCCGCATCGGGCTTGCGAGGGTCGGCCGGCCAAACTGCGGACTGCCGGCGATGGTGCCAATCGAGGAGAACGTCACCAGGTTGAGCACATTCGTCGCGTCGATACGCCATTCGACGCGCAAACGTCGTGGAAGCTGGAACAGGCGCGAGACTGACAGATCGAGATTAGACTGCGACGGCCCGCGCAGCGATCCTCTGCCAGTATCTGGTGGCCGCACGCCCACAAGCGCCGTGTTTCCCACTGGCGTGAACAGCATCGGCGTAAACGGCAACCCGCTGCCCCAGGTACCGTTGACGTCAAGTCGCAGACCAAACCCTGTCACGTACTGCAGCTGCGTCGTCACTTTGTGACGCTGGTCAAATGACGAGGGACCGCGATCAGAGTCGGGATTGTCGGGATGTTCGATAAGGACTAGGGCTCCCGGTGAAAGGCCGCGATTGCTGAACGTTGACGCATTGTCAGTCGCCTTCGCGAGCGTGTATTCGACGCTGGCCGCCAGGCCTCGATACAGACGTCGGCGGATCATCACCGTCCCCGCGTGACGGTCTGACGTTGCGCCCGATGTGATGTACACGAATGATGCGTCGCCTGGCACATACGCCTGCATGAGGTGGGTGCCATGGTCGCCGAAGTAACCGACACTGACGGTCAGCGACGCCGGCAGGTCCCGTTGCGCGACAACCTGCCACGAGTGCACGAAGCCAGCCTTGTATCCGGGATCAATGGCCACGGTCTGCGTGGCCGACGAGACCTCCACGCGAAACGGATCGGCCAGCGTCAACGGTGTCGACGCCGAGTGCTGCGCACTGAAACTGCGCGCAAACGGCGGCTGTTGGGCAAGCAGAAGCGCCAGCGACTGATAGGTCCCAAGATTTCGATAGAGCCCGTAACCGGCACGAAGGACAAACGAGGAACTGAGTCGCGGTCGCCACGATACCGCCAGTCGAGGTTGAACGCCGGAGCGGTCTGGCCGAATGGTTGAGGCGAGCCGATCGGACGTCTCGGAGAACGGTGACTCGTACTCCCACCGCAGTCCTGCATTCACCGTAACACCTGGTCGCACACGCCAATCACTCATCACAAACCCGTCCATCGTCACCGCATGCAGCCGGACCGCCTGGTCATTGAAGGCCAGCACACTCGTTGATGGAACGCCGAGAAGAAAGTCTGCGAAGGGGTTGCCTGTAGCGATGCCAGTAAAGGTCAGCGTGCCTCGAGCGTCTGATGACGCGGCCTGATCGAAGGCGATGAATTTGGCGCTCGCGCCCACGGTCATGTCGGCGCGACCACGGCGCCACTGCGCAGTGCTGGTCACGGCATGCGTGATGGACGATGAGCGCTGGTATTCGACGTCAGCAAGACTGGCCAGACCGGGAAAGTGCAACGTTGGCGGGCCCCAGTTCTCGGGGCGCTGGTCGTTGCCGATGATCCCTGCGTCGCCGGAGACATTGGACCGTCCTGCAAAATACGGGATCGTCGTGTCGACGTGGCGTGAGAACTGGTAGCCGGTGCTCAGCTGCACGCGGCGCAGCACCGTTCTCGACCAGGTGATGCCGGCATCAACGGATGTCCGCTGTCGCTCACTTGTGAAGTCGAACAGGTTGCGAGTGCTCACGGTCGCGCGCCGGCCGCCGACGTCGAGGCTGATCTGATTGCGGCTCGGCAGGGTGAACCGCGTTTGAAACCTGCCGCTATAGTGCCGCGTGGTGGTGTCTATCGCCCGCTGGAAGTTGGCGCCATCAGCAGACTCAAGTGTCGGCAACGGATAGTACGCAAGCAGCGCGGCCGCCTGAGGCACGATGCGGTCCGCAGACACTGTGTTCTCACGTTCAGCCAGAGTTGGCACGCGCGCCGACTGCGTCGTGGCACTGCTCGAGGCACCGCGCTGCAGCGACAATGTCGAAAAGGGCCCGCTCCTCAAAATCCACGGCAGTCTGAGCGGCCCGGACAGCACGAATCCCAGCTGGAGACTGCCGGTGTCAGCACTCACGGCGGAAGTGCCAAAAGAATAGGGCTTGGCATTCCACGCCGAGCTGGCCACCGCCGTCGAGAGACTCGCGTTATACACGCTTCGCTGTGCGGGACGGTTGTTGCCCGTCGCACGTGGCTGTGCGAAGGGGGTGGCGGCACCGTTGGTGACCGTGCCCACCAGGATCAGCGGGTCGTCGACAACGGGGTTCGCAACGGGGACCGCCGACGTCTCGACGACCGGCGGAGCGGCTGCGGCTGGCGATGCCAGCAGGTCCTCGTAGCTACGCATCGTGAGGGCGATGGATAATCCCGGCTCCGCAAGAGGAAGAGATACGCTGCGGGTTGTCGTCGCGAAGCCGCGCATCTCGACCTTGAGCTCCCAGTCGCCGTCTGCCAGATCTGCAATACAAAACGTACCGTCGTCGCCAGAGACCGTGCGGGCTATCCGGTCGCCTCGTGTTGCGGTGACCACCGCGCCTGGCACGGCGAGCCCCGAGAATTCCACGCGGCCGACGAGATCAGATGACGGAGCAGCGACAAACAACGCTGCTACCATCAACGTCCAGGCGTTCATTGGCGGAGACGCTGAACGCTCTTGATGACCAGGTGTTCCGCTGCCCCGCGCACTTTCTGCACCCGCAGCCCGAGGGTCTGGATTTGTCCCAGATAGAAGCCTTCGGGGTCGGCCATCCCGAGGGTGCCCTGCCTCATCTTGATGTTGAACAGTCCCTTGGCTCCGGTGCGGTCCACAACCACGTAGCCAAGCCGGTCTGTGATGAATCGCGCGAAGACATCCATGCCGACACTGGTGAACTCCAAGAAGTACCCCTGGTCATCCATCCCGCTGAAACTGCCTCCACAGATCCGCGGATTCCCAGCAGCAATGCGCTCGGCGACCGGACGGTCTGGGTTGGCCGCGGCTGCGGCTGCATACTGCTCAATCGTCTGACAGTCGCCGGGTACCGGCGGAGCCATCAGCTGGCGGTTCAGACCACCAGGCCCGACGCTCATCGCGTACAGGTCAACCTCGCTCGACGCTCTGTCCACAACCACGTGAAACGAATCCTGAAGTACCTGCCGCAGGGCGTGGCTCATCGAGGGTGAGAGGACCTGAACGGCGCGCCCTGGACTGTTACCGAGCACCGCTGCCGTCATGTCCGCGGGGGCCTTTGCCTCGATGGTGAAGCGGTCGGCCCTCGCCCACGACGGACCACCCTTCACGTAACGTGGCTGGTAGTCGTCTTCCCGTTGGAGGGTCGTCGTGGTGTTGAGCAGTGGCCGTTCTGTATCCGTATACGCCTGCGGAATCAGTTGTGCGAGGGTCGCGCACGACCAGAGGACGTGACCCGGCGTGACCATCGCGGCATGGGGGGCACCGGCGTTTCTGAAACCAGGTCGCGTCGGTCCAAGCACCGGCTTGGGATCGCTGTCTGCGCAGGGCTTAATCGTCACCGCATCGAACCGGGTGGCCGACTGCTGTGGATGCTCAACCAGACCGGCCAGCAACGGAGCCGCGAGCGACAGCACCGCGGCGAGGCCAAGTGCTGCCTGTCGGACGACGGTCATGCGCAGGCCGACTCGTCCAGCCATGATCGCTGTCACGCGTTTCCTCAGATTCGAGCCGCTCACGCCCGACACACACAACAGCGGCGACTCGACGTACCGCTTGCAGACGTTCAGGATGCCCTGGGCGTAGACCTCAGGTTCGCCGCACACCCGCAGGACGTATTCGTCACACGCACGTTCCCGTTCGTCGACAAGTTTCGCGCCCACCCACCACACCGCCGGGTGAAACCAGCACACGATTTCGACAAGCATGTGCAGGGCCGACGTCAGATTGTCGCGGCGTCTGATGTGGCACCACTCGTGTTCGAGCACCGCACGCAGCTGTTCCGGTGCCAGGTGTCGTTCAATGCCTTCGGGCAACAGCAGCACGGGGCGCCAGATGCCGACGACGCCGGGCTCGAGAAGACCAGGAGCCGAGCGCACCGGGTACGGCGACACCAGGGCCAGAGGCTGGCTCGCGCGAACCAGAGACCGCACCTGAAGCCAGCCGCGAATGCGCAGCGCGAGCAGGGCGACAGCACCTGCCACCCACACCGTCAACACGACCACCAGCAGGAGGCCTCGTGATTCGACCGCCGAGACCGGGACGACCGCGTCAACCACGTCGGCGGTCAGCGGCTGCGCAAAGCGATCAACAACCGACGACACGTCGCGAGCCACGGCGACGGCCCGGCTGACATCGCCTGCGGCGATTGCGGGCACCACCAGGCCAGAAACGACGCCGCCGAGGCTGGTGAGCAACGCAAACGGCACCAGGAACTTGAGCGACACCACCATCCAGATCGCATGGCGTACATGCCCGCCGTTTTTGTGCAGCGCCATCGTCACGATCGCTGCAATGGCGACAACAACCGTGGATTGCCACAGGTGATTGATGACATCGGCGATCATCGTGTCCTCCCGGGCTTCTTCACTTTTTCGTCGCGGGCCTTGACGATGCGCTCGAGCTCTTTGAGATCGTCGCGCGTCAACTTCCCGGCTTCGGCCAGCTGGGCCATCATCGGCTGCGCCTTGCCGCCGAAAAACGCGAGGATTTCGTCGAGCAGGCCGTGGCGCGTCACGTCACGCGCGACTGCGGGCTCAAACACGTGCGCGTTGCCAACCTTCTTCACCCGACGAATGGCGTCCTTTGTTTCGAGCCGGTACATCACTGTCTGCACCGTGGTGTACGCCGGTCTCGGTTCCGGGAATGCCTCCTGGATCTCGCGGACCGACGCGGACTGCTTCGTCCACAGCGCGTCGAGGATCTGCAGTTCTAGCCTGGTAAATCGGGTCTTGGCCACGTGCGCCTCCTATAGCGTGGTTAGATCTACTATTTCGTAGTAGACAATGTCAAGGGGTGCGATTTCGGCGGTAGACTGCCGCATCATGCGTAGAGATGCGGCAGTCCTCGCCGCGGCGGTCCTGCTGGGACTGACCGCCGGCGTCTCGGCGTGGTCTCACCAGGCAGCAACCCCACCACCAACCCCGGCAACCGGAACGGCCGTGCTCGCGGGCCGGGTCGTCGACCAGACCACGCAGCGTCCGCTGGCCGGCGCCGTGGTGACGTTGATGATGACGACGGCTCCTGCACGCGCCGGCGGCGCACCAGGCAATGTGCGGCGCGCGGGCGCGGTGACCAACGGCGACGGCCGCTTCGTGTTCCGTGATCTGCCCGCGGGCACGTACACGCTGACAGCCACGCTCAGCGGCTACCACCCGGGCGCCGTCGGACAGGCGCGGCCTGCCGGCCCGTGGTTGCCGGTGGTCGTAGCCGATGGCGCGCGCGAGACCGATGTGCTCGTTCGCATGTGGCGCCTGTCTACCCTGTCCGGGGTGGTTCGTGACGACCGCGGGGATCCACTCGTGGGCGCATACGTCAGGGCCATGCGTCGATCCTTGACCAGCGGACAGCCGGAGTTGACGTTCGCAGGGTCTCGGGGGGAAGCGGCGGATGAACAAGGACGATTCCGGATTCCCGGCCTGGCACCAGGCACGTACGCCCTTGTGCTGCTGACTTCCACACAAACCAATCCGAACGCCACCGTGCGACAGATACTGCAGGCCCGTACGGCCGCCGGCACCGGCGCCGCGGCAGGCATCGGGGTCACACGGGAGGGTCGCGAATCGGGTGCGGTTCAGATCGAGCGAACCGGTATCGACGTAAACGGGTGGCAGGCATCAGTTTCGATTGGCAGCCCGCAGCCATTGCCCGGACCAGAGGGGACGTTGCTGCTGCATCCCACGACGTATTACCCGGGTGTGCCCGACATGAGCACCGCCACGTTCATCACCCTTGCGCCTGGTGTGGATCGCACCGATCTCGACTTCACCGTGCCGTTGGTCCGGACGGTGCGCGTGTCAGGTGTCATCGTCGGGCCTGACGGTCCGGCTGCGGGGAACGCGATTCGCCTGCTGCCGCAACCCAGCGGCTCGTCGGTGGCCACTGGAACTGCCGACGACCAGGGACGGTTCGTACTGCTTGGCGTGCCGCCGGGAGACTACATCCTCGACGCCTACCGGGCGCCCCTGAGTGCCGCCAGCGCACGCATGTTGTCGAGCATGACCGGTGAGAAAGTCGAGGTACCAACCAACCCGCCTCCCGGCGTTCATGCACGGGTGCCGATCACGGTCGGTACCACACACGTCGACAACGTGGTGGTCGCCATGCGCACCAGGGCCTCGGTCTCCGGGCGCATCCGCTTCGACGGCACGGCCACGACCCCCACCGCCGACAACGCGCAACTCATCAGCGTCGCGTTGCTGAACGTGCAGTCATCGACTCGCCTTGAAGCCCGGATGACTGCCGATCACACCTTCGAGATCCGCGACGTACCGCCCGGACGGTACCATCTGGTGGGAGAGAGCCTCGCGCGCGAATGGCGGTTCGCGGGAGCGCAGTCGAACGAGTCGACCCTGGCCTCGGGGGTGATGCACATCGCACATGAAAAGGTCTCCGATGTGGTCGTGTCGTTCACCGACAAGGCGACGAGCGTCAACGGCACCGTGACCGATGAAGCGGGCCGGCCGGCAACGGATGGCACCGTGGTGTTGTTCCCGGTCGATGTGAAGGCGTGGATCGC
>CBINOO010000073.1:0-19949 GCA_966252305.1 uncultured Acidimicrobiia bacterium
TCGATGCGGCGGCGAAGACCTTCCGCAACGACATCTATCCCGAATACAAGGCGAACCGCGTCGAGCCGCCGGAAGACCTTGTGCCGCAGTTCTCGCTCGTGCGCGATGCGACGCGCGCCTTCGGGCTTCCCTGCATCGAAAAGAAAGGCTTCGAGGCGGACGACCTCATCGCCACCTCTGCGCGGCTCGCGCATGAGGCGGGCGCGCCGCCCGGAGAACTCCTCCCGGGTGAACATCGTGGTGAACAACGGCTTGTCGGCCGAAACCGGCCACGCAGCCACAACAAGCAGGGTTGAAAGGACGAGGCGCACGAGACGGGAAGGCATGGCGCGGATCTTACGCCCGGTTGACGAACGGCCGGAGATCTTTCACGCTGTCGCGATGCAACGAATCTTCCGCATGCCGGTGGTGCTCCTGGCGATGGCTGCCGGCATGGCAGCCCCGTCCGCCCAGACTCCAACCATCCATCGGTTGCCTGCCACGCCGGACACGGTGGCGTATGGCTACTACTGGTCCGAGGCCACACCGGCGCTTCGGATCAAGTCAGGCGACATCATCGATGTCGATACGTTGTTGACCAATTCGCCCATCGGCTTGACGCGGCTCGGCGTGCCGGAGGAGCAGGTGCAGACGTCCTTGCGGGAGATCGTGCAGCAGGTCACGGGTGACCGTCGTGGTCCCGGCGGGCACATTCTCACCGGGCCGGTCTACGTCGAGGGCGCGATCCCGGGCGACGTCCTGGAGGTCAGGATTCTCGACATCGACCTCGTGCTCGACTACGGCTACAACGGCTGCTCGGGATACGTCCGGGAGAATTGTGATCGCCAGGCCGGGCCGAGTCTGATCCCCATCGACCGCACGACCATGACTTCCGAATTCCAGCCGGGGATTGTGATTCCGCTCAGGCCCTTCTTCGGGAGCATGGGGGTCGCGCCGGCGCCCGAACTGGGGCGGGTCAGCAGCAACCCTCCGGGACGCCACGCCGGCAATCTCGACAATCGCGAACTGGTCGCCGGGTCGACGCTGTTCATCCCGGTGTTTGTGCCCGGTGCGTTGTTTCAGGTCGGGGATGGCCACGCAGCGCAGGGGGACGGCGAGGTGGACCAGACCGGCATTGAAACGTCCTTGCGCGGTCGGCTGCAGCTGACTGTCCGGAAAGGCAGGACCCTCAAATGGCCGCGCGCGGAGACGTCGACCGACTTCATCACCATGGCCACTGATCCGGATCTGACCGTCGCCACAAAAACCGCCATCCAGGAGATGGTCGACTTTCTGGTCGAGACGCGAGGCCTGACGCGGCATCAGGCCTACCAGCTCACGAGTATTGCCGGCCACGTCGCGATCACCCAGCTGGTGGATCTGCCCAATCTCGGCGTCCACGTGAAAATGTCCAAGGCGATCTTTCAGAAGTAGCGCCGATGACGATCGACGACGACCGCACACGTTTGTCTGACGGCTCGGAAGAGCCGACCCTGCTCGTCAGCGGCGAACAGGCCACGATGTTGTCTCCGCTCAGCCAGTCCGGCAGCGGGCCGGTCGCGGCCGTGTCGCTGACCGAAGGACAGACGTTCGGACCGTATCGGATCGGCCGCATGCTCGGCCGGGGTGGCATGGGTGAAGTCTACGAGGCCGAGCACCGCGACACCGGGCGCCGTGTGGCGCTCAAGCTGCTGCGCGGCCGCATGGATCGGGGCGAGGATCGCGAACGGTTCCTGCGGGAGGGACGCCTCGCGGCGTCGGTCAGCGATCCACACACGGTGTACGTGTTTGGCAGCGAAGAGATCGACCGGATGCCGGTCATCTCGATGCAGCTCGTGCCGGGCGGCACACTGAAGGATCGGGTGACCTCCCAGGGCCCGATGCCCGTTGTCGAGGCGGTGTCGGCGATCATCGACATCATCAGTGGACTGGACGCCGCGGCTTCGGCCGGCATCCTGCACCGCGACATCAAACCCTCCAACTGTTTCGTTGATGCGGACGGCAGTGTCAAGGTCGGCGACTTCGGGCTGTCGATTCCATCGACCGGGCGCCCGGCCGAAGGCACGTTCATGGGCACGCCGCAGTTTGCGTCTCCGGAGCAACTCCGCGGAGAGGCGCTTGATGTGCGCTCGGACATCTACGCGGTGGGAGCCACGCTGCATTACCTGCTGACGGGGGCCGCGCCGTTTGACGGCAAGGACGTCACCACGCTCATCGATCGCGTCAAACACGACCCTCCGCCGCTGGCCCACAAGCTCCGCTCCGGCGTGCCGGCGGCGCTGGGCAAGGTCATTACGCGGTGCCTCGCGAAAGACCCCGCCGATCGGCCAGCCTCGTACCACGACCTCGCACGCCTGCTCCGGCCATTCTCGGCCACGGGGCAACCAGCTCGGCTTGACGTGCGCGTGCTTGCCGGCGCCATCGACCTGCTGCTCATCTCCCTGCCCGCAGGGTTGATTGATGCCGCGTTTGGTCTGCCTCGACTGCAGCGTGGTTCCACGTCGGTCGATCTGGACCCGTGGTCCGTGGTGCTGGCTGTCGTGTACTTCGCTGTCTGCGAAACGTTCTGGAATGGCACGCCCGGCAAACGCCTGTTCGGGCTTCGGGTCGTCTCCCGTGCCGGCGCGTTGAGCTGGCGCCAGGCGTGGGGCAGGGCGCTGCTGTTTTACGCGCCGACGATCGTCATGCAACTGCCGCTGCTGGTGTTCGGGAGCGCCGCGGTGCTCGACTATCTCGTGCGGCATCCGTTCCTCGCCGCAGCGGGGGGACTCACGCAGGGGCTGCTGACCCTCGCGCTGTTCGTGACCATGCGTCGAAGGAACGGTTACGCGGGGCTCCACGATCTGCTCACCAATTCGCGCGTCGTCAGGCAGCGGTCACGCGAACTGCGGCACCGTGACCCGGAGCAGGCGTCGACGGTGGCATCGGACACCCTCGCCGACGCCGCCAACAGGCGCCTCGGCCCTTTTGTGGTCGGGCGGCAACTCGCCACCCTGGCGGGCGGGCGCCTGCTCGAAGGCGTGGATGCCGTGTTGCGAAGAGCGGTGTGGCTGGTCGAATGGGACGACGGCAGCGCGGAAATCCCTCGCGCACGGCGCGACGTGGATCGGATCGGGCGGTTGCATTGGCTCGCGGGCCGACGCGCGCCCGGCGACAACTGGGATGCCTTTGAGGCGCCGCAGGGAGCACCGCTCGCATCGGTTGGCGCCCAGGCCGGCTGGACTGTGGTTCACGGCTGGCTCAACGACCTTGCCGCCGAGCTGGCAGCCGCCCAACGCGATGACACGTTGCCTGGCCTGGCCATCGACCGCGTCTGGATCAGGCCCGACGGACGAGCACTGCTGCTCGACTGGCCGGCGCCAGGCAGTGAACCGTCACCCGTGCTCTCGCCGCAGCAGTTGCTCACGGCAGTCGGACACCGCGCGCTCGCGCATGCGGATGAGGCGTCGATGCCCGCATCCGCGGTCGCGATGCTCGACCGCTGGCAGAAGAAGCGCTCCCTGACTCTTGGTGATCAGGCGGCTGACCTGGCGCTCGTGACGACGGCTGCCACCGGGGTGTCCCGTTCGCGCCGGCTGGGGCCGCTCATGGTCGCCGCATCGCCCGTGGGCCTCATGATGCTGGCGTCGGTGATCGCGATAAGTTCCAACGTCGTCGTGCCGCACGATCGGTTTGTCACGACTGAACTGCTCGAAGATCTGGTGGATGAGAAGGATCCCGCCCGGCGGGACGCGATGCGTGTCTACCTCGCCGCGACCTACCGCGCCGAACTGACGGCGTCAGACGCGCCCTGGCGTTCCATTGACGACGATGACCAGGACCTGGCCAGGATGCGAACCCTCGCCGATGACGCGGCCGCGCTGACGCCGACGGCGGAGCAGGTGACCGACGCGACCGCGGTGCTGGGGCCTGCGTTGACACGTCTTGAGGAGCGCGCCGGCGACCAGGACGACTCGAGGACCGTGTTCATCGCGTTGCTGCTGGTCGGCGCGGGCATGTCCCTGTGTGGGGGCCTGGTGTCGGTGGCCGTGCGACCCAGCGGTCTGGTCATGTCCTCGGTAGGACTCGCCGTCGTGACCCGGGGCGGGCGCGAAGTGGGGCGCCTGCGGGCCATGGCGCGCCTGCTGATCGCGTGGTCACCGTTGTGTGTCTACGGTGCGTTGTTGGCATGGCCGGCCACTCGCGGCGCGGTCCACTCGACTGCTGTGGCCTTGATGTTCGCAGCGCCGATCGCCGTTGGATGTGTGTGGACCGCGTTGCGGCCGACCCGCGGCCCACACGACATCATCGTCGGCACGTCCATCGGGACGCGCTGACCGCGTCCTACTGGCGCGACAACTGACCGCGGACAGCGCCGCTCGGCGTCAGCACGGTGTGAACGTTGAAGTAGAAGCCGCCGGGCGAGTCGACGATGGCTCGGGCGTCCTCTCCGGTGACGGCGATCCCCGTGCGCGTGAACGACCCAGCCCCGTTGGTGAGCACGACCTGTCCCGACGTCACGCCGGTGTCCACTTCCACCGGCCCATTCACCCCGGTCGCACCCGAGTGGATGTGCGCCATGGCGATGACTGTGCCCGCGGGGAATCCCGTCAGGTTGACGTCAAAGTCTGCCGTGCC
Organism: uncultured Acidimicrobiia bacterium; assembly: GCA_966252305.1. Taxonomy (GTDB): domain Bacteria; phylum Acidobacteriota; class Vicinamibacteria; order Vicinamibacterales; family SCN-69-37; genus SYFT01. The sequence goes on from CBINOO010000073.1 coordinate 4,597, forward strand.
GCCGGTGATCGTGCCGGCCGAGTCGCGATCGACCTCCAGCAGGATGCTGACAGTGCCCGAGCCGGAGGCGTCGGGGCCGGTGACGGGCGGGACTTCGTTGGCCGGGGACAACTGCGCCGTGAAGGTGATTTCGTCATCTTCCGGATCGGTGGGTGAGTCTTCGCATCCGGGCGTGAACAAGACGACCGCCGCGATGAGCGCCGGCGCGAGTACGAACTTCTTTGCCATGGTGATCTCCTTTGGGGAGACCCAGTGCAAGAGTCAGTCCACCTCACCGCCCCACGACGTCCAGATACGTGACGGCTCCGGGATCAATTCGCACTTCGATGGTGCCTGGTTCAAGCGAGAAGCCATTCTCCGTGCCGGGCCAGGCCTTGTCGTCGATGTGCAACTCCTGACCGTGCCAGTCGAACGTCAGGTGTGTGCCGGTCTCGGACGGCAGCGTGGGCACGCGCCGACTGGATTTGGCGCGGCGCGCGAGCAATGTGTCCAGTCGCTTCCGGTCATCGTCGGTCACCATGACAACGTTGAAGCGGCCGTCGGTGGGTGTGGCGCGAGGAGCCAGGACGAGATTGGGTCCAATTGCCTGCACGTTGCAGATCTCGAACATCACGTAGGCGCCGGAGATGTCGCGGCCGTCGAGGGTGGCCGCGATGTCGATGGTGGGCGCTTGCGCCAGCCGTTCACGAAGGTGGTCAACCGCGGCGCGCATCTTGTCCTCAGCGTTCTCTGCATGCGCCAGCGCGAGGTTGTCGCGGGCGTCGAGTGCAGCCATCGTTCGAGCAAACAAGCCGACGCCGATGCCTTCGATGGCCACGAGATCGTCGAAGCAGCCCTGCGCAACCATGATGTCGAACGGCACGGCGCGTGCGGTTGACCAGCGTTCCACGATCTCGTGGGGCTCGAGGCGCATCAGGCCAAGCGAGGTGGCGACGTTGTTGGCGGTGCCGGTGGGAATGATGCCCAATGCCGCCCGACGACCGATCAAGGCGGCGGCGACGCGACGCACGGTGCCGTCTCCGCCCATGGCCACGACCAGGTCGGCGTCGACTTTGATGGCATCGCGCCAGTTGTCGCGGGTGGTGACCGAAGTCAGCTCATGACCAGCCGCACGGCTGTGGGTTTCCACTTCATCGCCAAGGTCTGCCGCGGTCCCTGATTCCTGATTGCGAACGAGCACGATCCGCATGTGTGCGGAGCACATCTGCAAGGATCGTGCTCAGGCGTAACTCTTGCAGGTTGATGGTTCATGTCCCTGACGCAGTTCTATCTTGACCAACTCGACCGTGAAGCTGAGCGGTGCCGCCGGGCACTGGAAGCGGTGCCTGATGAGGCACAGGACTGGAAGCCGCACGACCGCTCCATGGCCTTCGGCTACCTGGCGATGATGGTGGCGACGATTCCCAACTGGATCGCCATGGAGATCACGATGGACGAACTGGACGTCGCGCCGACAGAGCCAAAGGCGCCGCCGGCTGTGATGCGCACCAGCGCCGAGTATCTCGCGGCGCTCGATTCAGCCATGGACAGTGCCCGGAAGGCTCTGCGCAACACGACCGACGACCACCTGCTCACGCGTTGGAAGTTGCTGGCCGCCGGCAACGTCGTGATGCACGAGACACGGTCCACCATGATTCAGGACACGATCAGCCACCTGTCGCACCACCGCGGCCAGATGACCGTGTACCTGAGGCTGATGGGGGCCAAGGTTCCCGCGCTCTTCGGCCCGTCGGCAGACGATCAGCGCTTCTAGCCCCCGCCCCGGGATGCCTCACCCGCAGCTGGGACGTGGCTCGTAGCCGTCGTATCCGGACGGGCCCGCCACGATCGCCCACTGCAACTCCAACGTGCGGCTCGCATCGTCGTAGCCGACGCCGATGTCGACGACTTCGACGTGGCCCGATGGCGTGCGCCAGGCCAGGGCGTCGATGCTGTGCGGGCCATTGCCGCGTTTCCGGTTGCGAGCGAGGTCCAGACCGCCGCAGATGCCGGCCTCAATGATGCGGTCACGCAGAAACGCCATGTGTTCCTCGCGCTGGTGGCCGCTGACGCCTCCCGCTGTGTACTCCGGATACCGAGCGGCAATGCACGCGACCAGGGCCTCGCCGTTGTCGGTCGCGCAGGGGTTACGCTGCGACGGGGGAGCCGGCGGCGCGGCCTCGCCGCTCGTCGGCTCGAGCGTCACGGGGGCCAACGGGTTTCGGGTCTTGCTGTACTCACAACCCGCCGCGGCGACGGCCACGACGAACAGGGCAGGCACAATACGAGCGCAACGGATCTTCGTTCTCATAGATGCTCGGCAGTTGAGGGCGGCCGGTCGTAGCCGCTGCATCTGTGATGCCCGAAGTCGCGCGCAGGTGTCTGCGCAGACGGTCAGCGGCAATAGTCGCTGGTGGTGCCTGCGTTTCCATCGGCGGGAGGCAGCGCGCGCGCCAAGGAGTTGTTGGCCGGGGACATATGGTCCAGCCAGCAAATGCCGTAGGGAATGAGTTCGCCGGTGCGCGTGGTCGTGGCCGGATTCCGCTGGCGCAGGTCGTACACGCCGAAGTCGAATGACACGTTGAGAGGGTTCCGGAATCCCACAGCTGTGGCAATGGTCTCACCAACGGTTACCGATTGACCGGTGATGAAGGTCGTCGCGGAGCTGGCTGTTGCGGCCGGCAGTCCATCCGCGATGGTCTGGAACTTCGGTGACAGCGTCAGCAGGTGGTCGAGGCGGATCATGACGCCGCATTCGGCGATGAAGTCGAAGAGGTACTGGATTTCGCCGCTTTCGATGTAACGCACACCGCGGTACACCGTCGCACTCATCGCTGCCGTCACGGTGACGCTGTTGTCCTGGCCGGCTCTGTCGAAACGGAACCCGCCGTGCGCCTTGTAGTTGCCGCCGCGCGTCTGGCCCGGGTAGAGCAGCGACGTCGCGAGGCTGATGTCGGCTGGCGCCTGAAGCAGCGGCGTCGGACACGCCGGCGGGGTGCCTGAGGCCCGCCATGCCTCATCAACGAAGTTCCACGTTACCGGACTCGTCGGACCCGATGGACCTGATGGACCTGATGGACCTGATGGACCTGTTGGACCTGTGGGACCCGTTGAACCCGTCGAACCCGAGGGACTCGTTGGGGTCGCCCCCCCGCCACAGGCAACGGAGAGGACGGTCAAGGTGCACAGTGAGAATCGGAGGAACGAGCGGCGCATGGCAGATAGAAGGCTAGAAGGACAAGGCGGACAAAGTCCTCAGCGTGCTCTCAGGAATTCTCAGGGGCGACGATGGGTGCCTGCCTGCTATACTGGAGCAGTCGGTTGGCGCCGATACCCCAATTGATTCCCGTCAATATCCAACACGATGCTCAGATTGGCCGCATCCGTCGTAACTGTGTTCCTTGTGTCTTCCGGATTGATGGCGACTGCGTCGAGCACCGGTATGCACCGCGTCGGTGGCAGGGCCGACCGCTCGGAGTGGAACGGCGTGCCACTCGGTGGCATTTCGCCGGCGGTCTTTGACCTGGCCATTGGCGCCGCCTCATGCGCCGCGCGTGCCGGCGCCGTTGCGGACCCGGCCACGCTGACGATCATCGACTACTCCCGCCCATCAACCGAGAAGCGGCTCTGGGTTTATGACCTTCGTCGTCGCATATTGCTGTTCGAAGAACACGTGTCTCACGGCAGCGGGAGTGGACACAACGTTCCGACGCTGTTCTCGAACGTCCCGGGGTCGCACCAGACCAGCCTCGGGTTGTTCCTGACGGCCGAAACGTATTCGGGCGCCAACGGCTACTCCCTGCGTCTGGACGGTCTGGAAGCCGGCGTCAACGACCGCGCGCGCGAGCGGGCCATCGTCATGCACGGGGCGCCGTACGTGAATCCCGTGGCGGCGCTGTCGCAGGGACGGCTGGGACGCAGCCAGGGTTGCCCCGCCCTCCGGCCGCAAGTCGCGCACGACGTCATCGACACGGTCAAGGGCGGCAGCTTGCTCTTTGCCTATGCAAATGATGCCGACTGGCTTCGGACCTCGGCGTATCTCGGGACCTGCGCCGCCGCCAATCCCCAGTAGCCCGGCAGGGTGGTACGGCATCGACCATGCATATGGGGCATGGTCGATTCTCATTACACACGCGTCGCCCTGATTGTGGCCCTGGCCGGGGGAGTGGGGCTGGGGGCCGATCGATACCTGCCGACGTTCCGCGCCGAGCCCGAGGCGCCCACGACCGCACGCGTTGACGTCGGTGCCGGCGTTCGCGAGTACCTTGCACGAGTTCCCCGGACCCATCGTTCGTCCGACCCCGAGTATTCGCTGTTGACCGAGTTCTACGCCGGGCCCGAACCCTCGGCGTTGTGGGTCGATGACCGTGGAGAGATGACGACCGCCGCGGAACAGACGCTTGACCTGCTGCGCACCGCCGACCGCGACGGACTCGACCCGTCCGACTACCTCCAGGGGGATGCGCTGACCGCGGAGGGCGCGGCGTCGGCCGCGGAGTTCGAAGTGGAATTGACGAGAGCGGCGTTGCGCTACCTGCGCGACCTGCACCACGGGCGCGTGACCATCGGCGCCGGAGGCCGTGTCTGGGAGGCAGGGCCTCGCGCCGACGATGCTGAACTGCTTGGTCGATTGCGACACGCTGCGTCAACCACGGGCATTCCGCAACTCGCCGCCGAGGTGGCCCCCCGGGTCTCCGAATACCACCTCCTCAGAACTGCGCTGGCCGACTACCGTGTGCGGGCCTCCAGGGCCGCATTGCCCGCGCTGCCGGACGTGACCGACAGCATTCACCCAGGCGACGAACTGCCGTGGTCGGAGCAACTCCGTGCACATCTGATTGTCCACGGCGACCTTGCGGCTGACATCCCAGTCACGTCGCCGTACCTGTACGACGAGGTTCTGGTCGAGGGCACCCGACGATTCCAACGTCGTCACGGCCTCAACGACGATGGTGTGATTGGGCGCGGGACCATGCAGGCGTTGCGGGTTCCGCTGGAGCGCCGGGTTCGCCAGTTGGAACTGGCCCTGGAGCGGATGCGATGGCTGCCCAGCGATCTCGACGGTCCAGCCGTCGTCGTGGACATCCCCATGTTCCGGCTGACCGCCCTCAACCAGGTCCGCGCCTCTGGTGTGCCCGCGTTGGCCATGCGGGTGGCCGTGGGCGGCGCGGTTCGGCATCGCACGCCGCAGTTGGTGTCACGAGTGGAACGCGTGGTGTTTCGACCGGCATGGAACGTTCCTCGGTCGATCACGACTCGCGAGATCCTGCCCAAGCTCAAGGACGATGCGGATTATCTGTCGCGCAACGGCTACGAACTCGTACCGATACGCCGGAACGATGAGCCGGAGGACGTTGATGTGATGGCAGGCATCGCCGAGGGCGCATACCGGCTTCGCCAGCAGCCCGGCACCGGCAACTCGCTCGGGCTCGTGAAGTTTGATTTCCAGAATGAGCATGCCGTGTATCTGCACGACACGCCGGCGAAGGCGGCGTTTGCGCGGGACCGACGGGATGTCAGTCATGGCTGCGTGCGAGTCGACGATCCCGTGGCGCTGGCGCGCTGGCTGCTCGCGGCGCAGGGCTGGTCGCAGGAGCAGGTGCGGGCGGCCATGATGGGAGCCGACCTGCGATCGGTGTCCGTGCCTCAGACGGTGGCGGTGGTACTCAGATACACGACGGCCAGCGTCGATCCGGATGGCACCGTGCGTTTTGGTGCCGACATCTACTCGCTTGACGAGGTCCTTGAAAAGGCGCTGCGGTCTAGGTAGCCGACGACGGCTCCAGGTGCGCAGCCAGGTCCGCGAACCGTCTGGTGGGCCCTGTCCATCGGAGTTGGTCGACTGACTCAAAGACCGGGATGTCGGTTCGCAACCTCGCGAGGTCGCGAAAAAGGTACGCGAGTGAACGGTCCCGCTCGAGGGTGGCCGCCAGCTGCGCCGGTTTGGATGCGTTGACGTGCCAGTCTTTCCAGTCGGCGGGGATGTGCTCGAGTTTCTCGAACCGTGCGAGCACCGCCGCCGCCGATTTCATGCCCCAGCCGGAGAGGCCTGGATATCCATCGGCGGCGTCGCCGACCAGCGCGAGATAGTCGGGAATCGAGGCCGGCCCCACACCGAACCTGGCGCGCACCCCGGCTTCGTCGAGCGTCACGCGTGATCGGCGATTCAACTGCACGACGCGTGTGCCGCGAACACACTGCGCGAGGTCCTTGTCCGGCGTGCAGATGACGACCTGTTCCACGGCCGGATCTGCCGACGCGCGGTGGGCCGCCGCGGCCAGCGCATCATCCGCTTCGTATTCCACCATGGGCCAGACGACCACACCCAGGGCCGAGAGCGCCTCTTCAAGGATGGGAAACTGCGCGCGGAGGTCCGGCTCGATGCCGGCGCTGGTTTTGTACCCGCGCCACAGGCGATTGCGGAACGACTCGATCACGTGGTCGGTCGCCACCCCGAGATGTGTCGCGCCGTTGGTGACCATGCCGAGCACGGACTTCAGGACGCCGCGCACCGCGGCCACCTCGCGTCCTTGCGCATCGACCGCGGATGGCAACGCGTAGTAGTGCCTGAAGAGTTCATAGGTACCGTCGATGAGATGCACAGTCATGGCGGCGGCGCGCAGTAATGGTACGCTGCGGGGCCATGCGGGAGGACGTGGGTGCGCTCATTTTTGGTCCGGGTCTACCCCCTGGGGGATTTCGCGGGATGCTCTCGGTCTCGGTCACCGGCGTCGAAATCGTGGCGGGGGAGAGGCGACAACGCGCATCGCTGAGTCACGTCTCGTTGCGCGAGGTGGGTTTTGAAGCGCCGGGCCTGGAAGTCGCCTGGCAGGATATTGATGGCCGGTGGGCCGCCCATGTGCTCGACCCTGGTGCGGCCCGCGCGTTGCTCACGACTTCGGCGCTGTCGAGCCTGGCGCCGGCGGCATCGCTGCTGCAGACGCAGCGTCGCGCGCGCGTCAGGCACGCGCTGGGCCGCGGAGTTGTGGCCGGCATCGTTGCGCTCCCGCTCTTGCTGTTGATCTTCTTCCTGATGAGCGCCGGCACGATCGCCGGCTGGGTGTCCAGCTACGTCCCTGTTGAACACGAGGTCACGTTGGGCCGGCAGAGCTTCGACACCCTGAGTCGCGGCCTCACGCTGAAGGACGATGGGCCGGCCCGCGCGGCTGCGCAGGGCATGGTCGACTCCCTCACCGTTGATTCGAGATTTGACTACGAGGTGCACGTCGCGCAGGACCCGACACCAAACGCCTTCGCGTTGCCTGGCGGGATCATCGTCGTGCACACCGGACTCATCGAGTTGACGTCCTCGGCCGAGGAACTGGCCGGGGTGCTCGCGCATGAGGTGCAACACGTCGAGCTGCGTCATTCGCTTCGAGGACTCATCAAGGAGTTGGGCCTGCGCGGACTCTGGGCCTTCGTTCTGGGTGATATCGGCGGATCGCTGGCGGGGCAGGCGGCTGTCGAACTGACCAGTCTGCAGTTCTCGCGCGATGACGAACGTGAGGCCGATGCCCATGGCTTCGAGGCGCTGGTACGTGCCGGGATTGACCCCGCCGGGATGCCGGCGTTCTTCAGGACGCTGAGTCAGAGCGCGGGCGCGCAGGTCCCGGCGTTCCTCTCGACCCACCCGCTCAGCGAGGAGCGGGAACGCGAGCTGCGCGAACGACTGGCCACTGTCGAACAACGCGCGTTCGCGCCGCTGCCGTTCGCGCCGTGGCCCCCGCGGTAGCCGCGCATGGGCGGCCGGCCGGCGCCCGAGGAACCTTCGGCGAACGACGTGCGTCTGAGTCGTGGAGCTTGATGTCGGTGGTCGACACCAAGCCTCATAGTGTCGACTACCTACATCATGGCGCGAATTCCCGATCTCCTTCCCGGCACGCTCGACCTGCTCATCCTGCGCACGTTGCAACACGAGGCCCAGCACGGCTGGGCCATCTCGGAGCGGATCCAGCAAGTCTCACAGGACGTGCTGCAGATTGGCCAAGGCTCGCTGTATCCGGCCCTCCACCGGCTTGAGCATCAGGGATGGATTCAGGCCGATTGGAAGGTGTCCGAACTCGGCCGTCGGGCCAAGTACTACCAGCTGACGCCTGCCGGGCGCCGCCAGCTTGCGATCGAAACTCGAGAGTGGGAACGGATGGCTCATGCCATTAAGCGCGTCATGAGGTTTGCGTGATGTGGGCCCGGCTGAAGCTCCGGCTGCGCGCCCTGCTCCTGACCTCCCGTGTCGAGCGGGAACTCGATGAAGAACTCGCGTTCCATCTCGAGCGGGAGGCGCAGAAGTGCATCGAACAGGGGATGGCGCCGGAGGAAGCTCGTCGGCTGGCGCGGGCGCGCTTCGGTTCAGCGGCGCTCAGGGCCGACGAATGTCGTGATGCGCGCGGTACGGCGTTTGTCACCAACACCATCCGGGACCTGCAGTACGCCGTGCGGACGGTCATGACGGCGCCGCTCGCGGCCGGCACGGTCGTGGGCACGGTGGCGATAGGGCTCGGGGTCGTTGCCGTGCTGTTCACGATGCTGAATGCGCTCCTGTTCCGCGTCGATACCGTGCCCGACGTCCACGAGATGTTCGAGGTCCAGCGCCTTGCGCTCGAGGATGGCACTGAGGCGCCATTCACGCGGCAGGAACGTGAGCGGCTTCGCTCGGAGGTGGCGGTGTTCACCGATAGCTACGCGACGGTGCCCAACGTTGATCTCTACGTCAATGGCCGGACGATGGCGGTGACGCTGGTGTCGGGCAACTTCTTCGACGTCTTGCGTGTGCAGCCCCGTATGGGCCGTGGTCTCGTCTCGGACGACGACGAACCGGCGGCGGGCAGTCCGGTAGTGGTGCTGAGTGAGAAGGGGTGGACCCGGCATTTCGATCGCGACCCGCAGGTCATTGGTCGGACGGTACTCGTCAACGGCGCGACCTTCGACATCGTCGGCGTCGCGCCCGATGGGCTCCGCGGGCTGGAAGTCGACGCGCCCGACATGTGGGCGCCGCTGTCGCAGCGGGCGCAGTTTCAGCCGGCGGTCCGCGGCCGGGAGGCAGAGATGCCCGTTCAGGTCGTCGGCCGCCTCCGGCCGGGCGTTTCTGAAGAAGGCGCGCGCGTCCAACTGGCCGCGTGGCACTCCCGTCGCGCGCAAGAGGCGGGGGATGACCGGCGCCTCGCGATCCACCTGCTCCCTCGACGAGGTACCGTGCCCCAGCCGCAGGAAGCGCTCGCGGTGTTTGCCCCGTTGTTCGTGGTCTTCGGACTCATCCTGATGATTGGCTGCGCAAATGTCGCCAATCTGTTGCTCGCGCGGGGCGTCGCTCGCCAGCGCGAAATCGGTATCCGCCTGTCGCTCGGCGCGTCCCGGCATCGCATCGTCCGCCAGCTGATGACGGAGAGTCTGCTGCTCGGGCTGGCGGCGGCTGCCGGCGGGTACGTCCTGTCGCGCCTGGCGCTTCAAGGCGCCGTGCGCTGGGCGCTACGCACGATGCCCGTTGATATCGGTGACGTGAATCTCGCCGTGCCCGCAGGGGATTGGCGCGTGGCCGTGTTTCTCGTCCTCGCGGCTGTGCTTGCGACCGGAGTGTTTGCGGTGATCCCGGCCCTGAAGGCGACCGCGATTGACCCGGTGCGAACGTTGCGCGGCGAGTTGATCCGGGATGCTCGTCCGGGTCGCGCGCGCAACATCCTCGTGGGCGTGCAGGTGTTCGCCTCGGCCCTGCTCCTCATTTGCGCCGCGATCTTCCTGCGCAGCGCGCTGTCGTCAGCGCGGTTCGATCCGGGCTTCCGAACGGCCGACACGCTCCTGATCGACCTGAACAGTGAAGAGACGCGTCAACTGATGACGCAGGCCATCGACGGGGCGCCGACAGTGGTAGCGCACGCGGCCGTCAGGCCAAACCTTCTGGCCCCTCTGCGTACGGTCGTGGCGCACGGACGCACCGGTCCGCAGACGGTGACCTTCAAGGCGGTGTCCGGTGGCTACTTCGAAGTGCTCGGCATTCCGTTGGTGCGTGGGCGTGCGTTCGAGCCGTGGGAGCGCGAGCAGGACCCCGTCGCGATCGTGTCCGAGTCGCTCGCACGCACACTGTGGCCTGGCGGCGACGGCGTCGGTGAATCGTTGCGACTTGATCCGGACGATGGTGTCCGCGCGCCCGGCGGCCTGCTGACCATCAATCCGGATGCGCCGCTTGATGCGGCACTGACGCAGTCGCGAATCGTGACGGTGGTGGGCATCGCCCGGGATGTCCCAGGCCTGCGCATCACGGACGTGAAAGAAGCCGGAGTCTTCCTGCCCACGGCCATCGACGTCGCTCGCACGACCATCGTGGCCCGGGTGCAAGGCGCGCCTGACGCCGCACGCCAGGGGCTGCTTGAACGACTGACGCGGATTGATCCGAACCTCGGCATGATCATCACGATGCGTACGGTGGCCAGGCTCGAGACGTTTTTCCTCGACATGGCGTTTGCCGTGGCGATGGTTCTGGGCGCACTGGCGCTGGCGCTCACGGTGTCAGGTCTGTTCAGTGTTGTTTCGTACCTGGTGCAGCAGCGGACGAGGGAGATTGGTGTGCGCATGGCGCTTGGCGCGTCGGCGCAACGTGTCACCAGCCTGATGCTTCGGCAGGCGGCTCGTCCTGTACTGGTCGGGTTGCTTGCGGGCGCCGGGCTGGCGGCCGCACTTGCTGCGGCGCTGCTCGCGACGCCGGTGGGTGGTTACATCGGACAGATCGTGCTCCTGAGTGATCCGGTGGCCTACCTGAGCAGCGTTGGCGTCATTCTGGCGGCCTGTCTGCTGGCCGCCGCGATTCCTGCCGCACGCGCGGCACGTATCGATCCCATGCGCACGCTGCGGCAGGACTGACGCGGCGCGCGGTGCCTAGTCCATCCGCAACGCCACCGTTGGTTCGACGTCGAGGGCCCTGCGGGTCGGAACGATACACGCCAGCAGGCACACACCCAGCATCACGAGGCCATACGCGCCGAGGATCATGTACTGGCCGAGTGTCATGTCCCCGGTGAGCCCCGGCATCTCGGTCTGGACGCTGCCGGCCAGGGCCAACAGGAGACTGCCCGCCAACACGCCGAGGCTGACCTGAGTGAGCGGCCGCCTGAAGATCGCCCCGATCACGTGACGGCGGTCGGCGCCCAGCGCGACTCGAATGCCGATCTCTCGTGTCCGCCTCGCGACGATGAAGGACAGCACGGAGTAGATGCCCGACAAGGAGAGGACGACGGCCACAACCGTCATGACGAGAGAGACACGCAACCACAGCCGCAGGACCCACACGATGTCGTCGGTCACCCGATCCACCGGCTGGACGTCTGACAGCCGCAGGGTCGGATCCACCGCTGTCGCGATGGCGCGCAGCGTCGGGGCAAAGGTGGTGGGATCGCCGCGCAGATGCGTCATCAGATACACGCGGCTGAGGCGCTCCGGGCTGGACGGCAGGTAGAGTCCGGCAGCGCGCCCGACCCTGTACGGGGCGCCCATCCCGAGTTCCTTCACGACCCCGATGATTTCCATCCAGGGATGCTCCGGCGCGTCCGGGGTACTGAGGTCTCGTGCGAACCGCACGTGTTGGCCAATCGGCTGACGTCCATGCAGGAGTTCCTCCACAAAGGCCTGATCCACGATGGCGACCTGCGCTCCGGACTGGACGTCCGCAGCTGTGAACCCGCGGCCGGCCAGCACTGTTGTTCCGAGTGCGCCGAAGTACTCGGGACCAATCCGCGCCAGAGTCGCGAACTCCTCCGCGCCATCTCGATGCGGCACCGGCTCGGTGAACTCCACGCGCCGCTGCGGCCGTCCTTCACGCGGCAGGCGATCGACGAACGTCACTGCGGCAACACCCGGTTCGGACTCGACGCGCCGCCGCAGTTCCTCCAGCCGTGCGGCAAAGGTGGCAGGAGGCGCGCCGTCCAACTGGACGCGAGCGGCCAGGTACTCTTCGGTCGGAAAGCCCGTGTCGAAGTTCTCGATATGCCGCAGCGTCCACTGCTCCTGGTAGACGACGCCGTGAAAGGCGACGGTCACGGCGACCTGGACGATGATGACGGCCGTCCAGATGCCCCCAAACTGCAGGCCACCGGAGCCGGCCGTGGATTGGCGCAGGCGCGCGCTCATGTGTCGTGTCACTTTCAGCGCGGGGATCACACCGGCGATGGCAGAGCCCAGGACCGTCAGGCCCAGAGCCCACGCCATCGTGGCCGGTGTCAGCGTGACGTCGTACCAGAACGGCAGGCGCCCAAGGTTCGCCTGGAGGAAGGGGAGTCCCCAGTAGCTGAGGGCCAGATGTGCAGCGCCGATGCCGAGGATGGCTGCGACGCCTCCAAGCGCGAGTGCTTCACAAAACAGCTGCGCCACGATGCGGCTGCGTCCTGCACCCAGCGCGGTGCGGACGGTGAATTCACTTTCTCGGGTGGCGGCCCGCGCGAAGAGCAGCAGGGCCACATTGCTGCAAATCAGGGTGACCAGGACAATCGCGAAGAAGTAGATGGACGCGAAGATGCCGATCTCGTCATTGTTCGGGCCACTGTTGACCATCGCATAGGGACTCACATGCGGCTGCAACTGGGCATGCGTGTCAGGCAGGTCAGCGGCGGAGCGCCGGCCGACGGTGGTCAGTTCGGCTTGCGCGGCTTCGAGCGTCGTGCCCGGCGCAAGCACGCCGAACACCGAGAGGGCTGGGCCCGAGCGGGGCCGGGCGACATCGTTGATGATGCGCAACGGCGTCCACGCGTCGTGTGCCACCGGGAACTCGTAACCCTCGGGCATGACGCCCACGACCGTCACCTGCTCGCTGCCCAGTTGCACCACCCGTCCAATCACGGTGGGGTCATTCGCAAACCGTGTGTGCCAGATGCCATGCCCGATCACCACCACCGGTGGCGCGTCGGGGCGCTGATCGTCTTCGGTCAGGACGCGGCCCATCAGCGGAGTCGCATCGGAGACCCGAAAGCCGGCGGGTGTGATGGCCGCGACCTGAATCGGATGCGCATCACCACCGCTGGTGACAATGAGATTGTGGGTGACGTCCTGCCATGCGCCGAGCTCAACGATCGACCGTTCGCTGCTGCGCCAGATCTGGAAGTCGTGCAGCACGCGAGACTCGTTTGTCAGCGCCGCCACGTCCCAATTCCGTACCTGGACCAGCCGCTCTCCCTGCGGCAGCGGTACGGTCGGATGGGTGAGGAGTGACAGCACCTGGAAGATCACGGTGCCGACGCAGATGGCGAACGCCATGGCGACGCCGCCGATCACGCTGAGACCGGGATATTTGACCAGCATCCGGCCGCCGAGCTTCAGGTCGAAGATCCACGCGCTGACGCTGGGCAGGCCTCGCCGTTCCCGATGGGCCTGTCGCGTGCTCGTCACCCCGCCAAGACGCGCGAGCGCATGGCGTCGCGCCTCGTCGGGGGACATGCCTGCGCGAATGTTGTCGTCGATGTGCATCTCGACATGGCTCCGCAGCTCATCATCAAAGTCCTGTTCGCCGCGGTCCGGGCGCACAACGCCGGTGAGTCGCGCCCACGAGGCTCGGAACGTTCGCATGGTCGATCCTTTCTGATTACTCGCCGGTGGCGTCCAGGAACCGCGTCATGATCGCGGCGGTTTCGGTCCACTGCCGGGTGTCGCGTTCAATCTGTTTTCGGCCGGCCTTGGTGAGGGAGTAGTACTTGGCTTTCCGGTTGTTGTCCGACAGTCCCCATTCGGAGCGAATCAGGCCTTCCTGTTCGAGTTTCAGCAGCGCGGGGTACAACGTCCCATAGTTGATGGACAGCTTGTCCTGGCTGGTTTGTTCGATGCGCCGGGCGATGCCGTATCCGTGTTGCGCGCCCATCAATTCGAGCGTGCGCAGCACCATGAGCGAAAGCGTCCCTTGCCAGACCGCGTTTTTGTCGATGGGGGCCATGTGAACGTCTCCAGTCCTATTGGATTGCCATAGGAGCAGACGGCGCTCGAGGCACGAAGGTTCCTCGTGTGCCGGTGTTGGCGTTTGTGCACCGTCCGTGATATCCCTATCTCCCTCGTGACGTTCCGCCGCTTTACCCACTTTGCTTACCGATTTCCCTTCCCGAGGGGTGGGTAGCGTAGTGGTCTGATCCGGCACGGCGATTTTCAGGATTCAACCAAGCCCGCTACCCGAACAGGGAGCGGGCTTTTCGCATTTCTGGAGGTGTGTGATGAGTACGGGCAGCGACGACGATGAGGTGGTGCGGCAGCAGCGGATGTACATCGATCGGGTGGATCAGACCATCGTGGCGCTTTTGCGGGAGCGCATCAGGCTTGGGCTGGCGGTCGGAGAGTGGAAGCGAGCGAACGCCATACCGGTGCGCGTGGAAGCGCGGGAGCTCGACGTGCTCGCCCGCGTGCGCCAGGCGGCCGGCGGACCGCTGACGCCGGAGTCGGTGGCGCGGATCTTCAGGGTGGTCATCGAAGAGACCGCCGCGGCGCAGGCCAGGGCCGAGGCCGGGCATGGGTGCTGACGAGCCCGCCTATCGGATCGGCTATCAGGGCATCCCGGGCGCGTTCTCCGAGGGAGTCGCCCGGTCCTGGGGCGCATGCGGGGCAGAGGCGGTCCCACACCCGACGCTCGTTGATCTGTTCGACGCGTTGTCCACCGCCACGATCAACCGGGCCGTCGTCCCCGTCGAGAACTCGTTGTTTGGCGCCGTGCCGGGCGCGGCGGAATTGCTGGCGCGATATCAACCGCGCGTGCTTGATGCCCAGGTCGTGCCGATCGATCAGTGCCTGATCGGCCGGGCGGACGCTGAGATCGGCGCATTGCGCGAGGTGTGGTCACATCCGGTGGCGCTTGGCCAATGCCGCAGGCTGTTTGAGACGCGGCCATGGATGACGGCTGTCCCCTGGTTCGACACGGCCGCTGCCGTGCGAGACGCCCTCGCGACGGGCCGGCCGGACGTTGCCGCGATCGGCAGCCGGGCGGCCGCTGCACGGTATGGCGGCCGGGTGCTGCGGGTGCCGGTGCAGGATCGGACGGACAACACGACGCGGTTCCTGCTCGTGACCAGGTGAGTGCCGGAGCGGACGCGGCCGATGCCTGGAAAAAGTCCTTGACCAAGATTATCTAGGTCAATATCGTGACGTATGCCTCCGCGCAAATCCGAACTGTTGCACGGCACACTGGACGCCCTGATCCTCAAGGCCCTGGCAGACTCGCCGAAACACGGCTACGACATCGTGCGTGCCATTACGCAGGTGACCGGTGACGCCGTTGTCATCGAAGACGGATCGCTGTATCCCGCGTTGTACCGCCTCGAGAAAAAGGGGCTGATCGAAGGCGCGTGGGGTGTGAGCGATGCAGGCCGGCGCGCGCGCTTCTACAGCGTGACCGCCGCCGGGCGCTAGGCGCTGACGGCGCAAAC
>CBINOO010000074.1:0-19708 GCA_966252305.1 uncultured Acidimicrobiia bacterium
GACGCGGCTCGCAGCACCGTAACACCATGTCAGCCATTTATGAGATAGGTTCTAGTGTGTCGGCGTCGAGCGCCTTGGCCGCATACGGCGTCATCAGCAGTTCACCCCGGGGCAGTTCTGACTCACCCACGACGGTCACGCCCAGCCAGCGCGCCTCGCCGACAATGAAGACGCGCGGGGGGACTCCGCCCCTTGTTGTCGCGCCCAGCTGCACTCGGTAACGGCCGACTTCGTCAAGGACGGTATTCTCCGTCTCCATGGTGAGCACAGCCCACCAGCCCACCAGCCCACCAAGGCTACCGCCAGGGATCAATCAACGCCTTCGGGATGGCGAGTGACTCGGCCATGGCCAGTGCGTCGTTGATCTCAGTCAATCCGTAGGTTCGAGCCCCCACCAGGTGCCACGGCACCATGTCTTGGTAGCGTTCGAGGGCCCGCAGCGCGCGCAGAAAGTGCCCGACCTCGCTGCCCCAGCAGCCCCGGATGTCCAGGTGCTTCCGGTTGATGTGTTCGTGCGCATTGATGCGACTGTCGCCGACGTTGGTGTAGTGCCCGGCGATGACATACGCGCCGCCGTTGCGGGCCAGCCGCACACCTTCCTCAAACGCCAGCGCCGAACCGGCTGCTTCGATGACGACGTCCGCACCGAGTCCACCGGTGAGGGCCAGCACTCGTTCCAGGCGCTCCTCGGGTGTCGTGTCCTCGATGGAAATCGTCGCGTCGGCGCCCATCTGCGTGGAGAGTTCGAGCCGCGAGGCGGGCCCGCCAATCACAATGACCTGGCCGGCGCCGGATTGGCGTGCCAGTGCGGCGGCGCTCATGCCAACCGCCCCGGCGCCCTGCACCACCACGGTGTCGCCCAGCCGGATGTTCGACCGCTCGATGATGTGCACCGCCGTAAGGAGGCCACAGCCGCCGCCGATGTACGCGTCAAACGACACGGCATCCGGCAACTTCGCGATGATGACGCCCGGTTCCAGGTAGACCTTCTGCGCCCATCCGCCAAACAGCCCTTCGGTCGCCGAGTCAGTGATGCCGTACACGCGGCGATGCGGGCATCGGGTGGGCGTACGATGCGCCGTGCACGCCAGGCAGCGGCCACACGTGCGGTGCACGTCAAAAAAGGCCAGCCGGTCCCCTTCGCGCAGCGGGCGTCCTTCGACGTCGGTCAGCGGGCCATGCGACTTGTCGAGCACCCCGGTGGTGACGTGGCCCGGAATGATGGGATACGGCACACCGGACAGGCGGCCGTGCCACAGATGCACGTCCGTGCCGCACACCTCGGAACGCATGGTCTTGAGGAGCGCGCCGCCGGGAGGCAGATCGGGCTCGGGGAACTCGCGCAATTCGACCGGCACACGCGGCGCCGGCATCACAGCCGCCAACACAGGGTCAGACATTGCCGTTACGATATCGCGATGTCGTTACCGGATTCACTCACCGCAGGTCTGCTGGCACTGCGCACCGGACGCACCACCAGCGTCGCCATGGTTGAGGCCAGTCTCGATGCCATCAGCCGCCTGAATCCGGACACCAATGCGTTCATCCGCGTTGACGCGGAGCGGGCACGGAAGGCCGCGGAGCAGGCCGACCGCGACCGCGCTCAAGGGGTGACGCGGGGACTCCTCCATGGCCTGCCCATCTCGCTCAAAGACCTGATTGACGAGGCCGGCCTGCCGACGACCGCCGCGTCGAAGGTCTTTGCGGACCACATTGCCTCCTCCGACGCGCCGGTCGCGACTCGACTCGCCGCCGCCGGTGCCATCAGCCTCGGGAAAACGAACCTTCACGAATTTGCGCTCGGCACGACCTCGGAAGACTCGGCGTTTGGCCCGGTGCGCAACCCGCAGGACCTGACGCGATCGGCCGGCGGCTCGAGCGGCGGCTCGGCGGTCGCCGTGGCCACAGGCATGGGCCTGGCCTCGATTGGCACGGACACCGGGGGTTCGGTGCGCATTCCGGCTGCAGCCTGCGGCGTGGTGGGTCTCAAGCCGTCGCTGCGGGATGTGCCGACGGACGGCGTCGTGTCGTTGAGCCTGTCGCTCGATCACGTCGGTCCCCTGACGCGGACGGTTGAAGACGCCAAGCTCCTTTGGTCGGTACTTGCGGATCGTCCCTACACGCCGACACAGGCGCCACACGCGTCTTCGCTGAGGATTGCGGTACTCCGCGGCTACTTCGACCACCCGCTTGAACCGGCGGTGCGTCAGGCGCGCGACACGGCGCTGGACGTCCTGCGAGCCGCCGGTGTCACCCTGCTCGATGCCGAGGTGCCGGGCACCGCGAGCATCACGGAGACCTACGTGAACATCGTGCTGCCCGAGGGGGCCGCCTGGCACGCGGACTGGCTCGATGCGAAGGCTGACCTCTACTCGTCTGCCGTGCGCGATCGTCTTCGGGCCGGTCGCGATATCCCCGCCGTTGCGTACCTCAAGGCCCGACAGTCGCGACGCACACTGCGCACCGCCGTTGAGGCGTTGCTCGCTGACGTCGACGCATTACTGCTTCCCACACTCCCGATCGTGGCTCCCCCACTGGGCGCGGCGACGGTGACGATGGATGGGGAGGAGATGCTGGTGCGTGCGGCCATGCTCAAACACACCCAGTTGTTCAACATCACGGGGCATCCGGCCATCACGCTGCCGTTGCCTACGGCAGGGTTACCCGTCGGCCTGCAGTTGGTGGGCCGACTGAACGATACGGCCCGCCTGCTGGACGTCGCGGCCGCCTGTGAATCACTCTTATGTCGATGAAGTCCATTTCCGTGACCGACGTTGCCGCGCGCCAATCCGCCGGTGACACCTACGTTGATGTGCGCTCCACGCCGGAGTTCAACAACGGCCATCCGACCGGCGCCGCCCACGTGCCGCTGCTCGAGGCCGACGAAGACACCGGCGTGTTGATGCCGAATCCGGATTTTGTGCGGGTCATGAAAGCGACGTTCACCCCTGACACGCCGCTGCTCCTGGGATGTCAGTCCGGCCGCCGCTCGGCCCGCGCCGCGCAGATGCTCGAAGCCTTCGGCTTCACCAATGTCACCAACGTGACCGGCGGCTACCTCGACTGGCAGGCCCAGGGCCTGCCAGTCGAGGCGACCGCGAGCGGGTACGGCGCGCTTCTGTCACGCGCCGACGACTGATGTCACCTGCGTGATGCGGCAATCGCCGCCGTGACCTCGGCCCAGGGTGTCGGCGGCAGGTGCATGCCGAACACCAGGTCGATGGCGCCGAGTTGTTCGCGTTCTGCGGCAGTCGCCACTTCCGCCAGCATCATGGGCATGAAAAACGTGTTGGTGCCAGGCCGGCCGCGCTGAATCAGGTCGCTTGAGTACAGCAGCCGCGCACCCGGCATCCACGCGAGCATCATGCGTTCCCCCGTTTCACCGCGCACGGGCAGCAGTTCGATACGCGTGTCGCCGCTGCCGATGACCGTTCGCTCGGACACCGCCGTGAACTTCCCTGCCTTCGGCGCGCGCGCCTGGGCGTCCGGCGACATCGTGCGAGGCGCGGCAATCATGCGCGAGAGGATCGGCACGTTCAGATCGAGCGCGTAGATGGGAATCCCTCTGGCGGCGTACTCGCGGATGCCTGACAGGTGAGGCCACGCGTCGGATGTCGTGACGACGGCCTTGACCGGCACGCCCGGAAAACGTTTCTCGGCCAGCGCGAGCACGGACGCGGAGTAGGCCGAGGTGGTCGTCGCCTCAAAAACAACGATACCGTCCGGCTGCCGGACGAAGGCCACATTAAAACCACCGGGGACCTGCGTGATCCAGTCGTTGATGGCCGTGACGCGGCTCTCATCAAGCGTGAGGCTTCCCATGCCGAAGGGGCGGGCTGCGTTCGTCGCAAAGGCCTTCGCGGCATCCTCGGGAATCTGGAAGGCGGATTCGTCGATGGCAGGATTGACCTCGACGCGATGAACGGTCCAGTCGCTGTACGGCAGTCCATTCCATTCGGTCGTGGTCTGGCTCGGATAAATCAGTCCGCCATTGTGCTGGCGCCAGAACGAGTACCACCGTCGCTCGGTGACGTCACCCCACATGTCGTCGTGTCGCACCAGCTCGAGCATCGTCGGCAGGTGCGTCCACGCATTGAGAAACAGGCGATGGGGACGGCCGTCATAGGTGAACGCGATCACCCGCTGGCGCACGCCCTGCTGCACCTCGTCGGGCAGCAGCTTCGCGTCGCGTGCCGCGCGCGCCGTCAGCAGCAGGCGCTCCGGTTCGAGCGCCAGCTGCTCGAGGGCCTTGATGTCCATGGGAGAGCCGCCGGTCCAGCGCTCCCCGATGCGGCGGGCCGCCACTGTGGACGTGACGATCGCGTCTGACGCAGGGCTCCAGTCGGGAAAGTTCCAGTCGCGCCGCTGACTGGTCAGGATGCGCCTGTTCGAGGCGAGATCGCGCACCTCCGTGCGCTGGCCGTACATCGACAACCACGGGCCCTCGGGTCGTTCTGACTGCTCGAGCGCCCACTGGTGCCCCATGGCTTCCAGGCGCAGTCCCTTCAGCCCTGTCAGCACCGGTTCGCCACCCATGGCGGTCATGGCGGCGGCGAGCACGGTTGACACATCCGTGGCGCCGGCCGGCGCCGGAGGCGGCGTGGCCGCGCGCTCACTCGATGGCGGGACCAGGCCCCGCAGCCGAAGGTAGGGGGCCATGTAGCCGTACATCTCGTTGTTGTGGCCGAGGAAGGACAACACCACCACGCCGTGGTCTGCGCGGGTTTCGAATTTCGTGTTGTCCCGCGTGAACGACGACTCGAAGTGTCGACCGGTCAGCGCATCGACACTGGTGACCGACGCAAAATAGTCATCACAGAGCGCCACGGAGTCGGCCCACGCCTGGACCACTGCCTCCTTTGTCGTCAGTGTCGCCTCGAGCGTCTGCCCCTGCAGCGGATGTTTGCGTCCGAGCAGGTTCGCGCAGGAGTTGATATTGGATTGGATGATGTGCGCCATGCTGCCGGCGAACGTCCGCATCTCCGGCGTCGGCCTGAATCCGTAGTCGGCCGCCGGCATCTTGTCGGCCATCCGCGTAATGAGCCCCTTGACCGACGTCCATTGCTGGCGCACGTACTCCGGCGTGCTCATTTCGCGCCGCTGCACCGCCGGCGCGTTCTGGCCCGCCGCCGTGACGCCGCCCCCAATCACCAGCATCGCGCCCGCCGACCACTGTCCGAATCGTCCGAGTCTTCGCATCAACACGTCCCTCCGCACCGCTCAGACGGAGCTCCGCGGAACGCAGACGCAGGGAAGCAGCCAGCCGTGGCAGGGATGCAGCGAAACGGGAACCGTCAGAGGCTCGCGTCGAGCGCGGGGCGATGGGTCCGGCTCACACGCACCGTGTCGCCACCTGCCAGCGTGACCTGGGCGTCACCAGACGGCA
This sequence comes from uncultured Acidimicrobiia bacterium, assembly GCA_966252305.1. Lineage (GTDB taxonomy): Bacteria > Acidobacteriota > Vicinamibacteria > Vicinamibacterales > SCN-69-37 > SYFT01. The sequence continues at coordinate 5,387 of CBINOO010000074.1, forward strand.
GTGTATCGACGTGTCTCACGGCGGCCAGATTGACCACCGCCGAACGATGGACACGCACGAAGCCGTGGGGCTCGAGCGCCGACAGCAGTGAGGCCAGCGACCGGCGCACCAGCGGCCGGCGGTCACCCGCGTGAATCCTCGCGTAGTAGTCCTCCGCTTCGATCCACTCGATGTCACTCACGGGAATCACGTGCGTCCGACTGCCGTCGCGCACCACCAGCGGAGGGGGGCCGAGCCGCGCAGCCAGTGCGTCGTAATCGCGGGTGCGGAGGCGCTCACGCGCGCGAGCCAGCACCTGTTCGAACCGCTCGTCGGAAAACGGCTTGAGCAGGTAGTCGAGCGCCTGCGCCTCGAATGCCCGGACGGCATAGTGGTCAAACGCCGTCACGAAGACCACAACCGGCGGCGCGGCGGTCACGCTGCCCAGCACGTCGAAGCCGTCTCCGCCAGGCATCTGCACGTCGAGGAACACGAGGTCCGGCGCCTCGGCGCTGATGATCCCGGCGGCGGTTCGACCGTCACCACATGATCCGACCACGCGGATGTCCGCATGCCGGCGCAGCAGTTGCTCAATCGCACGGCGCGCGGGTGGCTCGTCATCCGCGATACAGGCGCGAATGGTCATCATGCCGGCGGCTCGAGGGGCACACGGACGGTCACCAGAAAGCCGCCGCCTGGTCGCGGTCCGGCCTCCACCGACGCGGCGTCGCGGTACAGCGTCTGCAGTCGCGCGCGCAGGTTGCGCAGGCCGACGCCATCCGAGTCCTCCGTCCGGCCGGACGGCTCGCCATCATCGTCCACTTCGAGAGTCAGCGTCGCCTCGTGACGTCTGGCGCGCACGACGAGATGTCCCACCCCGACCTTCGCGGCAAACCCGTGCCGCAGGGAATTTTCGACCAGGGGCTGCAGCACGAGGGTCGGCACGGTGACCGCCAGGCAGTCGGGGGCCACGTCGAACTGCACCTGCAGCCGCTCTTCAAACCGCACCTGCTGGATTTCGAGAAAGGTGCGCACCAACGCCAGCTCATCGTCGACGGTGTGCCACACGCGGTTGGTGTCGAGCATGCGCCGCAGCAGCGTGCTCATGTCCGCAATCAGCTGCACCGCGTCGGTGTTGCGCGACTCGCGCACGAGTGACGCCACGGCATGCAGGCTGTTGAACAGCAGATGCGGATGCAGTTGCGCGCGCAGGGACGCCAGCCTCGCTTCCGCCAGTTCGCCCTCGAGCCGCGCCGACCGCTCCACCTGCTCACGCCACCGGGCCCAGATGACGAACGCATGCCCGGACGCCGCGATGCCCGCGTAGATCACGACCAGCTGATACAGACGCCCGCGCACCTGCCCCGGCAGCGCGATCCAGAACGTTTCAGTGGCGCTGGGTGCCAACGCGCCGGCCACCAGGGCCACCAGCGCGCTCTGCAGTACGGCGACGATGAAGGCGGCCAGCAGGTGGCCGCCGACCACCTGCCACCAGGGCCGGACCATCAGCGGCACCCTCGCCATCAGGCGCCAGATCGCCACCGTGAACGGAATCCACGCGAGGTTGAATGTGGTCTGCCAGATCAGCGTGCGGCGCAGCGGAAACGTCTCGTTGGGCATCTGCGAGACCGACCACAACTGCAGTCCCAGCAGCGTCGCAATGAACGACCAGAACAGCGTGGCCGCGATCCACTGCTGGGCGGCGCTGAACTCAGAGGTACTTGAAGATGCCTTTGAGGGCGTCAACGATCACGGCTCCCAGGGCCTGCATCGCGGGCCCGACCTCGCCGCGCGAGAGGCTGGACACTGAATCGGCGACGGTGACCGGATCGGTCAGCAGGAGCCACACCGTGGCCGCAGCCATCGTGGCCGCGACCAGGCCGATGAGGCCCACCAGACTGACGCTCCATCGACCCGCGCTCATGGCGTCGATCAGTCTAGCATCGGGCCCTGACAGCGCGGTGACCACCAACAGCGACCGGTACCGAACGCTTACTCGGGAATCAGTACGACTTTACCGAACTGTTCTGACGCTTCGAGACGTCGATGGGCCTCCGCAGCGTCCCGCAGCGCAAACGTGGAGTCGACGATGGGCGCATACCATCCACGGAAGAAACCCGCGGCCGCGCGCAGCAGCTCGGCCTTGGCGCCCATGTATGACCCCACAAACGTCAGTTGTCGGGCAAAGAGGTGACGCAGATCCAGTGACGCCTCAAAACCCGTCGTCGCGCCACACGTCACCAGCCTTCCCCCCGTGCGCAGGCTCCGGACACTGGCATCCCAGGTCGCCACGCCGACGTGTTCAATGGCAATGTCGACGCCACGGCCATCGGTCAGCGCCTTCACGCGCTTTGCGACGTCTTCGATCGTCGAGTTGATCACCTCGTCCGCGCCAATGTCGCGCGCGCGTGCGCATTTCGCCTCGCCGCGCGCGGTGGCAATCACCCTGGCGCGAGCCGCCTTCGCCAACTGCACCGCGGCCTGTCCGACCCCGCTGCCGGCAGCCACCACGAGCACCGTGTCGCCTTCCTGCAGTCGCCCTCCGGCGTACAACATGTGCCAGGCGGTCAGGAACGTCAGCGGGAACGCGGCCGCGCTGACGAAGTCGATGTGGTCAGGCAGCGGGATGATGTTCGCCGCCGGCACCGACACGAACTGGGCATACCCGCCGTCGGACTGATACCCGAGCACGTCGTACGCCGGACACAGGAAGTCTTCGCCACTCAGGCAGCGCGCACACACGCCACAACTGAGTCCCGGCTGCACGAGCACCCGCTGCCCGACAGCCATTCCCGCCACGCCCTCACCCAGATCGGCGATGACGCCGGCGACCTCCGCGCCCGAGATGTGGGGCATCGGGATCCGCACCCGGTCGAGGCCGCGTCGCTGCCACAGGTCAAGGTGATTCATCCCGCATGCGCGCACCTGCACGATGACGCGACCGGGCGCGCGTCGTGGATCCGGCGCCTGCTCGTACTGCAGCACCTCCGGCCCGCCATGGTGATGAAACCGCGCCGCCTGCATCACACCTCCACCCGTTCAACGCGACGACCCAGTTGCGTCAGCTGCGATTCCCACAGCGACGCATCACCAACCAGGGCCACGATCGCCTGCGGCGGGCGCACGTACTTGCGCGCGGCCGCAGTGACATCGCCGGTCTCGATCGCCGCGACCGACGGCACAAACCGGGCGAAGGTGTCATCGGGGAGTCCGTAGGTCGTCAACCGGCACGCCGCAATTGCCAGTTGCGCCGGCGTCTCGAACTGCCGGACGTAGCCGCGCGTCAGCGACGCCTTCGATCGCGCCAGTTCGTCGCCTTCGGCGGGGCGGCTGCTGCCGATCGCCTCGAACTCCGCCAGAATCTCGCTCACGACGAGCGCCGTCGCATCCGCCTGGACGGCGGTGTCACAGAGGAAGAGACCACACGCGGCCCGGAAGTCGAGCGATGTGTGTGCCCCGTAGGTCAACCCACGAGCCTCCCGCAGGTTGAGATTGATGCGACTGGTGAACTGTCCCCCGAGCACCGCATTCATCACCACGAGCGCGTAGTACTCGTCCACATGCCGTGTGGGCCCCAGATGCCCCACACGTATTTCCGTCTGCGGCGCGCCGGGGCGATCCACCACCAGCACGCGCGGTTCCTGCGGCAACGGCGTGGCTATGACCTCCGCATGCACGGGTCGCGTGCTCGCCCACCGCTCCGCGTGCCGTGCCACAAGTGTGTGCACCTGCGCGGAATCGAGATCGCCCACCACCACACACGTCGTGCCGAGCGGATGCACATGGGCCGCATGGAACGCCCGCACGTCGTCCACCGTGAGCGCCGACAGCGATTCCGCCGTTCCGGTCACGCCGTGACCATAGGGATGAGCGCCAAAGACGCCGCGCAGAAATGCGCGGTCCGCCATCGCGGATGCGGAACTGCGCATCTGCCGCAGCCGATTGAGCCGGATCTCCACGACTCGCGCGAAGTCCTCCGCGTCGAGCCGCGGCCGGGCGACCACGTCAAACAACAGGTCGAGGGCAGGCTCGAAGAACTTCGTCAGCGCGGTGAACGACACGGTCGTGACGTCCGAACCCACATCCACGGTCAGTTCGGTGCCGAGGGCCGCAAACGCGGCCGCGAGATCCAGCGCGTGCCGGTCGCCGGCGCCTTCGTTGAGCAACGAGCCAAGCACTCCGGCCAGACCAGGGGAAGATTCCGGGTCCTGCGCCGATCCAAACGGCAGCACGAGTGCCGCGGTGAATACCGGTAACGCGCGATGCGGAATCGCCCAGACCGACAACCCGGTGTCGAGTGACTGTCTCGCAATCGCTGGAAAACGGACGGCGGACGGCGCGCCGATATCGGGTGGCTGGAAACGCGGGTTCACGTCGTCACCGTCGCTTCCGTGGAATCAGCCAGCGCCAGGTCGCGTTGCCCCTGCGGCACGATCGACAGGTGTGTCGCCAGACCGGGGTCCAGCCACCGGCCGGCGGCATCGCGCACATCATCAACGCTCAGGTCGAGATACCGCTGGAGGTCCTGTTCGAACCAGCCCGGCGTGCCCAGGTAGACGTTGTAGGCGTTGAGTTGATCCGCCTTGCCGCCAAATCCCCCGAGTGTCTGCAGACGCGCCATGAACGTACTCTCGGCCTGCACACGCGAACGTTCCAACTCGTCGGCCGTCGGGCCGTGGTCAGCCAGGCGACGCAACTCGTCGCGGAACGCCAGCCTCAACTCTTCAAGCTCGACACCTGGGGCCGCGGTGGCCACCAGCTGAAACACGCTGCCCAGTTCACGCGACGCCTGTCCCCCGCCCAGCTCAGCGGCGCGCCTCTGGTCGTGAAGCAATGTGCGATACAGCCGCGACGTGCGGCCATTGGCCAGAATGTCAGCCAGCACATCAAGCGTCGCATCGTCATCGCCGTAGAGGCGAGGGGTTGGCCACACCATGTACAGGCGCGGCAATTCCACACGGTCCTCGAGCAGCAGACGCCGATGCACCGCCGGCACATCGTCGACGCGAATCGGCACGACATCCGGTCCGGGCGGAATGTCCCCAAAGAGGCGTTCCACCAGCGCCAACGCCGCATCACTTGAAATGTCGCCGGCAATCGCCAGCGACGCATTGGCCGGGTGGTAGTACCTCGAGAAAAACGCCCTGGCGTCATCGACCGTCGTTGCGCGAAGGTCGGTGGGATACCCGATCGTCGGCCAGTGATACGGGTGCCGTTCCGGATAGATCGCTTCCGACAGCGCAAAGTGCGCAAGTCCGTACGGACGGTTCTCGTAACTCTGCCGCCGCTCGTTCAACACGACTTCACGTTCGGTCTCGAAACGTTCGACCGTCAGCGCGGGCAACAACCAGCCCATGCGATCGGCTTCCATCCAGAGGGCGAGTTCAGCCGCGCCGGTCGGCACCACGGCCCAGTAGTTCGTCCGGTCGGCGCTCGTCGATCCGTTGAGCGATCCACCGGCTTCCTGCAGCGGCTCAAAGAACCCCCGCGGTTGATGCTCGGCGCCCTTGAACATCAGGTGCTCGAACAGATGCGCCAGTCCGGACCGGCCCGGCGCTTCGTTCTTCGACCCGACGTGGTACCAGAGGTTCACCGCCACCAACGGCTGGTGTCGATCCTCATGGATGATGACGTCGAGGCCGTTGGCGAGGGTGTGTTGGGTGTATGGGATCAATTGACCGGCGTCAGGGGAATGGCCTTGCGCGCGTAGGAAGCGATCGACACCTGCTGCGCGACGCGCTCGGCGGCTGCGGTCAGCGCCTGCGAGGGCGCCGACTGCGGCTGTGACAACACCACCGGCATCCCCGCATCACCACCGGTGCGCACGGGTTCAGCCAGTGGAATACGACCCAGGAACGGAATACCAAGTTCAACGGCCAGCGCTTCACCGCCGCCCTTGCCGAAGATGTCGGCCTCGCGCCCGCATCCCGCGCACACGAAATGGCTCATGTTCTCGATGAGGCCGATGACCGGGATGTTGAGCTTCTGGTACATCTTCACCGCGCGACGCGTGTCGGCGACCGACACGGTCTGCGGCGTGGTCACGACGACCGCGCCGGAGACGGGGACGGTCTGACTCAGGCTGAGCGCCACGTCGCCGGTGCCCGGAGGCATGTCAACGACGAGATAGTCGATGTTGTCCCAGCGCACATCACGAAAGAACTGCTGCATCGCGCCGTGCAGCATCGGACCGCGCCAGATCACGGGCGCATCGTCCTGAGTGAGAAATCCCAGCGACACGCTGGCGACACCGTGCGCGATGGCCGGCAGGATCTTGTCGCCGTCCTGTTCGAGCCGATGGCCGCGGTCGAAGCCAAGCATGATGGGCACGTTCGGGCCGTACATGTCGCCATCCAGCAACGCCACCCGGCTGCCGGCCCTGGCCAGCGCCACCGCCAGATTGACGGCCACCGTGGTCTTGCCGACACCGCCCTTGCCCGCGCCCACCGCGATGATGTTCTTGACCCCCTCAACGGGCGCACGTCCTGCCTCGGGCCTCCCGACGGCGCGCACCTGCGCGGTCATCTCGACGTCGACACCGGTCACACCCGGCAACGCGCTGACGGCGGCGCGCGCCTGTTCGCGCATCAGGTCCTTCACCGGACACGCCGGTGTCGTCAGTTCCACCTGAAAGGCGACATGTCCGTCGGCAATCCGGACGTTCTTGATGAATCCCAGCGAGACGATGTCGCGATGAAGATCAGGGTCCTGCACCACACGCAGGGCATCGAGCACAGCAGCTTCCGAAACGGCCATGCTTCGATTCTAGACTGCTCAGTGAGTCAGCGAGTGGGCAATGTCGCCGATATAGGGCAGCCGGTACGCTTCGCCCTGCAGCGCCTTCCACATCAGGAGCACCCAGAGCGCCAGCACGCCGGCCCAGTACATGCCACGCAACAGGTGCAGGTCGCCAACGATCGGCACCGTGGGCAGCAGCACCCACAACACCGCAATGGCGCCAAACGTCAGCACGGACTGCATGGCATGGAACCGGATGTAGCGGTCCTGCTTCTCCATCAGGAGCACGGCAATGCCGCTCATCAGGCCGAAGACGTAGGCCAGGGCCGCCCAGAGTTTGGGATCGCGGGTCATGCGGGGCGAGGCGCGTGGCCAAACAGGCGGCGCGCGTCGTTGTTGAGAAGCACCCAGAAGGTGTAGACCCCGAGCGCCGTGCCAAACGGCACAATGAGCACGTTGGGAACGGCCAGCAGCAAGGCCGCCTGCCGTGATCGCCCACGTCCGAGCCGCAACGCCCAGCCGGTCGCGGCATTGGCGGCGCCACCAATCAGCAGCGTTGCTGCCGCCAGCAGCAGCACGGTCACCGCGGCCCGTTCGCCAAGGCCGTACACACCTGCGGCCAGCGCCTGCCTGGCGCCCACCGCAAGGATCAAAAGGGAAAAACCGGTCAGCAGGCCGAACGTGCCCCAGACCAGATGCAGCCACCCGAGGACGTCAATGTGCAGGCGCATGGTCGATCGGCCCTTCGCCGACGTCCATCCAGAATGCGTCGAGCATGCGCTCGACGATGGGCCCCATGTCGACGAAGTCGAACGCCACCTCGTCGCGCGGGAGCGCGGGCGGCGTGCCGGCCACTATCGCGCGCCGAGCGTGACCATCAGCTCGCGCCGCTCGGCCTCCTCGAGTGCCTCGAGGTCCATCGTGCTGTCGCATTCGTCACACAGCAGCTCGAACAAGGCAGGTCGGCCTTCTTCCAGGGGCGGCTGGACCTGGCCATCCGCCACCCGCACCAGGTGCATCTGGAGGGTTTTGGCCAGAAAGTTCTCGGCATTGCCGCAGTTCGGACAAGTCAATGACATCGGGATGAGTGTATCTCAGGCGTCCCCCCTGAAATACACGAGTTCTCCGGCCACCGGCACATTCGTGTACACGGACCTCAGGGCCTCCAGATAAACGGCCAACTGTGCCTCGTGTTCCGGCCTGGGCCGACCCGTCTTGATCTCAACCACGTGCAGGCTGCCGTCGGCCCGTTCGACCACACAGTCGATGGCGCCCCGGACGACGTCGGTGGTACCCGGTGCGGCGCCTGGCACCTTGAGGGAAAACGGCACCTCGAACCACGCGCGTCCCGACGCCAGCACCGCAGCCAGCCTCGGGTCCGCGCGCAGGCCGGTCGCTGCCCGAAGCACGAGGTCGCGAAAGGCGGCGTGGTCGTCCACATCGACCAGTCGCTCCACGGGGACAAGCTGGTCCCACGCGGTTTGCCATTGCGCATCGGTCGGCATGCGGGACCCGGCCCACTGCAGCAGCCGGTGAACCAAAGTGCCCACAAGCCTGTCGCTGCGGCTGCCCTCGCCTGGGCCAGGTCGGGCCGCGCCAGTCGCCGCTGCAGGTGCCACCTCAGCTGCCGGACGCACCGAGACCGGCCAGGCCAGAGGCGCGCGGTCGATTCCGGGCATGTCCACGTCAGCCTGAACAAGGGGCGCGGACGTGGTGGACGGCGCCGGCCGGCAGACCCGGAACGCGAAGCGATGGCGCTCCGAACCCCAGAACACCTCGTCCTGGCCGGGTGGTGCGGCCGCGGCCTGACTGAAGACATCGCGCACGCCCTGCGGCAGCAGGGTCGCGAGGCTGCGCGCCGACCGCCGCACCTGGCCATCGTCACCCACCTGTGCCGAGAGGTACAGCCTGTCGCGCGCGCGCGTGACCGCCACGTAGAGCAGCCGGCGCAACTCTTCCTCTTCCCGACGCTCCTCCAGCCTGGTGCCCGGCGTCGAGCGGAACGCGACCTCCGCCTCGCCGTCCACCCCGCGCTCGATCACGCTGATGCCCTGATGCCGGGACCGCCCGGGATTCTGCAGGTTCACCAGGAACACGATCGGAAATTCGAGCCCCTTGGCCGCGTGCATGGTCATCAACTGCACACAGCCACGCGCCTCGACGATGGCGTGCGATTCGTCGCCGGCGCGGAGGGTTTCGAAATATTCGGCGAGCCGGCCCAGCGTCGAATACCCGCGATTTTCGACGCGGCGCACGAGGGCACGGACCTTCTTGATGTTCTCGCGCGCCTGTGCCCGGCGCGGACCGCGCAACTCTGCGGCGTATGCCGACTCGCGGATGACCACATCGAGGAGTGTGGAGGCCGGAATGCGGTCCGCCAGCTCGCGCCATCGGGCGAACCCTTCGCGAGCCCGTGTCAGCAACGCGCGATCCGGCTCGGACATCCCGTCCGGCAATGCCTCGTCCGATGCCAGCGCCGCCGACAGCGTCGGCGCCAGCAAGGCCAGCCCGGCGTCCGACAGCCGGACGAACCGTGACCGCAGGAACTCCGCCGCGCGCAGATCCGACTCGGGTTGCGCCAGCACACGCAGCAGCGCCTGCAGGTCCTGCACTTCGGGGGCGTCAAAAAATCCCAGCCCCTTGTAGACGTAGGTCTGAATGCCGCGCCGTTCCAGTGCTTCCTGATACACCTGATGCCCGGCGCGCGCGCGAAACAGGATCGCCACATCGTCGGGAATCGCCGGTCGCGGCGGTCCGTCCTTCGGGCGCACGATGGCCGACCCCATCAGGCGCGCGACTTCCGCGGCGACCGCATCGGCAGCTGCCTGCATCGACGGCTGTGCGATGACGCCCAGTACCGGCTCCCCATCACGTCGGCCGTCGTTGTCCACCGCGGCGACCGGGAACCAGTCACTCTCGCGGTACACAAAACGTTCATCCAGCTCGGGGTCGCCCTGCATCAGATCGCTCATCGTGTTGACGAACGCAAGCAGGCCGGCCACCGAGCGGAAGTTGGTCGTGATCGACTGTCGAACGTGTCGCCCCGGCCGCAAGGCGCTGATGCGTCTGGCGGCTTCATCCAGCAACACGACTTCGGCATGACGAAAGCGGTAGATCGACTGCTTGCGGTCCCCCACGATGAAGATCGATGTGGGGCCGTCCACGACACCTTCGCCTTCACCCCAGGCCGCGACGAGCAAATCAACCAGGCGCCACTGCAGGCGGCTGGTGTCCTGGAATTCATCCACCAGCAGGTGGCGATATCGGGACTCGAGCTTGAGGCGGCTGCGCGCGAATTCTTCCTGCCGCTCGAGCAACGACACCGCTCTCGACAACATCGCGGCAAAGTCGAGCACCGAGTGTTCGTCGAGCAGCCGCTGATATTCGCGGATGAGAATCTGCAGCACCATCTGCAGGCCGATGGCGAGCAGGCCGTCCACTTCCTTCTCAAGGGCCTCGACGGCGGCGCGCACGGACGGGCTCACACCCTGGAACGCCGCTTCGTGACGTTTCTTGGCCGCGGGCGAGGCGTAGTGATCGGCCTTGACGAACGACGGCAGACGTTTGCGTGGTTCACCCTTCTGCGTCAGGAAATACCGTTCGAAACGGCGTTGCAGCTGCGGGACCTCGTTGACGGGAATGTCCGCGTCCGCGTCAAGGAGGCGCGCCAGATCGGAGGCCACCCATCCGAACTCCGCCGAGCCCGACGGACCATCGTGCAGCAGCGCCGGGGCGCCGGCGCACGCGTCACGCAGCCGCGCCACAAAGGCATGCGCCACGTCTTCAGCGGACCGCATGGTCACGGTCCGGCGGACAAAGGAGGCCACGGCGGGTTCCGCCAGATGGCGACTGTCCAGCAGCCGGGCAAGCGCCATCCGCAATGGACGTGGCTTGACCTTGGTCAGCAGCAGACGCACGGGCTCGTGTGTGATGACCAGGCCGCGCGCGATCCGGAACGTGACTTCGAGCGCCTCGGCGGAAAACCGCGCCATCTCGGTTTCGTCGGCAATCTCGAATCCCGGATCCACATCCGCTTCGAGTGGAAACTCGCGCAGCAGGCCAAAACAGAAGGCGTCGATCGTGGTGATTTGCACGTCGGCCAGCGTCGCAGCCGGCACATCATCGCGCAGCTGCCGCAGGATGCGTTCGCGCATCTCGGCCGCCGCCTTGCGGGTGAACGTGATCGCCAGGATCTGTCTGGGAGGAATACCCGCGCGAATCAGCCGCACGTAGCGTTCCACCAGTACGTGCGTCTTGCCCGTGCCGGCCGAGGCTTCAAGCACGACGTGTTCGCCGGGATCGACGGCAAAGTCGCGCGCGGCCTGGTCGGGCGGCGCCTGGCGCTTTTCCGGCTCGGGCGACGGCGGCAAATCAAACAGCGTCGGTTGCATCGTCCTCCAACGCGTATTCCTTGCGGCAGACGCCCGCGTAGCGGCACCATTCACACTCGCCGGTATCGCGCGGGCGCGGGGGGAACTGGCCCTGCTCAATGCGCTCGATGGTGTCGGCAAACACGGCGGCACGCGCCTGCACCGCGACATCCGCGTCCTGGCTCCGGCCGATCGGGCCCTCGAGTTTGTACTCGTCACCAAACGCCAGGTACGACGCGGCGGCCACCGGATGTGCCTGATCGTCGGCCGCTTCCAGTTGTTGCCGCGCGGCGTGGGCGTAGACGGCAATCTGAATCGATGAATCGAGGTCAGGCATGCGTCCGAGTTTGTAGTCGATGACCCGAATGCGGCCGTCGGTCAACACGTCGATGCGGTCGGCCTTGCCGTTGATCGCAATGGCGGCCTGCGTCAGGCCGCTGTATTTCGGAAACACGAAGGTGCCTTTGAGCGGCTGCTCGAGCAGCCGATAGTCCACCCGTTCATCCGCTTCGGCTTCAAGTTCGAATACACGTTCGGCCACGCCACGCGCCACGAGTGACCCCAGCAGACGCGTCTGCTCGAGCGCGCGATCGGCCTCGGGCAACGTGTCGAGCGTGGCCCGGGCGAGCGCCGCGAACGCGCGCACGGCGTCCGGCAACACTGCGGGGGTGATCGCGCCATGACCGGCCGCCTGCCAGTCGCGATAGAAGCGCTCGAGCAGGTCGTGCAGGAGGTTGCCGCGTTCAAGCGGCGACAGCCCCGCCGTCTCCTCGCGTTCCTCGGGCAGCCGCAACACGGACTCGGCGAAGTACTTGAACGGGCACGTGACATACCGGTCGACCCGGCTGACGCGATAAGGCTGCGGAACCTGGGGCGCGACTTGACCCCGATACGCCGGTCCCGTGGTGTCGGGTCGGGCGGCGCGCGCGACCGCCCAGTCATACTGCGCCTGGTCGAGATGCTCGGCCGCTGGAGTGGGCAGCGCGAGCACTTCGTCGCTGAACACCGCCAGCCGCGGCGGAGACGCATCTTCCCGGCTCGGCAGTCCTCGCACCAGATCCAGCATCGGCGAGGGACCGACGACCGCGTCGGCATCCAGTTCAAAGGCGTGAAAGGAGATCGACTCGGACGGCAGACCGGTCAGATCGCGGAACGCGGCAACCTGCGCCGCCGAGTGATCGGCATCCTGTGGCCACCCCAGATCCTTGAGCAGACCGGAGGTGTAGAAGATGTTGCGCCGCTGGCGCTCGGGCCAGTCGGTGTCCACCAATCCGAGCACATGCGCGTGATCGAACTCGCCAAACCGAGCGGCCACGGCATCCACCAAGTGCACACCGGCGTGCGCGCGCGCAACGGAAAAGGTCTGGCCTTCCAGTCTGTGCCGCATCCACGCGACCAGATCTTCGGGAGGTCGCGCCGTGTCGTCATGCCGGGCGAACGCCTCGGCGAGTCCATCAAGGGCGCCAAGGATTGCCGCGCGCGCGCGTCGTGCGCCGTCATGCCACGGAGCGGCCGCGCCCAGCGGCCGCTCGAAGCGCCGAAGGAACGCGGCAATCGTGTGTACCTGCGCGGACGCCGACGCCGCACTCCGGAATCCCTCGAGCGCCCCCGCGTACACGACGGCCGCCGCGGCAGCGCGTCGAGCGCGGGATACGTCGACACCATCACGCCGATCAGCGCCGGCGGCAAACGCGTCGACGTGCTGCGGGTAGGTCTCCGCCGCGCCCTCCACGCGACGGGCAAGCAACACGGCCTCGAGCGCGCTGACATCACGGGCGTCAATCGGCGTGTCGTCAATCCCGATGGACAGCCAGGGAGACCGCAACAGCGCGGGCATCGATTCACGGGTGCCGCCCGTACGCGCGACGGCCAGCGTCAGATCGAGCAGGGCCGCCCAGGGTTCACCCGCCAGCGGCAAGGCTTCAAGCGCCTGCCACGGCAGCCGCGCATCGTCAAACAGCTGCCGCAGCAGGTAGAGATACGGCAGCGGACGCTGCACCACCAGCGCCGTGGGCGCCAACGTGCCGGTCTCGGCCGCACGCGCGCGGATGCGTCGAGCGACGTCGCGCACCTCCTCTTCGCGATCCCGGGCCAGCCAGTACCACTGCGATTCCGGCTTGCTGACCACCGGCGTCCAGGGGGCCCCTGGTTCGCGCGCCTCTTCGATCCCCGGCAGCTCTCGCTCGAGTCGCTGCCGAAAACCCGCATCGTGCAGTTCGTCGGTCATGACGACGTCGATGCGAAGGCTGGAACACCGTCCGATCAGATCGAAGTCAGCGGGCCACAGCCCACGCGGGTCCGACGGGTGGTCGGCCACAGCGACGACAACGTGTGTGTGGGGGGGATCGGTCAGAGTGGCCAGGCGCGCGCGGCCCATGTGTTCATCGATGGCCCCGGACTCGCGCACGGCGCGTTCGTACTTCAGATACGCCAGTGTCAGAAACGCCGTCTGGTGAATCAGGTTGTCGCTGCCACGATCAAAACCGGAGACGCTCTTGAGCTGCGCGATGATTTCGCGACGCAGCCGCCCCACGGTGCGCTGCCGCCGCAGGAGTTCGTCGTAGAAATCGAGCATCGCGGCGATGAGCCCTGGCCGCACGCGAAACGGCGCGTGGCCCATGCGTGGACGCGCTGCCGTCGCCGCGGCGGCCGCCGCCAGCAACACCTCACGTTCCACGCGGCTGAGCAGGCGCGGCTGTTCGGGTAACGCTTCGATCCATCGCGCCAGCCATTCGTCGCGCGTCAGCAGGTCGGGCAGGATCCTGGCGGTGCCGTCGACGGCATGGCGCTCGAGTGTCTGGCGCAACAACTCGACCGAGGCTCGTGACGGGAGCACAACCACCCGCCGCCGGATGTCTCCGAGCGTGCCCTCACCACACAGCTGCACGACCGCACGCCGGAAGCCGGCGACATCACGCGCGCGAATGAGGCGACGGGTCATCGCACCTTTCGCGGGTTGAGCGCAGGCACGAGGTCGGCCCGTCCCTGGGCCAGCAGGAGTTCCGCGCCGGCAATCGCCGCCGACGCGTTGCGGGCGATGTCGTCGTTCTCGGCAACGGCGAGCCGCTGACCAAGCACCAGAGCCTGCCTCGCCATCTGGGTCGCGCTGCGCAGCAACGCGTGAACTTCCTGCAACTCCCGCAGCGGGCGCATGCCGGTGAGCGAGGTCTCAATCGAGGCGAAAACCCGCTGGGCGGCGTCCAGGTCGGACGGCGCGGGCACCCGGCGTTCCTTC
>CBINOO010000075.1:0-19369 GCA_966252305.1 uncultured Acidimicrobiia bacterium
CAGTCGTTTCGCATCATCGGGGTATTGGCTGCAGACAGCGATCAGCCGTCGTTGCCGGCCGGCAACTCGGACGTCTGGATTCCCCGCCGTGTTGAGACCATTCCGCCAGGGAACAGAGTCGCCGTGCGGGCGCGGTTGCGAGTCGGGGAGACCCCCCGCTCGCTCGCGTTCGAGATCCAGCAGGTTGCCGCAACGCCCGACTGGGTCCCCAATGTCCGGCCGCTCAGGGACGTCTACCTGCGAGCTGACACCACTCGGTGGATGTGGTTGGCGCTTGCCGCGTCGTTCCTGGTGGTTGTGGTTGCCAGCGTCAACGTCGCGAATCTGATGTTGACGCGCGCGGGTGCTCGCATACAGGAGCTCGCCGTGCGGGCCTCGCTCGGCGCATCACGAGCCCGACTCGCCGCGACGCAGCTGGCGGAAGGTCTGTTTCTGTCGATGGTCGCCGGGATGACTGGAGTCGTCGCCGCTATCGGTGGCGCGCAGTTGGTTCGAGCCACGCTCATGGGGCTCCCGTTTGGGATCTTTCGCGCGGATACTGTCGTCGTTGACCGTCGAGTGCTCGCCGCCGCCATGGTCGCTGCGATCGCGGTCGGTGTGTCGGTGGCACTGGTGTCCGCGTGGTCTGTGACGAGGACCCCGGCGTCGGATCTGCTCAAGCAGGGCGAAGGCTCGACCCTCACCGGCCGAAAGCGCTGGGGACGAGTGCTGCTCACCGCCGAAGTCGCTGCGGTGGTCGTGCTGACGGTGATTTCGTCGCTGTTTGTGGGCAGCCTCGTTCGGATGCTGGCGGTTGATGTCGGGGTCGATACCTCGCGATTGGTCGCCGTCAGATCTCGTTTCGGATTTCGGGCGCCAATCAATGAAGTCAGGCAACGCCTGGAGGCCGTGCCAGGTGTAGCGGGCGTGTCGATGAGTGGCGGCGCATCGCTGCCGTTCATCGGAGGAGTGCAGCAGACGGTAGCGCTTCCGCGTCCCCATTCCACGAGTGCCGACGACGTGGTGAACGTCCTGGACTATCGCGTGACACCGAACTACTTCGGCGTGGCCGCGTTGCAATTCACGCTCGGGGGAACTTGGACGGAAGAGACAGTCGCCGATTCCCCGGCGGTGGTGCTGGACGAGCGTACGGCGCAGCAGCTCTTTGGCAATGAGAATCCACTTGGCAAGCTGCTCCGTCCGGTGAAGGCCCAGCGCGACTACCGAGTCGTCGGCGTGGTGCCGTATGTGCCGATCCGTGGACCCGAGGCCGTGGTGCCGTCGGCCGCGTACTTCTCTTACCAGTTCAACCCGACACGTACTTACGCCGAGTTTTTCGTTCGCACGAACGAGCCGGTCGAGGTGGCCGTGCCACGAATCACTGAGGCACTTCGACTTCTCGGCCCGCCCGGCGATGAGCCCTACGTCTTTGCCGCGGGCGAAGCGCTGCGGCGCCTGACGGCCATGCGGCGTTTTACTGCCGGCCTCATGTCTGTCTTCGGTCTTGTCGGTTTGCTCATTGGCGCCGCCGGCGTGTATGCCGTCATGGCGTCGGTCGTCTCGCAGCAGACGCGTGACATCGGCATCCGCATGGCGCTGGGCGCCAGCGCGCAGCGCATCGCCACAGGCGTGTTCACCATGGCCGGACGGCACGTCTGCATCGGCCTGGCCATCGGCGTCCCGGCGGCGTGGTGGCTCTCGCGTGGCTTTGCTTCGCTGCTGTTCGGCGTCACGCCCACCGACGTCTCCGTGTATGCCACCGTCGCAGCGGTGCTCAGCATCACGGCGTTTGCGGCCGCATGGCTGCCGGCCCGCCGCGCCGCGCGGGTGGATCCCATCGTGAGCCTCAGGAACTGAACCTCCGAGCCTTTGTCTGCGTCGATTCCGGACAGGAGGCACCTGATTCTGATGATCATCACGACTACACCGTCCGTTGAAGGCAAGCGCATCACTCGTTACGCAGGCGTCGTCGCCGGGGAGGCGATTCTCGGCGCGAACATCTTCAAGGACCTGTTTGCCGGCATCCGCGACCTGGTGGGCGGCCGCTCGGCGACCTACGAACGCGAACTGCAGCGCGCCCGCGACATGGCGTTGGCTGAGATGTCGGAGCGGGCGCGTGAGCTGGGCGCCAACGCCGTCGTCGGCGTGGACCTCGACTACGAAGTGCTGGGCGCGGGAAACGGAATGTTGATGGTGTCAGCGAGCGGAACGGCGGTGGTGGTCGAATAGACCGCCACCGGCCCACTAGGGGCTTCAGCGCACGAGCAGCTCTTTCGCGAACATCGCGACAATGACCGTCAGGGCGGCACTGGCCATGCCGACGATCAGCCACCGGAACTGTGTGTGCATCTCGGTCGACAGACCTCGCAGACTCGCGTCAACCGACTCGAACCGGCGGTCCATCTTGTCTTCGAGCCGCGTCAGCGAGGCGCGAATCTCAACGAGTTCCTGCGCCTGAGCATCAACCCGCGCTTCGACGTGTGCCACGCGTTCCCCCGTGTTCATCATGATCATCTTCCGCTCCATGCCCATGTGCCAGTGCACGTTTCGTGCCCGAGGCCTTCCCCGGGCAGCGGAGTAGATGTACGCAGAAACTGCAATGTCTCCAGCCCCACGATGTTGACGACGATGCCATCGTCGAATGCGGAACGCAAGCGCACGCGGAAGTTCGAGTCGGGCGACAGAAGTTCGGTAGTATATGAACGTGTCCTCCGCCCGTTGGCGCTTGATCGTGCACCTGGTGACCTGCGTGCTGTTGACGTTTGCAGCCGCAGATCTGTTTGTGCCCGAGCTGTGCGCCTCCGAGAAGGTGGTGGCTCAAGACAGTCAGCATTCCGACGACAATGAGCAACGGCCAGACGATTGTTTCTGCTGCTGTTCGCACGTTCAACGCGTCGAGATTGCCGTATTCCTGAGCGAAGATCGATCAGTGCTCGTTGAGCCGATGTCGCCGGAGCGTCCTCCGCTCGTCGAGCCTCGGGTCTTGTACCGCCCACCCCTGCATTCCTGATTTCACCCGTCACCCAATAGCTGCCTGAGACGGATACGTCCGTCACGGGCGTGATCCGGCACGTG
This sequence comes from uncultured Acidimicrobiia bacterium, assembly GCA_966252305.1. Taxonomy (GTDB): domain Bacteria; phylum Acidobacteriota; class Vicinamibacteria; order Vicinamibacterales; family SCN-69-37; genus SYFT01. Next base: position 3,055 of record CBINOO010000075.1, read on the forward strand.
TGTGTCGAGTCCAACTCCGCCGATGTGCGCGCGTGTTTCTGTGCGCGCGTCGCTTGTGGTGCCGTTGGATTCCTGCATGTGTGCCGGACGTCAGGAACAGGAATGTGGCATGGAGATTCATTCAGGTATGGACATGCGTCCGAAGATTCGGGGCGCAGTGGGGGCTGCCTTGGTTCTGTCAGCCGTGATCGCACAGCCGAGCACGACTGGTGCACAGGAGGCACTGAGGCAGGCGCCATCGTATGACGCGCTGATTTCAAGGCTGGATCAGTTGCCGGGCGTGCTCGAAGCCAATGCGCTTCATGCCGCCGCGCTGGGGCGGACGACGCAGGCGGCGGCACGGCCCAACCCAGTCGTCGCCCTCGATGGTGAGAACGCGTTCGGCACCGGTGTGTTCAGCGGCTACGGACGTGCAGAGACGACGATGTCGCTTAGTCAGCGGCTGGAAGTCTGGGGTGAGCGCGGGGCCAGGATTGATGTGGCTCGCGCCGGCGTAGACGTCATGGAGTTGCGCCGGGCGCAGGTTCGTGTCCTCTTGGCGGCCCGTCTTGCGCTTGCCTATGGCGAGGCGGAAGCCGCTTCGCGCCGGTTTGACCTGGCACGGGAGGCCCTCGCGCTGACTGAAGCCGACGCGGCCGCCGCGACAATTCTCGTCGAGCAGGGCCGCGAGCCGGCGGTGCGGCAGATACAGGCGGAAAGCGAAGTGCACTCGGCGCGAGCCGTGGCCATCGAGGCGCAGGCGGCGCGGACGGCAGCCCTCGCGTGGCTCTCGGCCGTCGCAGGCCTCGACGCCATTCCCGAGACCGTTGCGCCCGGGTTGCTCGACCGTACGCCGCCCCAGATAGCAACGCCACCATCTGCGGAGGGCCTTGGCGTGCGCATTGCCGAAGCGGAGCACTTGGCGGCAGAACGCGCGGTGACCGTCGAGGAAATGCGAGCCAAGCCTGGCATCTCGGCTGCTCTCGGTGTACGGCGTGTCCATGAAACGTGGGACACCGCTCTGACGTTTGGCGTCAGCGTGTCGGTGCCGCTTTTTGACAGGAACCGCGGCTCTCTCGCGGAAGCGCTGGCACAACAACAGGCGGCTGCCGCCCGGATCTCCATCGCGCGCGACGAAACGCTGGCAGAGCGTCGCGCCGCTGCGGCCAATGTCGGCGCCTCGGCCGGACGGCTCAGCGCTGCGGACGGCGCCGTCAGGGCGGCCGAGCACGCATACCGGCTTGCGCGGATCGGCGCTGACGCCGGCCGCATTTCACAAATTGAACTTCGGAGTGCGCGCTCAGTGTTCATCGCGGCGCAGAACGCTGCGGTTGAGGCTCGCCTCGCGCGGGTTCGTGCCGAAGTCGAAATGGCGCGCATTGATGGACGCCCGCCTTACAGGGAGAACAGGTGACCGTCATGTCGAATCGCATGTTGCTCAGTCTGGTAGCGATTGGTGCCCTCGGCGCGGGCTACGGTGCTGCACGCCTTGTGCAGCCCGCACAAGACCGTACCGCAGTCGCCGACACCGCTCCAGAAACCGACGATGACGATGAGGAGATGGGCGATGGCGTCGTGGTGCTGACAGATCGGCAGATCGAAGCCTCTGGAATCCGCGTTGTCACGGTCGGCCGTGGTGGTGGCGGTGAAGTGCGCCTCACAGGCAGGGTGGAAGCCGAACTGGACGCTCGCGCGACTGCAGCTGCGGCTGTGGGCGGCAGAATCGAGCGTGTGATGGTGGCCCCTGGTTCGAGGGTGAAGGCCGGTCAGGTGATCGCTGAGCTGACCAGTGGCGAGGGTGCTGCCCTGCGCGCATCGCTGGAAGCAGCCCAAGCCGGCGCCGAGGCCGCTCGACTGGCGTACGACCGCGATTCCGCATTGGTGTCGCAGGGTGTTGTCGCTCGCCAGGAACTGGAAGCCTCACGTGCCCGGTCGATCGCGGCGGACGCAGACGTACGTGCGGCGCAGGCACGGCTTGCCGCTGCTGGAGTGCCGGATGCGCGGGGGCGGGTAGAGGTGACCAGCCCGGTCGCAGGCGTTGTACGAGACGTCTTTGTGAGTTCGGGTGCCGTGGTGGCGGCAGGTGCCCCGATCGCGGAGATCGCGGACCCGAGCCGCACCGAACTGGTGTTTTTTGCGGCGCCAGCTCTCGCCGCGCAGCTCGCTCCCGGAGCGCAGATTGACGTGATGACGGCATCCGGGAATCTCGACGCGACGGTCATCGGCATTGCTGCTGACGTCCGTGAAGGGAACAGCGCAACGATCATCCGCGCGCGTGCAGCACGCGGTGTGCTTCCCCCGGCCGGATCAGCCGTTGCTGCGCGCGTGGTGACGGAGCGGACGGACGAGACCTTCGTGGTGCCAACCGATGCACTGCAGACCGTTGACGGGCAGACTGTCGTGTTCGTCGCCATCGCGGAAGGGTTCCGCGCGACACCCGTGCTGGCGGGCCGGCGTGCCGGCGGGTTTGTGGAGATTCTGCGCGGTCTGTCCGGCATGGAAAAGATCGCTGCCGACAACGCGTTTGTTCTCAAAGCGGAACTCGCCAAGGGCGAGTCCGACCACGGTCACTGAAGGGAGGCGATCATGTTCAACACACTCATTGCTGCCTCCGTACGCTTCCGGTGGGCGGTCGTCGGAGCTGCGGCGGCCATGGCCGGTTACGGGCTTTTTGAACTCGCACGTCTGCCGATCGACGCCGTACCCGACATCACCAATCGTCAAGTACAGATAAATACTGTCGCTCCAGCCCTGGCGCCTGAGCAGATTGAACGCCAGGTGACGTTCCCGCTCGAGACCGGGTTGAGCGGTATTCCCGGGATGACGACCACGCGTTCGTTGTCGCGCAACGGCTTTTCGCAGGTCACCGCGATCTTCACGGACGAGACGGACATCTACTTCGCCCGCCAGCAAGTGGCCGAGCGGATCCGCGATGTGCAGGACGACCTGCCGGAGGACGTTGTGCCCCTGATGTCTCCTGTCACAACCGGCTTGGGCGAAGTGTTGATGTGGACGGTTGACTTCACGCCGTTCGTGAGGCCAACGGCCGCAGTGCCTGATCAGGCCGGATGGCTGAGCGCAGGCGTCTATCTCACGCCGGAGGGCGAACGGCTGACAACACCTGAAGATCGGGCGACCTACCTTCGCACTGTGCAGGACTGGATCATCGCTCCACAGATGCGATCGACTCCCGGCCTCGCCGGTGTCGACACCATCGGCGGCTACGTGAAGGAATACGTCGTGCACCCTTACGCGGAGCGGTTGGCGGCCTTTGGTCTGGGATTTGATGCCCTTGTTGCTGCAGTGGAACGTGCGAACGTGCAAGCGGGCGCCGGTTTCGTGCAGCAGGCCGGCGAGGGCCTCGTTGTTCGGGTCGACGCGCTGGTGCACACCGCTGCCGACCTCGCCCGTGCGCCGATTGCCAACAGAGGGGAACTCGTCGTGCGCGTGTCTGACGTCGCAGACGTGGCAGTTGGGCGTTCCCCGCGCCTGGGAGCAGGATCGCGTAACGGGCAGGAGACGGTGCTGGGAACGGCGTTGATGATCGCGGGAGGCAACAGCCGGACTGTTGCAGAAGCAGCGGCGGCCCGGCTGAAGCAGATCGGGACGTCGCTGCCGCCTGACATCGTGGCCGAACCGGTGTTGGACCGGAGCGTACTCGTCAACGCGACCGTCCGCACCGTCGCGCGCAATCTGACGGAAGGCGCGCTCCTGGTCATCGTCGTGCTGTTCCTGCTTCTTGGGAACGTCAGGGCCGCGGCAATTACGGCGCTTGTGATTCCACTCGCCTTCCTGTTTGCCGTCATCGGCATGAACCGATTTGGCATCAGTGGAAACCTGATGAGTCTCGGCGCCCTCGACTTTGGCATCCTCGTGGACGGTGCGGTCATCGTCGTCGAAGCGACCTTGCTGCTGCTCGCGCGTCGGAGCGCAGAGTACGGCCGAGCGCTGTCCGGCACGGAGCGCCTCGGCATCGCCGTGGAGGCCGCTCGCACGATGGTGCGGCCCGCCGCGTTCGGGCAACTCATCATCCTGCTGGTGTTTGCGCCCATCCTTGCTCTTGAAGGAGTCGAAGGGAAGACCTTCCAGCCAATGGCAGCGACCTTGATGCTGGCGCTGATCGGGGCTTTCATCTTCTCGTTCACGGTTGTGCCGGCGCTCGTGGCGCTGGTCGTGCGGGAGTCCCGCGCCGGCCAGACACATGGCCATGCGCAGGCTCACGACACACATATCGTCCGCTTCGTCAGGCACGGCGCAGAGCCGCTGATTCGTCGTGCCGTCGCCCGACCGAAGGCCGTGCTCGTCGGTGTCGTGTTCACCATAGGAGTGGGCGGAGCAGCCTTTGGTTCGCTGGGGCGTGAGTTCATGCCCACGCTTGATGAAGGCAACCTCGCCATGCAGGCTCTGCGGGTGCCGTCCGCGTCCCTTCAGCAGTCGCTGGCGATGCAGCTGGCGCTGGAACGGGCGATCGCGCAGCAGCCCGAGGTGCAGACGGTGTTCTCGCGCACCGGCACGGCCGAGGCCGCCGTCGATCCGATGCCGGTGAATGTCTCCGACAGCGTGATCGTGCTCAAGCCCAGGGCCGAGTGGCCGAATCCGGCACTTGACAAGGACGCGCTGGTTGCGCGTCTCCAGACTGTGGCGTCCGACCATGTGGGAAATTCGGTTGAGTTCAGCCAACCAATCGAATTGCGCTTCAACGAACTCATCTCAGGGGTCCGAACGGATCTGGCCGTGATGGTGTTCGGCGACGACTTCGGCGCGCTGCAGACAGCGGCCGGCCAGATCGCTCTCCGTCTGGCGAGTGTTCCGGGCGCCGCCGATGTTCGAGTCGAGCAGGTGTCCGGTCTGCCGACACTGACCGTGCATGTGGATCACGACACGGCGGCACTGCACGGTCTGACCGCACAGGATGTGACCGGGGCCATCGCGATCGGCGTCGGGGGTGCCGGAGCAGGCCGTATCTTCGAGGGTGACCGCCGCTTTGATGTCGTCGTACGCCTGGCGGACGATGTGCGCGACGATCCCGCGCAGTTGGCATCATTGCCGTTGGTATCTCCGAGCGGCGCGATGGTCCCCCTGTCCTCCGTGTCCCGGATCAATGTCGTGGAAGGCCCCAACCAGATCAGCCGCCTCAACGGCAGCCGGAGGATGGTGGTGCAGGCGAATGTGCGCGGCCGGGATCTGGGCGGCTTCGTGACCGAGGCGCAGGCAGCGGTTGCGCAGGTCGCGCTCCCTTCGGGAACGTACCTCGATTGGGGCGGGCAGTTTGAAAACCTCCAGCGCGCCGAGCGGCGGCTGCTGATGGTGATCCCTGTTGTATTTGTCCTCATTGGCGCCCTCCTGGTCGCGGCCCTGCGCAGCGTACGGGAAGCGGCGCTGGTGTTTGCCTGTGTTCCCCTGGCACTGGTCGGGGGTGCGCTGGCGTTGTTGACGCGCGGCTTGCCATTTTCCGTGTCGGCGGCCGTTGGCTTCATTGCCGTGTCCGGAGTCGGCACCCTCAACGGGTTGGTTCTGATGCAGGCCATTCGAGAGCGGATCACCGCAGGAGACCGACCGCTCGTCGCGGCTGCCGCAGGGGCGGCGAGCCGGCTTCGGGCGGTGCTGACGACCGCCCTGGTCGCCATCGTCGGCTTTGTGCCGATGGCGGTCGCACGCGGGGCCGGTGCTGAAGTGCAGAAGCCGTTAGCGACCGTGGTCATCGGCGGTCTGCTCACCGCGACGGTGCTCACACTTGTGGTGTTGCCGACGTTCGCAGCGCGCCTGGTGAAGGGTGGCGAATCGTCGTGATCGGAATGGGCCGTGTGGATTTGGTCGGGGCGACTGGATTCGAACCAGCGACCCCCTGCGCCCAAGGCAGGTGCGCTACCAGGCTGCGCTACGCCCCGACCGAACTGCCAGTGTATCCCGAGAGGCGGGTTCAGGGCACGAGGAAAGCCGTCCGGTCCCGCACAGTTGTGTCAATGGACTAGCACGTGTTAGCGTGTTGACACATGACAGCCAAACGCCGTGCCCGCGCACCGGAACTGCCCGCTGACCTTGGGAGACGCGAACGACAAATCATCGACGTCGTCTACCGCCTCGGCCGGGCGAGTGTCTCCGAGGTCCGCGCTGAACTGCCCGACCCGCCGTCCTACTCGGCCGTCCGGGGCATGCTGAATTTGCTCGAAGAGAAAGGCCACCTCCGTCACGTCGCCGACGGCCTCCGCTACGTGTACCTGCCGGTGGTTGAGCCCGAGGACGCGCGGCGCTCGGCCATCGCCCATGTGGTGAAAACGTTCTTCGCGGGATCACCGGCGAGCGCAGCCACCGCGCTTTTCGACCTCGATGATCACGCGTGGACCAAGGATGAACTCCAACAACTGTCGGCCCTCGTCAAACAGGCCATGAAGGAAGGGAAATGATGATGCCCACTCCGCTCCTCGACCTCATTGTCCGAGCCTCGGTCGTGTTGTTGGCCACCTGGGCGATCACGCGACTCCTGCGCCGGCAATCGGCCGCATTGCGTGCGTCGGTGTGGACAGCCGGCCTGGTCGGCATGTTGCTGCTGCCCGCGCTGACGGTGATCACGCCGGAACTCAACCTCGCCGTCTGGGCGCCGGAAGAAACTCAGGCCCCTGGGGCGATTGAAGTGGAGCCGGAGACGCTCGTCAGCGCCGAGCCGCCCGAGACCGAAACGTCTCCCGCGCCCGCTGCGTCTTCCACTCCCGAGTTCCTCGTGCCCGCCGACACCTTCGAGGTCGAGCCCGACGCGTCAACAACAACGTCGTCGTCATCGCGCGCCGTGGACCCGCGTGATGCGGCGGTCGCCCTCTGGTTGCTGGTTGCGCTGGCCCTGTCGGTGCGTCTCGCTGTCAGCTATCGCCGAGTGTCGTCATTGACGCACGGCAGCACGGAGTCGGCGGCCTGGACGACCACTGTGGATGAGGTGCGTTACGCCCTTGGCATTCGCCGGCACGTGCGCGCCGTGTTGTCCGAGCACGTCAGTGTGCCTGTCGTGGCCGGTGTATGGCGCCCGGTGCTGCACCTCCCGATCGATGCCGCAGACTGGAGTGCCGAGCTGCGCCACACCGTTGCCCTGCACGAACTCGCGCACGTGGCCCGCTGGGATGGCCTGAGCCAGTTCACCAGTCAGCTCGCGTGTGTCGCGTATTGGTTCCTGCCGGTGGTGTGGGTGGCCGCGCGTGAAGCATCGGCGCTGCGTGAACAGGCGAGTGACGACGTGGTGTTGCGCGCTGGTGTGCAGCCGGCGTCGTACGCTGAGCGCCTGCTCGACGTCGCACGCGCCACGATTGCTCCCGCGTCACCGGCGATGCTCGCCATGGCCGACCCGTCCCGCATCCGCGAGCGCATCGTCGCCGTCCTGGATCCCGAGTCGCCGCGCACACGTGATGGCCGTTCACGATTTGCGGTCGCACTCATTGCCATCGCTTCAATCGTGGGCATCGGCTCCGCCGTGCGCCTCACCGCGCGGCCCCTGATCCAGTCGGCAGACAGCGTCTCGTTCTCATGGGATTGGCCCCAGTGGCCCGTGCCCGCGCCACCAGCTCCACCGGCGCCGCCCGCACCACCTGCACCACCCGGTCCACCGGCGCCACCGGCCCCGCCGGCACCACCCGCGCCGCCGGCGCCTTGGGACTCGCCAGCGCCGCCCGCACCACCTGCACCGCCTGCGCCTTGGGACTCGCCGGCGCCTCCAGCGCCGCCCGCTCCACCTGCACCGCCGGCGCCCGCGGCACCACCCGCTCCGCCTGCGCCACCGGCACCACCCACGGGTCCGTCCGCGTGGAGCGCTGACTGTGGAAAGGACGTCAAGCAGAACTCGTTTTCATCGAACGACGATGGTTCGCGCAAGGTGCGGACGATGAGGATTGTGTCGGCCGATTGCGACATCGAACTGCGGATGGATGGGGATATCGAATTCAATCGCGACTTCAACGACATCGTGCGGATCAGCAGCGGCGGGATGTTCCGGATCGATGCGCGTGAGCACGGCACCCGGCGTGAGCTGCGGATTGAGCCGCGCGGCAATGGCCTCGAGCGCGTGTATCGGTTGAATGGTCAGGAGCGTCCGTTTGACGCAGACGGGCAAGCATGGCTGGCGGAGTTCCTGCTGACGCTGGAGCGCCGAACAGCCATGGCGGTTGATACGCGCCTCCCCCGCCTGCTCGAGCAGGGTGGCGTCTCAGCCGTGTTTGCCGAAACGGCGCAGATGCCGTCGGACTTCGCCCGTGACCGCTACTATCAGAAGCTCGCGGAAGTCCGCAGCCTGTCGACCGGTGAGACGGCCCAGATGTTGGCGCAGGTCGCGTCCATGACCAAGTCGGACCACTACTCGGCCTCAGCGCTGTCGCGCACGCCGGGAGCGCAGCTCGGCAACGATCGTGTACGCAATGCCGCGTTTGACGTGGTCGCGTCGATGGATTCGGATCACTATGTGGCGACTTCGCTGCAGACCATCCTGAAGGGCAACGCGCCAAGTGACGCCGAAATGGACTTTCTGGTGCAGGCACTCGAACGGGTGACGTCCGACCACTACAAACATCAGGTGCTGACGTTCATGTTGCGCGGCAACATCAATGCGCGCCACCGGGCCGCCCTGGCTGCGGCGGCCGGCAAGATTCGCAGCGACCACTACGCGTCGAGTTTTGTCCAAGCCGTGACGGAACTCCCCGGATCGGGGCGCGACGACCTGCGCCCGCTGCTGGCAGCGATTGACGGCATGTCGTTCGACCACTACGAGATGGAATCGCTGCGGTCGTTGCTGCGCCTGCGCGGGCTGAACGAGAGTGACTTGCTGGCCGTGGTCACCCGGGCCGCCCGCGTCCAGAGTGATCACTCCCAGAGCGAAGTCCTGACGGCTGCCGTCCGCCATCCAGCCGCGACGGCGCGTGTGAAGGATGCGGCCAACGACGCCGCGATGAGTCTCTCGCGGCACTACCGCGAGCAGGTCCAGCGCGCTACGGGACGCATCTCCTGATCGCTGAAGGAGTGTAGGATCAGCGCGGATGTCCCGCCGCGCGCGCAGGTTACGGGTGGCGATACTGCCGTTGTCCATCGCCCTGTGCTGTCCCGACTCGTCCCATGCCGTCGTGGACCTGAGCAGCAGCGGTGCGCTGGTTGCTCACGTGCGGCGCGAAGGCACGATCTCTTGCTCGACCTACCGAGAGGGACACTACCAGTTCTTTCGTCAACTCCTCGCGACCTCCACGACTGAGACTCTGGTTGCCGCTGCCGAGCAGCATGAGGAGCATGAGCCGCTCACAGCGGTCTGTGTGCTTGAGATCGCTCATGAGCTCTTCAAGCGGGGGCACCCTGATGCCAACGAGGTGCTAACGAAGGCCTTCTCCGTGTTCGATCGGGCACGCGGAAGCACAGAGTTTCGACGGGCGTGGTCGCGTGCTGCGTTGGCGCTGATTGAGGGCAGCGGGGCAGGAACCGACTTCGGCACGATCGCCCAGATCCCGCGGGCTCGCGGTCCGAGAGAAGAACCGTGGAGCAACGCGACGGCAAGGAAGCAGCTCAACCGTCTTGACCGGCAGTGGTTTGAAGAGGGCAGGCTCACGCTTGGCGAGGCGATCCTGTGGGAGCAGGTAGCGTGGCGGTCAGTGTTAGTCGTACGGACGGTCTCGGAGGCCGTCGAATCCCCGCTGTCAACGCCAGTTCCACCGACGCGCCGGGTTCGCGACGTGCGGACGGCAAACCTGGCTGCCGTGCGGCGTGTTTTCAGCCGTGCGATCGAGGCGTTGTCCGACGCGCGCAAGTACCCCCAGCAACGTGTCGAAGCGACGCTGCGTCTCGGTGCTACCAAGGCGCTCCTCGGTGCCGATGACAGCAGAATCGGCGGTGGCTCGCATCGCGACGCGCTGGGACTACTCGATGAAGTCATCGAGTCATCCGACGACAGTGCCGTGCTGTACCTCGCGCATTTGTTCCGTGGTCGCTATCTGCAGGCGACGGGCGAGTTGCGGAGGGCGTGGGAGGCATATCAGGACGCACTGGGACAGGTTCCGGGCGCAACCGCACGCCTAGGGTTTGTCACAACCCAAATGGCCCTTACTGATTCTCTCCCCTCGGCTGACGTGCCGTTTCAACTGGCTGCCGATCCGTGGAAGGACTATCGGTATGGGTCCTACAACCAGTTTCCGCTCCTCCTCGAGCAAACGCGGACGGCGGCCGCGCAAGGTTCATGAGACTGCTCTGCCTCTCGTGGATGTTGGCTGCCCAGGTCATGGGCGGCTCAGAGGCTCAGTTCGGAGCCAGAGCAGATGTCGTGGTCGTCGACGTAGCCGTGACTCGGAACGGAAAAGGCGTCGCAAATCTCACTCCTTCGGATTTCGAGTTGTTCGACCGTGGCGTGCGTCAAACCGTTCTGGGCGTAGAACGGGCATCAAGACCACTGGACGTATTGCTCATCGTTGACACCAGCGTGAGCGTATTCGGTGACGCGCGGCGTCGCCTTGAGGCAGCTGCACTCGAGGTGGAGTCGATGGTGGCCAGCGACGATGTGCTCAGGGCGTACTCGCTCGGCGCACAGGCGGTGCCTACCTCAGTTGGTGAGGTCGTCGCAGATGCGAAACGGGCGACATCCTGGATCGGGGACGGAGGTACGCGGCTGTTCGACGGCCTAGCTTTCGCCATGACTGTGCCGGCCCGTGCTGGCTATCGACGGGTCGTGCTCATGCTGACCGATGGCGTTGATTCCGGCAGCCTCCTGGCAGAGTCAACACTGGCCTCGCTCGGCACAATGTCGGATTCGGTCGTGTACGTTGTCGCCGTCGCCCCGTATCCGCGAGGGTGGGGCATGCTCGGCCTGCCGGAGCAGGCCTTTCCAGCGGCATTCGACAGAGCTTTGGCGCGAGTCGTCGAGGAGTCCGGCGGGCAGCTGCTGTCCTTTCGACCGGACGAGTCCACGGCTGATCAAATCAAGGCCGTCTTCGACGACCTGCGCTCCAGCTACACGCTGACGTATTCGCCAGCGGGCAGACCCGAGCCCGGTTGGCACGACCTTCGAGTCACGACCCCACGCATCCGCGGCACAGAGGTTCGTGCGCGACGAGGCTACTTCGTGCGCTAGCGCGCTACGGGACGCATCTCCTGATCGCGGCCGCGGCTCTCGTCAGGAGGCGGGGTGGTCCGAATCGTCGGATGTCAGCAGATCTACGTCGGCGAGGTCTTTTGGACGCCCGCTGGCCTTCTTGTTCTCGATGAGTGTCGTTCGGCCGAGAAATCGAACCGGGACGTCGCCGTAGGAACCTGGCACGGCACTGGCGGATGCCACGTGGTAATCGATACCGCTGATCTGCAGCAGGATGTCAATTTGCAGAGGAGGCTCTCCGATTCGAAAGAGCGACCGGCTCTTCCCCCAGACTTCGGGGTCGAGTTCTGAGAGACCTGTCACACCTGCGGATTCCAGGGCGGCCTTCGCCCTAAACAGATTCGCCGTTGTCGGCCGGACGAAGATGTCGAAATCGAGGCTGAAACGGGGAATCCCGTGGAACGCCACCGCTTCGCTGCCGACAACGATAAAGTCCACACCGAATTGGTTCAGGATCTCGCAGAACTGACCGAAGGCTTGGGTGTACGGCCTTCGTTCTGTCATAGCTGCTGCTCGTCCACGACGACCGATGGCAGCAGCGTGAACGTTCGTGGGAACTCGACAGGGCCGTCACCGAAGCGACGCACACGATAGCGCTCCGCTTGCGCCAGTCGCTCCTCGACCGACTGCGTCAACCAATATCGAAGTTGCGCACGGTCGTGGCGAACCCAGTGTTCCTCGGGCGACTCAAGCCGTCCGCGAATGCCCGCGAGAGGGTACGACCGAGTCCCAGCCTTCATGTGGCGATGTTATCCCAGCGCGCTACGGGACGCATCTCCTGATCGCTGCAGCGGTCAGGTCGATGTCCGCTTCGGTCGTCGAGTAGTTGCTGACCGAAAGGCGCAGCGCGGCCATGCCGTGCCACGTGGTGCCGCTGGCCCAGCACGTCCCTTCGCGCTGCAGGTGCTCGATCATCGTCCGTGTGGCCTTGTCCGCTTCGTCGCCCACGACGCGGACGAGCACCTGGTTGATCACGACGTCGTTCAGCACCTCGAGCCGGGCATCGTCACGCAGGTGAGTGGCGAGCCGTGTGGCCAGGTCGCAGCAGCGGTCGACGAGCGCCGAAAAGCCGTTCCGGCCGAGACTGCGCAGGGCCGCGTAGACCGGCACGGCACGTCCCCGGCGGGATTCCTCGGGCACGAATTCGTGCGGGTCGCGCTCCTTCGCCGACTCGATGATGTACGCCGCCGAGAGCGTCATGGCCCGACGATGGGATGTCGGGTGCGCTGTGAAGACCACGCCGCTGTCGTACGGCACGTTGAGCCATTTGTGCGCGTCGGTGGCAACCGAGTCGGCTCGGCCGATGCCATGCACGAGATGCGCGCGCGAACGGCTGGTCGCCGCCCAGAGGCCAAACGCGCCATCCACGTGCAGCCACGCGCCGTGTCTGGTCGTCTGGTCGGCGATGGCATCGATCGGATCAAACGCACCGGTGTTGACGTTGCCGGCTTGCGCGCAGACGATCGTGGGTCCCTTGAGTGCGTCGAGGGCCGGCCCGAGCAGTTCAGCGCGCATGCGGCCCTGATCGTCTGTGGGAATGCGCGTCACACGCTCAGCGCCCAGGCCGAGGAGCTTCAGCGCGTTGAAGATCGTGTAATGCGACTCGTCGGAGACCACGACGTTGATGACCGGCGCGCCGTAGAGCCCCTGGGTTTCGACGTCCCAGCCTGCGGTGTTGAGCACATGGTGTCGCGCGGTCGCCAGCGCCGTGAAGTTCGCCGCCTGGCACCCGGTCACAAAACCCGTGCTCCAACCCGCCGGAAGGCCCGCCAATTCCTTGAGCCATCCAGCGGCGACTTCTTCAACAACCGACACCAGCGGTGACAACACATACACGCCGGCGTTCTGGTCCCACGCCGAGACGAGCCAGTCGGCCGCAGTCGCCGCAGGCACACTGCCACCGACCACGAAGCCGAAGTAACGCCGGCCCTGCGTCGCGACCGTGCCTCGTTCTCCCGCGGCCGCCAGCAGGTCGACCACCGAGTCTTCCGACTCTCCGTCTACAGGCAGCGGGCCTCCGAGCTGACGACGGAGTTCGTCGGTTGTGGCGAGGGCAGCCACCTGGCGGTCACCGATGGAATCGAGGTAGTGAGCTGCATGGTCCGCCGTTCGGTGCAGCAGTGGCGCGCGAGTGGACATGAAACATTGTTGATCCATCCCCAACCCAGTCGGGCGCCACCGCGTCGAACGCGCATGCACAGCCTCAGCCTCGACTTCCGCCTCGCGCTGCGCACCGTCCGGATGAATCCGGGGTACGCGACGGCCGCGATTCTGACGCTCGCCATCGGCATTGGGGCTAATGCCTCGGTGTTCAATCTCGGATATTCGCTGCTGGCCCGGCCGATTCCAGGAGTGTTTGACCCGGCTCGACTGATGTCGCTGACGTTCATGTCGGCGGACCGTACCGGCGCGGGCCTGATTTCACATCCTGAATTGACGCGCCTGCGCGATGGCGTTCCCGCCCTGACGAGCGTCGCCGCCTATCGAGACACCGAACTGCATGTGGCGATCGATGGCGGTTCGGCCCGCCGTGTCCAGGCCGACGTGGTGAGCCCTGGCTACTTCGATGTGTTGGGCGCGCCGGTTGCTCTCGGGCGGCCCTTCACGAGTGACGAGGCGACCAATCCATCCGCCCCTCCAGCGGTCATCGTCAGCCACGGCTTCTGGCAGAGCGCGTTTGCGGGCGCTGCTGACGTGCTGGGACGATCAGTGGTCATCAATGGCGAGCGTTTTGTGGTCGTCGGCGTGACGCGCGCGGGATTTGCCGGCACCTCACGGGCGGGTCGTGCCGAGATCTGGGTCCCATCGGCACAACACCGGTTGGTGCTGCCGATGTATCGAGGCGAGGTGTTGTCAGCCGAGACGGCGGCAATCTACTTCGGGATCGTCGGCAGGCTGGCCGACGGCAGCAGCATCGAGCAGGTTGAGGCGCAGGCCAATGCCACGCGCGTCTCGGTGCCTGGGCGCGCAGGTGCGCGGCGAGCGAACTGGGTGTTTGTCGCCAGAGCCGGCGCTGAGCCGACACCGTGGCTTCGCGAGCGCGTCGATCGGCTGATGTTGTCGTTGACCGGGGCCGTCGTGCTGCTGCTGACGCTGACGTGCGCCAATGTCGCCAACCTCCTGTTGGCGCGGGCGTCAGGCCGTCGCCGAGAGATCGCGACGCGACTCGCACTGGGCGCAAGCCGACGATCCATCATTCGACTCCCGCTCATCGAGAGCAGCGTGCTCGCTCTGTGTGGAGCGATCGCAGCCGTGGGCGTCACCGCCGGCGCTACCCGCGTGCTTGCCGGCCAGGTGCTCATTCCCGGCATCGTCACGATGGGTTCGATGCCGATGGATTGGACCGTCTGGCTCTTTGCCGCCGGCGTGTCTCTGCTCGTCGCCATCGCCGCGGGCGCCGCGCCTGCGTTTACGGTGTCGCGATCGAAGTACGGCGTCGCAGCGCGAGGACAGGTCGAGGGCGCCAGCCGTCTCCAGCGCGTGTTGACCGTCGCACAAGTGGCCGTCTCCGTGGCGCTCCTGCTTGGTGCGGCACTGCTGATGCGCTCGATGCAGGCGCGACTTGCCATCCCACTCGGGTTTGACCCTTCTCAAGTGTTGTCCGTCTCACTCGAGCCGTCGCTGCGGCGCTACACCCCTGAGCGCACCGACGCCTTTTATCGTGACCTTCTCTCCCGCGTGAGCAGCGACCCGCAGGTGCGCGCGGCCGGTCTGGCATGGCTGGCGCCGTTTTCACAGGGCGCATCGGATACGAGCCTGGGCGGAAGGCGCGACTGCTGACTCGGCCGTCTCCGCGAACCACAACATCGCGTCGCCGGGCTTTCTGTCCGCTATGGGCATCCCGCTGCTTGAGGGCCGGGATTTCACCGAACAGGAATTCCTCCGGCAGGAGACTCCCGGCAGCGGAGTTGTCATCGTCACCGCATCGCTGGCGCGTCGTTTGTTCGGCGATGGCCCTGCGGCCGGCCGTCGCGTGACGATGAGGTATCCGGAGGGAATGGTGCGAACCGTCGTCGGCGTGATTCCCGATCAGCGGCACCATCGCGTCATGGATCCGGAGCCGGATCTCGTGCTCGAACCCTTCGGACAGTCCTTCACGCCAGGGTTTGCTGCACTGCAGGTGGCCGCCAACGGGCCTGTGACCGCCGTGGTCGACCGGGTTGCGGCCATCGTGCGCGACCTCGATCCAACCCTGCCGCTGTTTCAGGTGCACACGGTCGAGGCTGCGCTGAGTCGTTCGCTGAACGAAGAGCGCCTCGTCGCTCGCAGTGTCTCGGTCTTTGCCGCGTTGGCGATGCTCGTGGCGGCCATCGGCCTTGCGGCCGTGCTCGCGCGCGCGGTCACCTCCCGTCGTCGTGAGTTCGGCGTCCGCATGGCGTGTGGTGCAACACCAGCGCGCGTGGCGGCACAGGTCACACACGAAGCGGCCTGGCTGGTTGGCGTCGGCATCGCCGGAGGCCTTGTGCTCTCGGCTTGGTTCATCGGCCTCGTGCAGGCCCGGCTCTACGGCGTTGAAGCGACCGATCCGGCCTCGGTCATCGCCATCGTCGTCGGCACCCTGGCGGTGGGGTTGCTTGCGGCGATCATTCCTGCGCGCAGAGCCGCAGCCGTGGCACCGGCGGAGGTGTTGCGGTGAGCGTGATGCAAGGTCGGACTGTTGATCGTGGTTGAACCTCGCAATCGTGGAGTGAAATGCGAGCCCTGGTGAATCGTCTCGACATCGGACCGGAACGGCAGTCCCGGCGGGGCGCCCCGAAGGTACGGCTCGAGGGGTGCCAGCGCCTCGACCAGCCGAGTGACGTTGTCGGCGGTTCGACGGTACACGACATCCAGGTCGACGGTGACGTGCGCTGAGCCGTGCGCGGTCGCGGCAAACCCGCCAATGACGATGAACTCGACCTTCGCGTGCGTCAGGACGGTCAGCAGACGCTCGAAGTCGGTCACGTGCCGGCCTTGGGGCGCGATCGTCGAACCGGTTTCGGCAAACTGCAAGGCGGCGACCATCTCTCGGACGCGTTCACCGCACGCGGAAGCCGAGCGAGACGACGTTCGCCGGGACGTCGGCGATGTCGAGCCGGATCGAGTAGTGGTCCGGCGTTAAACCAGCGAGCGGAACTTCGAACGAGAAGAGATAGACGCCATTATCGCCGACGACCTGGACACGCTGTTCGCCGCGCGATTTCCCATCTGCCCCGGCGAGTCGCAGTCGCCCGCTGAGGGGTGCCGTCCGATTCAGCC
>CBINOO010000076.1:0-19182 GCA_966252305.1 uncultured Acidimicrobiia bacterium
TCCAGGTGTGGCTCGAAAAACTGGCGCCCTCCGGCCTACCGTATCGCCATCACCAGACCGGTGAGGACAATGCCGATGCCCACCTCAAGCGCACGCTCATGGGGCACCAGGTGATCATTCCCATCACCGGAGGGAAACTCGACCTTGGGCCGTGGGAGCAGGTCTTCTACGCGGAGTTTGATGGTCAGCGCCGGAAGCGTGTGGTCGTCAAGGTCATGGGAGAGGCGTAGCGGGCTGGCGCACGGCCGTCCACCCCTCGCCCTCGATCCGCCGGCCGTCGTCGGAAACCCGCCCCGCGAAGGTCCTTCCGTCGACCGCAAATGAGACCGCGGCACCCTTGAGCGAACCCTGTTCCACGCGTCGACCGCCGAGTGTGCCGGTGAACGACTGGAAGTGCTGCGACAGTTCAAGGCGTTGTCCGTCCAGCAGCCAGACGCCGTCAACCCTGGCCGGCACGATCCACAGGTGTGCGGTGCACCAGGTGTGACAGTCGTCGCTGTTTTTTCGCGTGACGTCGGCCGGCCACGTATCGTCACCCTCGCCGATCATGAAGGTGTTGGACACAATCCGCGTCCCCGGCCGCATTGTCAGCAACTGCGGCCGGATCTTCATGATGAGGTCCGGCAGCATGAACAGCATGACGACGTCGGCGTCGGAGAAGTCTGTCTTGAAGATGTCGGCTTCGCGGAACGTCGCCAGTCGATGGACGCCCGCGTCGCGCGCGTTCTGGCGTGACAGTGCGACGAGCTCGCCGTTGTATTCGATGCCAAGCGCCCGCGCCCCTCGCCGCGCGGCGCCGATCACCATGCGTCCATCACCGGAACCGAGATCCACGACGAAGTCATCGGCCGTGACCGCTGCGAGGTCGAGCATCGTCTCGACCGTGTCGTCGGGCGTCGGCACCCACACCATATCCTTGCCTGCTTGTCCCGACGTTGGCACGTAAGTCGTTCTCGATAACCACGCACAGCCCGTGGTCACGGCGACGCAGAGGAGCACGGCCAATACCCGCATGCCGCCATCCTACCGGACCTGATGGACCCGATGGACCCGTCGGACCTGATACACTCCCCGCCAATGAGCGATTTGTCCCGCGACCGGGCATGGGCCCTGGTCACCGAACATGTTCAGAGTGAGAGCCTGCGCAAGCACCTGCTGGCCGTTGAAGCCGCCGTCAGGGGGTATGCGCGCCAGTCCGGGCAGG
The DNA here is from genome assembly GCA_966252305.1 of uncultured Acidimicrobiia bacterium. GTDB lineage: Bacteria > Acidobacteriota > Vicinamibacteria > Vicinamibacterales > SCN-69-37 > SYFT01. Next base: position 1,205 of record CBINOO010000076.1, read on the forward strand.
ACGAGGATGCCTGGGGATTTGTGGCGCTGGTCCACGACTTCGATTACGAAAAGTACCCGGACCGGGAGAACCACCCGTATCGCGGTGTGGAGATTCTGCAGGGGCTTGGGTATCCCGAGTGGGTGACGCGGGCTGTGCTGTCGCATGCGGACTACACAGGAGTGACGCGCGAGACGCCGCTTGAAAAGACGCTGTTTGCGTGTGACGAGATGGCGGGTTTCATTACCGCGGCGGCGCTGGTGCGTCCCTCACGAAGTGTGCTCGACCTCGAGGCGTCGTCGGTGGTCAAACGCATGAAGGACAAGGCCTTTGCGCGCGCCGTGCCGCGTGAGGATCTCCAGAAGGGCGCGGAAGAGCTGGGCCTGCCGCTGGCCGAGCACATCACCAACGTCATCGGTTTCCTGCGGCTCGAGGCTGATGCGCTCGGGTTGCGCGGTACTCTCTGACGAACTCCGGACAGCCGGGCTGCGTATACGGTTCTGACTTATGGCGGACACACCCCCCGCAGTTGTGCTCGATAAGGTCACCGTGGAATACGGTGCCAACAGGGCGCTCAAGGATGTGAGCGCGGTCTTTCCGACCGGCGCGGTTGGCCTGCTTGGCCCCAACGGCGCCGGGAAGAGCACGATGCTCAAGTCGCTGCTCGGCTTCATCACGCCGACCAGCGGCCGCCTCGACGTCCTCGGGATGAATGTCGCGGACAAGCCGCTCGAGGTTCGGGCGCGTGTTGGCTACATGCCTGAAACCGACGGCCACATCCCCGGCATGAACGCCGTGACGTTTGTTGCCTATTGCGGCCAGTTGGCGGGACTGCCCAAGGCCGACGCGATGCAGCGCGCCCACGAGGTGCTGTTCTACGTGGGGCTCGGCGAAGCGCGTTATCGAAATGTCGAGACCTATTCCACCGGCATGAAGCAGCGCATCAAGCTGGCCCAGGCGCTCGTGCACGATCCTGATCTGGTGTTCCTCGACGAGCCCACCAACGGCATGGACCCGAAGGGCCGTGAAGAAATGCTGGAGCTGGTGCGGGACATCGCTCACAACAAGGGCATCAGCCTCATCCTGTCGTCACATCTGCTGCCCGATGTCGAGTACGTCTGCGACCACGTCGTGGTCATGGACAAGGGCGCGGTGGCCACGCACGGCACCATCGAGAACCTCAAGGGGCCCGGCGGCCGTGTGTATGAGGTCCGTGTCAAGGGCGAGCTGCCGCCGTTCATTGCGGCGCTTGAATCGGCCGGCATGGAATGCCACGAAACCGATGAAGACGTGATGCGGGTGTTCGTGCCGGGGCCCATCAGCGCGGCCGGCGACGATCAACGTCGGATCTGTCTGATTGCCGGCCAGGTCCACACGCAGGTTCGGCATCTCAAGGCCAGTCTTCCGACGCTGGAAGACGTGTTCGCCCGTGCGATTGGTGAAGCATGAGTCCCATTCACGATCAGTCGTATCGCCGTTATCAGGGATCCCGCGCTGCGGTCGGTCAGGCATGGAAGGTCATTGCCGGCGAGGGGATTCGCGCGATGTTGTCCAAGCGCGCGTTTGTCGCCCTGTTCATCTTCGCCTGGGTGCCGTTTGTCGTGCGGGCCGTCCAGTTCTACATCGTGTCGTATTACCCGCAGGCCGGCGGCTTGTTGCCGGTCACGGCTGATACCTTCCACGACTTCCTCGACCAGCAGGGCGTGTTTGTCTTCTTCATGACGGTGTACGTCGGGTCGGGGCTCATCGCAAACGACCGGCGCGCCAATGCTCTGCAGCTGTACCTTTCCAAGCCGCTGCTGCGCATCGAGTACATCGGCGGCAAGCTGCTCGTGCTCGCGTCGTTTTTGTTGATGGTCACCCTGGTGCCGGCGCTGATGCTGCTGGTGATGCAGGTGGCGTTCTCCGGAACGACCAGCTTCCTGACGAGCAACCTGTTTCTGGTGCCGGCGATCACCCTGTCGAGCCTGGTGACCGTGTCGGTTGCGTCGATCACCATGCTGGCGCTGTCGTCGCTCTCCAAGAGCGGCCGGTTCGTGGCGCTGATGTATACGGGGACGATCTTCTTCACTGCCGCGATGTTCAACGCCCTCCGGGTCATCACGGGGTCGACTCGTGTCGCCTGGGTGTCGATCACGGCGAACCTCGAGCAGGTGGGCGATGTGATCTTCCGGAAGGCGCCACGCTTTGAGGTGCCGACCATCATCTGCGTGATGGCGCTCCTGGCGCTCATTGTGGTGTCCATCTCGGTCCTGGAGCGTCGCGTGCGTGGAGTGGAGGTGGTGTCGTGAGCACGGAAGCAGCCGCGCCCGTCGTATCCGCCGAGCAATTGTCGAAGTGGTACGGCCAGGTCATCGGTCTGAACGACGTCACCGTGACGGTGCCGCCTGGCATCACGGGCCTGCTCGGGCCCAATGGCGCCGGCAAGTCCACCTTCATGAAGCTCATCACCGGCCAGCTCAGCCCGAGCAAGGGGAGCGTCAAGGTGCTGGGCGAACCCATCTGGCGTAATCCCGCTCTCTACTTCCGCATCGGGTTCTGCCCGGAGCAGGACGCGTTCTACGAGCGGATGACGGGGATCGAATGGGTCAGGGCGCTTGTGCGCCTCAATGGCTACTCGGACGTTGAAGCCAACCAGGCGGCTGAACGCGCGCTCACCACGGTCGACCTGATGGACGTCGCCAACAAGAAGATCGGCGCCTACAGCAAGGGCATGCGGCAGCGCGTCAAGCTGGCGCAGGCCATCGTCCACGACCCCGAGGTCCTGATTCTCGACGAACCGCTCACCGGCATGGATCCCCTCGGTCGTCGCAAGACGATGAAGATGATCCGGGAGTGGGCGCGGCAGGGCAAGAGCGTGCTGGTCTCGAGCCACATCCTCCACGAGGTGGAGTTGATGACGCCGAACATCCTGCTCATCAACAACGGCCGAATCCTGGCGGAAGGCAACGTCCACCAGATCCGTGACCTCATCGATGAACATCCACACACGGTCTACATCCGGGCGGACGATCCCCGGCGCCTCGCGCGTGAGTTCCTCACACATGACGATGTGTTGAGCATGCGCTTTGAGCCTGGCGCCGTCATCATTGAAACCGGCAAGCCTGATGCGTTCTACGGACGATTGACGGACCTGGTCGCCGATGGATCGTGCGGCACGGTCAGTGAAGTCACCTCGCCCGATGACAACCTGCAGGCCGTCTTCAAGTATCTGGTGAAGCAATGACGCAGACCCCTCGAAGCGCCCCGGGCCTCCTGACCGCGTCGCTGCGTGTCTTTGAACTGTCACTCGGCGAGATGTTGTGGTCGCGCCGGACGATTTTCATGGGACTGGTGGTCGGCCTGCCTGTCCTGATGGCCGGGGTGCTCCGGCTCTTTGACCTGATCGGCGGCTCGGGACTGCGCGTCAACAACATGGTCGTTGATGGCCCGGCGATTTTTGGCCTCATGATCTGGGCGTTTTTCCTCAAGTTCAGCGTGCCCGTGCTCGGCGTCTTTTACGGCACGTCGCTCATCGCCGACGAAGTGGAAGACAAGACGATCACCTACCTCTTCACGCGCCCGATTGCCCGGGAGGCGGTGCTCGTCGGCAAATACCTGTCGTATGTCGCCTGCACGGTGCTGGTCGTCCTGCCGTCGCTGGTGCTGGTGTGGCTCCTCGTGATCCCGATGGGAGGCGGCTACGCCGCGAACTTCCTGGATCTGGTGAAAGACCTGGGAATTGTCACGGTCGGCCTCGCGGTATACGGGGCCTTGTTTGCGTTCATCGGCGCCCGATTCAAGCGGCCACTGCTGATTGGCCTCGTGTTTGTGTTCGGCTGGGAGCAGGCGGTTACGGCGTTTCCGGGGTATCTCAAGCAGTACACCGTCGCGTATTACCTGCAGGGGCTGGTGCCTCACGCGATGCCCAATGACTCCTTTGCGAGCCTCATGCAATCGATCTTCAGAGAGACACCCACCCTTGGCAGCTCGCTGTTCTGGCTGGCGGCCATTTTGCTGGTATTCCTGGCATGGGCCGCGCGCCTGGTCGCCGGGAGGGAATACGTCCTCGAACAGTGATTTTTCGTTTTCGCCGTATGTTCTCCTGCTGCGGTACTTTTTGTGGGACGAACGGATCCCGAACATGGGACCTTTTCCTCCGTTTAACCGTATATTCATGCGAGGTTAACGCCCAATGAACACTCGAACCCGCAATTTTGTTGTTGGCTCACTCACCGTCGTCATGCTCGGCCTGAGCGTGGGGCTGGTGGCGTTTTACAACGGTGGTCTCCCGCTGGCCTCCAATCGAGGGCCCAGTGAACTCGCCTATCTGCCTGCTGACGCAGCAGTCGTTGGTTACGCCAATGTGCGCGAGGTCATGGACTCGGAGTTCCGCCAGAAGCTGATGACGATGCTGCCCAACAGTCCTGAAAAGGACGAGTTCATGCAGCACACCGGCATCGACATTGAGCGCGACATCGATACCGTGGTGGCCGCCGCGACGACCTCGGTGGACAAGCAGGGGCTGGTGCTCGTGCGTGGGCGCTTCAACGAAGGCCAGATTGAAGGACTGATTCGCGCCGAGGGCGGCGGAGTCGAGGAATATCAGGGCATCCGCCTTGTGGTCGCCGACCCGGTCTCGATGGCGAACGATCCGACCGACCTTCCGCGTGACCTCGTGCAGAAGGACCCCGAGAGCCGCTCATTCGCGCTCGCGTTCCTGGAGTCCGGACTCGTCGCGATGGGACCCAAGTCGGCGGTCAAGGCGGCGGTGGACGCCAAGCGCTCAGGGCAGAACGCGACGACCAACGACGCGCTGATGCAGTACATCAACGACATCCAGGGTGGCCAGAGCGCCTGGGCGGTGGGCCGGTTCGACGCGGTGTCGGAATCGCCCGAGTTGCCTGCAGAGATCAAGCAGCACCTGCCGGCCGTCCAGTGGTTCTCGGTTTCGACCCGGATCAACGGCGGCGTGGCAGGCACGCTCCGCGCTGATGCCGCGGATGACGCGGCGGCGGAAAACCTGCGCGATGTGGTCCGCGGCGCGCTCGCGATGGGCCGGCTCTTCGGCGGCGAGGATCCGAAGCTGAAGATGGTGATGGACTCGATGCAGATGTCCGGGACCGGCAAGACGGTGCAGCTCAACTTCGCGGTGTCGTCGGACGTGATTGACGCGCTGCGTGGCCTCGCTGAGATGACCGGCAACACGCCGGGCACGCGGCTGCCGTCGAGCAACTGAGCCTCGAGAACAGAAAGTTATCGGGAGGCCGTCCGGTGGGGCACCACCGGACGGCCTCTCGGCGTTTTTGGCGGTAGAATGTCGCGGGCCCATGTCATCGAAAGTGTTTTTCTACGGAACCCTTATGTCCGGGTTCGACCGGCGGCATCGCGCCGGGCTTGACGGCCGCCTCTCGTTCCTCGGGCGCGCCTGGACCACCGGCCAGCTGTTTGACCTCGGGTTGTACCCCGGTGCCGTCCCGTCGGAAGACGGCCGGATCTGGGGTGAGGTTTATGAGACGTCGGAGCCTGGTCCAGTGCTCGAGGCGCTCGACGAGATTGAGGGCTTTGATCCGGACAGCCCCGACAGCAGCCTGTACCTGCGTCAGAGGGTCGAAGTACGTTTTCCCGAGGGCACGGCGGTCACGGCGTGGATCTACTTCTACAACGCGCCGCTGGGGCAGGCACTGCCGATCCCGTCGGGTGACTATCGCGAACTCTTCCGCGCCCGCACCTAGCCCATCAACCCATCAACCCACCATATGATCGGTGGGATGTCTGTCGTCATTCTGGGCGCTGCCCGCACTGCCATTGGCCGCTACGGCGGCTCCCTGAGAAACACGCATCCGGCTGACCTCGGCGCCAGGGCCGCACAGGCCGCCATCGAGCGCGCGGGCATCAGCGTCGACGACCTCGATGAGGCGTTTGTCGGTCACGGCCGTCAGGCAGGCTCCGGCCCCAACCCCGCCCGGCAGGTCTGCCAGAGAGCGGGTGTGCCCTTCACGGTGCCTGCGCAGACCATCAATCAGGCGTGTGCGTCGGGCCTGCAGGCGGTGGCGCTCGGTGCGCAGGCTATCCAGCTGGGGCAGTCGCGGTTCGTGCTGGCCGGCGGCATCGAGTCCATGAGCCGCATGCCGTATCTGGTCGATGCGGAGGACGCGCGCTGGGGCCACAAGATGGGCAACTTCGCGTTTGTTGACGCGATGTACCGCGACGGATTCCGATGCTCTCTGTCGGGCCTCATCATGGGCGAGACGGCCGAGATCCTCGCGCGGCAATACGGCATCACGCGTGAGGAGTCCGACGCCTACGCGCTGGGCAGCCAGCTCAAGGCCGAGGCGGCCACGGCGGCAGGGCATTTTGCCGCCGAGATGGTGGCAGCGCCTGGACTCGACGCAAAAGGCAAGCCGATGGAGCTCACGAAGGACGAACACCCGCGTCCGGGTTCAACGATCGAAGGCTTGCGCAAACTCCCGCTCACGTTTGGTCAGGTGGAAGGACACCCCGGCATCATCACGGCCGGCTCGGCCTCCGGCATTACGGACGGTGGGGCCGCCGTAGTGCTGGCGGACGAGGCGGAAGCCGCTCGGCGTGGCCTCACCCCCTTGGCGCGCATCGTCGGCTGGGCGACGGCCGGCGTGGATCCGCGCATCATGGGGATCGGTCCCGTTCCCGCGGTCAAGAAGCTGTTCGACCGGATTGGGTGGACGATGGCGGACGTGGATCTGGTGGAGCTCAACGAGGCGTTTGCTCCTCAGGTGCTGGCCGTGCTGCGCGACCTGCCGATTCCCGAAGAGAAGCTCAATGTCAATGGCGGCGCGATCGCGCTTGGCCATCCCATTGGTGCGACCGGAACGCGGATCCTGGTGACTCTGCTGCACGAAATGGTGCGTCGTGATGTCAAACGTGGCCTGGCGACGTTGTGTGTCAGCGGAGGACTGGGGATGGCGCTGGCGGTCGAGCGGTAGGACGGATCGTGACAAGCTGGCGGTGTCGCAGGGTCACGCCGGGCCGCTTCACGCGCACGCGAATCGGCTTCGAGTGGCATCTGCGATCCGCTGCCTCGCCTCAGGCGAGGCAGCGGCGGGTCCCGTTTTGGCGAACGTTCGATGCCAGGCCCCCTTTGCCATACGGGAAGTGTGGCGCCAGGTCGGTCGAGGCTAGCCGATAACCCCAGCAGCAACCTATAATTACGGGGTTGTGCGTATCGCCGTGATTCCCGGAGACGGGATCGGAAAAGACGTTACTGCCGAAGCCGTCAAGGTCCTGAACACTGCCGACACGGTTTTTGGCCTCGGACTCCAACTCGAACACCTGCCCTGGAGCGCGGACTACTACCTGCAGTCCGGCGTGACCATTCCTCCGAATGGCTACGACATGCTGCGGGACGATTTCGACGCGATCTTCCTCGGAGCGCTTGGGGACCCCCGTGTCCCCGACAACCGGCACGCGCGGGACATCCTGCTCGGGGCACGGTTTGAACTCGATCTCTACGCCAACTTCCGCCCGGTGAAGCTGCTCAACGACCGGCTGTGCCCACTGAAGGACCGCGGGCGGCAGGACGTGAACTTCGTCGTGTTTCGGGAAAACACCGAAGGCGTGTATGTGAGCGTCGGCGGCCGCTTCAAGGCGAACACGCCGGATGAGGTCGCGATTCAGGAAGAGATCAACACCTTCAAGGGCGTGAATCGCATCATCCGGCACGCGTTTGAATACGCGCAGGCCAACGGCCTGACAAAAGTCTGCATGTCCGACAAGAGCAACGCGATGCAGCAGGGCCATGCCCTGTGGCAGCGCGTGTTCAAGTCTGTGGCGGCGGAATATCCAGGTATCACGGCCAGTCACATGTACATCGATGCGCTCGCGATGTTCCTGGTAAAAGATCCCGGTCAATTCGAGGTGATTGTCACGAACAACCTCTTCGGCGACATCGTCACTGACATCGGCGGTGCGTTGCAGGGAGGCCTGGGCATGGCAGCGTCGGGCAACATTCACCCGGGACGCACGTCACTGTTTGAGCCCGTGCACGGGTCGGCGCCACCACTGGCAGGAAAGAACGTCGCAAACCCGATGGGTGCAATCCTGTCGTCGGCATTGATGCTTGAGACGTTGGGCAAGGCCGACGCCGCGAAGGCCATCGAAGCTGCGGTTGTTGCCGCCATCGAGGCCGGTGAAACCACGACGGACATCGGGGGATCCAACGGGACGACCCAGGTGGGGGACGCCATCGCTGCACGATTGCAGATGACGAGATGACGAGATGGCGAGATGGCCGCTTGCCAATTCCGATTGCCAATCTCAGATTTTCGATTGTAGACATCGATTCCAGATTTCAGATTGAGGATTTCAGATGAACGAAGTACTGATTCTTGGCGGCTCGCGGACGCCGATGACCGACTACACGGGCGCGTTGAAGGATGTCTCGGCCCTCGAACTTGGCGCCATCGCGGCCCGCAAGGCGTTTGAAAACACCGGTGTCAAACCCGAGTGGGTTGAACATGCCGTGGTCGGCAATGTGCTTCAGACCAGCAGTGACGCCATCTACGGCGCTCGCCACGTTGCCCTCAAGGCGGGGGTGCCGATTGAGGTGCCCGCGCTGACCGTCAACCGCCTCTGCGGCTCCGGCATCCAGGCTGCGGTCTCTGGCGCGCAGATGATTCAGCTGGGCGAAGCTGGAGTGGTCCTCACCGGCGGCATCGAAAGCATGAGCCAGGCGCCGCACGTGATTCGCGGCCTGCGCAATGGCCTGAAACTCGGCCAGGGCAAGCTCGAGGACTACCTCTTCGAAGCGCTGCTTGATCCGTACTGCGGTCTCTTCATGGCGCAGACGGCAGAGAAGTGTGCCGGCAAGTACGGCATCTCTCGCGAAGAGCAGGACGCATACGCCATCCGCAGCCAGCAGGCTGCGGCGGCGGCGTGGGAGGCCGGGAAGTTTGCGGACGAAATCGCGCCGGTCGAGATCAAGTCCCGCAAAGGCGTCACGGTGGTTGACCGCGACGACCACCTGCGACCGGACACGACGATGGAAGGGTTGGCGAAGCTGCCTGCCGCCTTTTCGAAGGAGGGCACGGTCACGGCCGGCAACGCCTCGGGCATCGTTGACGGCGGCGCGGCGCTGCTTCTCGCGTCGGCCGACGCGGCAAAGAAACACGGCCTCACGGCCCTCGGCCGCATCGTCAGCTGGGCGACGGTGGGCGTGGATCCGTCCTACATGGGGATGGGTCCGGCGCCGGCAACCCGTATCGCGCTGCAGAAGGCGGGGCTCACGCTCGACCAGATCGATCTCATCGAGGTCAACGAGGCGTTTGCCGGCCAGTATCTGGCGGTGGAGAAGGAACTCGGCCTTGATCGCGAGAAGACGAACGTCAACGGCGGCGCGATTGCTCTGGGGCATCCGCTCGGCATGACCGGCACGCGACTGCTGCTCACGCTGACACTCGAACTGGGGCGACGAGGCAAGAAGTACGGGTTGGCCACGGCCTGCATCGGCGGCGGCCAGGGTATTGCAATGATTGTGGAGCGTTTCTGATGGCGATCAAGACGGTTGGCGTATTGGGGTGCGGGCTGATGGGCGCGGGCATCGCGCAGGTGTCGGCCGCTGCGGGTTTCAAGACGATCGTGCGCGAGGTGAACCAGGCGGCGCTCGACAAGGGTCTGGCGCGTATCAAGAAGTTCCTCGATGGCGGCGTCGAGAAGGGCAAGATGACTGCCGAGCAGCGGGACACGATCCTGGGCAACCTGCAGGGCGTCACCGACCTCGCCGACATGAAGGACTGCGACCTCATCATCGAGGCCATCGTCGAAAACGTCGACATCAAGACCGAGGCGTACACCACGCTGGAAAAACACGTCGGCGCGCACACGATCTTCGCGTCCAACACGTCGTCACTCTGCATCACGGAACTGGCCGCGAAGACGGGGCGCCCCGACAAGTTCGGCGGCCTGCACTTCTTCAATCCGGTCCCGCTGATGAAGCTCGTCGAGGTGATCCGTTCGCTGACGACGTCGGATGAGACGTATCAGGCGCTGATGGACTTCTCGGTGAAGATTGGCAAGGAGCCGATCACCGCCCCCGACAAGCCGGGCTTCATCGTCAACCGCCTGCTGGTGCCGTACCTGCTCGACGCGATTCGCTGCTATGAGCGCGGCCTCGGCACCAAGGAAGACATCGACAACGGCATGAAGCTGGGCTGCGGCTACCCGATGGGGCCGCTGACGCTGCTCGACTTTGTCGGCCTCGACACGACGTACTACATCGCGAACATCATGTTCGATGAATACAAGGAGCCGATGTTTGCGGCCCCGCCCCTGCTCAAGCGCATGGTGCTCGCCGGCAAACACGGCCGCAAGACCGGCGAGGGGTTCTACAAGTACTAGCCAATCCGGCTGCCGGATGCGGCCGTAGGACACCGATGTGGAAGACATAGTCAGGAAGTTGCTCGAAGCGCTGGGAGAAGACCCGACACGGGATGGTCTGCGGGAGACACCGCGCCGGGTCGCCAAGTCGATGGACTTCCTGACGTCCGGCTATCGCACGGACCTCGACACGCTGGTCAACGGCGCGCTGTTTGACGTCGACTACAGCGAGATGGTCATCGTGCGTGACATCGACTTCTACAGCCTCTGTGAGCACCACCTGTTGCCGTTTTTCGGCAAGTGCCACGTGGCGTACCTGCCTTCGAAGAAGGTCATCGGTCTCAGCAAGATTCCGCGGATTGTGGACATGTTTGCGCGCCGGCTTCAGGTGCAGGAACGTCTCACGGAACAGGTCGCGGATGCCATCACGGAGAAGACCAACCCTCTGGGTGTTGCCGTGGTGATGGAAGCGACCCATCTCTGCATGGCCATGCGTGGGGTAGAGAAGCAGAACTCCCTCACCGTGACCAGCGCCATGCGCGGCACCTTCCGCGAGGATGCCCGCACCCGCCACGAGTTCCTGCAGCTGATTCGACATCGCGGCAAGACCGCCGACGAGTAAGTCCGTGCTGCCGGCCGTCATTTTCATCGCAACCTATGCGGTGGTGGCGTTCGGACGATCTCCCTTCTTCCGGCTCGATCGCACCGGCGCTGCCATCGTTGGAGCGATGCTCATGGTCGCCGTCGGCGGCCTGCCGATCGATGCCGCGTGGGCCGCAATCGACTATCGCACGCTGCTTCTGTTGTTCGGGATGATGGTGCTCATCGCGAGTTTGCGGCTCGCGAGATTCTTCCGCACCGTCGCGCGGCTGGTGGTGACCAGTGTGCAGCAACCGGCGGCCGTCATCGCGGCGGTCGTGTTCACGAGCGGCATCCTGTCGGCATTGTTCGTCAACGACACCATCTGCCTGATCTTCACGCCCATCCTGATCGAAGTCGCCGAACTCAGACGGCATCGTCCCTTGCCGTATCTGCTGGCGCTGGCGACCGCGGCCAACATCGGGAGTGTCGCGACCATTACCGGGAATCCGCAGAACATGCTGATTGGCAGCCTGTCCGGCGTCTCGTATGCCGGGTTTGCCGGGTCCCTGCTTCCAGTCGCGGCGGTGGGACTGCTGCTCGACACCGCGATCCTGTGGTGGCTGTTCCGGAGGGAACTGACACCCGGTACCATCGACCTGCGGGAACGCCGATCCCGCCCGGTGCACAGGGCAATGTTGGGTAAGGCGCTTGTCGTGTCAGCCGGGGCGTTGGCCGGTTTCATCGCCGGGTTGGACCCCTCGCTGGTCGCCATGGGCGCGGCAGCCGTCGTGTTGATCACCCGACGGGTGCACGCCTCCAAGCTCTACAGCCGCATCGATTGGGACCTGCTGATGCTGTTCATCGGCCTGTTCGTCGTGATCGCCGGTGTCGAGCGCGTGGGCCTCGTAGACCGGCTGTTTGCGGCCGTCCCGCAGGGACTGCTGCATTCGCCGGCGGGCCTGACCGTCATCGCCGCGATCCTGTCGAACCTGATCAGCAACGTGCCGGCCGTGCTCCTGTTCGCCAACGAAATTCCTGCCTGGCCCGACGCGCAGACCTCATGGCTGACGCTCGCCATGGCAAGTACGCTGGCGGGCAACCTGACCCTGGTGGGTTCCATTGCCAACCTGATCGTGTTGCAGGGGGCTCGCCAGCGCGGGCATCAGATTTCGTTCTGGGAATACACCCGCGTCGGTGCGCCCGTCACTCTGGCCACGCTCGGATTCGGCGCGTGGTGGCTCGGCTGATGGGCTGGTGGGCTGATGGGTTGGTGGGTTGGTGGGTTGGTGGGTTGGTGACTGGGCGTAAGATCAGCGTCGGGGCTCATGCTTGGACGGTTCTCCCTCGCCGTGGCACTGCTGTGTGCTGCTGTTCCATCTGCAGCGGGCCGCAGTGCGCTGACGCCTGACTCGACGTTTGCGGAAGTGTTGAGCGAATACACCGGCGGCGATGCACGCGCCGCGGTGGAGATCCTCTCTGATTGGGATGAGGAACGCCTGGAGCGAGAGGCCGTCGTTCCCGATGACACACCGACGCTTGTGGCGAAGGCCGCGACCGCGCTGCTGCTGACCGAGGCCGGCATGGCCTCACGCCGCTTTGGCCGCCCGGCCGAGGGCGCCTCACGATTTTTTGAGCCGACAGGCTGGGGACTCCAGAAGTCGTTCGAGGTCCACTCGTATCGCGCTCACGCGCTCATTGACACGCTCGCCACCGAGGCGGCTGAGCGCCACGACGTGGAGTTCCTCGCCTGGGCCAAAAGCTGGTACATCCTGGCGTCCTCGTATTGCCTCGAATTCGACCTCGCATGTACGGACGGGCTGCTCGAAAAGGGGCTGCATCACGCCGATGCGAACGACCCCGAGGTGATGCTGTGGAGGGGCGCCATTCGTGAGCCCCGAATCCGCACGCGCGCCGTGTTCAAGCACGAACTCTCTCCATCCGTGACCCATGGACAGGAAGCGCGCTACTGGTTTCGAAAGGCGCTTGAGGCCCGTCCGTCGTTGATCGAGGCGCGAGTGCGCCTCGGGCGCTCCTTGTTCGTGACACAGAACGACCCGGCTGCGGAACCCTATCTGGTTGAGGCCCTGGAGCAGGCGGATGCCACCAATCATGTGTTTGCCGGATACATGGCGGCGCTGACACTCGGAGAAATGGCGGAAGCAGACGACCGGCTGTCGGATGCGGTGCCGCATTATCGACGGGCGATCACATTCGTCCCCGGGCACACCGCCCACGTGGCCCTGGGCCTTGCGCTGATCCGCCTCGGGCAGCGCGAGGAGGGCTGGCAGCAGGGACGCCTGATGTTCGGCACCCGTGGCCCCGGGACGGAGTCTGTGCTCGATCCCTTCGCGGTGTATCTGTCGGCGCAGTACTGGCAGAGCGCCAGCCGGCTCGAGCAGATGCGCAAGGCGGTCCGTGTGGAGGGCCGATGAAGATGCTGGCGGCGGCGTGGCTCGCAGTGGCGCTCTGGTACGTGTTGCCCGCCGCTCAGGGACAACCGGCGCCGGTCGAGCAGCAGCGCGCGGTGTTTCGCGCCGGAGCCGATCGCGTGCGCCTCAACGTGCTCGCGACTCACGAGGGCATTCCCCTGGAGGGGCTGACGGCGGCTGATTTCGAGGTGCGCGACAACGGCGTCCTCATCAATGACCTCGACGTCACACGGACAGAGCAGCGGGTGTCGGTCGCCGTTGCGCTCGACGTCTCGGGCAGCGTGGCGGCAGACTTCATGGAGGAGATGCTGGATGCCGTCGAGGGCGTGGTGAACGCCCTGCGGCCGGGAGACACCGCGTGGCTGCTCACGTTCGCCGGTCAACTCGACCTGCGAGCCGGACCCGTGCAGAACCGCGAGGCGATCCGCGCGCGGCTCGAAGGACTTCGGACCGGCGGCGGAGGCACGGCCATGTGGGACGCCCTGTATGCGTCGGTGTCACTCGCCTCAGCCGGAACTGCGCGCGCTCTCGCGTTGTTGTTCACCGACGGACTGGATTCGTCGAGCTGGTCCGGCGAGCGCCCGGTCCTCGAGGCCGTGCGACGCTCGGACGTGGTCGTGAGCATCGTGCGGCCACGGCACGCGATTGCACCACGGGGAAGTCCGGTCAACTACTTCCTCAACCTCGAGCGTGCTGCCCTGGCGAGTGGAGGAGCCATCCTCAAGACGGAACGCGATCGTTCCCTCGATGCGCAGTTCGTCGAGTTGCTCGACGAGTTCCGGCAGGGATACGTGATCAGCTATTCAGCCGGCCGCGTGCCCGCTCGCGGCGATGGCTGGCATGAGGTTGAGGTGCGACTGCGCGGCCGGAAAGGCCGTGTGACGACGCGGCCCGGCTATTTCGAGTCCGGGCGCTGAGCGACGGTTGGTATACTGCGGCCATGCTGCGAGTGGCCGCCTCGATCGTGCTGGCGCTGATCGTCAGCGCGCCCACCGTCCCTGACGTGACCACGGCCTTCGTCTGTGCGGCCGACCTGGGCATGGGCCTCAAGAGCAAACGCAAGTTCTGCGACATCGTCCTCAGCGATCGCGTGAATGACGGCGTCGCGATGGCCATTCCGGCGCACCGCGGACCGACCACGCTCCGGTTCGATCTGCACAATCGATACACGATTCCGCGCGAGGGCGCGCCGCCCGAGTCGCTGTTCGCGCGCCACACGGCCGTCGTGGCCATCCTCGACCAGACGGGCAAGGTCCTCGACCGGGCGGCGGTCTCGAGGGAGGTGCGCACGGGGGTCGACATCTTCGATCGCATCGGCGGCGGTGTCGGCCCAGAAGGCGCCATCATGATTGCGCCTGGCCGGCCGGAGCCCGTCGTGCTGGAGTTGCCTGAGGCCGTGTCGTCGATTGCTGTCGTCGGTGTCAGCCTGGAGGCGATGTCGCTGTCCGAGCAGCGGACGTATACGACCGCCGGGCGGCCCGTGGCCATCGGCAGCAACTTCCGCATCGAGTACACGCCGCGGTAGCCCCGCGCGCCTTACATGACACGTCGCGTCTTTTTTGTCAGGTAGTCCTGCAGCACGTACTGCCCGAGCGTGTACGGCGTCGTGAAGTACGCCTTGCCATGGCAGATGCGCGCCACCCTGCGGACGAATGCCACGAGATCGTAGTTGCGGGCCAGCATGAACGTGTTGATCTGGATTCCCGACCGGCGACACGCGGCGACTTCGGCGAATGTCTCACGCAGCACGTACGGATCGAGTCCCATCGAGTTCTTGTAGATGCGACCGTCAGGCAGGCTCACCGCGGAGGGCTTGCCGTCGGTAATCATGATGATCTGCCGCATGTCCTTGCGTTCGCGGTCCAGCAGGCGCCTGGCCATGCGCAGACCTTCGCGGGTGTTCGTGTAGTAGGGGCCGACGCGCACGCGGCCCAGGTGGGACACCGGGACCTCCTCGGCAGAGTCGTGGAACAAGACCACCTTGAGGGAGTCGCCGGGATACTGGTGACGAATCAGGTTGGTCAGCGCGAGCGCGACCCGTTTGGCCGGCGTGAACCGGTCCTCGCCGTACAGCACCATGCTGTGGCTGCAGTCGAGCAACAACACCGTGGCGCAGGAGCTGCGGTAGTCGCCCTGCGTGATCATCAGATCCTCGTAGTCGACATCGAGGCCGCCGCCGCGCCTGACGGCGTTGAGGATGGTTGCCGATGCGTCGAGATTCAGCGTATCGCCAAATTCATACGGGCGCGGAGGACCGCCGGCGTCCACACCGGTCGCGAGTGAGCGTGTATCGTGCCGTCCCGGACTGCTGCGTCCGGCGCCGCCCAGCAGATCGCGCAGTGCGCGATAACCCAGGAAGTCCAGCGCCTTGTCGGTGACCTCGAAGCGTGTCTGTCCGCCCTGGCCGTCTGCAGCGCCCTCCCCGGTCGCCGCCTGCTGCGACGGTGGCGTGCCGGTCGTCGACACAAACCCCTGCTCGGTCAGTTGTTCGATGACGCGCTGGACGAGGTCTTCGAGTTGCTGCCGCGAGGCCTCATCCGCCGGATTCTGCAGCAGCTGCTGCACCATGTCCTCCGACATGGCGCCGCCGTTGAGCAACGCGTCGAGAATCGCATCGTGCAACGCCTGCATCGACTGATCCGCCGTGTCGAGCGGATCCCACGGGTTGTTGAAGCCGCTCGACAGCAGCAGGTCGGACAGGCGCTCGATGAGCGTGTCCATGTCCACGGCATCGAGCAGATCTTCGACGTACTTCCCGTAGCGGTACTTCATGGCGTCAGTTGTAATACTTCTTGCGGCCGCGGGGACGGTCTTCCGGCTCCTCGCCGTCATCCATCAGCGCGCGCAGTTCGGCATCACGATCGCGATCGCGCTTGGACGGGCGTTCCTGCGGCACACCTTCGAGTCGTCCGGCATCGGTACGTGAGATCTTCCTCGTTGCGCACAGGCCCTCCAGCACGAAGTCCACCAGCGCGGCCTTGGCCGCGTCAGAGGCGCCGACTGGAATCCGCAGGTGGGGCATCGCCTCCCACAGGGCCTCGATGGGACCCACGGCGTCGAGCAGGGTTTCGGCGCTGGTGGTGTCCGACAGGTCCAGTACGCCGCCTTCGTCGAACCAGCGAATCAACTGTCGGAGGTTCACCTGGGCCGCGTAGCCATCAAACACGTTCGCGATGGCGGACCGCACGAGCTCGCGCGCCACGACGTCTGCGCCCTTGAGTTCCCCCTCGTATTCGAGCTCGATCTTGCCTGTGAGGGCAGGCAGCGCGGCGTACACATCCGAGACACGCGGCACGACGACGGCCTCGGCGCCGAGGGCCGCGCGTCGCTCGGCATTCGACACCACGCTCTCAAGGGTGGAGATCGGCAACCGCTGGCTGACTCCCGAGCGGCGGTCGACGCGCGCGTCCTGTCGCGCCTGAAACGCAATTTCTTCGATCACCTCACGCACGAATACCGGGACGTCCACCTCCGTCGCGTTGCCCCGCGCGGTCCACGCTTCCTGTGCCGTGATCGCCATCGCCTCGTCGCGCGTCTTCGGGTAGTGCGTGCGAATTTCCGAGCCGATGCGGTCTTTGAGCGGCGTGATGATCTTGCCGCGGGCGGTGTAGTCCTCAGGGTTGGCGCTGAAGACCAGCATCACGTCCAGCGGCAGGCGCACGGGATAACCTTTGATCTGGACGTCGCCTTCCTGGAGGATGTTGAACAGGCCGACCTGCACCTTGCTCGCGAGGTCCGGCAACTCGTTGATCGCGAAGATGCCGCGATGCGCCCGCGGCACCAGCCCGTAGTGCATCGTCCGCATGTCGCCAAGTTCGAGGCCGGCTTTGGCGGCCTTGATCGGGTCGATATCTCCAATCAGGTCGGCAATCGTGACGTCGGGTGTGGCCAGCTTCTCAACGTACCTGTCGTTCCGGGGCCGCCAGCGGATCGGCAGGGCATCGCCTTCGGCGGCCAGGCGCGCCTGGCAGTGCCCGCACAGGGGGGCAAGCGGATCGTCGTGGATTTCACAGCCGGCCACGACAGGAATGACCGGGTCGAGCAGGTCCGCCAGGGCGCGGAGCAGCCGGGTCTTGGCCTGGCCGCGCAGGCCGAGCAGGATGAAGTTGTGTTTCGACAGGATCGCGTTGACGACCTGTGGAATGACGGTGTCGTCGTAGCCGACGATGCCGGGGAAGAGGGGCGCGCCCGAGGGGAGGCGGTCGAGCAGGTTCGCGCGGAGTTCGTCTTTGACCGAGCGGCGGGGCACCCGGCCGTCAGCGATCGCGGCGCGCAGGGCACCGAGGGTGGTCAGGGCTTCAATCGGGGGCATGGATCGACTATATCGGAGTGCCGAGGTGCAGAGGTGCCGGAGTGCCGAGGTTCTTGCTCCGTCGGCGGGTGATTGTGTAAACTCATTGGGCTGCCTGCTGAGCGGGAATAACTCAGTGGTAGAGTGCAACCTTGCCAAGGTTGAAGTCGCGGGTTCGAATCCCGTTTCCCGCTCCAATTCCTCAACATCGCATCCACCCGCCAGGTTCCGTTGGAGCCCGCGTTAGAATCTCGTTTCAGAGGGAAAACTGATGGAGATCGCGCCCGCTTCGGACCCGCCCCGGACCGCCGTGGACCGCGTCAAACCGCGTCATTTGTCAGTGGAAATGACGGTAGAACGTAACG
>CBINOO010000077.1:0-18953 GCA_966252305.1 uncultured Acidimicrobiia bacterium
CGTCCGCCACGGCCTTCATCGCAGTCCGTGTGATGTAGCCCTGCGGCCGCTGCGCGAGATACAGCGCTGCGAGCACGGCGGACCGGCGGCGGTCGGCAGGATACCGGCTGCAGATCTCCTCGAGTTTGGCCGTGTGTTCAGGCGTGAAGCTGAACGGAGGGCCTTCGTCGGCCAGGGCGCGCTGCGACTGATGCAGGCCGCGCCCGTAATCCATCAATGGATGAAAACTCATGCTCTGTTCCTAGCGGTCCACGTCGCCCATGACGACGTCGGTTGATCCGATGACGGCAATCACGTCGGCAATCAGGCCGCCCTTGATCATGTGCGGCAGGGCCTGACACGCCAGAAACGACGGCGCGCGGGACTTGACGCGAATCGGCCGGTTGCCTCCGTCCGACACGATGTAGAACCCGTGTTCGCCGCGGGCGCCTTCGACCGGCACATACGCCTCGCCCTTGGGCACGGTGAACCCCTGCGAGTAGATCAGGAAGTGCTGAATCAGCGCTTCCATCTCGGTGTAGACCTGATCCTTGGGCGGGGGGGCGATGCGGCGATCACCGCAGTCGTACACACCGGACGGTGAGATCCGGTCCAGCGCCTGGTAGCAGAGCTTGACGCTCTGGCGCATCTCTTCCATCTTCACCTGATAACGCGCAAACACGTCGCCGTCGGTGCGTGTCGGCACCGTGAACTCGAACGTCTCGTACTTCAGGTACGGCCACACCTTGCGCACGTCGTACGGAATGCCGACCGCGCGCGCCATCGGGCCGACCAGGCCGAGCGCGAGCGTCTCTTCCTTGCTGAGTTTGCCCACGCCGACGGTGCGCTTGGTCCACACCTGGTTCTTGGTGAGCATCAGCTCGTAGTTGTCGAGGGCCGCAGGCATCTTGTCGAGCCACGCCTTGACGGCCTTTGTGAATCCGCGCGGCAGATCGTCACGCAGGCCGCCGATGCGGATGTAGCTGGGGAAAAACCGGAAGCCGGCGAGCATCTCGTTGAGGTTGAGCAGCTGCTCACGCTCACGGAACGCGTACATCATCACCGACACGGCGCCGATTTCCATCGCGTGCGTCGCCAGCCAGACCAGATGGCTGCTGAGCCGCTGCAGTTCCGCAATCAGCACGCGGATGTAGGTGACCCGGTCGGGCATCTCAAGCCCGAGCAGCTTCTCGGCCGACAGCACGAACGACAGGCTGTTGGACTGCGCGCCGAGGTAATCCATGCGCTCGACGAGCGGGATGACCTGCTGCCACTTCTTCTGCTCGGCGGTCTTCTCGATGCCGGTGTGCAGGAAGCCGATTGTTGGATCCGCCTTGACGATCGTTTCGCCGTCGAGCTCGAGCACCAGCCGCAACACACCGTGTGTGCTGGGGTGCTGCGGGCCCATGTTGACGGTCATCGTCTCTGTGCGCATTTCAGGCATGCAGACTCTCTTCCACCCATCCGCACACGGCGTGAATCCACGTCCGGTGTGCTTCCTGAATCCTCGCCGTCACCGCGCTGGGCACGGCAACCACGATGTCGGCGGCATCCTCAACCGCCAGGCCGTCCTGCCCGGTCAGGGCCACGACGTGCATTCCCTTCCATCGCGCCACACGCAGCGCCGCGATGACGTTCGCCGAGCGGCCACTCGTCGTGAATCCCACCGCCACGTCACCCTCTCGACCGAGCGCCTCGACCTGACGGGCAAACACCTGGTCAAAGCCGAGGTCATTGCCGGCGGCCGTCAACACGGCCGAGTCGGCCGTCAGCGCCACGGCGGCCACAGCCCGCCGCGTAGCCACGAACCGCACCACGAGTTCGGCAGCCAGATGCTGCGCGTCGGTCGCGCTGCCCCCGTTGCCGAAGGTCAGCAGCTGACGGCCACCCAATGCCGCGTCGCGGAGCATCGCTGCTGCCCGCGCGGCGTCCTCTGACGACTCGAGCCACCGCTGATGCACAGCCACCGTCTCGGTGATGGTGGCGTGCCACCGCGGACCGAAGCCGTCGTCGCCGGTCACTGCCGCTGTCGCGCCAGGCGATCGGACGCGTCCTGCGACGCGCGGATGTTGGCGGCAAATTCTTCGGGCGTCAGTTCAAGCGGCGACCACGATGCCGGATCCTTGCGCACCTGCAGCGGGAAATCCTTGCGCTGCGGGTACCCTTCCCAGTCGTCCGGCATCAGGATGCGGCGCAGGTCGGGATGGCCGGTGAAGGCAATCCCGAACATGTCGAACACTTCCCGCTCCAGCCAGTTGGCAGCAGGCCACAGGCCCGTCAGCGATGGCACCCAGGCATCCGTCGTCGGCGCGCCATCGGGCACGCGCACCTTCAGGCGAAGACGACGCGGCGGCGCGGCGCCACCGGGCTGCGCGAAGGCCTCGCCCAGGCAGGCAAGGTGATACACCACCTCGAAGCGCGGAGTGGCCGGCAGGTAATCACACGCCGTGATCTCGACGAGAAACGAAAACTGCAGGCCCGGGTGATCGCGCAGAACACGACAGACCTCGACGAGGTGCTCACGCGCGACGTAGGCCGTCGGCATGTCGATCGCTTCGGCGGGCTCAAGCACCGCGGCGGGCGCCGCCTGGCGCACCAGGTCAACGACCTGAACGTCCATCTCGCGGGGAATCACGCGGACATCCTCGTGCGGTCAATCTTGCGCTGCAGCTGGACGATCCCGTAGATGAGCGACTCGGGACGTGGAGGGCACCCGGGGACAAACACGTCGACCGGGACAATCTGATCCACACCCTGCACGATTGCGTAGTTGTCGAACACGCCTCCGCAGCTGGCGCACGCGCCCATCGAAATCACCCACTTGGGTTCGGGCATCTGGTCGTAGATGCGGCGCAGCACGGGAGCCATCTTGCGCGACAGCCGTCCGGCCACGATCATCAGGTCCGACTGACGCGGGGATCCGCGGAAGACCTCGGCGCCGAAACGCGCCACGTCGTAGCGGCCCGCCGCCATTGCCATCATCTCGATGGCGCAACAGGCCAGGCCAAACGTCACCGGCCAGATGGCCGAGCGGCGCGCCCACTGCACCATCTTCTCGACCGAGGTGGTGAGGATGGAGCCTTCGTGACCGGTCGACTGGTGTGGATCCGGGTGGCCGTACCGCGCCTCAATCGGGCTGGCGGCGCCGGGCGCGAGGTTCGAGTGTGGAAAAGACAGATTGGACATGGTTCAGACGGCTATCGCCGCCACTCCTTGCTCCAGTCAAACGCCCCCTTGCGCCACACGTAGATGTAGCCGGTCGTCAACAGGGCGAAGAAAACGAGAATCTGGAAATACGCCACGGGCCCCAGTTCCCGGAACGCCATCGCCCAGGGATACAGGAACGCCACTTCAATGTCGAACAGCAGGAAGATCATGGCGACCAGGTAGAACTTGACCGACTGGCGCTCACGGGCGTCCCCGACCGGCGGCATGCCGCATTCGTACGCCGCTTCCTTTTCAGGCGTGGGCTTGCGGGGGCCAACAAACTGGGACAGGCCCACCATGGCTCCAGCAAATCCGAGCCCGAGGCCAATCATGATCAGGATAGGCAGAAAGCCGTCCATCGGTGCGAGATCCTCCGTACATCACACGCTTGTACGTCGTGTGATCAAAGTGAGATGCTAACACAATGGCCCGTCTGGCCCTGTTGACGCCGTGGCCCCCGCAGCCCTCGGGAATTGCCACCTGCGCCGCCGATTTTGTGCCCGCGCTGGCGGCCGCCGGCCATGCCATCGACGTACTGGTCGATGAAGCCCTGGTGCCCGTCACCCGCGGCCCGGAAGGCCCTCCCTCGCCAGGCCAGGTCCGCGTGCTTGGCGCACACGAACTGGTCTGGCGCATGGCGCGCGGCCACTATGACCTGCCGGTGTATCAAATCGGCAACTCCTGGGCCCACGGCTTCATCTGGCCGTACCTGTTCCGCTACCCAGGTCTGACTGTCATGCACGATGCGCGCCTGCACCACGCCCGCGCCACGACGTTGTTGTCGCCGTGGAAGCGACACGCGGACTATCGCGCCGAGTTCCGTTTCAATCACTCCGACGTCCACCCCGATGCCGCCGAACTGGCCATCGCGGGATTCGACGGCGCGTATTACTACCAATGGCCGATGCGGCGCGCGGTCCTGGAGGCGTCGCGGCTTGTCGCCGCACATGCGCCAGGAGTCGTCCGCGAGTTGGCAGATGAATTTCCGGGCCGCCCCGTGACCCACATCAGCCTTGGCCACGGAAAGGCACAGACGCCGGGGCAGGCCGCCGAGGCCCGACGTCAGTTTCGCGCAGCGCATGGCATCCCGCACGAAGCGTTGGTCTTCGGCGTGCTGGGGCACATCGCGCCGGAACGACGCATCGCTCCGGTCGTCCGCGCCTTTTCGGCCCTGCGAGATATCGCGCCGGACGCGCGACTGGTGCTGGCCGGAGGTGTCGACCGACTCCTTCCGCTCGACGACCTGCTCCGCGAACACGCCGTCACCGATCGCGTGCACGTCACGGGCCGGCTCAACGACGAGGACTTTGATGCGGCGGCGGCGGCGATAGATGTGGGCCTGAACCTCCGCTGGCCCAGCGCGGAGGAAATGTCGGGCCCCTGGCTGCGCTGTCTCGCCGCCGGCACGGCCACCGTCATCATCGATGCGGCACACCAGGCAAACGCGCCGATGCTCGATCCGCGCACCTGGCGGTGCCACCTGCCTGCCCCCACGCTCGCGCCATCGCCGGAACGCCAGGCGATCGCCGTGGCGATCGACATTCTTGATGAGGAGCACTCCCTTCGGCTCACGCTCAGACGTCTGGCGACCGATACGTCGATCAGGACGCAACTGGGCACAAACGGCCGGGCCTGGTGGCAGGAGCACCACACGGTGGAGCGGATGGCAGCCGACTACCTCCGCGCCATCGACCGGGCGCTCGCTGAACCCGCCCCATGCGGACCGCTGCCAGCGCATGCGCGGCCCGACGTGCTGAAACATACGAAAGAGGTACTGTGGAATGGATCGATGGACCAGTGGATTGATGGATCAATGGACCGGTAGGATGGTTGGAGTGTTTACCCATCGTCGCTCCGTGCTCGCGACCCTGGCAGGCGCCGCGCTCGTACTCGCTGCGCAGCCCGGTCCGTCCGCCCAGGCCGACCTCCCGGTGCCGTTCAAGGCCGGCGAGGCGCTGACGTACGACATCTCCTGGACCACCTTCGTCACTGCCGGGCAGGCGACACTCTCGGTCAAGGAGCGCCGGCCTCAAGCGGGAGGCCGGGCGAGCTACTACCTGGTGGCGGAGGGCCAGCCGTCATCAATGCTGCAGAAGCTGTATCACCTGTACTACAAGGCGGAATCGATGCTCGACACGCGAACGTTGCGGCCCTCGATGGCAACGATCTACAGCGACGAAAACGGGCGCAAGCGCCACAAGATCTCGAGCTTCCGCGGCAACGGCATCGTTGACTTCGAGATGCGCACCGCCTCGACGTCCAAGTCTCAGGTGAAAGTCGACACCACCGCGCAGGACCCCCTTGGCGCCGTGTACGTGCTGCGCGCCCTTCCGCTGAAACCGGGTCAGGCGCCATTTGTCATTCCGGTGACCGACAGCGGCAAGGCGTACAAGATGCGCGTGACCGTCGGCGCGCGCGAGACCGTCCGCACAGGCATCGGTTCGCTGCCTGGGCTCAAGCTCACGCTGGCGCTGACCGAGCAGAACGGCGCGCCCGCCGACGCCACGAACCTCGCACTCTGGATTTCGGACGACGCGCGACGGCTGCCTTTGAAGATGGTCGCCGGCCTGTCGGTCGGCAGCTTCCAGCTCACGCTGGCCAAGGCAATACCCTAGTGGTGGGCTGGTGGGCTGGTGGGCTGGTGGGCAGATGGGTTGGTGGGTTGGTGATCAGACTCAACGGTGAAACGCGGGAGTGGCCCGCGGCCATGACCGTCGCGCAACTCCTCGAGCAGTTGGAGATCGACACCCGTATGGTGGCGGTCGAGCACAACCGGGTCGTCGTCAAGCGCGCACACTACGCCGCAACCACCATCAACGACGGTGACGAAGTCGAGATCGTCAGTTTTGTCGGGGGCGGGTAACGAGATGGCGAAATGGCGAGACTTGCCGGGCCCCAGCCTTGGCGGAGGCCGGTGACGAGATGAAGTTCGTTGAGACCCCCATTGACGGCGCGTTTGTGCTCGAACTCGCGCCGATTCATGACACGCGCGGGTTTTTTGCCGTCGCGTTCTCGCGCGCGGAGTTCGAGAGCCGCGGCCTGGTCGCGCACGTGGAACAGGTCAATTACTCACACAACGCCACCGCCGGCACCATTCGCGGCATGCATTTTCAGGACGCGCCGTTCCAGGAGGCAAAGGTCGTTCGCTGCCTGCGAGGGGCGGCGTTTGACGTCATCGTTGACCTGCGGCGCGAATCCCCCACGTTCCTTCGCTGGTTCGGCGTCGAGATTTCAGGCGACAACCATCGCGCGCTGTACGTCCCTGAAGGTGTCGCTCACGGCTTTCAGACGCTGCGCGACCACTCGGACATCATGTACACCGTCTCGGCGCCCTACACGCCAAGTCATTACCGCGGCGTGCGCTGGAATGACCCGGCATTCGGCATCGGCTGGCCGCTGCCGCCCAGCGTGATTCACGAGCGTGACCGCACCTATCCGGACTTCCGATGACCCACAGCTCCCTCACCCCCACCACGACCCCCGACCCCTTCATCATTGCCGGTCGCGTGTTTGCATCGCGGCTCGTCGTCGGCACCGGGAAATATCCGTCGCATCCGATCATGCAGGCCGCGCATCTCGCATCGGGCACCGACATGGTCACGGTCGCGGTGCGGCGCGTGGATTTGTCCGCACGCGGCGAAGGTTCGCTGCTCCACTGGATCGATCGAGAGAAGATCTTCCTGCTACCCAACACGGCGGCCTGTTACACGGCCGACGATGCGATTCGGACGGCGAGGCTGGGACGCGAAGCCGGTCTTTCGAACTGGGTGAAGCTGGAGGTGATCGGCGACGAAAAGACGCTCTTTCCCGACAACGAGGCGCTGCTCGAGGCCACGCGCGTGCTCGTCAAGGAGGGATTTGTCGTCCTGCCCTACACCCACGACGACCCCATCGCCTGCCGCAAGCTCGAAGACGCGGGCGCCGCTGCGGTCATGCCGCTCGGCGCGCCCATTGGCTCCGGCCTTGGCATTCAGAACCCGAACAACATCGCCATCATCAAGGCGCAGAGCAAGGTCCCGGTGATCGTGGATGCGGGCGTCGGAACGGCGTCCGACGCGGCGATTGCCATGGAACTTGGCGCTGACGGTGTCCTGATGAACACCGCCATTGCCGGGGCGAAAGACCCGGTCGCGATGGCGTCGGCGATGAAACACGCCGTCATTGCCGGCCGCCTGGCATTTCTTGCCGGTCGGATACCACGAAAGATGTTCGCGACGGCGTCGAGTCCTGACGAAGGACGTATCAACAGTTAGTAGAAACGACACACTGACGCGTGTCACGCGGTTACCACGGCGTGCAGGAGTCGGCCGTGGGCGGCTCTTGCTCGACGGCAGCACTGTTGCATAGCCGATCGCCGGGAGTAACCATGTTCAAACCATCCATCACGGTATTCGCCGTCCTGGCCTTTGCCGCGTCGTTGGCGTCGGCCCAGGTCCGGAGCGCGGTGTTCGTTTCCGGCCTGCAGTCTCCGGTGGCATTCGTGCAGGACTCGAGTCAGTCCAACGTCCAGTTTGTCGTGGAGCAGGGCGGGCGTATTCGAGTCGTGCGGGATGGTGTGCTGCTCGCGACACCGTTTCTCGACATTTCCGGGGTAGTCAGTTCCGGCGGCGAACGCGGGCTGCTGGGAATGGCGCTCGCGCCCGACTACGCGGTCAGCGGACGGTTCTTCGTGAACTTCACGAATGTGAGCGGCGACACCGTAATTTCGCGGTTCCGCCGGAGCACCGGCGATCCGTTGCTCGCGGATGCGACGTCGCGATTCGACTTTCTGTTTCCGAATCCGGACGCCCAACGTTTCATTCGCCAACCCTTCAACAATCACAACGGCGGCGACCTGCACTTCGGCGCCGATGGCTACCTCTATGTCGCCCTGGGTGATGGTGGATCCGGCTACGACCCGCAGAACAACTCGCAGAACATGGCGATCCTGCTGGGCAAGGTGCTCCGCCTGAACGTCAACGTCAGTGATGGCGACCCGGTCGGGTATTCCGCCCCGGCGGACAATCCTTTCTTCGAAATCACTGCCGGCGTTGCGGGCGCCCCGCCGCCTGTCCGCAACCTGATCTGGTCACTCGGATGGCGCAACCCGTGGCGGTTCACATTTGACGACCCGGCCATCGGGGGCACCGGCGCCATGATCATCGGCGATGTCGGACAGAGCACCTGGGAAGAGGTGAACTACGAGCCGGCAGGCCGCGGCGGCCGCAATTACGGATGGCGGATCCGCGAGGGGGCGCACCCGACGGCGGGCATCAGCGACACGACATCGTCGACGCTCACCGATCCCCTCATCGAATACTCACATGTGGTCGGCAACAGCGTCACGGGAGGGCGCGTCAACCGCGGTACGAGCCTGGGTCTCGACAACTTTGGCCGCTACTTCTTCGCGGATCTCAATGGGCGCGTCTGGTCGGCGCGGATCACCCTGCAATCCGGATCCACGGAAGCGCTGAGCGCGACGATGACTGAGCACACGGCGGAACTCGGCGGCGCGTCTGCGGTCGGGATGCCTGTCGCGTTTGGCACGGACGCATCGTGCCGCGTCTACATCGTCGACTACGCGGGCGGGCGCGTGCTTCGGCTGCTGCCCGCATCACTCAGCACGACGTCCACCTGTGCCACGCCGGATCCGTTCGTGGACCTTGGTGGCGGCACGTTCCTGGGTGACGGGTGGGTCCCGCCGGGGCATCCACTCGCGACGCCGACACCGACACCGAGTCCCACACCGACACCGACCCCGACACCCACACCGAGCGCATGCCCCGGTGCCGCGCCGGTGAGTGGCTGGGTCTGTGTGAACGGAGGCTGGGTACCGCCCGACCACCCCCTTGCGTCACCGACGCCGACACCGTCGCCAACACCAACACCCACGCCGACGCCGACACCTACTCCCACGCCATCATCGTGCCCCGGGAGTGCGCCGGTGAGCGATTGGGTGTGCGTGAATGGCGGGTGGGTGCCCCCGAATCATCCACTCGCAGCCGGTGGGCCAAGTCCCCCGCCGAGTCCGACGCCGACGCCGACACCTCAGCCATGTCTGACGCCGGATCCGTTTGCGGGGATCCCCGGCTTGTCCGGCGTGTGTGTGAATGGCGGCTGGGTACCTGCGGGGCATCCCCTCGCACGCAAGGGCGGGTAGGGTACGATTGTGGGCGCGTGGAACCGGAGCGTCTTGAAGATCGCCTGAAGCGGCTTGAACTGGAACGGCGGGAGGCGGATCGTCTCTACAACGATCGCCTGACAGCTGTCGATCAGTCGCTGCTGCGGCTGCCTGAGTTTCCACACGCTCCGCCTGACTACGACGAGTCGCAGCTCACGCCCATCAACGACGCGTGGAACATCCTGCCGCATGGAGCACCCGCCATTGACGGGTCACTCAAAGGCCGGCTGCGCGGATTCATCTGGCGGTTGGTCGGTCAGCCGCTCGTGCAGCAGCAGCAGTTCAATGCGGCGCTGGTTGACCACCTGAATCGCAACGTGGCGGCCCATCGCGAGTCACAACGCGCGATGGCGACGACCATCGAGCTCATTCGCGCGCAGACACACTCGCTCGTCCACTTCCAGGCCATGCTCGTGCAGCTGCTGCAGAGCCTGACGCTCTACGTGGACACCAAGGACCGCAGCGTGGGCGGGCAGATTCACGTGCTCAACGGCGCCATCTCGGCGTTGACTGATGACTGGATGAAACACTGGGAGTCCATGCGCGCGCGTGACGCACGCCGTGACGCTGAACATCCCCTGCTGCGCGCGGCCTGCGAAGAACTCTCGCAGCGCGTCGCGCTCGCCCAGCAGACGTCCATGCTCCTCAAGCGTGAAATGGAGCGGCTGGCGGCGAACCGGGTACCCGGCACCCTCGAACCCGGAACCCAGGCACCAGGAGCCCAGAACGAGGAACCCCGAACCGCGCCGAGCGGAGCCCCATCGATGGCGTACGTCGGCTTCGAGGATCGTTTCCGCGGCGCCGAGGAGGAGATCACCTCGCGCCTGCGCGACTACGTCCCGCTGTTCGCGGGCGCGAGCGCGCCGGTGATCGATCTCGGCTGCGGCCGGGGGGAGTTGCTGCAGCTGTTCAAGGATGCCGGCATCGAGGCGCGAGGCGTCGACATCACGCCGGCGATGGTGGACGTCTGTCTTGAACGGGGTCTGACGGCGGAGGTCGGCGACGCAGTCGGTTTCCTCGAGGCGCAGGCAGACGGTTCGCTCGGCGGGCTGATCGCGATTCAGGTGGTCGAACACCTGGAGCCGTCCTATCTGGCGCGGCTCATCGATGTGGCGTTCCACAAGTTGCGTCCCGGATCGACGCTGGTCTTCGAGACCATCAATCCGGCGTGCTGGGTGGCGTTTTTCGACAGCTACATTCGCGACGTCACACATCGCTGGCCGCTGCATCCCGAGACGTTGCACTACATGGTGCAGGCCGCGGGATTCGCGCGGGTCGACATTCAGTACCGCTCGCCGGTTGCGCCTGAAGACAAACTCACGCGTGTCTCGCTGCCGTCAGGGCGCCCCGGCCATGAACCCGATCCGACCACGCTTGACCTCATCGACGCGGTGAATGCACACGCCGAGAAACTCAACGCGCGGCTGTTCACCTTCAGGGACTACGCGGTGGTGGCGCGACGGTGAATCGGATTGGTGTTCCAGCGAGGGCGATCATCGCGCTCGCTTCCGTAGTCATGATCCTCGCGTGGGCCCTCGGGCCCGCGCCCTTTCCCGCGCGCCTGGCACCCGTCCTGCTCCTCGCACTCGGCCTCTGGGCGCCCGTGGCTGCGGTCGTCGCGCTGGCCACCTTCGCGCCAATCTGCGGCCTGGCGGGTGTGGTGCTCGACATGGACATGCCGGGGGTCCGCCTGCTCGAACAGTTGGGATTTGCGACCATCGCCGCGGCCATGATCCGCGCGCGCTGGACGGCCAGCCTTCGGCTCCTCTGGCCTGGTGTCTGCCTGGCTCTTGTCGTTGTGGCGTCAGCGCTGGTAGTGCAGCCGGTGTGGCTGTTGACGTTCGAGATTCCGGCTTCGTGGGACGAGCTTCTCGGCCTGATCCGCGACGTGCGGGTGTTTGACGGCGCTCAAGCGTGGCAACCGACCACGACCGCCATGCGAATGCTGATGGGGATCGGCGTGGCGATCGCAGCCGAGGCATCGCTGCGCGACAGGCCGACGCGGCTCCCGGCAGTGATCGCGGCGTTCGGCGCCGGCTCGGCCCTGGCCGCTGGTCACAACCTCTGGCGCCTCGTTCAACTCAACGAGGGGGCTCCCGCCGGCGAGATCCTGAGGGCCCTCGCCGTCGCGCGCATCAACACCCAGACGGATGTCAACGCCGGCGGATCACTCTTCGCACTCGCGGTGCTGTCGCTCATCGGGCTGCTCCACGTGCCTGGCCCGCGCCGATGGTGGCCCGCACCGATGCTGGCGCTGGTGGCCGTGGGAGGCCTGTGGCTGTCCGGTTCACGCAGCGCGATGGCGGCGGCCCTGGTGGCCCTGCTCGTCGGACTGGCGGCACGGGCACTGCATCGTCGAGCCGACGCAGGCTGGCGCGTCCTGGCCGCAGCCGGTGTGGTCATGGCGCTCTCCGCAGGCGCCGTGGCGATGTACCCGTCGACTCGCAACTTCTCCCTGTCGGCGTCGGTGGAATCGCGCAAGATCTTCGCCGCGACGGCCGTGAACATGTGGCTGGTGTCACCGGTGGACGGTGTGGGCGTCGGCACGTTTTACGGACGGTCCGCCGACTACGGCGCGGCCGACGCCGACAAAATCCTGATCACCGGACACACACAGGAGAACGCGCACAACTACCCGCTGCAGATTCTGGCGGAACTCGGTCTGCTCGGTCTGCTTCCTTACCTGCTGCTCGCGGTCCCGCCGATCTGGCACGGGCTGCGTGGGAGCTCGACGGCCCTGGCCCGGTGGCTCGCTGCCGGCCTGGCCGCCTATCTCGCGAGTTCGCTGACCGGCCATCCGCAACTCCTGTCGGAGACCGTGGTTCCGTTCTGGATCGTGCTGGGAGGACTGGCTGCGTCTCTCCATCAGGCCGGCGTGACGTCCGCCCGGATCGGGATGGGTGTTGCCGCCGGCCTCGTGGTGCTCACGAGCGGCACCCACGCCATCCGCGCCGAACGTGCCCGCGACATCGCCCTCCTCGAACATCGCGGCATTGGCCTCTCCCGCTGGCAGTCGGACGAGGACGGTCACCGTTTCCGGGTGGGAGACAGCGCGTCCCTTGCCTTCGTGCCAACGGGCGCCACCGTCAGCATGCCGTTCACTGTGGAGGGCCCGGCCGGTCCCCCGGTGGAGGTCCGGGTGCTCATCGATGGGCAGGAGGTCAATCGACTCATCGTCGCGCCGGGAGCACCGGCGGTTGTGCAGCTCTCCATCCGGCCGTCGCGCCGACGGTACGTCGACTTGCGCCTGACGGGCGCGCCGGGTGTGACCTTCAGGCTCGGACGAATCGACGCGAAGCGTCTCGAATAGCGGCCGACCAGAAACCCAGGCTCCAGCACACGTGGATCGTGGCGACCGCGGCTGCGGCGAGGAGTGGATTCACGCGTCGGGCCACACCCACCACAATCCCGGCGCCGGCCGCCACGACAGGGTACGACCCGGCTGCCATCAGCGGGACCACACCGGGCGCGACGATCAGCAGCGCCGCAGACACGCAGAGCCACGGCGTCACCAGCATTGGCGGCACCTGCCGCCAGTGCAGCGCCCGCGAGTCCTTGCGGAGCATCGCCCATTTCCAGAATCCGTAACGACTGTACTGGCGCGCGAGCGCGTGCAACGTCGGCCTGGCGAAGTACTCGACGTTCATCAGCGGATCAAGGAGCACCTCGTAGCCGGCCTGTCTGGCGCGGAAGTTGAAGTCGAAATCCTCATTCACCACGAGCGACTCGTCGAGCCCGCCGAGGGTGCTCCACACCACGCGCGAGTATGCGCCGAACGGGACCGTCTCGACGCGCCGCAGCTCGCTGCGGCGCACCGAGTTGCGCCGGTACAGCGCGCCGCCGGATCCCACCGGATGCGACACGACAGCCGCGATGGCCTGAGCCATCGCCGTCGAGGCCCCCGGCCTGATGATCCAACGGCCGCCCACGACGCCCCGATCGATGACCAGGAGACACCGTTCGATGTAGTCGGCCGCCGGACGGCTGTGGCCATCGAGGCGAATCAGGTAATCGGCTTGTGTCGATCGGATCCCCGCGTTGACCGCTGCCGCGGGTCCGCGCCCAGGGCCAGGCACCACCCGCACCACCAGCCGGGTTTCGGTGGCCGTCCAGGCACGCGCGATGTCACCGGTGCCGTCCGTGGACTGATCGTCCACAACGATGACCTCGTCAGGGGGCCTGGTTTGCGCGTTGAGGGCGTCGAGCAGCGGACCGATGAATCCGGCTTCATTCCGGCACGGAATGATGACGGCAGTGGTCATCGTCCCGCTACTGGGAGGCCGATCGGCGCGACATGCGAAGGACCACGAAGAATATCGACGCGAGAATCGCGCTGACCACAAGCAGGAATGCGCCCACCTGCAGGAGCCACCGTTCACTCATCGGGCGAACCGTCGACACGGAAAACGGGCCGGTGACCTCGTACAGGCTGCCCCGCGGATTGAGATTCAACTCCGAGATCTTCTCGTAGACCTCATGCGTCAGGCCAAGCACCGACAGCACGCGTGCCTTCGACGCGTCGAACGACGCCTCAATCTCCTCACGCGGCGCGCCTGCCCCGCCGCGCCCGGGGCTGCCCGTCAATTGACGCAGCGTCGAGGTGTAGAAGGCAATTTCATCCTGAATGTCGAGCGCCTGTCTGCCAAACGCGAGTTCCTGATCCGTCAGCGCCTTTCTGTAGTCGACGGCGCCGGAGCGGCTGGCCAGCGCGATCACACTGTCGAGGAATGACTCTGGCAGTCCGGCGTCGCCAGGTGATGCGCCGCTCGGGGAGTTCGGCAGGTCGGGCCCACCCGGCCCCTGTTCGAATGTGGCGAGCGCCTGCTGGACCTGGGCCCGTCGCCCGTTTGCGCCGTCAAGCGCGCGCTGCAGCTCACTGAGCCTGTCACGCAGATACGCGCTGTTGAGGGCAATCTCGTCACTCGTCTGAATCGTCGCCAGGCGGCGCTCGAGGGCCGGGAGGACGTCAAACCGGAGGAGGTCCTCGACCTGCACCCGGAGGTCAAGCAACGTCAGCCTGTCGGCCCCCACCCGCAGCGTCGCGGCGCCCGGCAGCGTCGTGAGCCGATCAATCTGCTGGAGCACGCGCGCGGCATTGCGCCGGAGCTGGTCGTAACGGATCAGGCCGGTGGCGCGACCCGGCGGTTCGACCGCCAGCACGCCGGGCGTCAGCAGCGCCGTCGAGTAACCCAGCGCGCCCTTGTCACGCGCGGCCTGTTCGGCCCACACGGCGAGCGTGTCGTTCAGCACCTTCTTCATGACGACATCAGGCACGGTCGCAACTGTGGTCGGAAGCACGAGGTGCAGGGAGAGTTCCGGCGTCGGCATCGACTCGCGCTTCTGGCGGAACTCTGCTTCCAGTCGCGATCGTTCGGGTGCGGGCAGGGGCGTCTCCGACAGTTTGGCGCGATACTGCAGTTCGAGAAGCGCGATGTCCGTGCTGGACGCCAGCACGAACAGCCCGCGCCGGAACACCTCGAACGGCAGATACCGGTCAAGCGCGTTGGACTCGTACACCTCGGACAGGACGGCGTTGGACACCAGATCTGCCCGCGAGAAAGCGGACCCGTTGGGGTACTGGTCGCGCTCCGAGGACGGAAAGACGAGTCGAAACGGCAGGCTGGCCGTTCGTTCGGCCGGCTGCTGCCACAGAACGATCGGACCGGCGATCAGCAGGACGACCAGGACGCCGGCCACAGTCAGGGCGATGGCACGACGTTCCTCCCAGACCATGCGTGCCATCGAGAGCAACGCGGTGGAGTCTTCGTCGCCCCTGGCGTCTGCGGTCTCCTCTGTCATGCGCGGAATGTTACTACGGCCACTTGACGCGGACGCCGACGTCATCACCGACGGCACTCCCAGCCGTCAGCGGTGTGTCGATCAAACCGTTCGATCCCGCCGAGACGATCAGATAACCATCGCCGAGCGACCGCACGAAGACACAGTTGCCCCAGGCGTCTGGTGGCCATGCGCCGCCAACCGACGGCAGCACCGGCTGGGCGTGAGCCAGCCAGTCGGCGTGATGTGACACGTCCCAGTCGAGTCCGCGCGCACGAGCGGTCGCCGCGTTGAGGTCGGGCCAGCGGCCGGGACCACGCTGCACCTGACCGGGCCGATCGACACCGGCCGGACCCAGCTGCCGGAGGCTGTCGGCGATCTGCACCAGCGCGGCCGTGGTGGCGGCCACACGACGTTCGTTGAGCCACACCGCGCCGGCCGGCGGAATCACGAGCGTGGCCACCATGGCGAGCGCCGCGACGAGGGCGACGGTCGTCCCGCTGATCTTCATGATCTCACCGTCCCTTCCACCCCATCATCCGGCCGGCGGTGCGGACGAGAATCGCCAGATCGAACCAGAGGGAACGGTGGCACACGTAGTACAGGTCGAACTCCAGCTTGCGGCGCGCGTCTTCGACCGAATCCCCGTACGTGGTCTTGACCTGCGCCCAGCCGGTCAGGCCGGGGGCGACTGTCAAGCGAGTCGCGTACAGCGGAATCTCACGCTCGAGGTCCTCGATGAACTCCGGTCGTTCGGGCCGGGGTCCCACCAGGCTCATGTCGCCGCGAAAGACCGCCCACAGGTTGGGCAACTCATCCACGTGGGTGCGGCGCAGCACCCGACCGACGCGGGTGACCCGTGCATCACCTTCGGGACTCCACTGCGGACCGTCGACCTCGGCGTCATGGCGCATGGTCCGGAGTTTGGTCAATCGGAACGGGCGGCCTCCCCTGCCGCTGCGCGTCTGTGAGTACAGAACGGGGAAACCCGATTCGATCGCCACGGCCGCGGCGGCGATGAGGCCCGGTATCAGGCCTGCGGTGGCCAGCACGGCGCCACCAAGGAGGTCGAGCGTCCGCTTGGCAAGCCACGAGCCGTGCAGTCGCTCGTCGCCCGTGAACAGACGCGACACCACCCACTCGTGCCCGACATGACGCACGGGAACACGCTTGAGCAGTGACTCATGGGCGTGCACAAACGTCGTGACCTCTGTCCCCGCTGCCTGGAGCGCCATGAGTTGTTCAATCGAGCTCACGGGTAACGACGCCGAATCGGCGACGATCACCTCTGAAATCGGTCCTGCCGTGGCCGGCAATTCCCGCGACGGCGGCGCCACCAGGGTGGCGTCGGCGTACGCGCGTTCGCGCAGCAGCTCAAGCGTCGCCGCCGCGGCGGGCCCGTCGCCAAGGACGACGATGCGCCGGACCTGTCCTTCCTGCGTCAGATACCACGCGATCACCAGGCGCGCCGCGAGCGTCAGCCACACGGCGTCCCACAGGATGTAGACGGCGACCAGGCGCGGAAGACGGTCCGGTCCCGCCGCGAAGTAGGCCACCAGGTAGGCAAGGAACAGGGTTCCGGCCGCCTGCAGGAGTCCGCGCGCGGCCGCCTTGGGCTGGTACGCGGCTGATGCTCGCCGGGAGGTCGCCAGCGCCGAGACCCACAGCGGCACCGCCAGCAACCAGACCGCCTGGTGCACCACAACCGCGCTGGTGAACGGGAACCCGGTGGTCAGTGACCAGGTCCAGAGGGCGAGCCACACGGCGCCGACGGCCGCAACCGTATCGCCAATCGCAAACAGGAGGCGTCGATCCGACTGGCGAAGCGGGCGTGCCATCGGCGTCATCGAGCTCCGAACCGATCGCGTATCCAGTAGAAGCCGCGCCCGTACAGTTCACGCATGGCGGTCTGGGTCTGCAGCAGGGCATTCGCGTTGGGCAGGACATCCAGCACGCCAAAACCGCGCGCCTCAGACACCCAGAAATCCACGGGGTACGGCTCGACCAGGAAGCCCGCCTGGGTAAACAGCTGACGCGCGCGCGGCATGTGGAAGGCTGACGTCACCAGCAGAATGTGCGGCGTCTGCACGCCGGCGCCGGAGAGCGTGATCCGGGCCTCACGGGCCTCATCCACCGTGTTCGCCACTCTGCCGGTCAGCAGGACGCGGTCGCGAGGCACCCCGAGCGAGATCGCGAGGTTGCCGAGAATCTCCCCCTCGGTCTCCCTGGGCGGCGTCGAGCCATTCCACGCCGCGGTGAAGACCATCCAGCGTGCCTTGTGCGCCTGAAAGAGTTCCAGTCCGCCGAAGAAGCGATTGGCTTCCCCCCACTCGCTGACGCGCGCGGGTCCCGGCGCAATCAAGCGGCCGGCGCTCAGGACGACAATCGCGTCGACCGTCGGCACATCGGCCGGCACCCTCCTCTCGGCCCAGCCTTCGGCGGCGCGGATGGCCACCCGGCCGACGACGGGGTTACTGGTGATCACCAGGATGATGAGGCCGAGCCATGCAAGTCGCCGTTGCCGGCGCACGGTCCCCCACACGAGCAGGATCAGACTCAATCCCAGCGGCAGGACGAGAAGTGGGAGTGCCTTGTTGAGGACCAGCATCAATCAGCACGTCGCTACGCACCAGGGATGGTAAACACCCTCGCGGCATCGGGACCGTCCGTCGATCCCCGGCGAGCGGTCACCGTGGACGACGGCAGCAACTGGCGGAAGAGCTTGGCGATCTTCTCCGCATCATCGGCGGCAGCGGCGGCCGCCAGTTTCTCGATGGCGTCGTCGAGCAC
Organism: uncultured Acidimicrobiia bacterium; assembly: GCA_966252305.1. Taxonomy (GTDB): domain Bacteria; phylum Acidobacteriota; class Vicinamibacteria; order Vicinamibacterales; family SCN-69-37; genus SYFT01. Next base: position 17,915 of record CBINOO010000077.1, read on the forward strand.
GTCATCGTCGATCGCCGTCGCCTCGCGCACCACCCGGATGTCGGCGCGTGCGGTCATCTCCACCGACGCCCCCTCCTCCCACAGCACTTCATCGAGCTTCTCTCCGGGCCGCAGGCCCGTGTAGACGATCGAAACATCGCGTTCGGTGAGCCCGGAGAGCCGGATCATGTCCTCCGCCAACTCGCGCAGCAGCACCGGCTGGCCCATGTCCAGGACAAACAGTTCTCCGCCTGCCCCGATACCGCCGGCCTGCAGGATCAGATGCACGGCCTCGGGAATGGTCATGAAATACCGTCGCACTTCCGGATGCGTCACGGTGACCGGCCCGCCTCGTTCAATCTGTGCCTTGAAGATCGGCACGACACTGCCGCGACTGCCGAGCACGTTTCCGAAGCGGACCACGGCATACGGCCGCCGATAGACGCGCGCGGAGCGTTGCACGATCAACTCGGCCAGCCGTTTCGACGCCCCCATCATGTTGCTCGGCGCGGCGGCTTTGTCGGTCGACACCATGACGAAATGCTCGACGCGCGCCGCGGCTGCCGCATCCACGACGTTGCGCGTCCCGATGACGTTGTTGGTAACGGCCTCGGGCGCATTGTCTTCCATCAGCGGGACATGTTTGTGCGCCGCGGCATGAAACACGACCTTCGGCTCCGCGCGGCGAAGCAGTCGATGGATCCGCGCTCGGTCCCTCACATCGGCGATCACCGCATCGATCGCGATGTCGGGATACCGCGTTCTCAACTCGGCCGCGATGTCGAACACGCTGTTTTCGCCGTGTCCGATCAGCAATATCCGGCGTGGGCCGGCAAATGCCACCTGCCGGCACAACTCCGCGCCGATCGATCCGCCGGCCCCGGTGATCGCGACGCAGGCCCCCCTCAGATACTCGGGCCTGGACAGTCGATCGTGTTTTTGCGGGCGTCGGAGGAGGTCGGCGATGTCAACGTTCCGCAACCGGCTGACGCTGACGTGGCCGTCAAGCAATTCGTAGATGCCGGGCACCACCCGCGACGGCAGCGCCAGCGCGCGGCAC
>CBINOO010000078.1:0-18925 GCA_966252305.1 uncultured Acidimicrobiia bacterium
ACACGGACTTCGCGAGGTCTCTCAACACCACGACGTCAATCGCCGCCAGTTCCGGCGAGCTGGCCGGCAGGCCTGCGGCGCCACGGACCTCCACATCAAATCCGGACTGATCCAGCGCCGTTGCCAGGTATTTGGACGATGCGGGTGTGCCTTCCACGTAGAGCACCCGGGGGCGAGGCGCCACCCATGCGGACTGCGCGAGGGCATTGTTCTGGGGCAGCGGATCGCCGGCGACCACCACGCTGGCCTCGAACGTCGTGGCGCCCGCGGTGTCGAGTGACACTTCCACGGGCACCGGCGTCGTCCCCACGGCGAGCGTCATTGTCTGCGTGCCGAGCGAGCGCTCGCCCGACTTCACCTCGACGGTGGCGCTGATAGCCTTCTGGCTGCCGACATCCACGGTCAACGTGGAGAGACCACCGGGAGCCAGGCGCAGCGGGAAACGAATCGCCTCCACCCACGTGTCACCCAATTCACGCGGCGCCATAGGGTACACGCTGACGGGGACACCCGCGGCGCTCAACCGCGTGACGGCCGCGGTGACGTCGCCGGCGGTGGGCCGGGCGTCGGTGAACAGGACGATGCGGGGAACGTGACCGGGCGCCAACTCGGCCCGGGCGGCGGCCAGAGCGCCTTCCAGATCGGACGTCGTGCGATCCATGCCGTCCGCCGGAGCCTCGGTCGCCACCAGCTGCCGCAGCGCCGCGCTGCTTTCCACCACCCGCGCGTCACGCGCGAACGCGACGATGCGGGTGTGGTCGGGCGCCAGTTCACTGGTGAGCGCGTCAATGCGGCCGGCAGCCGTGTCGACAGCCTGCGACGACACGCTGTACGACACGTCGACCAGGTACACGACCGACAGATTCGACGAGCCGATTTCGAGGATCGGTCGCGCGAGCGCGAGCACCAGGGCGATCAGCACCAGAGCGCGGACGCCCTGCTGCAGCCGATGCTGACGAGGATTGAAGTTCGTGCGCGCGTAGCGGCTGGCCACCCACACCAGGGGCACCAGCGCCAGCAGCCACAACGCGGAAGGCGCCGTCCAACTCACACCGTAATCCTCCGCTGCCAGGTCCACCACTCGACCAGGACAAGCATGAAGGCCAGCCCGACGATCCACGGCCACCATGGACGTTCAGCGCGCGCCGCGGCGCCCTGCGCCTGCACCTGCTCACTGAGCGACGTGCGCTGCAGGTTCGACACCTGCGGATCGCCCACATTGACGGCAAAGGTCGTCCGCATCCCGCCACCCTCGGCGAGATACAGTCCGGGACCGGGAAACCGCACGAGCCTCGTGTCGCCGAACGTCGAGATCTCCAGATCCTCGCCGTTGGTCGACATCACTCGTGTCAGGGCCGCGTCGACGGGCACCACACCCGGACGCAACTGCCCCACCAGCGTGGGGCGGGCCAGCCACTCGATGGCGTTGACCACCAGCACCGGGAATGCCGGCTGCAGGGCCACGTTGGATTCCGCTTCGAGCAACCCGAACCCGAACATCACCGCGCGGCGATCCGCGGATTCACTGACGCTCACGAGCGGCACGCCCGTGGCTGATCGCGCGACGGGCGTAAACGCCTCGGACTCCACCGCGCGCGCCCGTTCAAGCGTGACCGTCGCGGGGTCGACGCCGCGCAACACGGCGTGACGTTCGGCCGTCGCCCAGGTCGGCGAGTTTTCGTCGCGGCGTGTGCCGAGCCACTCCGTCCCCTCACCCATCATCGGTGAGATGTAGAGCGCCGGCTTGTCGGGCGCAGCCGGCGGCACCCAGTGATCAAACACGAGCACATGCTCCGGCCCCTGCCGCGGCCGGTCGTACGCTCCGGGCGCGACATACGACGCCCGCATGCCTGGGATCCGATCGAACAGCACCTTCAGGAACCCGGGCTCGGCGCTGACCACGGTCACGGCCAGAGTTTCGGCGCGCGCGACCCAGGCGACGGCTTCGTCATCAACGGCAAGCGCGTTATTCGTGGCGGAGATACGGGCCCGCACGCGGGGATCACCCTCGGTGCCAAGCGGCACCATCTGGCGTACGGCTTCGCCGGCCGCCAGATCCACGTTGAGATCCGCAATCGTGTTCGTCCCACGCGTCACCACCAGGCGCACCGGCTGCGGCTCTGCGGCGTAGTTGGCCAGTTCAAGGTAGGCCTCGGCCTGGGCTTCGGGATCCCCCGGCGCGTGGGTTTCAAATGCGGTGATGGCAACGTTGGCGGCGGGCTCAAAGACCGACTGAACCAGGACATCGACGCCAGGTCCGTCCAGATCCTCCAGCTGTCGCGGCACCGTCCCGTCGGTCAGGAAATGCACCTTTGACACGTTCGCCACGGTCGGCCAGTCGGAGTCCTCACCGCCGGCCGGCACGAGCCGGTCCAGCGCCGCCTCAAGCAACACGGCGTCAGTGGTTGGCCCTTCCACCAGTCCATCAGCAGTTGTTGCCAGCGCCACTTCATCCCCGGCTGACGCCTGAATCAGCGCGCGCGCTTCTGCCACCGCGCGCTCCCAGCGCGTTTCGCCGCCGCTGGTCTCCGCGGCCATCGACCACGAGGAGTCCAGAATGATCAGCCGGCGTCCACCCGCCGCAGCCGTGTCGCTCGAGGACGGGCGCAACACGGCCAGGACGAGCATCACGCCAATCAGCGTGATGATGATCCAGGACACCACTTTGCGGATGCGCTCCCAGAGCGTCATCTCGCGCGACTGGTCGAGCACGCGCTGCCACAACAGCAGCGACGGCACGGCGATGCGCGGGGCCCGGATCTTCAGGAAGAACAGGTACGAAAACAGCCCGGTCGTGGCCAGCAATGCCAGCCATGCCTGCCACGCCGTCAGTGCGCCGAAACTCATGCGACGAACCGCCCCTGACGGAAGGTCTTGAGGATGATCTCCTCGACCGGCCGTTCAGCATCCGCGCGCACATACCCGATGTTGTAGCGTCCGCAGAACTGTTCCAGTTCCGCCGTGTGTTTCTCCCAGGCCTCGGCGTAGGCGCGAGCCAGCGCAGGCGTCACTTCGATGTCCCGTGTGTCGCCCGACTCGGCGTCGACAAACCGCACGTCGCCCAACGCGCCCGGATCCCGATCACGTTCCGCCGACATCTGCACGACGTACACGTCATGGCCACGCGCCTGCAGGACCTTCAAGGCGCCTTCATACCCGGCGGGATCCAGGAAGTCGGAGATCACGACGGCGAGTCCCGCCCGTCGGCCGCGCCCGGCAAACTGCTTGAACGCCTCGGCCATGTTCGTGCCGCCGCGCGCCTCAATCGTCTCGAGCATCTCGAACACGCGGAAGATGCGCCCCTTCCCCTGCCCGGGCGTGCGCTCTTCGCGCACCGCGACATCAAACGGCATCAGCGTCACGCGGTCGAGGTGCGCCAGTCCGATGTAACACAACGCGGCCGCAATCCGGCGGGCCTGGTCGAACTTGATCGGATCTTCGCCCTGCGGCGCCATCGACTGGCTCGCATCGATCAGCAGGTAGATCGGCAGGTCCTGCTCTTCGTCGAACAGGCGCAGCAGCAGGCGTCCCAGACGCATGTACGCCTTCCAGTCGATGTGCCGGAAGTCGTCACCCGCCGAATACGCGCGCGTGTCGGCAAACTCGAGTCCGCGTCCCCGCTTGGGCGCCAGCCGCTCGGCCCGAGCCTGGCCGGCAAACGCCTTCTTGGAGACAACGTGCAGGTACTCGAGCTTCTTGAGGAAGTCGGAGTCGAACCCTAAAGCCACGAGGGGGTGCCGATCACGCGTCGGGCGAAACGCCCGCCAGCAGTTCCTTGACGATCACGTCGGTGTCGACCTGTTCGGCCTCACCTTCGAAGTTGAGCAGCACACGGTGACGCAACGCGGGCAGCGCCACTTCGCGCACGTTGTCAGGCGACACAAACGCCTGGCCGTGGGTAATCGCGTGAATCTTGGCCGCCAGCACCAGCGCCTGCGCCGCGCGCGGGCTCGCGCCGTAGCGCACGTACTTCTTGATCATGGGGGTCGCGTGCGGCGAATGCGGGTGCGTGCCCATCGTCAGGCGAATCGCATACCCCTGGACCGGCTTGGCAATCGGCACCAGCCGCGCCGCGTGACGCATCTTCAGGATCTCGTCGCCGTCGACGACGCGTTCAACCTGGTCGCTGCCGGCCTGGGTCGTGCGGTCGAGGATCGTGTACATCGCTTCTTCACTCGGGTACTTCACGCGGAGCTTGAAGAAGAAGCGGTCCAGCTGGGCTTCGGGCAGCGGATAGGTGCCTTCCATCTCGAGCGGGTTCTGCGTGGCCAGCACCAGGAACGGCTGTTCGAGTTTGTAGGTCGTCTTGCCGACCGAGACGCTCATTTCCTGCATCGCCTCAAGCAGCGCGGACTGCGTCTTCGGCGTCGCGCGGTTGATCTCGTCGGCGAGCACCACGTTGGCGAAGATCGGGCCCGGCTGGAACTCGAAGAACGTGCCTCCCGCATCGTGCTCCTGCACGATGTTGGTGCCGACGATGTCGGCGGGCATCAGGTCGGGCGTGAACTGGATGCGCGAAAACTTGAGGTGGAGAACGTCAGCCAGCGTGTGGACGAGGCTGGTCTTGCCGACGCCGGGAATGCCTTCGAGCAGGACATGACCGCCGGCCAGGAGCGCCGTGACGGTGTTGGACACGATGTCTTCGTTGCCGACGATGCGGCGTCCAACTTCCCGGGTAATACGAACAAAACGTTCCTGGAACTGATCGATGTGCTGTTCGACGGCTGTGCTCATTGGCGACGATTGAAGTAACGCTGAAGGAGCGACCGATGGGCCTCCGGAACTGGAGGCGGCAGGGCCGCGCGGCTGCGATCAAATGTCGTGGGGGCCGGCACGCGGGTGAAACTCACCTTGGCCTGGCTCTGTTCCGTCTTGCGGCGCAGTTCGGTGTCGATGTTTTCACCGAGTTGATCCTGCTCCGCCTGAATGAGTTCCTGACGCAGGGCCTGCGCCAGCGCCTTCATGTCGAGCTGGCCCTGTCCGCCCTGATTGCCGCCGGCGCCGGGCCGCGAGTCGCCGCCCATGGCGCCGCCTCCACCCTGCATCATCTGGCCCTGCTGCGCATCGGTCGCGGCCTCGCGCACCATCTGCATGCCGGCCTGCTGCGCCATCTGGCTGGCTTCGGCGCCTTCCGACGCGTTGCCCTTTTCACCCGTCTGCTCCGACGCACTGGGATTGTTCTGGTTGGTCTCGCTCTGATTCGGCTGCGCGTTGGCGAGCCGATTGGCGAGATCTTCCAGCGACCAGCGCACGTCTTCGGGCAGGCCTGCGCTGGCGTCAGCAGCTTCCTCGGCCTTGGCCGCCAGCTGGTCGCTCGGCTTTTCGCCGCCGGCCTTGGCGTCACTCATCTGCGCGTTTTCGGCGGCCTTGAGGTCGGCGAGTTCACCTTCCTTGATCGCCTTATTCAGGTCGCCCAGCAGGTCGCGCAGTTCATCCATCTTCAGCTGCGCCTCGGCGTCGGTCAGGCCGCCTTCCGCCAGCTCGCCGAGAATCGCATCGATCTTGGCCTGCAGTTCATCAGGAAGCATTTCGCCGGCCATGGCGGCCGCGATCTGTTCGTCGGTCAGCCCCTGCTCGCGGAGCATCGTCGCGCGCGAACGCGGACCAATCACCAGCGCCAGCACGGCCATCGCCACCAGCGCGCCGGAGGTCATCCACTGACGGGCAGCCTTGACCGGTGGATACAACGCCGACCAATCGACGCTGGACACCCTGCGGGCCGCATGCGTGAGGTGATATTCCGCCCACTCCACGTCCTCACTGGACTGGTGCGCGGGTGTGGACCGGCCTGCAAACCAATGCGCGCTGTGGAGCTCGCCCGCCAGATTCGCATCTTCATCGATCCGCGCGGCCGCTGCGTCGCTGACCGGCATCGCTCGGCTGCCCCACCACGCGGCCAATGCCAGCCCTGCCGCCAGCACAAGCAACACGATGGCCGGCACGCCGGCATTCCAGCCAAACCAGCGGGCGGCAATGGCCAGGACCACGCCGACGCCGGCGGCATAGGGGGCCAAGGTGGCGACCCGGGCAATGGCCAGCCGCGATCGCCGACGCCGATCAATGCCGGCGACGATGTCGCGAAGTTGGGATTCCGGTGCGGATGGGGTGCCCATCATGACTGTCTTGGGTGCTTACGATACCCGAAGACAGAAAATTTACGTACTGGTCTGGGACGATCAACGGATTCGGATGTCCTGCCGCTTCCGCTCCCCTTCCGCCATCGTGACCGGAATCGCCGAGGCAATCAGCGATTCCAGGAAGGTCTGGCTGCTCAGTTCGCGGGTGTCGAGGTCGGTGACGACTGCCAGGTGGTAATCACCGGGAGGCAAGCCGGCCAGGACGAATCGACCATCACTGGACGGCTGCGCCGACATCACGCGCCTGCTGCCGGTGCGCCAGTAGGTGCGGTCGGCCGAAAACACCACGACCTGATACTGGGCCACGGATGCGTTGTCGCCGACCTGCACTTGTCCCGTGAGCTCGGAGGGCCGGTCCGTCAACGTGATCGTCATGCCCTCAACATCGCCGGCGCCGATATCGAGCCCCAGGTCGGCAACGTCGCGGTCGTTGACGACCACCGACTTGAGCATCCAGCCCGATCCGGGCTCGGTCGGCATCGTCCGCATCCCCGGCATCACGACCGACACGCGGTAGGTGCCCGGCATGAGTCCTGCCGCTTCAAAGGTGCCGTCGGCGGCCACGGTGGCCGTGCTTTGCGCGGGGCGGAACATCGCCACGTCGGGCAGGCCGCCCAGGGTTCCCGTGGAGCCGATGATCACGCGGACGTTGGCCGGCAGGGACGAGGTCGCCCCTTCGAGCGCCACCTTGCCGGAGACCCGCAGGCCTTCGCGCAATTGCAGGGCGAGCGGCCCCACCGGGCTGCCGTTCACCTCAACGGTCTGGCGGGCCCACCGGGTGGCTCCGCCGGCCGCGGCTCCCCCCATCATGCCCTGCAGCGCAATCGCCGGCATCGCCCCCGAACCACGTCCTCCGGGAGGGGCGGCGCGCACCTGCAGTTCATACGACCCGGGCATCACGCCGCGCAGCGTGAACGTCCCGTCGGACGCGGTTCGCGCGACCGCACTGCCAAGAAGCAGCGCGAGCAGTTCTTCCTGGCCTGCACTGGCGGGCAGTTGGAGCGCCACCATGGCGCCGCCGGCAGGTGTGCCTTCCAGCGAGGTCACCGTGCCGGTGACCTCAGCGGTCGGCACCAGTTGCACGGCGATGTCGAGCCCCGTCCGCTCCTCGGCCACACCCAGCGAGACGACCGTCGCGCCATTCACGGTTGTGCTCGCCGGAAAATAGGTCGGGCTGAACGCCACCGTGGGTCCGAGGGGCGGCGCCACGTCGGGCACCGCACCCGGTATGTTTTTCGGACCGGCCAGAACGCCCTCCGCCCACCGGATGTCCGAAGGCAGGGTCTGCCGCATGTCCAAGTTCTGCTGCGGCAGGAGTCCCTGGCGCACCTGCACGACGTATTCGCCGGATGGAAGGCCGTAGACACGGTAACGCCCCTGGTCATCGGTGGTGGCCGCCAGTGCCAGCATCGACGTCTGACGCTCCCCGTCGGCGAGACGCACGCCAAGCGCCGTCACCTGGAGGCCCGCCGCTGCGCGGCCCCCGGGCAGTGTCACCGTGCCGGCAAGCACGCCCCCTTTGTGCAACCGCACGCGCACGCCTGTGACGGCGTCTCCCCCAGACACGCTGATCGGAATGCCGAGGCTCTGTCCTGCGACCGACCGCATGCCGGTGCGTACCATCACCCACGCCGGCTTCTGTGCACTGAGGAAGTAGCTGCCGTCGGCGATCCCGTCGAATCGGAACCGGCCCTGCGCGTCGGTTACGACCACACGCGGCATCCCAAGCTGACTGACCGTCAGCGCCACCGGAACGTACGCCAGAGGCGCCGCCGTCTCATCAGCGGTGACAACAACACCGGACACCGACCCCTTGCCGGTTTGCACGACCGCCGGCTGTCCGGGGGGCTGCACGCGATCGCGTCCCTGGGTGGGAGGTTGCTGCGCGGCCACCACCAGGCCACTCAACAGCACGGCCACACACGCAAACATCAGTCGTCTCATCGCCACACCTGCAGACGCGGGGACACCCGCTGTGACTCACCTTCCATGACCCGCACCGGCAGGGCGATCCGCTCCAGTGCTTCAAACACCGTCGGGTCCTGCAGGTTCGGCGCATCCTCGTTGGGAACAGCGGCGATCAGGTATTCGTTGGGCGGGAGGCCATTGAGCGCAAACGCGCCGGTCTCAATCGTGCGCAGTGATCGGGAGAGCGAGGGGTGCATGCCGCCGGCAATCCACTCGCGCCACGCGCGCGGAAACAGGACGACCGTGGCGCCCGATCCACGGGTCTCCCCCATCTGCACCTGGCCGCCAATGGAGGCTGACTTGTCCGTATAGGTAATGACCATGCCGGTCAGGTCGCGGTTGCCCAACTCGAGCGGGCTGTAGGTCACGTCCTGACCGTTCACGACGATCGAACGCACGAACCACCCCGTCAGGTTCGCGGGCGTGAGCGTGACGGCATATCGGCCCGGCGGTTGTCCCGCCGTCTTGAACGTCAGCTCGGTTGCATTGACCTCCGTGGCCGCGGCCGCCATCGCCATCGGCAACACTCCCTGCGAACTCCATCGGCCATCGAGGGCGGTGAGTGACACCCTGACGCCGGTCAAGGCGGGAGGTTTGCCGGTGCCAAGAAACTCAAAGCTGCCGGCAATGGTGGCGCCGGCACTGAGCGTCAGCGCGACATCTTTCACGTCGCTCGACACGGTAATGGGCAGGTCGGCATACAGCGTGCGCGGATCTTCTCCCGGCGCGCCAAGCATCTTCTGCATCATCTCGCGCATCTCTGCGGGCACCTGCGCCAGCTGCGCCGCCGACACACCGGGACGCGCCGCGCGCATCGCGCGGAGCACGTACGCGCCGCGCGGCACAGCCGGCATGGTGAAGGTGCCGTCCTTGCGGGTCGTCGCCGACGCCACATCCACCGAGCTGTCGGCAACCAGGTCTTCGCGCGCAAACTGCAGACGCACGGGCAGGTCCGCCACAGGGCCAGTGGGACCAACCACCCGGCCGGACACCGACACCGTTCGCTCGTACGGCAGCGTGACATCGACGCCGGTCCGCGCCTGACCTGTCCCCAGGGTGATCATCGTGGCATCGGCGCTGGTCTCGGCGCTGGGGGCAAACCGCCCCGCGAGCACCAGCAGCCGGCCGTCTTCGCCCACGCGGGGCACGCCACCGGTCGGTGTGCCCACCACCATGTCATCAATCCGGGTGCCATTGGCCGCGATCGCCCCGCCCGACATCGCCACGTCTGCCAGGGCCATCGCGCCCGACATGTCGCCGCCCATCACCGACGTCATCATCGTGTCGAGCATGGCGACCGGCATGCTCACCATGGTCTGCGCGACACTCACGAGGTAATCACCAGGCTGCAACGCCGACAGGTAATAAACGCCGCGATCATCAGACACGGCGGTGGCGCGCACCGACACGCGAGGCTGCCCGTGCTGGTAGGACCTGAACAACGCGCGAACCTGCTGGCCCGGCAGCGGTTCACCCTGTCCGTCCCGGACGATGCCGCTGATCGATGAGGAGCGCCAGATGCGAATGCGCGCCGTCAATGCGGATTCACCGGCGCGAATCCGCAGCGGTTCCGGCGCGCCGCCCGGACGTGTCTGCCCGTACGAACCATTGATGTAGCCGGCAGCCACCACCGTCATGTTCACGACGCCGGCCGGCAGGTCGCGCACGACGAACCGGCCTTCAGCGGTCGTGAGCACACGTTTCGCGCCGCTGGCGCCGGCCATGCCCGGCATCGCCGATTCGGGAGCCGCTCCCCCCGTCACCGTGACGGACACCACTGCGTCGGCCACCGGCTGCCCGGTGTCTCCATCAACGACCTGTCCGAGCACCAGCGCCGACGTGGGAGGCTCCTGCGCCTCGCCTGCAGCGCCGGCCCGCGGCGGTGCCTGCGCTTGTCCTGCCACCATCGGGCTCCACAGCCCCAGCACCAGACACATCCCAAGGATGGCCGCGTTTCTACGAGTCGGATTCATCACAAGCGCTCCCGGTCCCGGCCAGACTACCACCCGCCACATCCCGGATGTGGAAACTGGTACATCAATCACACACCACACCATTTTGCGTTTCTTTAACACCCGGTCTGTCTGTGATTTGCGAGGATCGGTGACATGACTCACACGAGAATCGCGCTGCTGGTGGCGGCCGTCGTCGCGGTGGCAGGCAGCCACGTGGCTGGACAGGTCACCGTGGGAGGCGCCACCTCATCCTCGGGCCGTCCGGCCCAGATGCTCGGCGACCTGATGAGTGGCCTCGCACAACAAAGCTCAAAGCCGATGCCGGTCGGCACGGGCGTGATCGTCGGACGCGTCGTGGATGGCGTGGACGGCGGCGGCATTGCCGGCGCCATTGTGTCGCTCGCGCTCCCCGGGTTTGCCCCCGAGCGTGTGCAGGCCGATGGCAATGGCCAGTTTGCGTGTCGCGCGCTGCCCGAAGGGGCGTACACGATTTCGTCCACCCGCCCGGGATGGGTCGACGGCGCGGTCGGCCGCACGCGGCCCGGTGGCGCGGGGCGTGCCGTCACCCTCGCGGCCAACGATCGCGTCGGGGATGTCGAGATCCCGATGTGGCGTTTCGCCTCGATCTCCGGCGTCGTGCTCGACGAAAACAACGAACCGCTGGTCGGCGCGCCGGTCCGCACCCTGCGACGGACCTACACGGGCGGACGCCATCGGTTGACGACCGGCCCGACAGACACCACCGATGATCGGGGGGCCTTCCGTATCGGCGGCCTCGAGGCCGGCGAGTACATCGTGGTGGTGCCGATCATTCATCGGCCGTCCATGGAGGGGGCGCTGCGCGCGGCGCGCGAAAGCGCCGTCGCAGGCGCCGGAGGTGGGGGCGGCAACATGGTCTTCGCCGTGCGCGCGGAAGTGGCGGGCAGCGGATCGGCCGGCGCTCCTGTGGTGATCAGTTCACTCGACGGCGCCGGTCCTCCACCGGCCGGAACGACCGAAGACGGTCTGCCCCTCACGTATCAAACCGAGTACTTCACCGGCGCGCTCTCAGCCGATCGCGCCACCCCCATCGTCGTCACTCACGGCGAGGCTCGAGTTGGTGTGGACTTCACGATGCGTCCGGTGCGCGCGCTGCGTGTCTCCGGAACAGTGACCGGCCCTGATGGCCCGACACCCGGCGTGCAGCTGCAGTTGCTGCCGGCCGATGCGGGCGACATGGCGAACCCGATTGAAATCGGCAGTACGAACACCGACAACGAAGGCCGATTCCAGTTCGATCTCGTCCCCGCCGGCCGCTATGTGCTGCATGCCTCTCGACAGGCCCGCGGCTCCGGGGACACGATGACCTTTACGCAGTCGGATGGCGCGTCCATAGCCATCCGTCAGTCCGTCGAACGCGTGGTGGCCGGAGTCCAGATGTCGGCACAACCCACGTTGTGGGCGGAGTTGCCGCTCAGCGTGGGCACGCAGGACCTGGCAGACGTCGGCGTGGCGTTACGGGAAGGCCTGACGGTGGGCGGCTCGCTCGCCTTTACCGGATCGGCGGCGCAGCCCACGCCCGAACAACGCAGCAACATCTCGATCTCGCTGGAGCCGGCGGACGGACGGACGGCGGGGCTGCTCGGAATCGTGCGCGGTCGCGTGGATGAGTCAGGCAACTTCACGACTGTGGGCGTGCCCGCGGGCAAGTATGTGCTCCGCGTCAGCGGCGCGCCGCAGGGGTGGTCGCTGCGTGACGCCGCGTTTGCCGGGCGTGACATCACCAGCACCGCCATCGAGTTGCAGGACGACAACGCGACCGGCGTGCTGGTCACGTTCACCGACCGCGCGACAGAACTGACGGGAACGGTGCGTGACCGTAGCGGCAACCCCGATACCGCGGCGACGGTACTCGTCTTCCCCGCGGATCAGGGGTTGTGGGTCGATACCGGGTCGCAGCCTCGTCGTCTCCGGCAGACACGGGTCGGGCAGGACGGTACCTACCGCGTGCAGGGTTTGCCGGCCGGCGACTACTACGTCACGGCCGTGCCGGACAGCGAAGCCGCCAACTGGCAGAACCCGACATTCCTGGCGACAGCGTCACGCAGCGCCACCACCGTGCGCCTGACCGACGGCGACACCCGGACGCAGGCGCTCACGACACGAGGTGAACGATGAATCGTCTCTGGATTCCCGCCGCCATGGGCGTGGCCCTCGCGGGCACCGTCGTGACCGCACAGATGCAGATGATGCAGAACCCCGCGCGCGATGCCATCGTGGCGCCCACGGGGCCGGCCGAGATCGCGGGCATCATCCTGACCGATGAAGAGACACCTCGTCCCGTGCGACGAGCCGAGGTCCGCCTCGTTGCGCCAGGCACGCCGGGCCAGACGGCCTACACAGATGCCGCGGGGCGATTCACGTTCAGGAATCTGCCGTACGGCCGGTACACGATTGACGCCAACAAGCCCGGGTTTGTGCGTGTGGCCTATGGCGCGCGACGGTACGACCGTTCGGGCACGCCCGTCACGGTGTCACCCACGACGCGGACACACGACCTGCAGATGCGGATGCCGCGCGGTGCGGTGATCACGGGGCGGATCGTGGATGACTTCGGCCAGCCGGCGTATGGCGCGCGCGTCACGATCCAGCAGGTGCGGATCGTGAACGGCGAGCGCACCGTGACATCGGTCCCGATGGTCAGCTCGATTCTCGGCGAGATGGTCGACGACCGTGGCGTGTTCCGCCTGTTCGGCCTGCCCGCCGGTGACTATGTCGTCTCGGCCACGCCGCGGTCGGTGGGGGCCGGAGACATTCGGCGCATGACGGATGCCGAGATCGCGGCCGCGCGCCAGGCGCTGACGCAGCAGGCCGGCGCGACGACGTCCGATGACGCGCCGGCGCCGCCGGTCACGCTGGGATTCAGCCAGGTCTACTATCCGGGTGTGTTGTCGCTCAACGATGCCGCCATCATCACGGTGGGCGCCGGCGAAGAACGCGCCAACATTGATTTCGCCGCCACACTCGTGCGGACGGCCACGATCTCGGGGACCATCATTGCGCCGCCCGGCGTGTCCCCGCAGTCGGCGCGGCTCTTCCTGTCGCCCAAAGGCAGCAGCAACGTCACGACATCCTCCGGCGGCGGCGCCACCATGGTGTTCACGGCCGTGAGTCTGGCGGCGACGAACCGCCAGATCAATCCGGACGGCACATTCGTGTATCCCGGCGTGGCGCCCGGCCAATACACACTCAGCGCGTCTGCCACTCGCGAGGGGGGCACACCCCTCTGGGCCGCGGCTGACATCACGATCGACGGCCAGCCGCTCGACGGCGTCACGCTCGCGTTGTCGGAGGGTCTGACCGTGTCAGGGTCGGTGCGTTTTGAAGCCGACGGTGTGGATGAGCCCGACACCTTCACCCGGGCCCGCATCATGATGTTGCCGACCAGCAGCACCACGTTCATGGCCGGCGTGACGGCCGGGCTCGCGATGGGCCGTGGGCCGCAGATTACGCCCGACCGGCGCTTCTCGATTGCCGGACTGGTGCCCGGTCCGCACCGCGTGCAGGCCACCTTCAACACGCCCGAGGCGAACTGGATCCTCAAGTCCGCGATCATCAAGGGGCAGGACGCGCTCGATGCGCCGTTTGTGCTGGAGGCCGGTGACGCGATCACCGACGCGGTCCTGACGTTCACTAACCGCACGCAGGAGTTGTCGGGTCAACTCTCGGACGCCTCTGGCCGTCCCGCACCGGACTTCACGGTGGTCGTCTTCCCGGAAGATCAGGCGCTGTGGCAGTCCGACCGCCGGATCCGTACCGCACGCCCGGGCACCGATGGCAAGTACACCATCGCCAACCTGCCCACCGGCACCTACCGCATCGCCGCGGTCACCGACATCGCCCCCGGCGAAGAACGCGACGCGACCCTGCTGCAGGAATTGCTCGCCGCATCCATCCAGGTCGTCATCGCTGACGGGGAACAGAAGACACAGGACATCCGCATCCGCTAAATGGAGTCCCCATTCTGCTAGGCTGTGGCGGAGGGGGATTCCAGCGATGCGAGCAGTGTGTCTGTCCGCGGTGTTTGCCGTGGTGGTCTGGTCGGGTTTGTCGGCGCGCGAAGTGACGCCGGCTGCTGAGGCCATGGTGGGATTTGGCGGCACGGTCCTGGTTGGCGACGGAGAGGTGTTCGCGGCCGAGGCGGCCAATCAGTTCCGGCCCGGCACGGTCTACGTCTTCCGCAAGAACGGCGGCCAGTGGCAGCAGGCGGCGACACTCACCGCGCCCAACGCCGCGGTGCTGGACCAGTTCGGCACGGCGCTCGCGCTGAGCGGCGACACCTTGTTTGTCAGCGCCGGCACCTCCACCGTGCATCAGTTCCGCAAACAGGGCGGCACCTGGAGCCACGCCTCGACGATTGCGTCGACGCAGGTGCCGGGTGACCCCGTCACCTTTGGTTCGGCGATTGCCGCGACCGGTGACTGGCTGCTCGTCGGCAAGCAGGTCGTCGGCGCAGGCCGCGGCCGCGGCGGTCGCGCCGGTGGCGAAGATGCCCCTGCGGTTCCCGCCGGCGCCGTCTTCGCGTTCAAGCGCGGGGCCGATGGCGCGTTTGTGTATCACTCCACGTTGACCTCCGGCGACGCCAACAATGCCGGCGACGAATTCGGCGCGTCGATCAAGGCCGAGGGGCCGATCGTCCTCATTGGCGCCACGGGCCGCAGCAGCCGCACGGGTGTGGTCTATGAGTTTGCGGTCGACGGCGACGCCTGGGTCAACCAGCGGTCGTTTGCGCCGGTCGGCGGACAGAACAACGACCGGTTTGGCGCGGACATCGCCCTGAGCGGCGAGCAGGCGGTGGTGGCGGCGCCTGGTGATGCCGGCGGCTACGGAGCCGCCTACGTGTATCGCCGCATCGCGCAGGGTGGCCGCGGTCGCGGCGCCGGTGGCCAGCAGGCCGCGCAGGCCACTCCGCCCGCATCAGGCAACTTCACGTGGCAGGAGGTCGCGCGCCTCACGGCGCCCGCGGGCCTGCGTCTCGATCGCTTCGGCTCGGCGGTCTCTGCCGATGACACGCAGGTGTGGGTCGGTGCGCCCGGTGCCGGCGGCGCGGGCCGCGTCTTTGTGTTCCCCGGTCACGGCAACACGTTTGCCGCTGACGGCCTCCGCCTGATCGCGCCTGGCGTCGACGCGCCCGCGTCGGCGGGCACGTCGGTGTCGGTCCGAGGCAACGTGGCCGCCGTCGGCGCCACGGCCGTCCGGAACGGCGGCGGCGCGGTATTCATCTACGAAAAGCAGACCGACGGCACGTGGGCGGAACAGCCGATGCTCACGACGCCGCTCGACGAAATCGCGCCGATCACCGGCGGCGAACGCCGCTGCTCGGGTGACGGCAAGGTCGAAATCTTCGACTGTGGCTCGGCCGACCTGCTCGCCTTCCTTCCGCCATCGCGCATGACCCACGACGGCCACTACATCCAGATGAACGACGTCTGGGGCTGGACCGACACGACCACGAAGAAGGAGTGGGTCATTGCGGGTCGCCGCGACGGCTCGACGTTTGTCGACATCACCAACCCGACGCGCCCGATCGTGGTGGCCGACCTGCCGCTGACCGACGGCGCGCGCCCGAGTTCCTGGCGCGACATGAAGGTCTACAAGGACCACGCGTTCATCGTGTCCGACTCGGCCGGCCAGCACGGCATGCAGGTGTTTGACCTCACGCGACTGCGCACGCTCAAGCCCCAGGCCAACGGCCTGCCGGTGAAGGTGGAGGCCGACACGGTCTATACCGAAATCGCCAGCGCCCACAACATCGTGATCAACGAGGACAGCGGCTTTGCCTACTCGGTGGGTTCGTCGGGCGGCGGCACGACGTGTGGCGGCGGCCTGCACATGATTGATGTGCGCGAACCGAAGAAGCCGACGTTTGCCGGCTGCTTCTCGGATGCGGGCACCGGTCGCGCGGGTACGGGTTATTCCCACGACGCGCAGTGCGTGAACTACAAGGGCCCGGACGCGCGCTACAAGGGTCACGAAATCTGCATCGGCTCGAACGAAACGGCCGTGTCGATCGCGGACGTCACCGACAAGAAGGCCCCCAAGGCGCTGTCGCGTGTCACGTATCCGAGCGTGGGCTACACACACCAGGGCTGGTTCACCGACGACCACAAGTTCTTCTTCGTCAACGACGAACTCGACGAAGGCCGTCCCGGCGTCGAAAAGACCCGCACGCTGATCTTCGACTTCACCGACCTCGAGAACCCGAAGCTGGTCAAGCAGCACATGGGCGTCGAAGAGTCGTCCGATCACAACCTCTACATCAAGCAGAACCTGATGTATCAGGCGAACTACCGCTCCGGTCTGCGCATCCTCAACGTCAGCGATCCGGCCAACCCGCGTGAAGTGGCGTTTTTCGACACGGCGCCGTACACGACCAACGGGCCCGGCTTCAACGGCGCCTGGAGCGTGTATCCGTACTTCCGGTCCGGCTCGATCGTCGTCAACTCGATCGAGCAGGGCCTGTTCATCGTGAGGGCGTCGGATCGATGAAGACGCTTGCGGCAGCGTTTGTGGTGATGGCGGCAACTCTGTTGCCGTCATCACGCATTGCCCCATTTCCTCATTCCTCCATTTCCCCATTCCCCCATTCCCCCATTTCCCCATTTCCTCATTCAGAGATTCCCCCGGGCCCGTTGCTGGTCTGCGTGCAGGATGAGGCGAAGATCGCGATGGTCGACATGGCGTCGCGCGCGGTCGTGAAGACGATTGACCTGCAGGCGATGGGATTGCCCGCAACGGCCAAGCCGCACTACATCGTCGTCGAGCCGGATCGACAGCACTGGTATGTGTCGCTCATCGGCGCAAACATCGTGGCCAGGTTCAACGCCGCGGGCGAGATCGTTGGACGCTTCTCGATGGAGACTCCGGGCATGCTCGCGCTCTCCGGCGACCGCCAGCTTGTCGTCACGCGTTCGATGAGCGCCGTAAATCCTCCCAAACGCGTCGCGATCATCGATCGCACGACGATGGAGGGGTCGGAGGTGGATGTGATCTTCCCGCGCCCCCATCCGTTGGCGGTGGCCGGAGGCTTCGCGTACACCGGCAGTCTGGGCACCAATCAGATTGCCAGCGTCGACCTGAAGACCGAACGCGTCGCGCTGGTGAATGTGCCCGGCGCGACACATGCCTTTGTGCAGTTCGCCGTGTCGCCCGATGGTTCGACCATGGTGGGATCCACGGAAGTATCCGGCCAGTTGATGGTGTTCGACCTGAAGACGCCGGCCCGCCCTTCACTCGTGAAGGAGCTGCCCCTCGGCAAGATGGTGTTTGATCCCACGTTCACGTCCGACGGCGCGTCGGTCTGGGTGCCGGTCAAGATGGACAATGAAGTCGCCGTCGTGGACACGAAAACGTGGACCGTGTCGCGTCGCATCTCCAGTGAGTCGTTCAAGCAGCCCCACCAGGTGATCTTCTCGGCCGACGGCAAGACGGCGTTCATCACGAACAACAACAAGATGGACCACATGGCCGACCCTGCGCATGCGGGTCACAACATGCCCGGCATGGATGGTCCGGGCGCGTTGTCGGTCATCGATGTCGCCTCGGGCAAGACCCTGGCCTCCCTGCCTCTCGGCAAGAACCTGACCGGGATGGGCGTCGCCCGCTGACGTGTTGCTGCGCCTGGTCCTCGCCCTCCTGGCAATTGAGCTCGGAGGTCATTTCGGCTCTAGTCACAAAACCGAAATCACCTCCGAGCTCAGTTTTGAACGGGTGGTTGCTCCATTCGAAATTCTCGGCCCGGACGGCCATCCGTACGCCCTCCCATTTGCGGGTGGCCTTGATGTGCCGCGGCCGCAGTTCGTCGACATCGACGGCGACACCGACCTGGACCTGTTCATCCAGGAGTATTCAAACCAACTCTGGTACTTCGAGAACACGGGCTCGGCCAAGGCGCCGCGGTATGAATGGCGCACGAACAAGTTCCAGAACATCGACATCGGTGAGTGGTATCGCTTCGTTGATGTTGATGCCGACGGTCTCATCGATCTGATCTGCGAGAAACCGTTCAGCCACATCCAGTTCTACAGAAACACGGGCACGAAGGCGGCGGCGAAGCTTGAGTTCGTTGATGTCCTGCGTGACATCGAAGAACAACCGGTGGTCATGGACCGCCAGAACATTCCCTGGCTGGTGGATGTCGACTGCGACAAACGCCTCGACCTGTTCGTGGGTCGCGTCGAGGGCACACTCGCGCGATTTGAAGCCGACGCGCCCGGCTCGATCTACTTCGAGTTCATCACCGAGAACTTCGAAGGCATCGAGATCATCGCCCGTGTCGGTGACGATCCTGCCCGCCCCACGGCGAGGCACGGCGCCAATGCGATTGCCTTCGGCGACTTTGAAGGGGACGGCGATCAGGACTTGTTCTGGGGGGACTTCTTTGAACCCGGCGTGCTGCTGATTGAGAACATCGGCGCCACGTGCTCCACGCCGAACTTCCAGGTCGAGCCGGTTCACCTACCCTGGGCCGCCGAGCAGATGACCTCCGGCTACAACGCCCCCATGCCGGTCGACATCGATCTGGACGGCGACCTCGACATGTTCATCGGCGTGATGGGCGGCGCGTTCAACCCGGTCGGTACGTCGGCGCAGAACCTCTTCTTCTGGGAACGCACGGCGCCGGATGCGTTCGAGCTTCGCACCAAGAAATATCTCGACATGCTCGACCTGGGCAGCGACACCGCTCCAGCGCTGGGTGACCTTGATGGTGACGGCGATCTCGATCTGCTGGTCGGAACCAAACTGGATCCGGTGGCTGCTGACTCCGGCCGGATGACCACGTTTGTCAACGTCGGCACCGCCACGGCGCCGCGTTTCCGTCAAGGC
>CBINOO010000079.1:0-18760 GCA_966252305.1 uncultured Acidimicrobiia bacterium
GGGGACCCACGCGGCCAGAGGCATTGCCGCATACGCGCAGGTGTCGAGTCCCGCCTCGATGTCTGCGCGAGAAACGCCATCGCCGTTGGCGTCACGACACATGCGCAACCGCCATTCGCCGCCAACCTCGTCAAACAACACCGCCGTCCGCACGCCGGTCAGCAGCGCCTGCTGCCGGACTTCACGCAGATGAGCGGCGAGCCACTGGCACGCCTGCCGCTCGCGCCACTGTTCGCGGGCTGCGCCAACCACCGGCACCCCCATCGCCAGCATCACGGTCACCAGCGACAGGATGACGAGCGTCTCGACGAGGGAGGCACCGGTGTCGGCCACTGTCACCGCTGAACCTTGGCAGGCGCGACAGTGATCAGCGGCTTGAGCGACAGAAACGTTTTCTCACCAATGCCGCGCACCTGCATCAGGTCCTCGACCTTCTTGAACCCGCCGTTCTTCTGGCGATACTCGATGATGCGCGCGGCGGTCGCCGCCCCGATGCCGGGCAGCGCCTCGAGCTCCGCGCTTGTGGCTGAGTTGAGGTTGACGGGCGATTCCGGCGTGGGCTTGGTGACCTTCGTGGTGGCCTTGTCCTGGCTTTGCGCCACCATGGTGCCCGGCACTGCGATGAGCATCAGCGCGGCCAGTGCTGCGGAAAGAATCGTACGGAACATGGTTATCTCCTGACTCCACTCAAACAGCCGTCGTCCCATACGGCGGCTGGAATGGCCGGCGCAGCGCTGGAGCTGATGCAGGGGGAGCGACAGCGGGTCCGTATCTCACGGCTGCGCTGGCCGGCCTGTCCTTCATGACTGCACGTCACGGGCCACGCCACTGCCTGCTGCGGTGCACACGCAACCAGCTCAGCTGTCAGGAGTTATCCGTGGATGTACCAGTCGCGCGCGC
Organism: uncultured Acidimicrobiia bacterium; assembly: GCA_966252305.1. Classification (GTDB taxonomy): domain Bacteria; phylum Acidobacteriota; class Vicinamibacteria; order Vicinamibacterales; family SCN-69-37; genus SYFT01. The sequence continues at coordinate 901 of CBINOO010000079.1, forward strand.
AACGCAGGAGCGCCGGGTGCCAACCGGCGTTATCGAACTGGGGGCAGGGGGCGTTTGTCGCGTGAACAGACGTTTCGTTGAGGAACGTCAGTTCGTCGTCTTGAACCACTCGACCGTGTGGCGAAGACCTTCTTCGAAGGGAACAACAGGTTCGTAGCCAAGCAGCTTGCGAGCCTTGAAGATGTCGGCCTGGGAGTCCTTGACGTCGCCTTCGCGGGCCGGGCCAAATGTCGGCTCGATGTTCGTGCCGAGAATCACGTTGAGGGCACGCACCAGTTCGAGCAGCGAGATGCGTCCGCCGGTTGCCACGTTGATCACTTCTCCACTCACGCCGGGCGCCGTCGCCGCTTTCAGCACGCCGTCGACGACATTGGCCACGTAGGTGAAGTCGCGGGTCTGGCGGCCGTCCCCGTGGATGGTCGGCGACTGGCCGGCCAGCAGGGCTTTCGTGAAGAGTGAAATAACACCCGAGTAGGGAGAGTCGGGAGCCTGCCGAGGCCCAAACACGTTGAAGTAGCGAATCGTGACCGTTTCGAGCCCGTAGAGTTCCGAGAACATCGCGCAGTGCTGCTCGCCATGCCACTTCTGCAGCGCGTAAGGCGTGATCGGCGCGGGCTTCATGTCCTCGCGTTTGGGCAATGTCGGCGCGTTGCCGTAGGTCGACGAGGAGCCGGCGAAGACCAGACGTTTGACGCCGGCATCACGCGCGGCCACAAGCACCTGCATCGTGGCGTCGACGTTGGCGCGATGCGTACCGAGGGGATCCTGCACCGATCGCGGCACCGACGGAATCGCCGCCTGGTGCAGCACCACCTCACAGCCGGCCACCGCTCTGGCAGCCACTCCGTCATCGGCCAGGTCCCCTTCGATGAACTCGGCACCGGCCGGCACGTTTTCCCGTTTCCCGGTCAGCAGGCTGTCGACGATGCGGACACGTTCGCCGCGGGAGATGAGCGTTTGCGCAAGATGGGAGCCGATGAACCCGGCCCCGCCGGTCACGAGATACATGCACACATTCTAGATGGCGAGATGCTCGGATGGCGAGGTGACGAGATGGGAACGCCACCTCGCCACCTCGTCATCTCGACATCCGCGGGCTACCTGGGCCAGCCGGTCTGCGGCAGTCCGGGCGTCACGCGCAGGGCGTTCTTGTAGTAGAGCTTCTTGAGCACCTCGTCCGGCAGGTCCATGCCGTAGAGCTTCCAGAACGCGTGGTAGTCGCGGTAGTAGTCGAAGTACTCATCGGCGGTCTCGAACACGCGCCAGTAGTACGGGAACTCCTCCGGATAGTACGCATCCTTGCCGAACAACACGCGGTCCTGGTACTTGATGAAGAACTCGCGGGCCGCGCGCGGCTGCCGCGCGAAGTCGTAGAGCACCGCCCCGACTTCGAGCACCGCGTTGGGCGCCTTGTCGAGCAGTTCGGCGGCCTTCTTCAGGTTGTTGCCGTAATACGCGAAGTGCGCGCCGATGAACCGCGTCTTCGGGTTGGTGATGAAGAGTTCGTCACGTTCGCGCTGCAGGTCGGCGAACTTGGGCCGTCCGGGCATGTAGTTACGGCGGTCCTCGAACAGCGCGAGTTCAAGCCAGCGCTCATTCTGGTAGTCGAGCGGCGAGAAAAACTCTTCGGGTTCCGCCGTGTGAATGATCACGGGGATGTTCAGGCGCGCGCACGCGTCCCAGATGGGCTTGAGCAGGGGGTCGTTGACCTTCACCAGCGTGCCATCAGTCTTCTGGCTCTGCAGGCCCAGGCCCTTGGCGATCTTCAGGCCGATCGCGCCGTTCTTGACCGCTGCCTCGAGATCCGCCACGGCCTTCTGCGCCCAGCCCGGCGCGTCGGGCTGATTCCAGTTCACATTGGCGAAGACCGCGAAACGGTCCGCGTATTTCGTGCTCTTGATGTAGTCGACCCGCCCCTTCACCTGCTCGGGCGCGCTGCCGCCGCTCAGGTTCACCAGAATGCGCAGGTTGAGCTCGTCCATCTCCTTGATGGTCTGCTCCACGTTGAGCTCGGTGATGCCGAGGTGGCTGTGAATGTCGATGACGGGATACTTGGCGCGCGGCACCAGGTGTTCTTCGACGACCAGCGTCGAACGCGGGCGGTAGTCGAGAATCGACGGAGCCGGAAACTCGGGGAACATGCAGCTGCCGGGACGCTGCAGCGTCGTCCCGGGCGGGCATTCACCGTTAACAGGCGGCACCGTGCGCGAGCACTGGTCGGGCGCAATCATGGCCGTGCCGGCCGGGCACTTGCCGTCCACCGGAGCAATGACGCCTCCGCGGCCTCCACGCCCTCCACGGGCGCCTGCGGCCTGCCCCTGTCCTGCGCCACGGCCCTGTCCCTGTTCAGCCGTCCAGGCGGCGTCCACGCCGTTGGCCCGTTCGGCCATCACCATCGGCCCACGTACCAGCGCCGCAATTGTCGCGGCACCGACCACACACAGCCCCCGTGCAATCTTGCTCATACCGGATTCCTCCGAGGGCTACTTTAGCTTTGTTTTGGGTGTTTACAAAGTGTTCAACGCGGTGGGCCGTAAGCCGAATTGTGTTCCCCTCGACTCGCCCCTGACGGGGCTCGCTCGGGGTGACGATCATTCCTCTAGGCCGGTCATCACTGACCGGCTCAAGCAGCCTACCCGGAGGTCTCGGACGGGCCGTCCTCAAACACCTCCCTATTTGGCCTTGCTCCGTGCGGGGTTTTGCCTGCCACTCCCCTTACAGGGAGCGCGGTGCGCTCTTACCGCACCTTTTCACCCTTACCCACCTTCGCTCACGGCCTCACGGCCGCGAACTTCGGTGGGCGGTATATTTTCTGTGCCACTGTCCTTCGAGTTGCCCCGACCGGGAATTACCCGGCGCACCGCCCTGCGGAGTTCGGACTTTCCTCCCCTCGACTCGCCGAAGCGGGTCGAGCGGCGATCATCTGGCCCACCGCGCTGAACCCTTCAATTGTGCGTTATCCGTCGGTCTCCTGGGAAATCCCGTATTGCTCGAGCTTCTTGTAAAGGTTGCTGCGCGGCGTGTCGATGACCTCGGCCGTGCGCGAGATATTCCAGGCGTTGTCACGCAACTTCTGCACGAGCCAGGCACGCTCGGCGTTCTCCTTGAATTCACGCAGCGTGTTGGGCGACGGGGTCTCCTTCCCGCGCGTTGACTCGCCACCGCGGTCGGCGTCGGTGTGGCCGGCACTCGACGAAAACGCCGCCGGCACGGCAGACGGCTCCGCGGGTCGAATCACGGCACGGACGTCAGCCGCCTCGATGATGTCGCGTTCCGCCATGATCAGCAGTCGCTCGACGACGTTGCGCAGTTCGCGCACGTTGCCGCGCCACCGCGCCTGCTTGAGGGCCTCAAGCGCCTGTGTCGAGAAGCGCGCCGGACGCCGGTTGTTCTCCCGGCTGAACTGCGTCGAGAAATGGGCGACCAGTGCCGGGATGTCGTCCAGCCGCTCACGCAGCGGGGGCGCATGCACAGGGATGACACTCAGGCGGAAGTACAGGTCCTCGCGGAAGCGCCCTTCGGCAATCTCGTGCTCGAGGTCCTTGTTGGTTGCGGCAATGACGCGCACGTCGACCTTGATCGTTCGAGCAGACCCGAGGCGCTCGACCTCGCCCTCCTGCAGCACGCGCAGGACCTTGGCCTGCGTCTTTGGGCTCATGTCGCCCACCTCGTCGAGGAAGATCGTCCCGCGGTCGGCCTGTTCAAACTTGCCGGTCTGTTTTTCAGTGGCGCCGGTGAACGCGCCGCGTTCGTGCCCGAACAGCTCCGATTCGATCAGTTCCTCCGGGATGGCCGCGCAGTTGACCTGCACGAACCGTTCGCGCGCGCGCAGGCTGTTCCGGTGGATGGCCCTCGCGATCAGTTCCTTGCCCGCGCCGCTTTCCCCGAGGATGAGGACCGTCGCGTTGGTGGGCGCCGCCTTGCGCACCTGATCCATGACGCGTTTGAGACCGGTGGATTCCCCCACCACCTGATGACGTGTTTCGAGCGCGGACCGCAGCTGCCGGTTCTCCCGGCGCAACGTCCCCAACTCAAGCCCTTCGCGGACCGCATCGAGCACGTAGTCCTTCGACAGCGGCTTCTCGATGAACCGGAACGCGCCCAGCCGTCCCGCTTCCAGCGCGGTTGCCGTGTTGCCGTGCGCCGAGACGATCACGACCGGCAGCGTCTCGTTCATGCCACGCGCGCGGCTGAGCACATCGAGCCCGTCCATGCCCGGCATCTTCACATCGAGGAAGACCAGGTCCGGCGGCTCGCGTTCGATGAGGGTCAGGCCTTCCTGGCCGGAACCGGCGACCACAACGTCGTAGCCGTCATACTCGAGCAGCATTCGCATCGTGTCGCGAATTGCCGCATCGTCATCAATCACCAGGATGCGTGCTTTCATGAGGTCAGGCCGGGTCCAGGACAACCGCGTGGAGCGCGCGTTCGTCGGTCAGAGGGTCAAAGACGTAGACCGCCACGACCCGGCCCGGCGTGAGTGCGTTCACCAGGCGCTGGAAGTCGGTGACCGACGTCACCTTCTGGCGGTTGATTTCAAGCACGATGTGGCCGCGCCGCAGTCGCGCCAGCCGTGCCGGGCCTGCGGTATCCACATCGATGATCTGCACGCCTCGGAGCGTGTCTGGCAACGCAAACCGGCGCATGGTCGCCTCATCCAGATCCCGCACGGTGATGCCCAGGGGCCCCTGCTCCTGTGAGAGCACGGGCCGCACGCCACCGGACACGGTCGTCGGCCTGGTGGTCGGCGGCAACGGCCGTTCGGTCAACTTGAGGCTGACGGTGCGCGCCACGCCGTCGCGCCAGACCTCAAAGGCGGCGACGGAGCCGGGCGCCCTGGACGCGATCTCCCGGATGAGTTCCTGGTCGTCGGCAATGCGACGGGTGTCGATGGCGGTGATGAGGTCATAGGCCCGGAGCCCCGCACGCGCCGCAGGGGTGTCGGGCGGCACATCCTGCACGAGCGCGCCGCGGTCGGCGCCCAGTCCCAGTGCTGCGTTGAGGCCGGGTGTGGCGGCGGTCAAGGCCACACCGGCATACCCACGCGCCACCCGGCCGCGATCGCGCAGCTGCGGCAACACGGCGACAACCTGATTGATGGGAATCGCAAAGCCGATATTGGACGCCTGCGAGCTGATCGCCGTGGTCATTCCAATCACCTCGCCCGCCGCGTTGATGAGCGGGCCTCCGCTGTTGCCGAAACTGATGGCCGCATCGGTCTGGATGAAGGCGTCCAGGCTCTGATCGAACAACTTGCGCCCAAGAAAACTCACCACGCCGACGGTGACCGAGTGCACGTACCCGAGCGGATTGCCAATCGCGCAGACCCACTCGCCCACCTTGATGGTGGAGGAGTCACCCAACGAGGCTGCCGGCAGGTTCGTGGCAGTCACCTGCAGCAACGCGACGTCGATGGCCGGGTCGATACCGACAATCGTGGCGCGCAGCGCGCGGCCATCGCTGAGCGTGACCGTGACGCGGTCCGCGCCTTCAACGACGTGGTGATTGGTCAGGATGAATCCCGCGGGATCGATGATGAATCCGCTGCCGGATCCTTCACGCGGCGCGCCCTGCTCGTCGGCCATGTCGCGCTGGAAGCGGCGCGGTCCCGGGCGTCCACGTTCATCGCGCGCCACCGCATCCACGTTGACGACCGCGCCATTGAGCCGCGACGCGACCTCCGAAAAATCCACGCCTGCCCCGGCCGCACGTACGGGGTTTGACGCGACTGAAATCGACAGGGGGTGTGGCTGCAGCGCCGCCGGAGCCATCACGCCTCGCTTGCTGCCAATCGGCTGTCCACCGGCGGCAACGAGCCCGAGGAGAAAACTCACGACGGCGCCAAGCGCCACGGCAGCCAGCGCATGCGGTTTCATGACGAGGAGTCCGTAGAGTCGATTATAAATTTCAGGAACGTCGGCTCGTCCAGCACCGGGATCCCGAGCGTCTGGGCCTTGTCCAGTTTGGAACCCGCCTCGGTGCCGGCCACCACATACGTCGTCTTTTTGCTGACGGACGAACTCACCTTGCCGCCCAGCGCCTCAATCCGTTCGGTCGCCTGTTCACGAGTCAACGTCGGGAGCGTCCCGGTCAGGACAAACGTCTTGCCGATCCACGGGCGCAACGCACCCGCCGTGCCACCCTCTGGATCCGCCATCCGCACACCGTGGGCGGCGAGCGCGTCCAGCACCTGCTGATTGTGGCGTTCGTCGAGGAACGTGCGGACCGACGCCGCCACCACCGCACCCACATCAGGCACGGCTTCAATCTGCGCCTGTGTCGCGCCGCGCAACGCCTCCATTGATCCAAACGCGCGACCGAGCGCCTTGGCGACGCCTTCACCCACGTGCCGAATCCCGATCGCGTGCAGGACGCGCCAGAGCTCGGCCTGACGGCTCTTGTCGATTTCGGCGAGGAGATTGGCGGCCGACTTGGCCCCCATGCGCTCAAGCCCGGCCAGCTGTTCCTGCGTGAGCGCATACAGGTCCGCAAATGAACGGACGAGGCCGCTGCTGACCAGCTGGTCCACGAGGGACTCCCCGAGGCCTTCGATGTTCATCGCCCGCCGCGATGCGAAGTGATGCAGCCCGCGGCGGATTCTCGCCGGGCACGACGCGTTTTCGCACCGCCACACGACCTCGTCCTCGGGTTTGGTGAGCGGCGTGTCGCAGGCGGGACATCGCGACGGCATCTGCCAGGGCCGCGAGTCGGCAGGCCGTTCCTCCAGCACTGGGCCCAGCACTTTGGGGATGATCTCTCCCCCCTTCTCGATGATCACGAGATCGCCATCCCGGATGTCGCGGCGCGCGACCTCCTGCTCGTTGTGCAGGGTCGCCATCGAAATGGTCGTGCCGCCCAGGTGCACGGGTTCCAGCACGGCATACGGCGTGACCGCGCCAGTGCGCCCGACATTCACCGCGATCTGCCGCAGCCGGGTACGGGCCTGCTCGGTCGGAAACTTGTAGGCCACGGCCCATCGCGGAAACTTGGCCGTCGCGCCGGCCTGTGCGCGCAGGGCCAGGTCGTCGAGTTTGACCACCACGCCGTCGGTCTCAAACGCGAGGCCATGCCGATGTTCCCGCCAGTGCTCACAAAACGCCACCAAGCTGTTGATGTCTTCGCAACGCTGCCAGTGCGGTTCCACGGGAAGGCCCCACGCTCGCAGCTGAGTCAGGACATCGGCGTGGGTCGCCACCGGCAGCCCCGGCGCTTCGCCAGGCAACACCACCTGATACACAAACGCGCGAAGCCCCCGACGACTCACGGCCTGCGTGTCGAGTGTGCGGAGTGTGCCGGCGGCCGCGTTGCGCGGGTTCGCAAACGCGGGTTCGCCTGCGGCCTCACGCTGCTCGTTCACGCGCGCAAAGGCCTCGCGCGGAAAATAGACTTCGCCGCGCAGTTCCATACGCTCGGGCACCGGGGCCGAGTTTCCGGAGAGCGTGAGCGGGATCGCGCGAATGGTGCGGACGTTGGGGGTGACGTCCTCGCCGGTGATGCCGTCCCCGCGCGTGACGCCGCGTGTCAGCCGGCCGTGTTCATAGGTCAGCGCAATGCTCAGCCCGTCGATCTTCAGTTCCGCCACATACGGCAGTGCGGCGTCTTCGGCGCACCCGAGCACCCGGCACAGGCGGGCGTGAAACTCGCGCAGCTCCGCCTCGCCATAGGCGTTGTCGAGGCTGAGCATCGGCTCAAGGTGGCGTACCGACGGAAATCCCTCCGCGGGGCGTCCGCCGACGCGTTCCGTGGGTGAATCGGGATCCCGAAGGGCCGGGTGCGCCTCCTCGAGCGCGCGCAGCTCCCGCATGAGCGCGTCGAACTCTGCGTCGGAGATTTCAGGGGCGTCGTAGACGTAGTACCGCTCTTCGTGATGACGAAGCAGCCGGCGAAGTTCGTGGATACGGGCGGCGGCGTCCACCGGCTCTAGCGGTCGCGCTGAAGGACGTAGTCGACCAGGGACACCAGACCGTCGCGCTCCACACTCGGCGGGAAGGCCTGCAGCAGTTCGTTACGGGCACGCGTGCCGTATTCGAGCGCGCGCTGGTACGCGGCTTCGGTCGCCCCGTGTGTCGCCAGCAGCGACTTGATGGACTGCCACGCGTCAGGCGTGACCTGGCGGTCGGTCACCACCTGCTGAATCAGCGCCGCGACCTCGGGCCCCGTGCGCTGCTGCAGCAGGATGATTGGCAGGGTGACCTTGCCTTCGCGCAGGTCGCCGCCAATCGGTTTACCGAGCACCTTCTCATCCGACGTGTAATCCAGCACATCGTCGACGATCTGGAACGCGATGCCGATGTTGAAGCCGTACTCGCGCAGCGCAAGGCGCTGTTCCGGTGAACAGTTGCCAAGGACGCCACCAATTTCCGCGCAGCCGGAAAACAGGTACGCCGTCTTGCGCTTGATGATCTCCAGATGCTCGGCCTCGGTGATGGCGGCATCACCCATCTTGGTGAGCTGGTAGAGCTCGCCTTCGATCATCCGGAGGGTGACTTCACAGAGCAGGCGCACCACTTCGAGGGTGTCCTGCGTGAGCGCCATCGCCATCGAGCGGATGTAGAGGTAGTCACCCAGCAGGACGGTGACGTCGTTGCCCCACCGGGAGTGCGCCGCCAGACGGCCGCGGCGCGTCTCGGCCTCGTCGATGATGTCGTCGTGGACCAGCGTGGCGGTATGGATGAACTCGACGACGGCCGCGTTGAGGACGTCGCGATCGCCCTGGTATCCGCACATCCGCGCCGCCAGCAGGAGCACCGCAGGCCGCACGCGTTTGCCGCCGCTCATCTGAATGTACTTCCCCATCTGGGGAATCAGCTCGACCTTTGACTCGAGGTGCCTGGCAAATTCAGCTTCGACGCGTGTCAACGCGTCGCGTACCGGTTCGAAGATCCGGCCAAGGTCCGGGACGGATGCGGCAGAGGGATTCACTGGTCGATGGTCTCGCTGGCGGTACGCGCGTCTGCGCGCTGTTTCTCGAATGAGACCACAGCCCTCGCGGGGGTGTCAACGCGCGACGCCCCCAGCAGCCGCTGGTAGTTCTCGTGAATGCGGTCGGCCATTTCGGGCGCAGACATGCCCTGGCACTCGGCGACCGTCCGAAGCGTCTCGGTCAGGAACGCCGGCTCATTGCGCTTGCCTCGGTGTGGCACCGGCGCGAGGTAGGGGGCATCGGTCTCGACCAACAGACGGTCTGGCGGCAGCTGTTTGACGACCTCACGAAGGTCACCGGCCCTGGGGAAAGTCACGATGCCCGGAATCGACAGGTAGAACCCCAGGTCGAGCGCGCGGCGCGCCTGGTCGGCCCCGGCCGTGAAACAGTGCATCACGCCCCGGATCTGCCCCTGCCCTGCCTCCGCGAGAATCGCAAACGTGTCGTCGGCCGCCTCTCGCGTGTGAATGGCAATCGGCAAATCCAGCGCGCGCGCCACGGCGAGTTGCGCGGCAAACACCTGCTGCTGGACGTCGCGCGGCGCGAAATCGTAGTGGTAGTCGAGCCCCATTTCCCCGAGCAGCACGGCTCCAAGCCGGGTCGCCGCGTCGCGCACGGCCTGCTGTGCTTCGTCAAGCCGGCCCTCGTACGCCCCCGCGCGATGCGGATGAATGGCCGTCGCAAACTCCACGGCAGGCCATGCCTCACGCACGATGTCGGCCCGGGTCAGCTCCTCGGCGGTATCCGACGAGATGATGCACAACAGCCGCGCGAGACCGGCGGCTTTCGCGCGAGCCACAACCGGCGCGAGGTCAGCGGCGAACTCTTCGCCGGCGAGGTGGCAATGGGAATCAACCAGCATCAGTCAGCGAATACGCGTCCCCGGCGCCGGGGCGTCTTCAAACGCCACCAACGTCGGCTTGCCGCCCTCGGGGCTCGCCGCGAGGATCATGCCGTTGGACTCGATGCCCATCAGCTTTGCCGGCTTGAGGTTCGCCACGATCGCCACCGTCCGCCCCACGAGCTGCTCCGCCTCGTAGGCTTCCGCGATCCCGGCCACCAGCGTGCGTTGTTCGGAGCCCAGGTCGATCTTCAGCTTCATCAGCTTCTTGGAGTTCGGCAGCTTCTCGGCTTCCAGCACCTTGGCGACGCGCAGGTCGATCTTCATGAAGTCGTCGATCGAAATGCGGGAGTCCACCGGCCAGGCAGACGCAGCCGGCGCAGGTGACACTGGCGGCGTCGATGGCGTGGCTGGTGCAGGGGGCGCGGGCGGTGTTGGTGGCGTCACATCGGACACAGGGGTCTCCTTCACTTCAAGTCGGGGCCAGAGCGGGTCGGCAACCACGAGTTGCCGCTCGCCGCTGGTCTGCCAGGTCAGGTCTGTTGTGGCCCGCAGCGTTTCGGCCGTGGCGTGCACGCCGAGACGACGCAGGATTTCGGTGGTCGACGACGGAATCACCGGCGCCAGCAGCACCGCGGCCAGGCGTACGCCTTCGGCAGCATTCCACAACACGCGATCAAGCGCGTCAGCGTCACCCTGCTTGGCCAGGTGCCACGGCGTTGACGTGGCAATGTATTCGTTGACGCGATCGATCCACTGGAACGCCGCGGCACACGCGGCCTCCAGTGCCAGCTCGTTCATCGCGTCCCGCCAGGCCGCAATCACCGCCGGCGCCTGTTCCTCCAGTGCAGGATCCGCCACCGTCGCGCGCAGTGTGCCGTTGCGGTACCGGCCCGCCATCGCCGTGACACGACTGACGAGATTGCCGAGGTTGTTGGCCAGGTCGGCGTTGTACTTTTCCTCAAACCGGTCCCAGGAGAAATCGCCGTCGTTGCCGAACACGATTTCCTTGGTCAGATACAGGCGCAGAGGGTCAGGACCAAACCGGTCGACGGCTGCAAGCGGATCCACGACGGTGCCGAGCGACTTGCTCATCTTCTCGCCCTTGAACAGCACCCAGCCATGCCCGAACACCTTCGTCGGCAACGGCAACCCCGCGCTCAGCAACATCGCGGGCCAGACAACGCAGTGAAACCGCGTGATGTCCTTCCCGATGATGTGCACCACCGAACGCGAGCCGGCGTCCGCCTGCACCCACCATCGATCAAACTGCGCCGGGTCGGTGCCAAAGCCGGCCGCTGCCGCATAGTTGATCAGCGCGTCGTACCAGACGTAGACGACGCTCGCCGGGTCGTTGGGAAGCGGGATCCCCCACGCCTGGCCGGCTCGACTCACGGAGATGTCTTCCAGGCCGCCTTCAAGCAGACGGAGCATCTCGTTGCGTCGCGACTCAGGCGCGACAAACTCCGGATGCGCCGCATAATGCGCGAGCAAGGCATCGCGATACTGCGACAACCTGAAGAAGTAGTTCTTCTCCTTGATCCAGTCCGGCTTGGTGCGATGCACCGGACACAACCCGTCAACCAGCCCCTTCTCCGGCTTGAACTCCTCACACGAGACGCAGTACCACCCCTCGTACACGCCCTCGTAGATGTCGCCGCGGTCAAGCGATCGCCGGACCATTTCCTGTACGGCCGCCTTGTGGCGCGGCTCGGTCGTCCGGATGAAGTCATCAAACGACAGGTGAAGACGGCTCCAGACGTCACGGAACTCGCCTTCCATCCGATCGCAATACGCCAGCGGGTCCAGCCCCTGTTCGCGGGCCCGCTTGAACACGTTCTGGGAGTGTTCGTCGTTGCCCATCACGAATCGGACGTCATCACCGGCCAGGCGGTGATACCGCGCGATCACGTCGGCGGCAATCTTCTCGTAGGCCGTGCCCAGATGGGGCCGGTTGTTGACGTAGTCGATGGCGGTGGTCAGGTAGAAGCGCGACATGGAAGCCAACTGCAAACTCTTATTCTATAGCGGCCGGTCGCGGAGTGCCCCGTCCCGTCTGAAGGAGTAATACCGCGAGTCCGTGAGAATCATGTGGTCCAGCAGCGGCACCCCCACCACCTGCCCCGCCGAGGCCAGCCGCATCGTCAGCCGCGCGTCATCCTGGCTGGGTGAGGGGTCGCCGGAGGGGTGGTTATGGAAGACGACGATGCTGGCGGCGCCGCCGCCCACAGCCACGCGGAACAGGTCCCGCGGATGCGCGAGGGACGCATCCAGCGAGCCGACCGACAGCAACTGCGCGCGCAACAGCCGGTGTTTGGTATCGAGCAGGGCCAGGCCGAATCGCTCGACCGGGAACGCGCCGAATCGCGGCAGCAGATACGACGCGGCGTCTTCGGCCGTCAGAAACTGCGGCCGTTCGGGCGCGTGACGCATCACCGTGCGGCGGCCGAGTTCAAGCGCGGCCTGCACGCGGCACGCCTGCGCGAGGCCGATGCCGCGCGTCTGGCGGATTTCGTCTGGTGTCAATCGAATCAGTCCGTGGACGCCGCCCGCTCGGGCCAGCAGAGCGCCGGCCAGCTCCGTCGCGGAGGCACGCGTCGTGCCGTGGCCCAGGACGAGAGCGAGCAGCTCTTCATCCGACAGCGCGATGACGCCGCCGCGTTCGAGTTTCTCGCGCGGTCCGTCAGTCGGTCGCGATCGCCGCGTTATACTCTCTGCATTCATGCCTCGTGCCTCTCTTGCCGCGCTGCTGCTGGCCTGCCTCGCCGCGTGCTCGGCGCCGCCCGACAAGGAGCGCGGTCAGGCGGAAGGGGCGATTGCCGCAGCACGCGCTGCCTCCGCGGACGTCTACGCGGCGACGGACTTGCAAGCCGCCGAGGCTGCCCTCGCCAGGTACGATGCGGCAGTTGCGCAGAAGGACTACCGCGCTGCCCTCAGTGCCGCGCTCGACGCTCGCGATCGGGCCTATGAAGCCGCCTCACACGCCAGCGCCGCCAAGGCCGACGCCCGAGGCAAGGCCGAACGGTTGCTGCAGGCGCTCGACGACCTGATTCAGACCGGCAATCGTCGCCTGACCGGCGCGATTCCCCCTCGCATCAGCGGCGCCCCGGGCACACGCGTGCGACGGGCCGTTGCTGCGGCGACATCAGCCCTGCAAGAAGCGCGCTCAGAAGTTGACGCTGGTCAATACCCGGCGGCAATTACCCGCTTGGAGGCCGCGCAGTCCACACTGCAGACGGCAATTGACGGGGCCGCCCGCCGCTGACGATCACCAGGCGCGGGCTCGACTGATCGCAGAAATTGCCATCTGCATCAGCCGATCAGGTTGCACTATCTGACAACTCCCCCGAACGTCAGCACGGCAACGACGATCACCACGAAGCCAATCAGATCAAGGACGATGCCGTTGCGCATCATCGCGCCGATTGGAATATGTCCACTGCTGTACACGATGGCGTTGGGCGGCGTCGAGATGGGCATCATGAACCCCATGCTCGCGCCGAACGTGGCGCCCAGCGCCGGCTCAAGCGGCGACACTCCGGCGGCGGTCGCGACAGCAATGGCCGTGGGCACGACCACGGTTGCCGCGGCGGTGTTGGACGCGGCTTCCGACATCAGAATCGCCACCGCCGTGAACACCACGGTGAGTCCGACCGTCCCGGCGCCAGGCACGTACCCGACCACCCAGCGACCAAACGCATCAGCCAGGCCGGTGGAATCGGCCAGGCCACCCATCGCCAACCCGCCGCCAAACAGCAGGATGATCCCCCAGTCGATGTGTGAGGCTTCCTCCCACGTCAGGGTGAATCGCCGCGTTCGCCAGTCCACGGGCAACACAAACAGGAGCAGTGCGCCGACAATCGCCGCCACGGACTCGGGGAACATCGCGGAGAGACGCGTGGGCACGGGGTGGCCCTGCCCGAAGACGAGGGCGAGCAATCCGGGCAACGTCCACAACCCGACCGTGACCAGAAAGGCCATCACGACGTTGCGTTCGCCGCGCGTCATCCGGCCCAGCGCGCGCAACTGCTCCCGCACGGCACTCGTGGCGGCAGCGTCGAGCGTGATGGTCTTCGCGGCCGGGTACAACATCCAGAGCGCAACGGCAGCCATCATCACCACCACGAGCGGCACACCAAATGCCATCCATCCGGCAAAGGAGATGTCGATGCCGGCGTTTCTGAGCAGCAGCCCTTTGCCGATGAGATTCGGGGGCGTGCCCACAGGCGTGGCCATGCCGCCAATCGACGCGGCAAACGACGTCACCAGCATCATCGCCAGCGCGAACTGCCGGAACGCCGGGTCGTTCGGGCGCCCCCGGCCCAGCTCGGCCAGCACCGCCATGCCCAGCGGGAAGAACATGGCCGTGGTGGCGGTGTTGCTCATCCACATGGACAATCCGGCCGACACCATGGCGTAGACCAGAATGAGCCGCCACGCGCTCGACCCAATCCAGGGCGACGACAAGGCGGTAAACGCCAGCCGGCGATCCAGACGATGGACGAACATCGCCTCCGCAAGAATGAAGCTGCCGATGAACAGGAAGATGATCGGATCAGCAAACGGCGCATAGGCCGCGCGGACCGGCGCCACGCCGGTCAGCACGACAAGCGTCGGCCCCAGCAATGCAGTCGCCGCCAGCGGAATTGCCTCCGTCATCCACAGGACGATCATCAGCACCAGGATTGCGGCCAGATGGTGCGCCGCCGGCGTCAGCCCGGGCATTGGGGCTGCCCACATCGCCACGGCGAGCAGCGGTCCGAGGACGAGTCCTGCCGTCCTGCGCTTCCGGTTGAAGATCTCCTCCGCGGGTGAATAAGACTCACCGACGCCGCCGGCCTGATGAAACCGCCTCATCGTGGACTCCCCCACCAGGTGATCCGGCCGAGGACCTCGGCCGCGCCGGTCAGCCACACCATCCCTTCGGCGATCTCCACACGTTGGACGCCGCCAGGCGCGCTGACGGTCATCACGGGATCGGCGCCACCAAAACGTGTCGCCGCGACGGCCGCGGCACACGTGCCGGTGCCCGACGATTCAGTGGGCCCCACACCACGTTCCCAGATCAGGATCTCCACCTGATTGGCCGCCACGACCGATGCCAGTTCAACGTTGGTGCCCGCGGGAAAAAACGGATGCACGGCAAGCGCGCCGCCAACCTGGTGCAGACGTTCGACGGTCAGCTCGTCCTCGTCAACCAGCACCACACACTGCGGGTTGCCCATGTTGAGGACCACACACGAGACCGTCTCGCCATCCACCTCGAGCCGTTCCTCCCGCACGTCGCGAGGCGCGCCCATGTTCGTGCGGCACAAAACGCTGTTGCCGTCGCGCGCAAGTACCTCAATCGGGCGGGGGCCGGCGTCGGTGTCAATGACGACCGTGGCGCCGGCTGGTGCGTCCGCGGCACGCGCCAGCGCGGCGGCGACACATCGGATGCCGTTCCCCGACAACTCGGAGTAGCTGCCGTCAGCGTTGAGCAGCTGCATCCCTGCGCCTGCGGGTGTCGGCGTGATGACCATCAGGCCGTCGGCGCCGATACCGGTATGGCGCGCGCAGACGGCCCTCGCCAGCGATGCGCGATCGCTGACATCGGCCACGTGATCCGCATGGACGATCAGGAAGTCGTTGCCATACGCGTGTGCCTTGATCAGGGTCAGACCATCACCAGGCGCCCCGAACGGGTCCATCGTCAGCGATCTCCCTTGCGGCAGAACGCCAGCATGTGCCAGCCGTACTTGCGCACGAGGGCCCGCGGAAGCAGGTTGAACGTGCCCACGAAGAACGTGTTGAAGGCCAGTCCCTTCCACCCTCCATGCAGTCGCGATTTCACGGGAAAACGCTCGAAGACCACGCGCACATCGGGAAAACCGCGCATCAGCTTGCGGAACTCCGCCTCGGCGTAACGCTTCAGCACCGGGGCATCTTCGTGCTCAAGCGGAGTCTTCATCACCTTTGACAGCAGGTTGAGCCACGAATTCCGGTTGTATCCCTGGACGATGGCCAGCCCCCCGGGCCGCAACACGCGGTGTATCTCCCGCATCATCGCCGCATCGTCGCTCGTGTATTGCACGACGCCGTGGGCAAACACGAGATCGAATGAGCTGTCCTCAAATGGCAGGTGTTCGCCATCGGCCACCTCCAGCCGGGCCGTGAGCCCCTGCTGTTCGAGGTTCTGCCTGGCGAGCGTGATGGCGCTCTCGGCGATATCAACACCCGTCACACGGGCCCCGGCGCGCGCGAATCGCACGACCTCCACGCCCGCCCCACAGCCGACGTCCAACACGTCTTTGCCCTTCCACTCGTCAAAGCGGATGAGCCTGAGCAGGTGATGGAGCTTTTCAAAATGGTATTGGTCCAGATCGGCAAAAAATCCCGCAGACCCGGGCGGATGCGACGAGATGTCGAGGTCGTGAATGTGGGTGTTCCAGTAGTCGCGGACGCGATCGTTCATGCGGGCCTTACTATATGGCAGGTATGACCCGCGACTTCGCTCGACTGACGAACCTCTCGGTGGACGTCGCTGTGGTCGGGGGCGGCATTCACGGGCTGTTTGCGGCCTACGACGCTGCGCAGCGTGGGCTCTCGACGGTTCTGCTCGAGCGGGACGACTTCGGCGCCGGCATTTCGTTTAATCACCAACGCACCATTCATGGCGGGCTCCGGGCGCTGCAGTCCGGCAATGTGCGCAAGTGCCGCGAGATGATTCGTGAGCGCCGCGCGTGGGCGCGCATGGCTCCGCATCTGGTGCGCCCCCTGCCCTTTCTGATTGGGACCTACCGCGGCACGACGCGCGCGCGCACGGCAGTTCGCCTCGGGCTGAAGGCCTTTGACTGGCTCGGCCGCGATCGCAACAGGGATGTGCTGCCGGAGTTGCATCTGCCCAAGGGCCGGCTTGAGTCGGCTGCGGCCACGCGCCGGCTGTTCCCGGGGATTGATGAGCGTCGCCTGTCGGGCGGCGCCATCTGGTACGACTACCAGACGATTCACCCCGACCGGCTGACCTGGTGCGTGGCGCTGGGTGCCGAACGTGCCGGCGCGCTGCTCTGCAACTATGCACACGTGACGTCGCTGGCGACACACGGCGACGGGCCCGTGTCGCTTCAGGTGCGGGACACCATGACGGGGGCGACGGCCATGGTGACCGCGCGCCATGTCGTGCTGGCGGCCGGGAACGGCGTGGCGGCGCTGGCGGAGTCAAGCGGCCTGCAGGTCGCGTTGCCGCCACTGATTCGGGCGATGAACGTACTGCTCGATCGACCGGCACGCGACATCGCCCTGGCCGCACGCGCGCGGAGCGGGCGCATGTATACGCTTGTGCCCTGGCGTGGTCATCTCCTGGCCGGAACCTGGCAGGCCCCGACAACTGACACCACCAATCGAGAGTTGCCGGCAGACTTCCTCGACGATCTGAATTCCGCCTTTCCTGCGCTGAAAGCGCAGGCCGGCGATGTGCGGTTTGTGCACGACGCCATGGTGCCGGCGACGACGTCCGGCGGCCGCGCAGACCTGCTCGCAGAGCCACTGATCCAGCGGGTCTCGGGCGCGCCTGCCGTGATCGTGCTGGTCGGTGTGAAATACACCACCGCCCGGTTGGCCGCCGCAACAGCCATCGATCTCATCGGCGGCGCGCGCTCCAGCCGGACTGGCCACGCTGTGTTGCCTCATGCGGATGTGACCGACAGCGAGGGACTGATCGAGGAGGTCTCGCGCCGCTTGCGTATCCAGTTGGACCGCGAGATTTCACGGCATCTGGCCTCGTGGTACGGCGATGAGGCCGGCGCCGTGTTGACGCTGGCGGCAGAGCGGCAGGCGCTCGCTCGCCTGTCGGCTGCGACACCGGTCGTCGAAGGCGAGGTGTGGTGGGCTGTCGAGCACGGCAGTGTCGTGCGGCTGTCGGATATCGTGTTCCGGCGGACGGCCCTCGCGTCGGCGGGTTCGCCAGGGCCCGAAGCGTTGTCGCGCGCCGCGGATCTGGCGGCCGCCGGCCTTGGCTGGTCGGATCAACGGCGAGCGGAAGAACTCGCCGACGTGCAGTCGCGCCTCAGGGAATCCGGAACGCGTTGAAGACCCAGGTGAAGCCGGCCGTGAGCGCC
>CBINOO010000080.1:0-18383 GCA_966252305.1 uncultured Acidimicrobiia bacterium
GCCGCCACGTTCGGGTGTTGGCTCGCCCATGGTCGACGTCAGATAACCCTTGCGCTCGAGCCGATCGAGCGTGACGTACACACTGCCGCGTCCGAGCGCGATACCGGTTCGGGCCTCGATCTCGTCGCGAATGGACACGGCATAGGCCTCACCCTCGCCGTGGATCACTGCCAGAAGAACGAGCTGTTCCAGTTCGCCCAGCAGTCCCTTCTCAGAAAATGACGACATAATGGACAATATAGACGCACGCACCGGGCCGATGGTTGGCTCCTCGGCGCCTCGAACCTCCCGCCTACCTCGACTTGCGAAGCGTGCGCACTGTGCGCCCTGACGGGCCGTCCGTCAGGCGAAGCACGCCTCGCACGACGTAGTCGCCTGCGGGAAGTGCGCCAATCGGAACTGTGCCCATGGCCAGGTATCGCCCCTCGCCCTGGGCGCGAATGGCCAGCGGCAGCGAAATCATCGGCTGGCCGTCCAGTGTCCGCGCGATCTCCAGGGCGGCGGAGACCGCCATCCCCTCTGTGCCTCCGTAGAATTCGAAAGACGCCAGCGCGGACGGTTCGTCGCCGAACTCCAGACGAGGTGTCAGCTCACCGTCGCGCGAGAGTCCCAGGACCAGGCTGCCGAGTTTGAGGGGCCCCACCGGCGTCAGCTCCGCGGCAAACCGGTAGTCTGCTGCCCCGCCGCGGCCGCCGGCATCCACAGCCGCCACACGCAGGCGGTAGTTGCCCGGGGCGACCCGCATCGCCCCCACCAGCGGCGATTCTCCCGCGTCAACGGCGTTCCATCGGCTGACCACACGGCCATCGCCGTCGACGAGGACGGCCCCGGCCGACGCGAGCGCGCCACCACGGGGATCGGTTTCCGCAACGAGCACCACCTGCACCTCATCGCCGGGCGCTCCCAGTGTGTGCGCCACGACACGCAGCGGCAGATCGGGATAACTGCCCGTGGACATCAACATGTCGGAGACCGTCACCCGCGTGGCTGAGGACGTGGCCTGACGCGAGAACGTAATCTCCGGGCGCACGCGCACTGTGGTGTCCGGCACACGCACGGAGACTTCGAGCCGGCGGCTGCGCTGATCGAAATCACTCAGCTGGGCTTCGATCTCCGCCACCCAGTACGCTGCCGACTCCTGATCGACCCGTTCGAGCGCTGAGGTGCCCAGGGCCGTGAGCGGCAGCCGCACCCCACCGGTGATCCCGGAGAGGTCTTCGATGCCCGCCAGGGGGTTGTCGGAGCCATTAAAGCCCACGCCGGAGATGGACTCGTTGCGCGGCGCGCCAATGGTGCCCACATCGTCGGGCTGCGCGATGTAGAAGTTGGCCCGGGCGGCGCCCGCTGCCGCCGCGACCCGACGAAACGCCTCGCTCTGCAACTCACACATGCCGGGGGCGAGCGCCATGGGCGCATCGCGGCGCGGCGCCGCCAGTCCCGCCGTCAGCAGCACCACCGTCGTCGGATGCGCGCGGCCGGCCATGCCGCGCAGGATGTTCTCCACCGACTCGAGAACCAGCCGCGTGCGGCATGCCATCGCGGAGCCGTCCTCGCCGACCGAGCGCTGCCCCGTCGTGGCTTCGATGGCGTGGCGCGCCTTCGCGTGATCGTTGGTCAACGGGACCTTCGTGCCGCCGTACGGCACCGCAATGACTGACACGAAGTCAGTGGGGGTCATGCGACTGAGCAGGCCGGTGAGCGCGTTGCGAAACGGTTCCTCGCGACCGGTGCGGAAGGAGTCTTCGTCGAGGATGAACAGAAACGTGCGCCCACCGGCGGCGTCTGCGTTGGTCCCGAACGGTTGCTGCAGGCCCGCATCTGTCGTCGCGGCCCTTGCGCCGGCGACCACGCGGCGAAGCGCCTTGACGTCACGAACCTTGCCGTCAATCCGGAGTTCAACGTCGGCGGGCGCCAGCGTCTCGACCAGTTCCCCCGACGGTCCGAACACCTTGAAGTCCACCATCAGCCGTCGACCGGGCGCCTCCTGCGCCTGAACGAGGCCGGCTGCCGCGGCGGCCACAGCGGCCGCCAGCGCCACTCGCGCCAGATGTGCTGTCATCCTGACAGTCTAGCCGCCCAAAAAGCACTCGGGGGTGGGTTTCATCGAAACCCACCCCCGAGGTGTGTGTTACCGGTCAGTGTCCGGACTGCTCAGCACCAGGCGCGAGGCACCAAGCACCGAGCACCAAGCACTGGACTGTTACCAGTTGAACCGGATCATCAGCTGGCCGAGGCGGCCGCCTGGATCGTAGGTGTTGCTGGCATCGGTGTAGGCGCTGGTGACCTGGAAGATCGTCGCGCCGGTTCCCGGGTTGGCCACAGGATTGAAGTTGATGTTGTCGAACACGTTCAACACGTCGCCGCGCACTTCGATGTTCATGTTGCCCTTGAGATTGAAGCGCTTGGTCATGCCGATGTCGAACCGCGTAAACCACGGCGCGCGCACGATGACCGTGCGCGGCGCGCAGTCGCCCGCCTTCAGTTCGATACACGAAGCCGAGTTCGCCGGCGCGATGTAGCGACCAGTCGGCGCACCGAGGCTGGCCGAATAGCCGTCCGCCGTCGTGTTGCTGACGCTGTAGGCGCGACGCGTGTTGAGGATCACGTCTTCCGGCAACATCCAGATCTCCGTCCGGCCTGACGTGGCATTGGTCCGCTTGTAGAACTTGTACATGTCGGTCAGTTCATCCACCGACATGCCCACAAGCCGGACGTTTCCGAAGTCGAGCGTGCGGGCCTGGATACGGCCGACACCGTTCATGCTCCAGCCGCCGAGGATGGCGTTGAGTACCGGGTGCATGTTGGCACCATAGCGCTGGCCGCGGCCCACCGGAATCGTCCAGTCCCACTGGCCCTTGATGGCATGGCGCACATTGCCCGCATCTTCCATCGTCCGACCGTATGAGAAGCCATCAAACGCCGAACCACGCTCAATCGCGTACTGATAGTTCACGCTGGCCGACAGGCCCTTCGAGAGACGACGACGGAGGTCGATCTGGAGGGCGTGGTAGTCACTGAACGCGCCGCTGTCGGTCACGTTGACCGCGCTGACGGCCGGATTGGGTACGAAGAAGTTCGCCGGCAGCCCCGCCGCAATCGCGTTCGCGCGCCGAGTGGCGTTGCCGTCGAGGTCGCCGGCCGACGTCGTCGGACTGGGCACGGCTCCCATGCGAGACGCAAACGTGGTGCTGGCCCAAGTCGACGTCCCACCCGTGTATGCCCCTGCGTTCGTCGCGTCGGTGCGGCCGTTGAAGTACGCGAGGTAGATGGGCAGCGGGACTGTGCCGGTGCCGGCTCCGAAGTACGCAAACGACCCCGAGCGGCTGCCGCCCGCGGCGTTGTTGGCCTTCAGATTCGCCATCGCGTTCTTGAACTCGTCGAGGAATCCGTTGTTGAGCAAATTCTCGCCGCGGATACCGTTGTAGTTGAGTGTCGACCACTGTTCATCACCACGCGTGCCGACGTAGCGCACTTCGACGGCCATGTCGTCGCCAATGGCGCGGCTGATGCCGATGTTCCACGTCTGTGCACGGCCGATCTTGGTGTCAGGTGAAAACGCCGAGATGCTGTCCGCTCGGCTGTCACGGGCAACGATCGGGAACGAGGGATCGGTCGGGAAGTCGGCCTGATACAAGCGGTTGGTCTGGCTCAGGAGCACCGGCCACGCCTCGCCTGCCGGCACGAGGCCGGTGTTGGCGTTTCGCGTGAGGCTGAGCGTGCTACCCGGGTTGGCGCCAAATACCCCTGTCCACTGGTTCATGCCCTGACGCTCGTAGGCCAGCGACCAGCCCGCGCGGATCGTGGCCTGATCAGGGCTGCCGAGAATCGTGCGAAGGATACCGTCCTGGATGTTCGGACGCCACGCCACGCTGATCGACGGCGCAAAGTTGTTCCAGTCCGTGTTGTAGCCCTGCGTGCCGGCCGTCAACTGCTGGAACTCGGGGACGGCCTTGCCGCCGCTTGCCCCAGGCATGAAGAAGTTGCAGCGGTTGTAGACCGTGGTGTTCTGGCCGATGCCCGACATGCCGCACACGTCGGCGAGCGACGCGGTTGACATGATGTCGTTGTTGGCCACAAACGGCGTCTGCAGGTCGTAGCGCAGACCGAGGTTCATGGTCAGGGTCGGCGTCACGCGCCACGAGTCCTGCACAAACGCGGACCAGACGTCGATCTGGCCGGTGCGGGTGCGGGGGCCGAACGCGACGTACTTGTTGGTCGCGGGATCGAGCGCGGCCTGACCGGTGACGGACGAGACGCGACCGGTCAACAGGGCGTACAACTCGCGAGCATCAGTCAGCTGCGCGGCTGACGCGCTCGGGAAGTTCGCTGTCGTGAACAGGCCCGCCGCCGGGTCAAACTGCGTGCTGAAACCCAGGTTGATGCCCGGCACCATCTGCTGCGCGCTCTCCGACGCTGTCGCGCGGAGGAACTCCGCGCCAAACTGCAGGGCGTGAGAGCCGCGCTGCCAGTTCAGGGTATTCGCGAGGCTGTACGTGGGTGCCGACCGCCAGCTCGGACCGTTGGTTGTGAACCAGTTCGTCAGGCCGATGTTGGCGTCGAAGTCGATCGCGTATCCCCCCTGGTCGGCAAACGTTGACGGATCGTTGTTCGACGACTCAGAGGCCGGGAATCCGAAGTTCGACTGCCCGCCCTTCGCGGTGATCCCGCCGCGCAGTTCGTTGACCACGTTCTGCGACAGGGTCGACCGCAACGTCAACGTGACCAGAGGACGCTTGGACTTGAAGTCGCGCACGTTGGGCGCCCCGGGGAAACGCGCATCAGTGCTGTTGAGGTAGTCCGCGGTACGCTCGGCCCAGATGACCGCGCCCGTCGCACTCAGCCGGTGTGCATCGCTGAGGTTGTAGTCCAGCCGCGCGGTCGGCTGGTGCTCGAACAGTTTGCTCGGGCTCAGGAACGTGTAGCTCAGCAGCAGAGGATCGGCCGCCTCGCTGATGGTGCCGGTCGACGCCATTGATGCCTGGATCTTCGAGAGCAGCGACGCCACCGTGGCGTCCTTCGTCGAAATCTGGCCGTTCGCGGCGGCCAGCGCGAGCACGTTCACTTCACGTGTCGTCGAGCCGACCTGATACCGGAAGAAACCGTCAACCGCGCGCGGGTGGAGAGCGGTGCGCGTGCGGGTGAAGCTGTTCGGGAACCGGATCTGCTCGTAGTTGGCAAAGAAAAACGCCTTGCCGCGACCGTCGAGTACGCCCGGGATGTAGATGGGGCCACCCACACGACCGCCGTACTGGTTCAGCTTCACGTCGTTCTTCTCAAGATCGTTAATCTCGTTGAAGTAGTAGTTCGAGTTCAGTTCCGGGCTGCGGAAGTACTCGTAGAGGCTGCCGGAGAACCGGTTGGTGCCCGAGCGGGTCTGGAAGCCAATCGTGATTGCCCCGCTGCCGCCCTGCTGCGCGCCGGCCGCGGCCAATGTGACGGTGACGGCTTCAACGGCGTCCTGACGAGGCGTCACCGACGCGAAGAAGCTGTCGGTGCTGCGCAGGAAGTTGTCGTTATTGCTGACACCGTCCATCGTGATCTGCACGAACGATTCGGGCAGGCCGTTGATCGTGGAGTCGCGGTTGGTGCCCGCCGTGTTGATGCCCGGCAGGAACGTGACGGCGTTGATGGCATTACGCGTCGGCGTCGGCATGCGGTTGAGCTGATCCGAATTGAGCGTCGCCTGCACGGCTGCGTTCGTCGTGTTGATCAGTTCCTGACTGGCCGTGACGGTGATGACATCGGTCAACTGGCCGACCTCGAGGGTCATGTCGACGGTCGCCGGTGAACCAAGGGCCAGTCGCAGGTCATTCACCTGCGCGGTCTTGAATCCGCCAAGGGAGGCGGTCACGGTGTAGGTGCCGGCCTGCAGCGCCGGAACCGTGTAACTGCCGTTGGGACCGGTCACCGCCTCGGAGGTGGCGCCGGTGGCGTTGTTCTTGACGACGACGGTGGCGCCTGGAATGACGCCTCCGGCCGAGTCTTTCACGACGCCGGAAATCGACGACGTGGACTGCGCGAACGCAAGTGTCGAAGTACTGACGACGAGTACTGCCAGGGCCAGCACCCGCCACAGGGTACGTCTCATCTACTCTCCTCCTGATGCCCCGCACACCGCGGCGTCACGGTAAGTGGTTCCGGGTGTACGGTTCAGAGGAATCTACGAGAGCCGACACATCCTGTCAACACAGTAGATGCCTCATGTATACATGTGAATCAAAGGTCGTCCCGGTTCGGGCAGATACAGGAGCATGGTGTCCGAAAGTGTGCGTTCGCCGGCGGCGCCGCCGCGGGACCGCGGAAGGCTGCGGGTGGTCTGAATGGCCTGCAAATCGGGGCGAAGAAGATGGTCGGGATGCCGAGATTCGAACTCGGGACCCCTTGACCCCCAGTCAAGTGCGCTACCAGGCTGCGCTACATCCCGTCCGACGACTTCTTCGCCTTGCGTCGTGCCCGTGGGGCCGATGTGTTCGGCTCCAGCACGAACTCGGAGGAGGGGCGTCCACCGAGGGTGTCGAGAATCCAATGAAGCCCTCGACGAACTTCCTGAAGATGCGCCTTGGCATCTTCAGCCAGCACCACAGCGCCTGCCGGAGCCGGCTCTGTGTGTTCGGCCTCCTCCGCTTCCAGGATTTCAGCCTCTTCCGCCAGCTTTCGCCGCGCGCCCGCGAGCGTGAGCCCATCGACCAGAATCAGCCGCTTGAGCCGCAGCACCCGCTCCACGTCGGCCCGCCGGTAGATCCGCGGGCCTCCCGCCGTTTTTGCCGCGCCAAGGTCGGGAAACTCCGCCTCCCACCCCCGCAACACGAACGGTGGCACCCCCGCAATCTCGCAGACCTCCTGAACCCGGAATGCCGGCCGATTGGGGATCGAGACCGCGTCCACGCGTGCGTCCATAGTATAAGACGTCGGGTGGCTTTTCCGCGTCATTTCTCCGCGCGTTTGCGTCGCCGTACCGTCAATCGCACCGGCGTCCCGATGAATCCGAAGCGCTCCCGCAGCTGATTAATCAGGAACCGCTCATAGGAGAAGTGAAACTCGCTCGCCACGTTCGTGAAGAACACGAACTTGGGCGGGGCCACGGCAACCTGCGTCGCAAACATGATGCGCACCGCGCGGCGCATCTTGCTCACCGGCGGATTGGCCGCCGTGATCTGCTCCACGAAACGATTGAGCTCGGCGCTCGGCACCTTCCGTCGCCGCGCTTCGGCCACCTTCACGGCCAGTTCGAGAATCTTCGCGGTTCGCTCACCCGTCAGGGCCGAGACGTGCACCACGGGCGCGTACTCAAGGAACTTCAACTGGAACCGCAGCCGGTCATCCCACTCACGCACCCATTCCTGGTCATGCCCCGCCTGCAGGTCCCACTTGTTGACGACGATGACCACGCCGCAACCGGCGGCTTCCGCTTCGCCGGCAATGGCGGCATCCCGATCGGTTGCGCCCTCTGACGCGTCGATGACCAACAGCGCGACATCCGCCTTGGCGAGTGCGCGTTTCGCCAGCACGACGCTCACCGCTTCCACCTGCCCGGCACTGGCGACTTTGCCCGGCCGCCGCATGCCGGCCGTGTCGACCAGGTGCAATCGCCGCTTCTGCCACTGCAACGTGACGTCGATCGAATCCCGCGTGGTGCCGGGCAGATCACTCACCAGCGATCGCTCTTCGCGCACGAGCCGATTGAGCAGCGAGGACTTTCCGACGTTGGGACGCCCGACAATGGCCAGGGCGATCTCCGGCTCCGGTTCCGGCTGCGGCTCGGTCGACTTGGCGGGAAACGCGTCAACGAGCGCATCCAGCAACTCGGCGACGCCCGTGCCGTGTTCGGCGGAAACCTCGTACATCGCCTGCGTCCCAAGCTGATGGAATTCAAGCACGCCGCGGCGCGTCTGTTTGTCGTCGGCTTTGTTCACCGCGATCAGCCAGGGACGGCCGGTCGCGCGCACGGCCTGGGCAATCTGCTCGTCGCCGACGACCAGGCCCTCCCGCCCATCCCCGATCAACACGATGAGGTCGGCGGCCGCCAGCGCACGCTGCCCCTGGTCGAAGACCAGCGCATGCAGCGGATCGGTGGTGGCGCCAAACATGCCGCCGGTATCAACGAGCGTGAATCGCCGCCCGGCCCATTCCGTCTCGGCGGACACGACGTCGCGGGTGGTGCCCGCGACGGGCGCGACAATGGAGCGGCGTGTGCCGGTAATGCGGTTGAAGAGAGTGGACTTGCCCACGTTCGGCCGGCCGACCAGCACCACGGTGGGACCTGTACGACCGATCGCCATCACAACAGTGTAGCAGGGACGCCCGTGGCTTGACTTCCGTAAGTCCTTGTCTCTATAGTCACTTACGGATATCCGCGTGGCCCCGAACGCATGATAAAAGTCGACATCGTCAACGAGGTTTCACGCATCGCCGAAATTACCAAGGTGAAGGCAGAAGTGGCCGTGGATGCGGTGTTCGACGCGATGCGTGCGTCGATGATGAAGGGTGACCGCATCGAACTGCGCGGCTTCGGCGTGTTCCAGGTCAAACCCCGCAAGCGTGGCATCGGACGTAACCCCCGTACCGGCAAGGAAGTGAAGATCCCGCCAGGACGCACCATCAGATTCAAGCCGGGGAAAGAACTGCAGAACATCTCCGGTGAGTGAACTCCCGCCGCTCTGGGTCTACCCGCCGCAATCGCCACCGCCCCCGCCGCCCAAATTCCAGCACGGCTGGGCGATCCCGCTCGCGCTCTTTGTCCTGACGGCCATCAGCACCAGCCTGTTCACCGGGGGTGGCCCCATGTACGCCATCGCCATCCTGATGATCCTCGGCGCCCACGAGTTCGGCCACTACTTCGCCTGCCGGTGGCACGACGTCGATTGCACGCTGCCCTATTTCCTCCCAGCGCCGTTCCTGCCATTCACCGGCACGCTCGGGGCAGTCATTCGCATCAAGGAGCCATTCCCGTCGAGGAAGGCGCTGTTCGACGTCGGCGTGGCGGGCCCCATCGCAGGCTTTGTCACCCTGCTGCCCTTCCTGATCATCGGCATCTACTGGTCGCGGGTCGACGTGGCGCCGCCGCCAAGTCCCGACGTCGTCTATTTTGGCGAGCCGCTCCTGCTCAACTGGATTGCCGATCTCGTGCACGGACCACGCCTGGCGGGCACCGACTTGTTCATCCACCCGATCGCGTTTGGCGCATGGTTTGGCATGCTCGCGACGGCGATCAACCTGCTGCCCTTCGGCCAGTTGGACGGCGGCCACATCGCCTATGCGGTCCTTGGGCCGCGCGCGCGATGGATCGGCATGGCCACGCTCGCGCTGATGCTCGTGCTGGTCTGGTTCTCCTACAGCTGGATCCTGATGGCGGTCATGCTGCTGGTGATGACCTGGTTCATGGGGTTCCGCCACCCGGCCCCGCTCGACGACTCCACCCCGCTGGGCCCGGGCCGCGTGCTGGTCGCCGTCCTCGCACTGGCGATCCTCATCGCCTGCTTCACCCCAACCCCCATCGTCATCGACTTCTGAGGTGCATGACGTGAATCTTCAATCTGGAATCTGAAGGCTGAATCTCGTCATCTCGTCATCTCGTCATCTCGCCATCTCACCATCCTGGTCAAGTGGTGCTGTACGGATCGATGTCGACCGTGGTCTTGCGCTTGAGTTCAGGACGCTGTTCGAGCGCGCGCAGGAGCGCCTCGCGCATGGCGCGGCGCTGGGTGCCCTTGAGAAAGAACTGCGCGCGGTATTCGTCCTTGATCTTCGACAGGGGCGCAGGCGCGGGGCCGAGTACCGTGGCCCGCGGTCCCTGGTGGCGCGTCAGGTTCACCAGCGTCTGCGCATCGTCAATGGCCGCGGCCAGCGTGGTGCCGCGCACGACAACGTTGATCATCGCGAGTGTTGGCGGATAGTGCATGCGCGAACGGAAGTCGATCTCCTGCTGATAAAACGCGTCGTAGTCCTGCGAAGCCGCCGCCTGCACGCTGTAGTGGGAGGGATACAACGTCTGCACGATCGCCTGCCCAGGCGTCTCGCCCCGCCCGGCGCGGCCCACGACCTGCGTGAGCAGCTGGAACGTCCGCTCGCTGGCCCTGAAGTCGGAGAGCCCAAGCCCGACGTCTGCAGACACGACGCCGACCAACGTGACGGATGGAAAGTCGTGCCCTTTCGCAATCATCTGCGTGCCGACGAGGATGTCGACATCGCCACGCGCTACGGACGACAACACGCGAGCGAACGCGCCCCGGCGGCGAAAGGAGTCGCGATCCACACGCGAGATCCGCGCGCCGGGAAAGCGGGCTCGCAGGTCGGCTTCAATCCGCTCGGTGCCGAACCCGGACTGCTCCAGGAATTCGCCGCCACAGGTGCCGCACTGCCTGGGGATCCCAGTCGCGTAGTCGCAGTAGTGGCACCGCACTCGACGCTGCGCCCGGTGGTACGTGAGCGTCACCGAGCAATGGGGACACTCAAGCGAGGCGCCGCACTCTCGACAGAACACAACCGTCGCAAAGCCCCGCCGATTGAGCAGCACCATCGACTGTTCACCACACGACAGGCGATGCTCAAGCCCCGCCCACAACGCCCGGCTCAGGATGACGTCAGGTCCCTCGCTGGCAAACTCCTCGCGCATGTCCACCAGTTGCACGGAGGCGAGTGGGCGATTCCACACGCGCTGCCGGAGCACGAGATGGTCGTAGCGCCGTTGCGAAGCGTTGTAGGCCGACTCGAGTGACGGCGTGGCGGATCCGAGGAGCACGACCGCGCCGTCCATCCGGCCTCGGACAATCGCGACATCACGCCCCTGATACCGCGGCGCTTCCTCCTGCTTGTAGGCGTGATCGTGTTCCTCATCAACGATGATGAGGCCGATGTTGTCGAGCGGCGCAAACACCGCCGACCGCGTGCCCACGACGACATCGACCTCGCCGTTCCGGATGCGATGCCATTGGTCATGGCGTTCGCCATCAGACAGACCGCTGTGCTGAATGGTGACCCGGCGCCCGAAGCGCGCGCGAAACACGCCGGCCAACGCAGGTGTCAACGCGATCTCGGGCACCATGACCAGCACCCGGCGTCCACGCGACAGCACCAGATCGGCAAGCCTGACGTAAATCTCCGTCTTGCCGCTCCCGGTCACCCCCTGCAGCAACGCGGTCTTGAACTGGCCCGCGATCACCACTTCTTCCAGATGCCGGAACGCATGGGCCTGCTCAGGAGTCAGCGGTCGGTCGGCCGGCGCGCTGTTGCCCAGGGTCCAGAGTTGCCCCCCATCCGGCGCAGCCTCAAACGGGTCCCGTTCCACCACCTCGTCGCGCAAGGCCACGAGTCCCGTCTTCTCCAGGCTGCGCAGCGTCGCGAGCGACACGCCGTTGGCGCGCAACTGCCTGGTG
This sequence comes from uncultured Acidimicrobiia bacterium, assembly GCA_966252305.1. GTDB lineage: Bacteria > Acidobacteriota > Vicinamibacteria > Vicinamibacterales > SCN-69-37 > SYFT01. The sequence continues at coordinate 11,373 of CBINOO010000080.1, forward strand.
CCAATCGGCGTGGACGACCCGCGCAGCAGGGTCGCCGCCTGTTGCTGCCGCTCGCCGCGAAGCGTGTCGGGCAGGTGTGCAGGGCCGCGCCACTCGGCGACGGTGATCTTGCGGAACGCCTCGGTCTCGCCACGTCGCGCCTTTGGCGGCAGGGCATTGGCCAGCACGTCGCCGGGACCGGCGGCATAGTAGTCGGCGATCCAGAGGCACAACGCCACGACCGATGGCGGCAGGAACGGTTGCTGGTCGAGGACCTCGACAATGTCGCGCAGGGTGCCGCCCTCGGGCGCAGGCGCCGGCGATTCGATGACGACGCCGGTCACCACACGCGTGCCGAGGGGAACGCTGACACGCGCGCCCTGCGCGGGCAGTGGAGCCTCACCGGGCACCTGGTACGTGAGGCGGCCCAGGCCCGGTACCGGCACCCCCACGGAAACGCAGCGTGGTGTCACGCGGACTCGTTGAGCAGCTGGCGGACGAGCTTCATGTCTTCCCAGACGTCACGCTTTCGCTCGGGGCTGCGCAGCAGGTAGGCGGGATGAAACGTCGGAATCAGTTTGGCGCCGCGATACTCGTGCACCTTGCCGCGGATGCGCGAGATGGGCACGTCGGTCTGCAGCAGCGCGTGCGCGGCAAACGTGCCGAGCGCGACGATGACCTTCGGCTTGATGAAGTCAATCTGGCGAAACAGGAACGGCACACATTGCGCGACTTCGTCCGGCTCGGGATTCCGATTGGACGGAGGACGGCACTTGATGACGTTGGCGATGTACACGTCATCGCGACGCAGGTCGATCGCCTCGATGATCTTCGTGAGGAGCTGGCCTGCCCTGCCGACAAACGGAATGCCCTGCTCGTCTTCGTCCGCCCCCGGGGCTTCGCCGACAAACATGAGGTCCGCCGACGGGTTGCCCACGCCGAACACGATCTGCTGCCGACCCAGGGAGCACAGTTTGCAGCGGGTGCAATCGCCGATGTCTGCGCGAATGGCGTCGAGAGTTGCCGGGATGTCGATCGTCATGGTCTCGGGGGTATCCACGTCCGGCGCACTCGCCGCCACAGCATCTCCGCTGCGGGCGCGCCACACCGGGTCGGTCGTCAACCCGGCCACGCCGAGTTCCCGGTAGAACTTCAAATGTTCGCGCAGCGCCTCGTTCATGCGGACACCGGGGTCGTCGCGCTCCGCAGGTGTTCCACACGATCGAGGATCGCCTGGGCCACATCGCTCTTGGACATCAGCGGCAGCGTTGCGACACCGGCCCGGGAGACCAGCGAGACCTGATTCGTGTCGACGTCAAAACCGGCGCCTTCTGCCGTCACGTCGTTGGCCACGATGAGGTCGACGCGTTTGCGCTCGAGCTTCTGCTGCGCGCGGGCAATCGGGTCTCCGGTCTCTGCGGCAAAGCCGATGAGCACGGGCGCCGCGCGCCCTTCGCGCCACTCGCCAAGGTCGCGAAGGATGTCAGGTGTGCGCTCCAGCGCGATCGTCAGGGCGCCGCCCTTCTCCATCTTGGCCGTTGATGCGCCGCCGGCCGGCGTGTAGTCGGCCACCGCCGCGGCCATCACGACGACGTCGGCGTCTGACGCGGCGGTCATCACGGCCGCATGCATATCCACCGCGCTGCGGACGCGGGTCAGGCGGCTGACCGAGGGCGGTGGCACGGCCGTTGGCCCGGCAATCAGATGCACCTGAGCGCCGCGGCGCATCGCCTGCTCGGCGATGGCAAACCCCATGCGACCACTCGAACGGTTGCCGAGGTACCTGACCGGGTCGAGGTCCTCGTATGTCGGGCCGGCCGTCACGAGCACCCGCACACCCGCCAGCGTCTGAGGGGGCTGTGTGCCCTCGGCCACACGCGCGACGACGTCGGCAATTTCGGCGGGCTCGGCGAGCCGGCCTTTGCCGATCCAGCCGCAGGCCAGGTAGCCCGCGCCGGGCTCGACGATCGTGGCACCGCGTTGACGGAGGGTCTGCAGATTCTGCTGAACGGCCGGGTGTTCCCACATGACCGTGTTCATCGCGGGCGCGAGCACCAGCGGCGCACGGGTGGCCAGATACAGCGCCGAGAGGAAGTCATCGGCGATACCGTTGGCGAACTTGCCGAGGGTGTTGGCGGTGGCCGGCGCCACGACGAGCGCGCGCATGTCGGTGGCCAACGCGATGTGCTCGATCTCGGCGTTGGTCCCGGCCGTCCACTGGGAGGTGATGACGGGACGCCGGGTAATTGCCTCAAACGTCAGCGGGCCCACGAACTTGCGCGCGTGGCGGGTCATCACCGCCTGCACGTCGTAGCCGCGCTGCTGAAGCAGCCTGGCCAGTTCGACAGCTTTGTACGCGCCGATGCCGCCGGTCACGCCCAGACCGACGAGCGGCGGCCGTTGTGGGACCGACGACATCGGGCAGAGCCTATCCTTCGTTCGTCTCGGTGACGGGCTCGACCACGTCGGCCGGGTCCACCCGATTCACGAAGCCGGCCGCCACTTCCTGCTGTGCGCGTCGGGCCAGCTGTGCGGAGCCGTCGACCTTCGGAAGGCAGCCGCGCAGCAGCTGATGCGCACGCGCGGACGCCACGGCCACAAATTCAAAGCGGCTCTCGGGGTTGTTGATTTTAGGTGTCTCTGCCATGACTCTCTGATTCTCCTGCCTGCGAAAACGATTCGATGATGGGCGCAATCGCGTCCTTCCGCCGCGCCAGCCGCGCGCGCTCGGCCATCACGATGGCCGCCAGTTCTCCCACGCACCGTTCGAGCTGATCGTTGATGACCACGTAGTCGTAGGCGTCAACGGCCGTCACTTCCTGCCGGGCGGTCTCGAGCCGGCGACGCATCGCGGGCTCCGGGTCCGCGCTGCGCTTGCGCAGCCGTTCTTCCAGCACCCCAAACGACGGCGGCAGCATGAAGATGGCCACCGTTTCCGGCCGTCTCGCCCGCACCTGGCGGGCGCCCTGGACGTCAATCACCAGGACCAGGTCTTCACCCGACGCGAGCCGGGCCTCGGTTTCTGCCCGTCCCGTGCCGTAGTAGTTCCCGAACACATCGGCCCACTCAAGGAACCCCTGGGCCTGAATCTGGGATTCAAAGTGTTCCCGGCTCACAAAATTATAGTCGACGCCGTCCGCTTCCCCGGCCCGGCAGGGCCGGGACGTGTAGGACCGCGACATCCCAAGGCCGGGCACCAGGCGGACCAGTTGTTCGATGACCGTGGTTTTGCCGGTGGCGCTGGGCGCCGACACGACAAACAGCAGTCCGGCGCCGCTATTCGACATTCTGGACTTGCTCTCGAATCCGCTCCAATTCGGCCTTGGCGGACACCACCAGTTCGGTGACCGTCAGTCCTTCGGCCTTGGAGCCAATGGTGTTGATTTCACGGTTCATTTCCTGCACCAGGAAGTCCAGCTTTCGGCCGCAGGGTTCAGGTCCGTCGGCCAGTGACCGCCAGTGTTCCACATGTCCGCGCATCCGCGCGACCTCTTCGTGGATGTCGGAACGCGCCACCCAGCGCACGACCTCCTGCGACACCGCGACCGCGTCGGTCTGCACATCGGACGGCAACGCGGCCAGACGCTCACGAAGGCGCGCCTCGAGCGCCGCCTGCCCCGCCGCCGCCTCACGTTCAACGTTGTCGACAAATGCCGACAGCGTGGCCAGGCGCCCATTGAGATCACTGGCGAGATAGCCGCCCTCGGTCGTTCGCATGTCGACCAGGGAGTCCAGACCTGCCACCACCGCGGCCTCCACGACGGCCGCGGACGCCTCGGACACATCGGGTGGAGGGGCCAGCCGAATCTCCAGCGCGTGCGGGATCCGCAGCAGGTCCCCCGTCGTCAGGTCACCCGACACGAGCCCGGTCGCACGCGCCCCTTCAAGGACGTCACGGACCTGGCGGACGAGCGTCTCATTCAGCACCACCTGCCGCTGCGGTTCGGCCGTCGTGTCGCAGCTGATCGCGATTTCGACGCGCCCTCGCGCGAGCCGTTGCTGCACCAGCGCCTTGATGCGCGCGTCCAGCCCGGCCAATGCCGACGGCGACTTCACCTGCACATCCAGGAATCGGTGATTCACCGACTTCATCGTGACGCCGACCTGCACCCCCTCCGCGTCACGCGTCACTGACGCAAACCCCGTCATCGAACGAATCACGACTCTGACACTCCCGTCTTGTCATCGAGCATCTGCAATGCGTGCAGCCGCGCGTACACACCGTCAGGCCGATTCACCAACGCCTCGTGTGTGCCGACTTCGGCCACACGCCCATGCTCGAGCGCGACGATCAGGTCTGCGTTCCGCACGGTCGACAACCGGTGCGCAATCACAAACGTCGTCCTGTTCCGCATCAGGTTGACCAGGGCCGCCTGCACGAGTTGCTCGGATTCTGAATCCAACGCGGAGGTCGCTTCGTCGAGGATGAGCAATGGTGAGTTGGTCAGGATGGCGCGCGCGATGGCCAGCCGCTGGCGCTGACCGCCGGAGAGGCGCTGCCCCCGTTCCCCGATGTGCGCGTCGTAGCCGCCGGCCAGGTTCACGATGAACTCGTGCGCGTGAGCGGCCCGCGCGGCTTCTTCAATCTCGGCGCGCGACGCGCTGGGGCGACCGTACGCGATATTGGCCGCGATGGTGTCGTCGAACAGCACCGTCTCCTGCGTGACCAGCGCGATCTGATCGCGCAACGACGCCAGCGTCACGTCGCGCACGTCGTGCCCATCAATCAGCAGCGCGCCCTCAGTGACGTCGAAGAATCGCGGAATCAGGTTCACCAGCGAGGTCTTGCCGGCGCCGCTCAGGCCGACAATGGCGACCACCTGCCCCGCCTCGACCGAGAACGAGACGTGGCGCAACACGAACGCGTCGGGACGATCTTCGTACGCAAATCCGACGTCGCGAAACTCCACGCCACGGTGCACGCGTGGCAATGGCGCCGCGCCGGGTTTCTCCGCGACCTCGGTGTGGGTATCAAGCATCTCGAAGATGCGATGCGCGGCCGCGATCGCCTGCTGCAGCGATGCGTTCACGCGGCTGAGCTTCTTGATCGGCGTGTACATCATGAACGCCGCCGTCAGGAATGACGTGAACTCGCCGGGTGTCAAATCGCCGGCACGGATCTTCTTCGACGCGTAGTACAGCGCCCCGGCCGCGGCAAACCCGCCGATCAGCTCCATCAACGGCGGCAGGACCGCCATGGCGCTGGTGATGCGCATGTTCACGCGGTACACGGACTGCCCCGCTTGATCGAACCGCGCGACCTCGCGCCCCTCCGCGCGGAAGGCCTTGACCACCCGATGCCCGGTCAGGCCCTGACTCGCCAGATGCGTCAAGTGTTCCAGGTGCTCCTGCCCTCGCCGCGTTGTCGACCGAATCCGTTGCCCGAGTCGCACCAGTGGATAGACCACCAGGGGCACCACGGCGATGGTGATAATTGCCAATTGCGCGTCGAGCCAGAACAGCAAGCCGCCCAGGCCGATCACCGTCAACGACTCGCGCAACAGGTCGGCAATCGTCTCCGATGCGGCGCCCTGAACCTGGGCGACGTCATTGGTGATGCGCGACATGAGTTGTCCGGAGGACCGCCGCGAGAAAAACGACGCTGACTGCTGCAGGATGTGTCGGTACAGTCGCGTGCGGAGGTCGCGCACCACCCGCATGCCGACGTCGGTCATCAACAACGTCGACCCGTACGCGCCGATGCCCTTCACCAGATACGTCAGGAGCAGCAGCGCAATGACCCGCTCGACGTTCTCCGGGTCGGTCGACAGGACGCCCGTGAAGATCGGATCGACAAGTTTCGCCAGCCCCGCGTTGCCGGCCGCATACACGACCATCGCCAGCACCCCGAGCAGCATCCGCCCCCGATAGGGCTTCGCGTACTCGATTAACCGGCGGAGTTCGTTCACCGGCCGGTCCTGTAACCCTGCGGATGCGACGTGTGCCACTGCCACGCCGTGCGCACGATCGTCTCAAGCGATCCGTGCCGCGGCGCCCAGCCCAGCTCGGCGCGGGCGCGTACGCTCGAGGCCACCAGCCGCGATGGATCCCCCGCGCGACGCGGCCCGACCGTGTGCGGCACCGGGCGTCCCGCGATGGACGCCACGGCATTGATGACCTGACGCACGGACACGCCGTCTCCCATGCCGAGATTGTAGGCGCCCGACGGTCCGCCCGCTTCCAGACGCTGCAACCCCGCCACGTGGGCATCCGCGAGGTCAGTCACATGCACAAAATCGCGAATGCAGGTGCCATCAGGCGTCGGATAGTCGTCGCCAAACACCTGAAGCGGTTCCCCGCCCAGCGCGGCCGCGATCGTTCGCGGCACGAGGTGATCCTCGGGCTGGTGATCCTCACCAATCCACCCGTCGGGATCGGCCCCGGCCGCATTGAAGTATCGGAAGATCACCGAGCGGAGGGGCCCGGCAGCCTCCAGGTGGCTCAACGCCCGCTCGAAGGCGAGCTTCGTTTCCCCGTACGGATTGATGGGGTGCTGCGGATGGGTCTCGTCGATGGGCACGACCTGCGGCTCCCCAAATGTCGCGGCCGTCGACGAAAACACGAACCGCGAGACGCCGCACTCGGCCATCGCCGCCAGCACGCGAAGCCCACCGACGACGTTGGTGTCGTAGTAGGCGGCCGGCTCCCGCATCGACTCGCCCACCGACAAACGCGCGGCAAAATGCATCACCGCGGTCGCGCCCGAGCCGCGGAGGGCGCGAGTCACGGCAGCCTGGTCGGTGATGTCCCCTTCCACAAGGGTCACGCGCACCTGCGGACACCCGGCAGCAATTCGCGAGACGGCCTCGGCGTGGCCGGCAGACAGGTTGTCGAAGACACACACGTCACGCCCCGCCTGGGCGAGCGCTTTGGCGACGTGGCTGCCGATATAGCCCGCCCCGCCGGTCAGCAGGACGGCCCCGGCCCGCGTGGAGTCAGACGCGGCCAATGGAGCTGTAGGTGAACCCCAGCCCGCGCACCTGCGCCGGCTGATAGAGATTGCGCCCGTCGAAGATCACCGGCTGCCTCATC